>JACESF010000054.1 GCA_013911975.1 Hyphomicrobiales bacterium | reverse complement strand
ACCACCCGCCGCTCGGCGAGGCGGCGGGCCTGCTCGGGGGGGACGGGGGGCGCCCCGTCCCCGGGCGTCCCGCGCTCGCCGCCGCCCGCCGTCAGCAACAGCCGCACCGGCCCGTGGAGCCGCTCCGCCAGCCCCTCCGCCCCCGCGCGCACCGCGTCGCGGTTCCACCAGATGGAGGGCGAGGCGGCCATATAGGCGGAGAACAGGCCGGGGCGCTGGAACAGCGCCTGGAGCACGAACAGCCCGCCCAGGGAATGACCGACGAGCGTCCGGCGCCCGGCGGACAGGGGCAGGTGGAGCGAAAGCGCGTCCAGCAGCGTCTCCAGGCGCGCCAGAAGGCGCGCGGCGCCGGGCGGCGCATAGTCCCGCTCCCGCAGGCGGGCATCGAACAGGCCGTCGATGTCATGGCCGATGCCCAGCACCACCGGCTCGCGCACGCCGCTCACGTCCGGGCGCAGCGCCTGGAGGCGCGCGGCCTCCACCAGCGTCGCGAACATGGCATTGGCGTCCGTCACCACCAGCAGGGGAAAGCCCCCCTCCGGCGCGGGGCCCTCGGGCCAGGCGAGGTCGATGCGCAGCTCCCCCTCCGCCGCGAAGCGGGCGCTGCGGGTAAGCGCGCTGGCGCCCACCGCGCCCCCGCGCGCCAAGGCGCGGAGGGCGGGCAGGAGGGTCCGTTCGGCGACGCAGGCGTCCAGTTCGGCCATCAGTAGGTCGCGCTCACCTTCAGCCAGTAGGCGCGGGGCTCGCCGTAGAAATTGAACAGGGCGGTCGAGCCCACGCGGGTATAGTAATCCTCGTCGAAGATATTGGTCGCCGTGAAGGTGGCCTGGAAATGCTTGTTGAACTTGTAGCCGACCTGGGCATCCACGGTGGTATATTCCGGCGCGGTGAGCGTCACGCCGCCGGATTTGGTGTAGAAGCTCGACAGGTGCTTGACGCCGCCCGCGATGTGCAGCCCCTGGAGCCGGGGATCCTGGAATTCGTACTTGGTCCAGAGATTGAAGTTGTTGCGCGGCGTGAAGGTGCTGAAGCCGGTGGTGATCTGGGCGGCGGTGGCCGTCAGATATTCGGTCTCCGTATAGGTGTAGCCCGCATAGACTTCCCAGCCCGGCGCGAGCCTGCCGCTCACCTCCAGCTCGTAGCCCGAGACCTGGGTCTCGCCCGCCGCCACATAGACGTTGGGATTGGCGGTGGCGAGGGCGCGGTTGGTGTCGCGGATCAGGAACATGGCCGCCGAGGCGTTGAGCGCGCCGTCGAAGAAGGTGCCCTTCAGGCCGCCTTCATACTGGTAGCCCTGGCGCGGCTGGAGCGCGTCGCCGTTGGCGTCCAGCTCGGTCTGGGGGGTGAAGGTGTCGGTGTAGCTGATATAGGCCGACACATTCTTGGTGAGGTCGAGCACGAAGCCCGCATAGGGCACGAACTCGCCATCATAATTCACCGGGGCGCTGGTGGTGGTCACGGCGCCGGTGCTGGTGTTCACCGTGGTCACGTTGGACGTGTTGTCGTACCAGGCGAACCGCCCGCCCAGCAGGAGGGTCAGCGGCTCCAGCGGCTTGATCTTCGCCTGCCCGTAGGCGCCCCACTGGGTGGGGTCGGTCAGGCTCTGGCGGTTGTAGAGCGTGGTGGGCACGGGCACGCTCGCCGGATTGAAGGCGAAGATGTTGTAGGTGCCCGGAAGCGTCGTGGAGGTGGGGGCCAGCAGGTTGGTGTCCACGGTGGAGAAGGCGAAGCCGCCCGTCACTTCGTGGGTCTGCCCGAACGCCTCGAACGGCGTCGTCACGTGCGCGTCGCCCGAGAGGGAGGTCTCGGTATATTGCGCGGCCGTGTACTGCATGGAGAAATTGCCGAGGCTCGCCGGCGCCATGGAGACCGCGCTGCCGCCATAGGCGTAGCGATAATTCACCGAGCGGTCGGAATAGCGGACCGACGCCTTCGCCTCGCCGCCATTGTCGAACTTGTGCTCCAACTCGGCCACATAGTCCGTGGTGGCATTGTTGAACGTGTTCCAGGTGGCGCCCACGAAGGTGTTGCGCGGCACGTTGAGCAACTGCCCCACCCCGCCGCCGAGATTGACCGCCGGCAGCCCGTTGAAGGGCAGCATGTCGCGCTCCTGGTGCCAGGCATAGAGCGAGAGGGTGGTGTTCTCGGTGAGGTCGAAGGCCAGCGTGCCGTAGCCCACCCAGACCTTGTTCTCGTTGTAGTCGACGAAGCTGTCCGCATCCTGATAGGCCGCGACGATGCGGCCGCGCGCGGTGCCCGCCGCGTTCAGCTTGCCGCCCGCGTCGATCTGGGCGCGGCCGAAGTCCCAGGAGCCGCCGCTCACCTCGGCATTGAGGAAGTAGTTCGCCACGGCGGGCTTCAGGATGCCGTTGATGACGCCGCTGGGGCCGGAGTTTCCGCCCGCGCCGGTGCCGCCGTAATAGAGGCCCGCCGGGCCCTTCAGCACGTCCAGCCGGTCGAAGATGGCCAGGTCCGGCTGGGTGCCATAGATGCTGGAGAGCGGCGCCGGAAGGCCGTTCACCAGCATCTGGTCCACCTCGTAGCCACGCGAGAAGATGGACGAGCGGCCAAGGTCGTTCTGCAGGATCACCATGCCCGTGGTGCGCGACATGGCCTCTTCCAACTGGGTGAAGCCCTGGTCCTCGATGCGCTGGCTCGTCACCGTGCTGATGGACTGGGGGATCTGCTTCCACTCGGTCGGGCTGCCGACGCCGGTGCTGGTGATGGCGCTGGTATAGGTGTCCTTGCCCTCGGTCAGAACCTGCCAGTCGGGCGCCTGCACATTCACCGCGTCCAGCGCGATGTCGCCGCCGGCGGGCGCCTGCTGGGCCAGCGCGCCGCGCAGGGGGGCGAGGATCGAGAGCCCGGCGAGAAGCGCGACGCTGGAAACCGACAGTGCGGCCGAGGAGCGGAGGGAGGATGTGCGTGGCATTTCGACTTTCCGAAGGCCCGGACCGGGCGACCTGCTTCGGTTTTTAAGCAGACCCGCCCCGCACCTCCAGAATGAATCCGTTTGCAGCAGCGTATAATATGTTTGCGAAATCGCCGCTTCTCTAGAAAAGCGCCAGAACTCACCGCACCTGAACGCCACGCGTGAGCAAAATCAAGCTGATTTCCCCCATATTAGAACGATACTAAATTGAAGCATGCCGACGAATATTGACAATGACCGGCCATTGACGCTCCCATGCACCATGGACACGGAATTTCCGGGCAATGTCGCCGGCCTTCCCCGCCGCGCGGGGCCGGGTGGCGGGGCCGAGCTCGCGCAGATCGTCAGCCGGGAGGACATCGCGCGCGCCTCGCGGATGTGCGGGTCGCATTTCGCCATCCTCGCGCCGGACCTGCCCGGCGAAGGCGCGGCGCTGCGCGGGCGCTACCAGATGGCGCGGCTGCGCTCGGGCCTCACGCTCCACGCCACCGACGCCAGCGACATGCACGACCTCACCACCCAGCTCGTTCACGCGGAAGGCGTCACCATCAGCCTGTTCCTCGACGGCATGGCGGACGTGACGCTGGGCGACCGGCGCTTCCTGCTGGGCCCCGCCGC
Source organism: Hyphomicrobiales bacterium (assembly GCA_013911975.1). Classification (GTDB taxonomy): domain Bacteria; phylum Pseudomonadota; class Alphaproteobacteria; order Rhizobiales; family Xanthobacteraceae; genus Aquabacter. The sequence continues at coordinate 24,259 of JACESF010000054.1, read as the reverse complement.
CACGGGCGGGGAGATCGAGGGCGTGATGATCGCGCGCGGCGAGCCGGACCTGTTCCGCCGCCGCGGCCGCCAGGGCATGCATGTGCGCAAGGTCAACGTCTCCCTGCCCTTCGACTGGCTGGACGGCGAGGGGCTGGCGGACGTGGCCGGCCACGGCGCGGTGCGGGCCTTGTTCCGCGACCACCTGTCCAGCGCCCGCTTCCGCCCCTCCGCGCGCCTGCTCGCCCTCGCCGAGCAGGTGCTGCGCCCGCCGTCCCATGGGGCGCTGCTCAATGCGCTGCACCTGGAGAGCCGGGTGCTGGAGATCGCCGCCGAGGCGCTGGGCCTCCTGGGCCAGGACCCGCCGCAGGCGCCGGGCGCGAGCCTCCTGCCGCGCGAGCAGCGGCGCATGTGGGAGGTGCACGACTTCCTGGAGGCCCGGCTCGACGGGGACTTCACGCTGGAGGACGTGGCCCGCGCGGCAGGCATGAGCGCCAACCGTCTCCAGCGCCTGTTTCGCGCGGCCTTCGGCATGACGGTGTTCGAATATGTCCGCCGCCGCAAGCTGGAGCGGGCGCGCCAGGCGCTTCAGGAGGAAGGGCTCTCGGTCTCCGAGGCCGCCTATCGCGCCGGGTACAATTCCTCGGCCAACTTCGCCACCGCCTTCCGCCGCGCCTTCGGCGTCTCCCCGAAGGAGATGCGACGAAGGCCGTGAGACGGGAGCGGCACGGTGGCCGCCGCGCCCTTCCGGCGCCCGCTCCCGATCGGCCGGCTGTCCCGAGAGGGAGCGCCGCTCCGCCGCCGGATCCGTCACCACCACGACCTTGTTCCGGAGCGACGCTCCCGTGAGGGAGCGACCCCGAACTTGCGGGCCGCAGGGGCGCGGCTCTCGAAGTTTCGATCCGCGCTCCCGTGAGGGAGCGACGCCCTGTCGGGAGAACTTGGTGTCAGTCACGGCGTTTCGATCCGCGCTCCCGTGAGGGAGCGACCCGCGCCTGGAGGACCTGGCGACAGTCCTTGTTGTTTCGATCCGCGCTCCCGTGAGGGAGCGACAAGCGGCGAATGGTGATCCCCCGGACGACCGGATGTTTCGATCCGCGCTCCCGTGACGGAGCGACGGCGGATGAACGCCTCTGCGCCGGCGGCCCGGAAGTTTCGATCCGCGCTCCCGTGAGGGAGCGACGCGCCTGGGGCTATGACCCGCGCGACGGCGGGCAGTTTCGATCCGCGCTCCCGTGAGGGAGCGACGAGATTCCCCGTTGGGAGCAGAGACGTCATCTCTTGTTTCGATCCGCGCTCCCGTGAGGGAGCGACACGGTGGGCGTGATCCCTGCCGGCGCCCTCATCCTGTTTCGATCCGCGCTCCCGTGAGGGAGCGACCGGGCCATGGTCGGATTACTGGCCCCGCATGCTGTTTCGATCCGCGCTCCCGTGAGGGAGCGACCACCTTCACCGGAGCCGACGACTGGACGACCATTGTTTCGATCCGCGCTCCCGTGAGGGAGCGACGTTCAGGTCATCGACAGCAAGGTGTCCGATGACGAGTTTCGATCCGCGCTCCCGTGAGGGAGCGACTCTGCACCGCCGCCTCGCCGGAAAGCCGGACGAGGTTTCGATCCGCGCTCCCGTGAGGGAGCGACTAGCCTCCCAAGTGGTGAAAATGGGGGTTCGATATGTTTCGATCCGCGCTCCCGTGAGGGAGCGACTGCTTGTCCTTGCCGCCGAACAGCTTCCCATACAGGTTTCGATCCGCGCTCCCGTGAGGGAGCGACTCTGCACCGCCGCCTCGCCGGACAGGCGAACGAGGTTTCGATCCGCGCTCCCGTGAGGGAGCGACCGAGGAGCCTGACGTTTTCGAGTGCGCCTTTTCCGTTTCGATCCGCGCTCCCGTGAGGGAGCGACCGAGGACATCGCCTTCGCCCGCCGCGCTTTCGCGCGTTTCGATCCGCGCTCCCGTGAGGGAGCGACTTCTCCTTCGAATTTTTCGGTCAGGTGCCCGCATGTTTCGATCCGCGCTCCCGTGAGGGAGCGACCGTTCACGCTTAACAGTTTGCGCAAGCGAGGGAAATTGGGGGAGTGGCGCGAACCGGCAGACGCGGCGGGTGGTGGCCCCGCGGATGTGCGGCGCAGCAGAGGGAAAGGACGGAAACCGCAAGAGCTTGCGCGCGGCGCGAACCGCGCGGGAAACCGCCGGGCGCTGGAGGTTCGCGCGCCCTGGCGGATCCGCGCGGGCACCCGATGGCGCTCGCGCGGATCCGGCGTCATCCAAATGCCGCGCTCGGTTGAAAACGGGATCGGACGCGGCGCGCCATCCCGTGCCGCCGCACAGCGGGGGCTTCCGGCCCGCCCCTCTCCGCCGCACGGGCGGAGACGGTCACTTCTGGGGCAGGTTCAGGCGGATGTGCAGTTCGCGCAGTTGCTTGGGCGCCACCTCGGACGGGGCGCCCATGAGCAGGTCCAGGGCCTGCTGGTTCATGGGGAAGAGCGAAATCTCGCGCAGGTTGGTGACGCCGCACAGCAGCATCACGATGCGGTCGATGCCCGCCGCCATGCCGCCATGGGGCGGCGCGCCGTACTGGAAGGCGCGGTACATGCCGCCGAACCGCTCCACCACCGTCGCCTCGTCATAGCCCGCCAGCTCGAACGCCTTCACCATGGCCTCGGGGCGATGGTTGCGGATGCCGCCGGAGGCGATCTCGTAGCCGTTGCAGGCGATGTCGTACTGGAACGCCTTGATGGTCAGCGGGTCCTGCCCGTTGAGCGCGTCGAGGCCGCCCTGCGGCATGGAGAAGGGGTTGTGGGAGAAGTCGATCTTCTTCTCCTCCTCCGACCATTCGTAGAACGGGAAGTCGACGATCCAGGCCAGCTCGAAGCGGTCGTGATCGACCAGCTTCAGCTCCTCGCCCACGCGGGTGCGGGCAAGGCCGGCGAACTTGTAGAACTTGGACGGGTCGCCCGCCACGAAGAAGGCGGCGTCGCCCTCCTTCAGGCCCAGGGCCTCGCGGATGGCGGCGGTGCGCTCGGGGCCGATATTGTTGGCAAGCGGGCCCGCGCCCTCATTGCCCTCGCGCCACATGATGTAGCCGAGGCCCGGCTGGCCCTCGCCCTGCGCCCAGGAATTCATGCGGTCGCAGAAGGCGCGCGAGCCGCCGGTGGGACCGGGGATGGCCCACACCTCGTTCTTGGGATCTTCGAGCATGCGCGCGAACACCTTGAAGCCGGAGCCCCGGAAGTGCTCGGAGACGTTCTGCATGACGAGCGGGTTGCGCAGGTCCGGCTTGTCGGACCCGTATTTGCGCAGCGCCTCCGCATAGGGGATGCGCGGCCAGTCCTTGGTCACGGGCTTGCCGTCCGCGAACTCCTCGAACACGCCGGTGATGACCGGCTGGACCGCCGCGAACACGTCCTCCTGCTCAACGAAGCTCATTTCCAGGTCGAGCTGGTAGAACTCGCCGGGCAGGCGGTCGGCGCGCGGGTCCTCGTCGCGGAAGCAGGGGGCGATCTGGAAGTAGCGGTCGAAGCCGCTCATCATGATGAGCTGCTTGTACTGCTGCGGCGCCTGGGGCAGCGCGTAGAACTTGCCGGGATGGATGCGCGAGGGCACCAGGAAGTCGCGCGCGCCTTCCGGCGAGGAGGCGGTCAGGATGGGCGTCTGGAACTCGAAGAAGCCCTGGCCCTTCATGCGCTGGCGCAGGCTGTCGACGATCCGCCCGCGGGTCATGATGTTGTTGTGGATGCGCTCGCGCCGCAGGTCGAGGAAGCGGTAGCGCAGCCGGATGTCCTCGGGATAGTCCTGCTCGCCGAACACCGGCAGCGGCAGCTCGGCGGCGGGGCCGAGCACTTCCAGCTCCACGGCGTAGATCTCGATCTTGCCGGTGGCGAGGTCGGCATTCTCCGTGCCCTCGGGGCGCGGGCGCACCTTGCCGTCGAAGCGCACCACCCATTCCGCGCGCACCTTCTCGGCGGCGGCGAAGATGGGGCTGTCGGGGTCCACCACCACCTGGGTCAGGCCGTAATGGTCGCGCAGGTCGATGAACAGCACGCCGCCATGGTCGCGGATGCGATGGCACCAGCCGGACAGGCGGACGGTCTCGCCCACCTGCGCCTCGGTGAGCGAACCGCAGGTGTGGGTGCGGTAGCGGTGCATGGGGACGGCCTTTCGGACATGAAGGATCGACGCGGCCGCCGCCGGGCGGCGCCGCAGGCCGCCGGAAGGTGCATGGGAGCCCCTCCTTGTCAAGCGCGGCAGGGCCCGGAGGTGGCAATCCTCTCCGTCTCCGGCCATTCCCCCCGTACCGTCCACTCCCGGGCCATTCGGCTAAATTGTGCCGTGAAACAAGATCTTAGACTTTGATACGAGGGAATTTGATAAGGCAGCCCTGCCATTTGCGGGTTAGGCTGGCGCAGGACAAGCGGACGTGCGGGCCATGCCTCCGCGTCGATCGCCGGAAGGAGTGCAGGGTGGCAGGGCACACGCAGGAGCGACGCGGCGATGCGGAACGGATCATGGAGGCCCAGCTTCTTCATGACCGCACGGCACGCCGGATCCGCTACCTGGCCGCCCTCGTCTGCACGCTGGTGATCGCGGTGGCGGCGCTCCTCGCCTTCCAGGCCGGCGGGCGGGCCATGACCGACCGAAAGCGCGAGCTGGAGAATCTCGCCCTCGCCCTCGCGGGGCAGACGGAGCGTGCCTTCCAGGGACTGGAACTGGCGCAGCGCGCCATCGCCGAGACCATCACGTCCGCCCGCATCCAGACCCGCGAGCAGCTCGAAACCGCCATGGGCGGCGAAAACGTGCACCGCATGCTGCGGGACAAGATCGACGCCCTGCCCTATGTGGACGCCATCACGCTCATCGACGAGGGCGGAAAGCTGCTCAATTTCAGCCGCTTCTGGCCGATTCCGCCGGTGGTGGTCTCGGACCGCGACTATTTCCAGGCCCTGATGAAGCCGGAGGGCCCGGTCATCGCGGTGAGCGCTCCGGTGTCGAACCGTGCCACGGGAACCGTCACCATCTATCTCGGCCGGCGCATCACGGCGCCGGACGGCCGCTTCCTGGGCGTGCTGCTGGGGGCGCTGCGCCAGTCCTATTTCGAGGAGATCTTCAGCGGCATCGACCTCGGGCGGGAGGCGGCCATCGCCATGTTCCGCTCCGACGGGACCTATCTCGCCGGCTTTCCCCTGGCCGCGGCACCGGGCGACAGCGCCCCCGCGCGCGCCCTGGCGGAACGGGTGCTCGCCCGCCACGAACCCGGTGGCATCGCGCCCGAAGGGCTCATCGACGGGCGCGCCCGGGTCTATGCGGTGCGCAAGCTGGCCGGCTATCCCGTGAGCATCCTGGTGACGGATAGTGAATATGCCCTGATGCGGCGCGCCTGGAGCCAGGCCCTGCCCATCATCGCCTTCGCCGGCATGATCTGCCTCGGCATCGCGGCGGCAGTGGTCATCACCGAGCGGCGCCTGGAAAACCAGCGCAAGGTGGCCCAGGCGCTCATGGCCGCCGCCCGGCGCGATTCCCTCACCGAACTGCCCAACCGGCTCGGCCTCGTGGAGCATCTGGAGGCGGCGTTCCGCGCGGCGGGCGAGCGGCCGGACTTCGCCCTTCTGTTCCTCGACCTCGACTACTTCAAGACCGTGAACGACACGCTGGGCCATGCGGTGGGCGACGCCCTGCTGCGGGCTGCCTCGGAGCGCATCTGCGCGGTGGCGGCCCACGCCGTCACCGTGTCGCGCCTCGGCGGGGACGAGTTCGCCATCGTGCTGCCGGCGGCGGACGAGGAGACGGCCCTTCGGATCGCCGGCGCCATCATCGACGCCATCAAGCAGCCCTTCGACCTCGACCATCACCGGGTGATCGCGGGCGGCAGCATCGGCATCGCCATCGCCCCCCAGCACGGCCACACGCTGGAGGAATTGCTGAAGAACGCGGACCTCGCGCTCTACCGGGCGAAGGGGGACGGGCGCGGCCTCGCCCGGGTCTTCCAGCGCGAGATGGAGCGCAACGCCCTGGCGCGCCGGGTGCTGGAGCTGGACCTGGACACCGCCTGGCGGGCCGGCCAGTTCTTCGTGGTCTACCAGCCCATCTATGATTGTAGGGATCGCCGGGTGCGCGGCTTCGAGGCCCTGGTGCGCTGGCGCCATCCCACGCGGGGCATCGTGAGCCCGGCCGCGTTCCTCCCCGCCGCCGAGACCATCGGGCTCATCCTGCCCTTGGGCGGCTGGGTGCTGGAGGAAGCCTGCCGGCAGGCCCTGTCCTGGCCGGAGGACGTGTTCATCTCGGTCAACCTTTCGGCCATCCAGTTCCGGGCCAACCGCGTGGCCGAGCAGGTGGCCCATGCGCTTGCCGCCACCGGCCTGCCGCCCCACCGCCTCGAACTGGAGATCACCGAAACCGCCCTCATGCAGGAGGGGCCGGTGGCCACCGAGATCATCGAGGACTTCCGGCGGCAGGGCATCCGAATCGCCCTGGACGACTTCGGCACCGGCTATTCCTCGTTCGCCTATCTGCGCACCCTGCCCGTGGACCGGATCAAGATCGACCATGCCTTCGTGGACGGGCTGGGCGTGGAGCACCAGAGCCTGCCGGTGCTCCGCGCGATCCTGGCACTGGCGAAGGCGCTGCCGCTCGATACCACCATCGAAGGCGTTGAAACGGCTCAACAGCTTGAAATCCTGAAGGAAGAGGGTTGCACGCTGGTGCAGGGATGGTACCTGGGCGCGGCTGTCGAGCGGGAGGACGCGGATGCCCTCGTCCTCGGGGAAATGCGCGAGCCCCATTAATCAGGCTCTTTCAAGGCAGCCTCCGGGCGCGCTATGGTCCTCCCATGGATCCCATCACCTCCACCGAGGGGCTGGCCGCGGCCTGCGCCCGGCTCGCCCGCCACGACTTCATCACCGTAGACACCGAGTTTCTGCGCGAGACGACGTTCTGGCCCAAACTCTGCGTCATCCAGGCCGCCTCGCCGGACGAGGCCATCATCGTGGACGCGCTGGCGCCGGATCTCGATCTCGCGCCCTTCTTCGAACTGATGGCCAATCCGCGCGTGACGAAGGTGTTCCACGCCGCCCGGCAGGACATCGAAATCGTCTGGCACCGCGCCGGGCTGATCCCCCATCCCGTGTTCGACACACAGGTGGCGGCCATGGTGCTGGGCTATGGGGACAGCATCTCCTACGACCAGCTCGTGCAGCGCATCTGCGGCCATGCCCTCGACAAGTCGTCGCGCTTCACCGACTGGTCGCGGCGCCCCCTGTCGCAGGCCCAGCTCGTCTATGCGGTGGCCGACGTCACCCATCTGCGGGACATCTACGTGGCGCTGCTGCGCGACCTGGAGAAGCGCGGCCGGGGCGAGTGGATGGGCGAGGAAATGCACATCCTCACCTCGCCCGCCACCTATCGGCAGGATCCCGAGCATGCGTGGGAACGGCTGAAGTCCCGCGTGCGCAAGCCCCGTGAACTGGCGGTGCTGGTGGAAGTGGCCGCCTGGCGCGAGCGCGAGGCGCAGTCCCGCGACCAGCCGCGCGGGCGCATCATCAAGGACGAGGTCATCGGCGAGATCGCGCTCCAGCAGCCGCAGACGCCGGAGAAGCTGGCCGAGCTGCGCTCCCTGCCCAAGGGCTTCGAGCGCTCGCGCTACGGGGAGGCGGTGCTGGAAGCGGTGCGGCGCGGGGTGGAGCGGGACCCCAAGACCCTGCCGCGCATCGAGCGCGACCGGGCCCTGCCCAACGGCGCCACCGCCACGGTGGAACTGCTGAAGGTGCTGCTGCGCATGACCGCCGAGCAGAACGGCGTCGCCGCCAAGGTGATCGCCACGACCGAGGACCTGGAGCGCATCGCGGTGAGCGACGAGGCGCCGGTGCCCGCCCTCAGCGGTTGGCGCCGCGAGCTGTTCGGCGAGCGGGCCCTGGCTCTGAAGGCCGGGCGCCTCGCCCTCGCCGTGGAGCGCGGGCGGGTGGTGGCCGTGGAGCGGTTGGCGGTGGTGGACTGACCGCCGTCAGTCCACGCCTTCGCCCTGGGCCTCCTCGGCCTCCCCCTCGACGGGGCGGGCGCGACCCCGGAAGCCGGTGGCGAGCACGTAGAGTTCCGCCGAATCCGACCGGCTGGCGGCGGGCTTCAGATGCTTCACCTGGGCGAAGTCGCGCTTGAGGTTCGCCAGCAGGCCGCCTTCGGTGCCGCCCTGGAGCACCTTGGCGACGAAGGCGCCGCCCGGCGCCAGCACGTCGCGGGCGAATTCGGCGGCGAGTTCCACCAGCGCCACGATCTTCAGGTGGTCCGTGGCGCGATGGCCGGTGGCGTTGGCCGCCATGTCGGACATGACGAGGTCAGCCTGCCCTTCCAGCATGTCCATGAGGCGGCGGGGGGCGTCCTCGTCGAGGAAGTCCATCTGGGCGAAAGTGACGCCCGGCACGGGGTCCATCTCCAGAAGGTCGATGGCGACGATCTTGCCCTTGCCTTCCTCCAGGCCGATGCGCTGCGCGGCCACCTGGCTCCAGCCGCCCGGGGCGGCGCCCAGATCCACAACGCGCATGCCGCGCCGCAGGATGTGGGCCTTGTCATCCATCTCGATCAGCTTGAACGCGGCGCGCGAGCGCCATCCCTCGCGCTTGGCGCGCACCACATAGGGATCGTTCAATTGGCGCTGGAGCCATTTCTGGGAGGAGGTGGTGCGCCCGCGCGCGGTCTTCACGCGGACCTTGAGGGGGCGGCCGTCGGGGCCGCGAGGGGGCGTGGTCATGGGCAGGGCTCCACGGCGGCGGGCGGACTGCCGGGCCGGCGCCAGACGCCGTCGGCGCGCATGAGCTGGACGAGCATGCCCTCGCGCAGCCCGCGGTCCGCCACCCGCAGGCGGTCGGTGGGGAAAGCCTCCCGCACGGCTTCCATGATGGCGCAGCCGGCGAGAACGAGATCGGCGCGCTGGGCGCCGATGCAGGGATTGGAGACGCGCTCCTCGAACGACATGCCCACGAGCTGGTCCACCACCCGGTTGATGTCCCGCGCCCGCAGCCACGCGCCGTCCACGCGGGTGCGGTCATAGCGCTGGAGGCCCAGATGGATGCCGGCGACCGTCGTCACCGTGCCCGAGGTGCCCAGAAGGTGCATGCGGCCGGGCGCCCTGAGGCCCCAGCTCTGCCGCACGCCGTCCAGGCGCTCCGCCACCTCGGCCACCATGGCGCTGAACAGTTCGCGGGAGACCTTGACCCCGCCATGGCGCTCCGCGAGCGAGACGACGCCGGTGGGCAGGGACGCCCAGGAGCGGATGCGGGCGCGCGGTGGCCCCTCGTCCCCCGCCGCCCGGCGCCCCAGCCAGACCACCTCGGTGGACCCGCCGCCGATGTCGAACAGGATGGCGCCGTCGCAGGTGGGGTCCACCAGGGGGGCGCAGCCGGCGGCGGCGAGCGAAGCTTCGGTGCGCCGGTCCACGATTTCGAGGCGCAGGCCGGTCCGCTCTTCCACGAGGGTGCGGAATTCGACCCCGTTCTCGGCGGCGCGGCAGGCTTCGGTGGCGATGATGCGGGCGCGCGACACGCCGCGCGCCGCGATCTTGCCCGCGCAGATCTCCAGCGCCACCAGCGCGCGCTCCATGGCCGCCGGCCCCAGGCGGCCGCTGGAAGCGACGCCCTCGCCCAGGCGCACGATGCGCGAGAAGGCGTCGATCACGCGAAAGGAGCGGCCGGTGGGACGGGCCACCAGCAGGCGGCAATTGTTGGTGCCGAGATCCACGGCGGCATAGACGCGGTCGTCCCGCGGGCTTGCCTCCCGCGCGTCCGTGCCTCGCGCGTCCACACGTGTGGCCACAGTTGGTGTGTCCACACCTCGTGCGTCCCCCGCCCGCTCGCCCGCACCGGAGGCGCAGGCAGGCTGCGCGCCCGGGGACGCGCGGGGGCGTTCCTGGCCCGACGGCGCCGGATCCTTGCAGGATCCGAGCGTCTCGTCCCTCATCTCGATCCCCTTGCCACCTGGTCCGGCGCGCGACGAGGGCACACGGAGTCCAGGCTCACATTGCTGAATTCGGTCCAAGTGTATCAGGCGAGCCGCCCGGCGCAATCCATTGCCTAACCCTCCGTTCACCACGTTTGCCGCCACCGCCCTGGCGGCAAGGGTTGGGAAAGGAGCGACCGGCCAGTCTGGGCGGGTCACAGCAGACGGGCCCCGGGACAGAGCGATGATTTCTGCGGATATGGTGGAGCGGATGGCCAAGGGCGCGCACGGGGCGGCGCGGGAGCGCTACCCGCTGCTGGAGCCCTGGGACCGGCTGGGCCCCGACCGCCGCGCCTACCAGTGCGCCCTCATGGCCCGCGCGCTCTCCGCGCTCACCGCCCGCGACGTGCTGGGCCTCGCCAATTGCGTGCCCGAGGTGGTGGTGCTCCCGGCCGAGCCGAGCCCCTTCGCCCTCGCCGAGCTTCAGGAAGCCGCCATCGGCGACAGCGGCACGGTGAGCGACGCCAAGCGGCGCTACCGCTCGCTGCTTTCGGTCGCCGCCGGCCCCTTGCGCCAGCGCGCCGGACTGCCGGGCAGCGCCGGCTGATCACACCACGGTGCGCCGCGCCACCTGCGGCCCCACGTTGAACACCCGCTTGTAGCGCTCCACCTCCTCCGGCGGCCCCATGGCCTTGGTGGGATTGTCCGAGAGCTTCACCGCCGGATGGCCATTGGCCGAGATCACCTTGCACACGATGGAGATGGGATCGAGCCCGCCCTCGGGCGCGAGGCCCCGGAAATCGTTGGTGAGCAGCGTGCCCCAGCCGAAGCCGAGCCGCATGCGCCCGGAGAAGCGGGCATTGATGCGCGCCACCTCCTCCACATCCAGCCCGTCCGAGAAGATGGCGAGCTTGTCGCGCGGGTCCTGGCCGCGGGCACGCCACCAGGCGATGGCCTCCTCCCCGCCCTCCAGCGGATCCTTGCTGTCGATGCGGATGCCGGTCCAGCCGTCGAGCCAGGCCGGGGCGTTGGCGAGGAAGCCGGTGGTGCCGAACGTGTCGGGCAGCATGATGCGCAAATTGCCGTCATACTCCTCCTGCCAGTCGGCGAGCACCTGGTAGGGCGACCAGCTCAATTCCTGCTCGGAGCGCGCCAGCGCGGCATAGACCATGGGCAATTCGTGGGCGTTCGTGCCCGCCGCCTCCACCTCCCGGCGCATGGCGATGAGGCAGTTGGAGGTGCCGAGGAAGGCTTCGCCCAACCCCTCGATGAGCGCCTGCACGCACCAGTCCTGCCAGAGGAAGCCGTGGCGGCGGCGGGTGCCGAAATCGGCGATGTTCACCGGCCCGAGGGTCTTCAGGAAGGCGATCTTCTCCCACACGCGGGACATGGCGCGGGCATAGAGGATCTGCAGCTCGAACTTTCCGAGGCCCTTGAGCACCGCGCGGGAGCGCAGTTCGTTGATGATGGCGAGGGCCGGGATTTCCCACATGGTGGTCTCAACCCAGGGGCCCTCGAAGATCAGCTCATACTGCCCGTCCCGCTTCTCCAGGTGGTAGGCAGGGAACCGGAAGCGCTCCAGCCAAGCCACATAGTCCGGCGAGAACATCTGGCGCTTGCCGTAGAACATGTTGCCGCGCAGCCAGGTGGATTCCCCACGCGTCAGCGAGAGGGTGCGCACATGGTCGAGCTGTTCCTTCAGCTCGCCCACGTCGATGATCTCGGCGAGGCGAACATGGCTGGAGCGGTTGTGGATGCCGAACGTCACCTGCACCGCCGGGTGGCGGCGATGGATCGCCTGCCCCATGAGCAGCTTGTAGAAATCCGTGTCGAGAACCGACCGGACGATGGGATCGATCTTCCACGTGTGATTGTAGACCCGGGCCGCAATATCGATCATGACGATGCCCCAAGGACCATCCCGGCGGCCGGCGAAACCCGCCGGCCCGGCCGCGCGGCCTCCCAAACGAATCGGCTCCACATTGGCGCAGCCGCGCGCCCGGGGGAACCGCCCCCCGCGCCATTTTTCGATTTGGCGTATCAGTCGATACTCCAACCTCATACCACAATCCAGAATGGAGTAAATCGAAGACACAATCCGAGAATCTGTGAGATCTAACGGATTAAATAATACTCGGCTGATATCATACGAAATGATATGGGGAGGGCGAGTTACGAAATCTTTTGAGATAGGGCGGAACGAGTGGACTTAGCTCGGTCGAGCGGCGGCGCGGTGCTGACGGCGGAACGAGATATGGGATCGGCGGGACAGCGTGACTGGGCGGAATCTCTTCGCGCCCTGCGGGAATTGCTGAACCGGGACGACCTCCCCCTCGAAGCGCTTTACGATGCCTATATCGATGCCGGCAAGCGCGTGTTCGGCCTCAAGACGGGCGTCATCGGGGAGCTGGAGGGCGACAATCTCACCTTTCTGCGCGTGCGCTCGGACGTGGACATTCCGTTCATCGAGGGAACCGCCCGGCCGGTGGACACGCTGTTCGTCTCGGTGGCGCTGAAGGCGCGCACCAGCCTGCTGTGCCACCATATCGCGACCAACGACGTCCTTCGCTCCCACCCCATCTATCTTGAGGGCGACTTCGAGACCTATGCCGCCGCCCCGATCCGCGTGGGAAGCGCGATCTTCGGCGTGCTGAGCCTGCTGGACCCCGCCCCGCGCGCGCGTCCCTTCGACGATGCGGACGGCGCCTTCCTGGAACTGCTCGCCGACACGCTGGGCCGCGCCATCGAGCGCAAGGAACTGGAAGCGCGGCGCCAGGAGGCGGAGACGAAACGCCGCGAAGCCAGCGCCATGTTCAGCGCCGCCTTCGCCAATGCCCCCATCGGCATGGCGCTGGTGGGCCTGGACGGCCGCCTGCTGGAGGTGAACGAGGCCGCCTGCGCCTTCTTCGGCTACAGCGAGGCCGACCTGCTGAAGCTGGACTTCCAAGCCATCACCTATCCCGAGGACCTGCCCTCGGACCTGGAACTGGTGCAGGCCCTGCTCATGGGCAAGGCCAAGGACTACCAGATCGAGAAACGCTACGTGCGGCCGAGTGGGGAGGTGGTCTGGGCCCAGCTCAACGCCACCCTCGTGCGCTTCGAGGACGGCACGCCGCGCTGCTTCATCTCCCAGATCCAGGACATCAACACGCGGCGGACCCTGAGCGCGGAGCTGGCCGCGCGGCAGGCGGACCTGGAGGCGGCGAACCGCAAGCTGGTCCAGCTCGCGGCGCTCGACCCGCTGACGGGAACCCTCAATCGCCGCGCGCTGCGCCAGCGGCTCGACGCAGACATCAGGGACGCGGAACGGACCGGGACGCCGCTCGGCTTCATCATGGTCGATGTGGACCACTTCAAGTCCTACAACGATGCCCACGGCCATCTGGAAGGGGACTTCGCCCTGAAGGTGGTGGCCCAATGCCTGAAGAGCGCGGCGCGGGAAAGCGACGCGGTGGGCCGGTTCGGCGGCGAGGAATTCCTCTTGGTGCTGCCCAACACGTCGGAATCCGAGGCGCGCGGCGTCGCGGAGCGGTTGCGCAAGCGCATCTCCGTCTCGCAGGACCTGCGCTGGCCCCTGACGGTGAGCGCGGGCGTCCATGTGCTGCGGACGGACGGGCAGCATGTGGGCGCCGACCGCCCCATCGGCCGGGCGGACGAGGCGCTCTACCGGGCGAAACAGAACGGGCGGAACCGCGTGGAAGCGGTCTGAGCCGGCGCGACGCCGCATTATTTCTATTTTGGAACGAATGTACTTCCAACTCTTGCCATAGAAGCAATTACGCGCCGGGCGTATCCCTCTTGAAAAGCAATTTCGGGAGGAAGCCATGGCTCGCATGCGTGCCGTCGATGCGGCGGTCCGGGTTCTGGAAAAGGAAGGCATCAGCTGCGCGTTCGGGGTTCCCGGCGCGGCGATCAATCCGCTCTATTCCGCGCTGAAGCTGCGCGGCTCCATCCGCCATGTGCTGGCGCGCCACGTGGAAGGCGCCTCCCACATGGCCGAGGGCTACACCCGCGCGGTGGCCGGCAATATCGGCGTGTGCATCGGCACTTCGGGACCGGCGGGCACGGACATGATCACGGGCCTCTATTCGGCCCAGGCGGACTCGATCCCGATCCTGTGCATCACCGGCCAGGCGCCCCGCGCCCGGCTCTACAAGGAAGACTTCCAGGCGGTGGACATCGAATCCATCGCCAAGCCCGTCACGAAGTGGGCGGTCACGGTGCGCGAGCCCGCGCTGGTGCCCATGGTGTTCCAGCAGGCCTTTCACGTCATGCGCTCCGGCCGCCCCGGCCCGGTCCTCATCGACCTGCCCATCGACGTGCAGCTCGCCGAGATCGAGTTCGACGAGGAGACCTACGCGCCGCTTCCCGTCTACAAGCCCAAGGCCACCCGCGCCCAGGCCGAGAAGGCGCTGTCCTTCCTGCTGGCGAGCGAGAAGCCGCTGATCGTCTCCGGCGGCGGCGTCATCAATGCCGATGCCGCCGGCCTGCTGGTGGAGTTCGCGGAAGTCACCGGCGTCCCCGTCATCCCCACCCTCATGGGCTGGGGCACCATTCCCGACGACCACCCGCTGATGGCGGGCATGTGCGGCCTCCAGACCTCGCACCGCTACGGCAACGCCAACCTGCTGGCGTCCGACTTCGTGCTGGGCATCGGCAACCGCTGGGCGAACCGGCACACGGGCTCGGTGGAGGTCTACACCAAGGGCCGCAAGTTCGTTCACGTGGACATCGAGCCCACCCAGATCGGCCGCGTCTTCGGCCCGGATTTCGGCGTGGTGTCCGACGCCAAGGCGGCGCTGGAACTGTTCGTCGCCATCGCCAAGGAATGGAAGGCGGCGGGCAAGCTGCCCGACTATTCCGACTGGGCCGACGAATGCCTCTCGCGCAAGCAGAGCCTGCTGCGCAAGTCGCATTTCGACAATGTGCCGCTGAAGCCCCAGCGGGTCTATGAGGAGATGAACGAGGCGTTCGGCCGCGACGTGACCTATGTCACCACCATCGGCCTCTCGCAGATCGCGGGCGCCCAGTTCCTCAATGTCTACAACCCCCGCAACTGGATCAATTGCGGACAGGCCGGGCCGCTCGGCTGGACCCTTCCCGCCGCGCTCGGCGTGCGCGCCGCGCGCCCCGACGCGAAGATCGTCGCGCTCTCGGGCGACTACGACTTCCAGTTCCTCATCGAGGAGCTGGCGGTGGGCGCCCAGCACAAGCTGCCCTACCTCCATGTGGTCGTGAACAATTCCTATCTCGGCCTGATCCGCCAGGCCCAGCGCGGGTTCGAGATGGACTTCGAGGTGTCGCTCGCCTTCGACAACATCAATTCGGAGGAAGCGGGCGGCTATGGCGTGGACCATGTGGCGGTGGCCGAGGGCCTCGGCTGCAAGGCCATCCGGGTGCGCACCCCCAACGAGTTCAAGGACGCCTTCGCCCATGCCGAGAAGCTGATGGCGGAGCACCAGGTGCCGGTGGTGGTGGAATTCATCCTGGAGCGCGTCACCAACATCGCCATGGGCGTGGAGATCGACAAGATCAACGAGTTTGAAGAGATTCTCGATGTTCCCGTCGAGAAGGTCCGGCAGCCCGAGCCGGCGGAGTGACCTCCCCTCCGAACATTGGGTAGACTTGACCCTCCGGCTTCGCGCCGGAGGGTCCTTCGCCGCCGGCCATGCCGGGGCGCCCTTCACACAACACGGCCCAAAAACCACGGCTCAGCCAAGCGGAGAGGTGAATGCCCAAGTTCGCTGCCAATTTGACCATGCTCTGGAACGAGATCGACTTCCTCGATCGGTTCGAGAAAGCCGCCACGGCCGGCTTCAAGGGCGTCGAATATCTGTTTCCCTATGCCTATCCGGCCGAGCAGCTGAAGGAAAAGCTGGAGAAGAACGGCCTCACCCAGGCGCTCCACAACCTGCCCGCCGGCGACTGGGCGGGCGGCGAGCGCGGCCTTGCCGTTCTCCCGGACCGCGTGGGCGAGTTCCAGGACAGCGTGGGCAAGGGCATCGAATATGCCAAGGTGCTCGGCACCCAGACGCTGAACGTGCTGGTGGGCCTCACCCCCAAGGACGTGCCCGCCGAAAAGGTGCACGAGACGCTGGTGTCGAACCTGAAGTTCGCCGCCGCCGAGCTGAAGAAGGCGGGCATCCCGTTCGTGGCCGAGGCCATCAACACCCGCGACATTCCCGGCTTCCACCTCACCGGCACCAAGCAGTCCATGGCGCTGTTCGACGAGGTGGGCGCGGACGACATCTTCCTTCAGTACGACATCTACCACATGCAGATCATGGAGGGGGACCTGACCCCCACGCTGCGCGCGCTCATGCCCCGCATCAAGCACATCCAGCTCGCGGACAATCCCGGCCGCGGCGAGCCGGGCACGGGCGAGATCAATTATCCCTTCGTGCTCAAGGCCATCGACGATGCCGGCTACACCGGCTGGGTGGGTGCCGAATACAAGCCGAAGACCACGACGGACGCGGGCCTCGCCTGGCTCGACACGTATCGCTGAGCACTTTTCCGGCGCCCCGGGGAGGGGCGCCGGATTTCGCGCGGCGGGTTCCAAAAAGACGTCTCAGGAGGCACGCACATGAAAGTGGGTTTCATCGGTCTCGGCATCATGGGCACGCCCATGGCCGGCCATCTCATCGCCGCCGGCCACACCCTCTTCCTTCATGACGTGGTGAAGGTGCCGTCCGACCTGACGGACAAGGGCGGCACCGCCTGCGCCTCCTCCGCCGAGGTGGCGAAGCAGGCGGACGTGATCATCCTCATGGTCCCCGACACCCCCCATGTGGACGAGGCCCTGTTCGGCGCCAACGGCGTGGCCGCCGGCCTGTCGGCGGGCAAGATCGTGGTGGACATGAGCTCCATCTCGCCGGTCGCCACCAAGACCTTCGCGGAGAAGATCAACGCGCTCGGCTGCGACTATCTGGACGCCCCGGTCTCCGGCGGCGACGTGGGCGCCAAGGCCGCCTCCCTGACCATCATGGTGGGCGGCCCGCAGAACGCGTTCGACACGGTGAAGCCGCTGTTCGAGAAGATGGGCAAGAACATCACGCTCGTGGGCGGAAACGGCGACGGACAGACCACCAAGGTCGCGAACCAGATCATCGTGGCGCTGACCATCGAGGCGGTGAGCGAGGCCCTGCTGTTCGCCTCCAAGGCGGGCGCCGACCCGGCCAAGGTGCGCGAAGCCCTCATGGGCGGCTTCGCCAATTCCCGTATCCTGGAAGTGCATGGCGAGCGCATCGTGAAGCGCAATTTCGCGCCCGGCTTCCGCATCGAGCTGCACCAGAAGGATTTGAACCTCGCGCTGTCCTCGGCGCGCGCGCTCGGCCTGTCCCTGCCCAACACCGCCACCGCGCAGGAATTGTTCAATGCCGTGGCCGCCCATGGCGGCGCGAAGCTGGACCATTCCGCCATGGTCAAGGCCCTTGAATTGCTGGGAAACCACGAAGTCGCGTGAGGCGTCGCCACGTCTCTCCCGCCCTGTCACGGGCGGGAGAGACCTCGGTCTCGAAGGGGGGCGCGCCGACCACACCTGTCGCGCGGATGACGGCATTCCGGCCTATAAGGGACGGAACACCAAAAGGACCATTCAGGGAGGAAAGCCATGACCATCCGACGCAACCGGTCCACGAAGATCGTTGCCACAGTGGGTCCCGCCTCCAACAGCGCGGAGAAGCTCCGCGCGCTGTTCCTCGCCGGCGTGGACGTCTTCCGGCTCAATTTCAGCCACGGCACCCAGGCCGACCACGGCACCGTCATCGACCGCATCCGCGCCCTGGAAGCCGAGACCGGCCGGCCCATCGGCATCATCGCCGACCTCCAGGGGCCCAAGCTCCGGCTCGGCCGCTTCACGGAAGGCGCCATCACCTTCGCGCCCGGCAAGGTTCTGCGGTTCGACGCGGACGTGGAGCGCCTGGGCGACGAGACCCGCGTGCCCATTCCCCATCCCGACATCATCGAAGCCCTGACGCTGGGCTCCACCGTTCTGTGCGACGACGGCAAGGTGCGCCTGAAGGTGGTGGGCAAGGGGCCGGGCTGGCTGGACGCGGAAGTCATCAGCGGCACCCGCCTGTCCAACAACAAGGGTTTCAACATCCCCGACGTGGTGCTGCCCCTCTCCCCGCTGACGGAGAAGGACCACGCCGACCTGCTGTTCGCCCTCTCCAAGGGCGTGGAATGGATCGCCCTCTCCTTCGTGCAGCGGCCCGAGGACATCCACGAGGCCCGCGCCATCATCGGCGACCGGGCGGCGGTGATGCTGAAGATGGAGAAGCCCGCCGCGGTGGAGCATCTCACCGAGCTGGTCCAGCTCTCCGACGCCATCATGGTGGCGCGCGGCGATCTCGGCGTGGAACTGTCCCTGCCCGAAGTCCCGGCCGTCCAGAAGCGCATGATCTCGGAATCGCGCCGCTTCGGCCGCCCGGTCATCGTCGCCACGCAGATGCTGGAAAGCATGATCACGGCCCCCGTGCCCACCCGCGCGGAGGTGTCGGACGTGGCCACCGCCGTCTATGAGGGCACGGACTGCGTGATGCTCTCGGCGGAGAGCGCCGCCGGACAGTATCCGGTGGAGGCGGTCGCCTTCATGGACGAGATCATCCGCAACGTGGAGCGCGATCCCGGCTATCGCCGCACGCTGGACGCCATGCCCGCGCCGGGCGGCAACACCATCGGCGACGCGGTGATCAAGGCCGCGACCCAGACCGCCACCGCCGTGGGCGCCAAGGCGCTGGTGGCCTACACGCTCTCGGGCACCACGGGCCTGCGCGCCGCGCGCGAGCGTCCCGCCCAGCCCATCCTCGGCATCACCAGCCGCATCGAGACCGCCCGCCGCCTCGCCCTCTCCTATGCCGTGCACGCCGTGCACGCCCCGCAGGACATCCATTCCTTCGGCGAGATGGTGGACAATGCGGTGCGGATCGCGGTGCATGAGGGACTGGGCGCCCCGGGGGACCGGCTGGCCATCACCGCCGGCGTGCCCTTCGCCCGGCCAGGCACCACCAACATCCTGCGCGTGACCATCATCGGCGACACCAATCCACCCAGCAAACACGACGTGGAGCAGGACCTCGCCCTCGCGCCGCGCGTGGCCGAGCCGGCCTAAGGGCGGATCGACATTCAAACGGGCGAGACTGTGCTTTTCAAAAACGCACCGTCATGCCGGACGCGTCATGGCCGGGCTCGTCCCGGCCATCCGCGCGGTTCGGCTGGGTCCACGCGCGACACGCAGGCGTGGATGCCCGGGACGAGCCCGGGCATGACGGCCCCGAGGGGCTGGCATCCAACCATCGATCTGAAAGGCGATCGGGCCTGAGCCCTTCGCGCACCTGCCCTTCCCGCCCGGCGGGGAGGGCAGCGACGATTCGCGCCGCACGGCGGAAAGAGAATGCGAGGCGCCGATCGCATTTTTCGCTTTCACATGACATTCGCTCGGGCCACTGATGTGGCGTATTCGCATCGCGCGGAAGGCGTCCATGGCGGTCGAGATCGAGCGGAAGTTCCTGGTGGTTTCGGATTCCTGGCGCGAAGGCGCGCGGGGGCGGCAATTCCGGCAGGGCTATCTCTGCGTGGCGCAGGACGCCACCGTCCGCATCCGCCATGCGGGGGAACAGGCCTACATCACCGTGAAGGGCGCCACGTCAGGCATGAGCCGGGCGGAGTTCGAATACGAGATCCCCATCGCCGACGCCGAGGCGATGCTGCGCGACCATTGCCTGAAGCCGATCATCGAGAAGACGCGCTACGAGGTGGTGTTCGGCGGCAAGACATGGACCGTGGACGTGTTCGAGGGCGAGAATGACGGCCTCATCGTCGCCGAGATCGAGCTGGCCCACGGCGCCGAGCACGTCCCCCTCCCCCCATGGGTGGGCGAGGAAGTGACCGACGATCCCCGCTACCGCAATTCCTCTCTGATCAGCGCGCCCATCACCGGCAAGTGACAGCGACGACGCCGGGGTGACCGGAGCCGCGGGCTTTCCGTCCTCGCGTGCCATCGACGTTCAAAGCGATGGAAGATGCGAGCCTCTCAGGGTCCGTCATGCCCGGGCTCGTCCCGGGCATTCCAGCCTCTGCGTCGAGCGGGCACCCGGCGGAACCCCGTGGATGGCCGGGGCAAGCCCGGCCATGACCCGGCAAGAGGGTGTATTTCGGCGCATGTCGATCGGTCCCCGCCCGACGTCCGGCGCGGTGGCCGCCCGCCGTCACAAGGCGCGCAGGTGGCGCACCGGCCGCCCCGGCGCGATGGCCTGGGCGGCGGACACGATGGCCGCCGTGTCGATGCCGTGGTGGCGGTAGAGGTCCTGAAGCGTCCCGGTCTGGCCGAAATGCTCCACGCCCAGCGCGCGGGTGCGATGGCCCAGCACCGAGCCGAGCCAGCCGAGGGTCGCGGGATGGCCGTCCAGCACGGTCACGAGGCCGCAATGGCGCGGCAGCGGCGCCAGCAGCCGCTCCACATGGCTCATAGCGTCCCAATGCCCCGCCTCCCGCGCCCGTGAGGCCGCCGTCCAGCCGGCATTCAGCCGGTCGGCGGACGTCACCATGAGCAGGCCCACGTCCCGCCGGTCCTCGGCCATGAGGCCGACGGCGGCGATGGCCTCGGGCGCCAGCGCGCCCTGCACCGCCACCACCACCTCGCAATTGGGCCCGGGCTCCCGCAGCCAATAGGCCCCATCCACCATGTGGCGGCGCTGGGTATCGGAGAAGCTGCGCGCGGGCTGTTCCAGGGCGCGGGTGGACAGGCGCAGATAGATGGAGCCGCCGGTGGCGTCCCGCAGCCAGTTGCCCGCGTCCGGCTCCGCCTCGCCGTCGCGCTGCACATAGTCGAAGGCGAAGCCCATGAGCACCGCCAGCTCGTCCACGAAGGCGGGCTCGAACGAGGCGAGCCCGTCCTGCGCCATGCCGATGAGCGGCGTGGAGATGGACTGGTGCGCCCCGCCCTCCGGCGCGAGCGTGATGCCCGAAGGCGTCGCCACCAGGATGAAGCGGGCATCCTGGTAGCAGGCATAGTTCAGCGCATCGAGGCCCCGGCAGATGAAGGGGTCGTAGAGCGTCCCCACGGGAATGAGCCGCGCCCCGAACAGGGAATGGGAGAGGCCCAGCGCGGAAAGCATCAGGAACAGGTTCATCTCCGCGATGCCCAGCTCCATGTGCTGGCCCTCCGGCGAGAACTCCCAATTGAACGTGGAGGGGATGCGCTCGCGCTTGAACACGTCGGCGAGCGCGCGCTCCGCGAACAGTCCGCGCCGGTTCACCCAGGGGCCGAGATTGGTGGAGACCGTCACGTCCGGCGAGGTGGTGACGATGCGCGCGGCAAGGTCGCTGTCGCCCTTGGCGAGGTCCTGGAGGATGAGGCCGAACCCGGCCTGTGTGGAGAGGGTGGCATTGCGTGGCGGCTCCACCGGCGGCACGGGCAGCGCCGGGGCGGTGAAGCGGCGGGTGCCCTCGCGGCGGAACGGCACCTCCTTCAGGAAGGCCGCCAGTTGGGCGGGCGGCGTCGCCAGCCCCTCGAACAGGTCCCATTCATGGCCGGGCCGGATGTTCATGGACCCGCGCAGCGTGTCCATCTGGTTGGCGGTCATGAGGCCGGCATGGTTGTCCTTGTGCCCCGCCAGCGGCAGGCCGGAGCCCTTCACCGTGTAGCAGAGGAAGCAGACCGGCCGGTCATGGTCGATGCCGTCGAACGCGTCGATGATGGTGGGCAGGTCATGGCCGCCCAGATTGGTCATGAGCGCCGACAGTTCCGCGTCCGAGCGGCGCGCCAGGAGGGCGGAGACCTCGCCCTGGTCGCCCAGATCGTCCATGAGGCGCTTGCGCCACGCCGCGCCGCCCTGGAAGGTGAGCGCGGAATATTCGGTGTTGGGGCAGGTGTCGATCCACGCCTTCAGCCGGTCGCCGCCGGGCTCGCGGAACGCGGCCTCCTGGAGCGAGCCGTATTTCAGGATCACCACCTGCCAGCCCATGGCCTCGAACAGGCCGACGAAGCGCTCGTACAGTCCCTCGCGCACCACGGCGTCGAGGCTCTGGCGGTTGTAGTCGATGATCCACCAGGTGTTGCGCAGATCGTGCTTCCAGCCCTCCAGCAGGGCCTCGAACACGTTGCCCTCGTCCAGTTCCGCGTCGCCCACCAGCGCGATCATCCGCCCCTCGGGCCGCTTCAGCAGGCCGTGGGCGCGCACATAGTCCTGGGCGAGGCTGGCGAACAGCGTCTGCGCGACGCCGAGGCCCACCGAGCCGGTGGAGAAGTCCACGTCGTCCGTGTCCTTGGTGCGCGAGGGATAGGACTGGGCACCCTTGAAGGCGCGGAACGCCTCCAGCTTCTCCCGCGTCTGCTGGCCCAGCAGATACTGGATGGCGTGGAAGACCGGGCTCGCATGGGGCTTCACCGCCACCCGGTCCTGCGGGCGCAGGGTGTGGAAATAGAGCGCGGTCATGATGGTGGCGAGGGAGGCCGAGGACGCCTGGTGCCCGCCCACCTTCAACCCGTCCACGCTGTCGCGCAGATGGTTGGCATTGTGGATGGTCCAGCTCGCCAGCCAGAGCGCCTTGCGCTCCAGGTCCGCGAGAATCTTCAGCGTGCGCGCATCGACGGCCATGGCCGGCCCTCCCCGGATTTCCTTATCCGCGCATCTTAGCGCCCCGCCTCGGCATGAAATGCATCGATTTTCGCTGTCATGAGAGATCAGAGGGCATTATCTTTGCGTGATTGAACCACGGATTGGCAAAAACATGCAGATCGATACGGTCGATCGCCGGATCCTCGCCCTGCTGCAGGAGGACGGGCGCATGAGCATCTCGGATCTCGCCGCCCGCGTCGGCCTCTCCCCCTCTCCCTGCCTGCGGCGGGTGCGGGCGCTGGAGGCGTCCGGGCTGATCGACCGCTATGTGGCGGTGCTGGACCAGCGCGCCGCCGGGCTGCCGGTGAGCGTGTTCGTCTCCATCAAGCTGGAGCGCCAGCGCGAGGATGCGCTGGATGCGTTCGCGGCGGCGATCCGGCGCTGGCCCGAGGTGCTGGAATGCTACCTCATGACCGGGCAGCGCGATTATCTGCTGCGGGTGGTGGTGGCCGACCTGGACAGCTACGAGCGCTTCCTGAAGACCAAGCTGACCCGGGTGGAGGGCATCGCCTCCATCGAAAGTTCCTTCGCCCTGGAGCAGGTGAAATATTCCAACGTCCTGCCGCTGGCCTGAGGCGCGCGCAAGCGCCTGCCGCGGCTTTGTCGGCGGCCGCCCGTGGTCAGCCTCGCGCAAGCTTCAAATGCCAGCGTGCCAAGCAGATTCATTTCGATTTCCGATTTTTCATTTGGCCTGTCGGCGCGCGATGCGTGCCTTGAGGGCCCGGATCAAGATCCGCCACGAAACCGAAGCGAGGCGTCGATGATCACTTCCATAAGCGCCGTCGGGAAGGTGGACGAGGCGTCCGCCACCGCAAAGCCCCTGAACGATGACCTGCGGGCCGGCCAGGCCGCGGCGACCTTCCTCCATCAGGCGCCCGCCCTTCAACCCATCCCGCCCGTGTATGTGGGCGGCGACACCACGGTGGGCGACTTCATCTACGACGCGTCCGGGCATGTGGAGACCACCACCCATCCCGTGGGCACGGTCTCCGTTCCCGGCATCGGCGTGGTGCCCGGCCTGTCGGACCAGTCCTACACGTCGAGCCCGGTGCGCTACGAGATCAAGGTGGGCGGCGTCCTGGTGGCGCGGGTCCATGAGAATGGCGTGGTCGTGTCGGTGGAGGGCTTCGACTTCACCCGCATGGGCTTCCCCGCCTCCGAGGAGCGCGGCATGCCGGGCGCGCAGGTGGCCGCCGGGCGCATCGACAAGCTGACGGCCTACCTCACCGCGCTGCCCATGTCGTTCGACCTGACGGATGGATCGGGCACGCTGCTGGCGGTCAACCGGACGGGCCAGCCCGTCACCGCGCCCCAGACCGTCGCGGAAATGAAACTGGAGACGGTGGCCACGCCCTTCGGCACCGCGCTCCAGGAAACCGTGCGCCTCACGCAGGTGGCGGGCGACTGACCGCCCGCTTTCGCGGCGCGCCTCAGGTCTCCTTCTGGATCTCCACCGGCCCCTCGATGCTTTCCGGGGCGATGCGCACCGGCTTCTTCCGGCGCACCGGGCGCTTGTGGCCCGGCTTCGGGTCGTAGACGTGGAGCACCATTCCCGCGCGGGTGAGCACGGCGAACATGAGCGCCGTGGACGAGCCGAACAGCAGCATCCCGTTGGCCGCCGTGATAGGGCCGAGGATACGCCAGCGGGGGACGGCGAGCACATCCCCGTAGCCCAGCGTGGTGAAGTTCACGAAGGCGAAGTAATAGGCATCCCCCTCCTTCACCGCCCCCACCATCATGT
>JACESF010000053.1 GCA_013911975.1 Hyphomicrobiales bacterium | reverse complement strand
GCGGCACGGCCGAGAGCGCCGGGAATGACGCTGCCGTGGCTCTCGGCCTCGAAAATCTGCATCGACCCCTTGAGCCGGTCTGGCGCGAGCGGGGCGAGGCAGGCGGCCAGCGCCTGCGCCTCCTCCACCACCCGCCGCCTCGCCGAGCGGCGGGTGGTGGAGGAGGCGCAGGCGCTGGCCGCCTGCCTCGCCCCGCTCGCGCCAGACCGGCTCAAGGTGTCGATGCAGATTTTCGAGGGCGAGAGCCACGGCAGCGTCATTCCCGGCGCTCTCGGCCGTGCCGCCCGGTTCGCATTCGAGGATTGGTCATGACGTCACGCGCCGCGCGCCCTCCGTCTCTCCTTCCGGCTGTTCTCACGCTGCTCGCCGTCCTGGCCGGCGCGATGCTGCCCGCGCGGGCGGCGCCGGTCACGCTCACCGACATCGCCGGGCGCACCGTCACCCTGAAGGCGCCCGCCACCCGCATCGTGCTGGCCGAAGGGCGACAGCTCATCGCCCTGGCGCTGCTGGACCGCGACCCGGTGGCCCTGCTCGCGGGCTGGTCCGCCGACCTGCGGCGCCGGGATCCGGCAACTTATGGGCTGGTGCGCGCCGCCTTTCCCCGGGTGGACGATGTTCCGCTGGTGGGCGAGGGCTCGGAGGAGAGCTTCTCCGTGGAGAAGGCGCTGAGCGTGCAGCCCGATCTGGTCGTCCTCAGCGGGCGGCTCGGTGCCTCGCGGCCCCAGCAGATGCTGGACCAGTTCGCGGCGGCGGGGGTGCCCGTCATCTTCGTGGATTTCTTCGCGCACCCGTTCAAGAACACGGTGCCGAGCCTGCGCGTCCTCGGCGCCGCCATCGGCCGCGACGCGCAGGCGGCGGCTTATGTCGACTTCTACGAGGCGCGGATGGCGCGCATCGCGGAGCGGCTGAAGGCGCCCGGCGTCACGCGCCCCAAAGTGCTGCTGGAGGCCCATGCGGGCGGCTCCGGCCCGTGCTGCAACGTGCCCGCGCGCGGCAGCATCGGCGATTTCATCGACTTCGCCGGCGGGCACAACATCGCCGCCGACGTCATTCCCGGCACCCACGGCCATCTCGCCCTGGAATATGTGCTGCGTGAGGATCCGACGGTCTACATCGCCACCGGCGGGCCGCACATGAAGGGCACCGGCGGGCTCGTACTCGGGCCGGGCTACAGGGTGGAAGAGGCGCGGGCGAGCCTGAAGGCGGTGGTGAGCCGCAGCGGCGTCGCCGACCTGTCGGCGGTGCGCTCGGGCAATGTCCACGGCCTGTTCCACAACCTCGTGAACCTGCCCCTCAATGTGCTGGTGGCGGAAGCGCTCGCGAAATGGATCCACCCGGACCGGTTCGCGGACCTCGACCCCGACGCCACGCTCAAGGAGATCAACGCCCGCTTCCTGGCGGTGCCCTTCACCGGAACCTATTGGGTCGATCTCAAGCCATGACGACCGGCTCCCCCGTCCTCTCTGCGTCCGCCGCCGAGGCGGTTGCCGGCTATCGCAGGCTTCTGGCGCGCCGCCTGTTGCTGCTCGCTTTGGTGGGCGCCGCCGCCATGGGCGCCTTCCTGCTGGACCTGTCCAGCGGCGCCTCCGGCCTGTCGCTGCGCGAGGCGGTCATGGCGCTTCTCGCCCCGGACCAGGCGTCCAGGACCAGCCTCGTCATCATCCGCGACATCCGCCTGCCCCAGGCGATGATGGCGGTGCTGGTGGGCATGGCGCTGGCGCTGGCGGGCGCGGAGATGCAGACCGTGCTCAACAACCCGCTGGCGAGCCCGCTCACCCTCGGCACCTCCTCGGCCGCCGTGTTCGGCGCGGCGCTCGCCATCGTGCTCGGGGTGGGCGTGCCCTTCATCCCGCTGACCTGGATCATCTCCGCCAACGCCTTCCTGTTTGCCTTCGGCTCCATGCTGCTCATCCAGGCGCTGTCGCGAGCGCGCGGGGCGGGGAGCGAGACCGTGGTGCTGTTCGGCATCGCGCTGTTCTTCAGCTTCAATGCGCTGGTGGGGCTGCTGCAATATGTGGCCAGCGAGCAGGCGCTTCAGCAGCTCGTCTTCTGGACGCTCGGGAGCCTCGGGCGGGCAAGCTGGGACAAGGTCGGGCTCCTGGCCCTGGCGCTCGCCTGCACGGCGCCCTTCTCGCTCGCCGCCGCCTGGCGCCTCACGGCGCTGCGCCTCGGCGTGGAGCGGGCCGAGAGCTTCGGCGTGAACGTGGCGCGGGTCCGCCTGTGGTCGCTGGTGCGGGTCAGCGTGCTCACCGGTGCGGCGGTGTCCTTCGTGGGCATCATCGGCTTCATCGGCCTCGTGGCGCCGCACATGGCGCGGCTGCTGGTGGGCGAGGACCATCGGCTGTTCCTGCCCGCGAGCGCGCTGACCGGGGCGCTGGTGCTGTCGCTCGCCGCCACGGCCAGCAAGCTGATCGTGCCCGGCGCGGTCCTGCCCGTGGGCATTGTCACGGCCCTCGTCGGCGTGCCGGTGTTCGTGCTCCTCATGTTCGGGCGGCGCGCATGACGGGCGCGCTCTCCCTCCAGATCCGCGCGGCCAGCGTCGGCTACGGCCGGCGGGAGGTGGTGCGCGACCTCACGCTCGCGCCGCTGCGCGGGGGCGGCGTCACCGCCCTTGTGGGGCCGAACGCGGCGGGCAAGTCCACGCTGCTGCGCGCCATCGCCGGGCTTCTTCCCGTGCGCGGGCGCATCAGCCTCGATGACGTGGACCTCGCGGGCCTGCCGCGCGCCGAGCGCGCGGCGCGGATCGGCTTCATGCCCCAGTCGCTGCCCGCCGGGGTGGCGCTGACGGTGATGGAGACGGTGATGGGCGCGGTCCAGGCGAGCCCCGGCGCCGTGCCGCTGCCCGGCGGCGAGGTGCAGGCGCGCGCGGCGGCGGCGCTGGATGATCTGGGCATCGGCGCCCTGGCGCTGGAGCCGCTGGACCGCCTGTCCGGCGGGCAGCGGCAACTGGCGAGCCTCGCCCAGGCGCTGGTGCGGCGGCCCGACGTGCTGCTGCTGGACGAGCCCACCAGCGCGCTGGACCTGCGGCACCAGGCGCTGGTCATGGCGATCCTGCGGCGGCTGGCGGGGGAGGGGCGGCTGGTGGTGGCGGTGTTCCACGACCTCGCGCTCGCGGCGCGGTCCGCCGACCATATCGTGGTCCTTTCGGAGGGGCGCTGCGCCGCGCAGGGCGCCCCCGCGCAGACCCTCACACCGGCGCTGCTGGCGCAGGTCTACGGCGTCGAGGGCCGTGTCGAGACCTGCTCGCGCGGGACCCTCCAGATCGTGGTGGACGGCCCCGCGCCGCCCGCCGCCAAAACGGGAGACGCTTGAACATGGACGGCCAATTGCCGCGCTACCACGGGCTGCGCGTCCTCAAGGTCCTGCGCACCCTTCCCCTCACGCCGCGCATGCGCCGTCTGGTGCTGGGCGGGGCCGAGATCGAGGGCATCAAGGCGGGGCCCAACCTGAAGCTCCTCATTCCGCCGGAGGGTCTCGCCGTGCCCCGCTGGCCGCTCCAGGGCGCGGACGGGCGCCCGCTCTGGCCGGAGGCGGCCGAGCGCCCCATCGTGCGCACCTATTCGGTGCGCCGCCTCGACCGGGCGGCGGGCGAGCTGACGGTGGACTTCGTGCTGCACGGGGCTGAGGGCGTGGCGGCACGGTTCGCCGCGCGCGCGATGCCCGGCGACGAGGTCGGCATCGGCGGGCCGGGCGGGCGCGATTTGCCGCTCGGCGAGTTCCACGTGCTCGCGGGGGACCAGAGCGGCCTGCCGTCCATCGCCGCCATCCTGGAGCGGCTTCCCGCCGATGCGCAGGGCGTGGCCTTCGTGGAGGTGCCGGACGCGACGGAGGAACTGGATCTGGCGCGGCCGCGCGGCGTGCGCCTCGTCTATCTCCATCGCGCCGGCGCGCCGGCGGGCACGACCACGTTGCTTCAGGACGCCGTCACCGCCTTGCCCTGGCCGGAGGGCCGCCGGGTCTGCGCCTGGGTGGCGGCGGAATCCGCGGCCGCGCGCACCTTGCGCGGCTATCTGCGGGACACGCGCCACCTGCCGCCGCGCGACCTCGTCGTGGTGGGCTATTGGAAGCGCGGCATGAGCGAGAGCGCCTACCAGCAGGCGCACGACCACGACCGGGACGCGGACTATCACCGCGCCGCGGCCGAGGAGCACGCCGCCTGAGGCCGGCGGTGGTCAGCGCAGCTCGAACAGGCCCTCCACCTCCACCGGCACGTTGCGGGGGAGGGAGGAGGAGCCGACCGCGATGCGCATGTGGCGCCCGGCCTCGCCAAACACCGCCACCATGAGGTCGGAGGCGCCGTTGACCACCTTCGGGTGGTCGCCGAAGTCCGGCACCGCATTCACGAAGCCCGCCAGCCGCACCACCGAGGCGATGGCGTCCAGGTCGCCGTCCAGGGCGGCGGACGCCTGGGCGATGAGGTTGACGGCGCACAGGCGCGCGGCCGCCTGGCCCTGCTCGATGCTGACCGTGTCGCCGAGCTTGCCGGTGAAGCGGTCGCTGCCGTTCCAGCTCGGCACCTGCCCGGCCACAAACAGCAGGTTCCCGATGCGGCGCGACGGCACGTAATTGGCCGAGGGCACCGACGGCTTCGGCAGCGTGATGCCGAGCGCTTCCAGCCGGTCCGTGATGATCCCCATGTCTTCCTCCCTCAGGCTGCGTGGGCGAGCGGCGCCACGGCGCGGATGTCGGCTCGCGTGATCTGGTCGAGGCGCGTCCAGCCGCCGATGGCCATGGCGAGGTCGATCTCGGCCTTCAGCAGCGACAAGGCGTGGGCGACGCCGCGCTCCCCGGCGAGGGCGAGGCCCCACAGATGGCTGCGCCCGATGAGGACGGCGGTGGCGCCGAGGGCGACGGCCTTGAGCGCGTCCGTCCCGCGCCGGACGCCGCCATCCAGCAGCACCGGCACCCGGCCCTCCACCGCGTCCACGATGGCGGGCAGCGCCTCCAGCGTTCCCAGCGTCTGGTCGAACTGGCGCCCGCCATGGTTGGAGACCTGCACGCCGTCGCAGCCGAGGTCCAGGGCGCGCCGGGCGTCCTGCGGGCGCAGGATCCCCTTGATCACCAGCGGCCCATCCCAGATGGAGCGCAGCCATGCCACGTCGTCCCACGACACGGCGGGGTCGATGAGCAGGGAAATGTAGCGGGCCATGTCGGAGAGGCCCGCCGCGCCGTGCGCCTCGAAATTGCGGAATGTCACGTCCGGGGTGCGCAGCATGCGCAGCCACCAGGCGGGATGAAGCGCGGCGTCCAGCAGCAGGCCGGGCCGCAGGCGGGGATTGATGGTGAAGCCGTTGCGCAGGTCGCGCTCGCGGCGGCCCAGCAAGGGGCAGTCGATGGTGAGCACCAGCGCCTCGTAGCCGGCCGCCTTCGCCCGCTCCGCGAACGCGCGGGTGATGCCGCGATCCTTGTAGACGAACACTTGAAGCCATTTGGGGCCGGGCGCCGCCTGCGCCACCTCCTCGATGGAGAGGGTGGCGGCGGCGCTGACGCTCATGATGGTGCCCGCCGCCGCGCAGGCGCGGGCCACCTCGGCCTCGCCGCGCGGCCAGAGCAGGCCCGATGAGCCGGTGGGCGCCACCAGGATGGGCGTCTCGATGCGGCGGCCGAACAGCACGCGGCCCTGGTCCCGCTCGGCGCCGCCGGTGAGGGCGCTCGCCAGCAGCGCCTGCGCGCCGAACGCGCCCGCGTTCCGGGCGAGGGTCGCCTCGTCGCCCGCTCCGCCGTCCACGAAGTCGAACAGCATGCGCGGCAGCACGCGCCGGGCGGCGGCGCGCATGTCGTCGATGGTGTGGAGACGGTCGAGGCGCGTCATGTCACCCGCCCACGCATGCGAGGAGGCCGTCGCGCGAGAGGCCGGCGATGCCCATGGCCTGCGCGGTGCGCCCCGCGCCGTCCGGCAGGCCGCAGGCGGCGTCGCCGAGGCGCGAAAGGGCGGCGGCCACGGGCGTCGCCACCCCCGCGATGGCGGCGAAGGCGAGGAACGGCGTCAGGCCGTAGGCGAAATCCTCCTGGTAGTAGCGGTGCGCGAGGCTGTCGGGCCCCTTGATCCTGCGGTTCGCCTCCCCGCCGGAAATGGCGGCGACATAATCGTCGGCGGGGGCGTCCTCGGACACGGTGCCGATGGCCCGCATCTCCTCGATGAGGCCGGGCAGGGCGATGCCGAAGGCCGCCGCCACGGCGCGCCGCTCGGCATCCAGGCGCTCCATCACCCGCACCACGCCGGGGGTCATGGCGTCCACGTAGAAGGTGAAGTCGCCGCCCCGCGCCTCCACCCAGGCGGCCGCCAGCACGGCGCCGGGGGGATGGACCACCATGTTGACGTTGGAGAGGTCGGTCGCCAGCACGTTGGCGGCGGGCACCGCGCCGGGGAACAGGAGCTGCGCCAAGGCGAGGGCATTCTGCCCGCCGGGCAGGGCGGCGGCGCGCACCTGCTTCGCCCGGCCCGTCACCGTCACCTTATGGGGCGCGTACTTGCGGGCGACATAGGTGAGCGTAGACAGTTCGGCGATGGGCGGCGGCGCCGAGACCTGGGCAAAGGCATGCCGGAAGGCGAGGGCGCCGCCGGTATGGCCGGGATTGAGCACCACCGGCCGCGCGGAGCCCCAGCCCGCCTGCGCGAGGGTGCGTGCCACGGCGGCGTGGGAGATGGTGGGCAGCGTCACCACCGCTGCCTCGGCGTCCGCTATGGAGGTGGCGAGATCCGCCGTCACGGTGGCGGAGCGGACCACCCCCTCGCCCAGGACGCCCTCATAGGCTATTCCGTGCTCCGCGAAGGGGGCGATGGTGGCGGCGGAGCGGTTCCACAACGCGACGTGGTGTCCGGCCAGCGTCAGTTCCGCGACGGCGGCGGCGCCACCGGCCCCCGCACCCAATATGGCGACTTTCATGCCCCACCACCGTGATTGACGAATAGCCAGAAGCGACTACAGAAGATGTGATCACGTTAAGTGATCACGCCTAACCTGTAGCCAAGCCAGCGATTGCGTTGACGCGCACAACCAGAGACAGTCATGAGCGATCTGGAGCTTCTCCGAGACGAGCTTGAAACCGATTCCCGGACCGACCTCATGACCGAACCCGCGGCGCGCCTGTCCAAGCGCGGCGAGATCCAGGACATGGCGCTGGAGAAGATCAGCCGCGGCCTGATGCGCGGCGCCTTCGTGCCCGGCCAGGTGCTCTCCATCCGCAACCTCGCCTCGGCGCTGGGAACCAGCCCCATGCCGGTGCGCGAGGCGCTGAAGCACCTCATCGCCTCCAATGTGCTCGAAGCCATGGCGAGCCGCTCCGCCCGCGTGCCCCGGCTGACCGAGGCGGACCTGCGGGAACTGAACGCCGTGCGCATCTCCCTGGAGGGGATGGCCGCCACGGCGGCGTGCGCGAACGCCACGCCGGAGCTTCTGGAGCGCCTCGGCGCCCTCAATGACCGGCTGGTGAAGGCCATCGACGACGGCGACATCCGCCTCTGCCTCATCGCCAACCAGGCCTTCCATTTCACGCTCTACGGGGCGTCGCGCTCGCGTTTCCTGATGCCGCTCATCGAGGCCCTGTGGCTGCGCTGCGGCCCCACCCTCTATTATTCCCTGCTCTCCCCGGACACGCCCTGGGACGCCTCCAACCATGTGCGCATGCTGGATGCCCTGCGCCGCAACCGCCCGCAGGACATGCGCGAGGCGGTGGAGCGCGACATCAACACCACCATGTTCCACGTGCTCAACGGCGCGCGGTTCAAGGACCTGTCGCGCAACATCCAGGCGCGGCTGCACGAGGTGGATATCGAGCTGTGACATCAGTCCGCCGTCCATCCGCCGTCCACCACCAGTGACGTGCCGGTGACGAGGGACGATGCGTCGGAGGCGAGGAACACCACCGCCCCCATGAGATCCTCCACCTGCCCGACGCGGCCGAGCTTGATGCGCGCGCGCACCGCCTCCAGCGCTGAGGCATCCAGGGCGTAGCTTCGGGTCAGGGGCGTGTCGGTGAAGGTGGGCGCGATGGCATTCACCCGGATGCCCGCCGGGGCCAGCTCGATGGCGAGCGCCTTCGTCAGCCCCTCCACCGCGAATTTCGACCCCGTGTAGAGCGAACGCCGCGCCGCGCCCACATGGCCGAGCTGCGACGACATGTGGATGATGGAGCCCGGCCGCCCGGCCGTCCGGAGCCCCCGCGCCACGGCCTGCGTGAGGAAATAGAGCCCGCGCACATTGAGCCCGAACAGGGCGTCGAAATCCGCAGGGGTCACGTCGTCCAGCGCGTTCAGGTCGTTGCGGCCGGCATTGCTCACCAGGATGTCGAACGGCGCGCGCGCCGCCGCGAACGCGGCGATCGCCGCCACGTCCGACACATCGAGCACCGCCGCGTCCGCCTGTCCGCCGGCGTCCCGGATCGCCCGGGCCACAGCTTCCACCTCGTCGCCGGTCCGGGCGCACAGGGTGACGTGGGCGCCCGCCTGCGCCAAGGCGGCGGCGGCCGCGCGGCCGATGCCGCGCCCGGCGCCGGTCACGAGCGCACGGCGCCCGTCGAGCTGGAAGGACGGGGTGAGCGGGAGGGACGGCATGAAGGTTCAGCCGCCGAGCCGCGCGCGCAGGTCTCCCAGGGCCTGCGCGGCCGCTTCCACCTCGGTCACATGGAAGCCGTTGGCGAGGTCCGGGCTGTAGGCGGCGAGCGCCGTGCGGGCCTGTTCGGAATAGGTCACGCGGCCGTCCTCGCTCACGCTCACGCCGTCGGCGGGTTCGAAGCTGCGGTTCCAGGCGATGGCGTCTTCCCGCGAGATCCCGGCGGGCAGGTCGAGCGTGACCGTCCCGGTATCGACCCGCACGGGATAGCCACCCGGCAGGCCGCCTGGGCCGGGCACATGGGCCAGGATCTCGCCATGGCCCGCCAGGGCGAGGAGCACCGGCACGGCGGCGGCGCCGGAGATGGCGTTCAGTTCGCGATAGGGGAGTTGGACATGGCGGGTGAGGCCGTCCACGTCCGCGATCTCCTCATCCCCGATCCAGGCCCGCACCGGGGCGCCGGTGCGCTCGGCGCCGGGCTTGCGCCACTGCACCAGGTGCTGGTGATGGCCGAGAACCCGCACGTCCCCGCGCCGCTCGAACGGCACCAGCGCCTGGATGATGGAGGAAAAGATGCCGATATTGCCCACGCCGCAGGTGATGGGCAGGCCCGCCTTGTGCAGCACCTGGTTCACCCCGTCGGGGTAGCAGGTGTTCACGAAGGTCCGCGCGCCCGCCATGCGGGAGACGGCGGCGGCGCTGCGGGCGGGCAAGGTGGCGTGGAACGCGATGGTCATGCCGAAGCCGGCATCCGCTACCAGCTTCGACCATTTGCTGTCCAGCGTGTCCACCTTCCAGGGCGACTGGAGCGAGGCGGACTGGACCACGATGGCGGGGTCCACCGCAGCGATGCCTTCGCCCACCGTTTCGCTGGACGTGGCATCGAGGCGGGTGGTCTCGAAGCGGGCCGGGGTGCCGAAGATGGCGGCGCGCGCATTCCCCGCCTCCTTCAGCCAGTCCAGCCGTTCCGCATTCCGCCCGCCGATGACGACCGTCACGGGCCGGCGCGCGGTGGCGGCAAGGTCTCCGATCATGATCTCGGCGAAATAACCCGTGCCGATGATGAGAATGTCGTTCTTGGCCACCGCGCGTCTCCGTTCAGGTCACTTCAGGAAGTCGTTGGTGAAGACCTTCGTGACGTCGGTCTTTTCCTTCATCATCTCCATGATGATGAGCTGGTCCTGGAGGCCGCTCCAGGCCGGCGCCGTGGAGTGGCCGAGGCCGTTGGCCTTCACGTCCGCCGACTGGGTGAGCTTCAGCACCTCGGGTAGCTTCAGCTCGGCATAGGCCTTGTCGGTGGACGGATTGGCCTTGATGAAGGCGTCGAGCGCCTCCTTCGGGTTGGCGATGGAATAGCTCCAGCCCTTCATGAAGGCTCGCGTGA
This sequence comes from Hyphomicrobiales bacterium, assembly GCA_013911975.1. Classification (GTDB taxonomy): domain Bacteria; phylum Pseudomonadota; class Alphaproteobacteria; order Rhizobiales; family Xanthobacteraceae; genus Aquabacter. The sequence continues at coordinate 17,932 of JACESF010000053.1, read as the reverse complement.
AGCGGCGCACGAGGTCCGGCTTTTCCTTGATCAGCTCGGCATTGGTGAGGAGCGACGTGGAGTACATCTTCATGCCCAGGTCCTCGAAGAGGATCCAGCTCACGTCCTCGCCGCTGGCCTTCAGCTTTAGCGCGTCGTTGAAGTAGAAGCCCACGCCCACGTCGATGCGGTTGGACGCCAGGAGGGCGACGAGCGCGCCGTCGGCGGGCACTTCCTTCAGCTTGGCGGGATCGAGCTTCAGCTCCTTCTTCAGCGCATCCCACTGGCGGCCGGTATTGCTCTTCATCTGGACGCCGATGGTCTTGCCATAGAGGTCCGTCTTCACGTCCTTGATGTTCTGGGAGGTCTTGAAGATGAAGGCGGTGGGGTTCTGCTGGAGCACCACGGCCGTCGTCACCAGCGGCAGCCCGCGCTGGGCGCCGATGAGCACCTGGTCGGCGGTGGCGTAGCCGAACTCGGCGTCGCGGTTGCCCACCAGCTTCACCGTCACCGAGGATCCCTCGCCCGGCAGCAGATCGAGGTCGATGCCCTCGTCCTTGAAGAAGCCCTTCTCCAGCGCGAGGAAGATGGGCGCGTGCTCGGAGCCGAAGACCCAGTCGAGCCGCAGCTTCACCTTGTCGGCCGCCTGGGCGGAGACCGTGAAGGCGAGGCCGAGCGCGGCCGCCGCGGCGGTGCGCAGAAAAGACCTGCGTGTGTTCGTCATCGTCAGTCCCCTCTTGTTGGAAAGGCCAGGGCGGCCCCTCGACGGCGCGGGCGCCGGGTTCTCACATGGTCGCCTGCACCCCGCCGCTGTCCTGGCCGCGCGGCAGGACCAGCCGCTCCAGCAGGACGATGACGAGGAACAGGGCGATGCCGAGCAGGCTCATGCAGATGATGGCGGCGAACATCAGCTCGGTATCGAGGGTGATGTTCGAGGCGTTGATGACGTAGCCGAGCCCTTCGCCCGCCGCGACGAACTCGCCCACGACCGCGCCGACGATGGCGAGCGTGATGGAGATCTTCAGCGCCGCGAAGAAATAGGGCATGGCCCAGGGCAGGCTGATCTTGGTGAACTTCTCCCAGGCGCTGGCGCCCAGAGAGTCCATGTACTGGAGCAGCTCGGAATCCACCGAGGACAGGCCCTTGGCGGTGTTGATGACCACCGGGAAGAAGGCGATCAGCGCGGCGATCACCACCTTGGGCATGAGGCCGAACCCGAACCAGATGAGGAAGAGCGGCGCGAAGGCGATCTTCGGCAGGATCTGGGCGGTGACGAGGAACGGATAGGTCAATTCGCGGATGAGCCGCGAATAGGCGATGCCCACCGCGATGATGAAGCCGCTCACCACCGCGTAGATGAAGCCCAGCGAGATGGCGACGAAGGTGGGCCAGGTGTTCTTGAGGAGAAGGGCGCGGTTCTCCCACGCCACTTCCGCCACCCGGCTCGGCGGCGGCAGGATGACGGGCTTGATGGCCATGAACACCACCAGCCCTTCCCACACCGCGAAGAACAGCACGAAGACCATGATCTGGCCGAGGGTGACGGAGACCCGGTACATGGCTCAGGCCTCCACCGGCTCGGGGCGCCGCGCGGTGTCGCGGTGGCGCAGATGGCCGCGGATGCGGGCGGCGAGGGCGGCGAATTCGGGACGCTCGCGCACCTCCTCGCCGCGCGGCCGCGCGAAGGGCACCTCGATGCGCTCCAGCACCCGGCCGGGCCGGGCGGACATGACCACGATCTGCTCGGACAAGAGGATCGCCTCGGGAATGGAGTGGGTGATGAAGACCACAGTGGTTTCGGTCTGCGCCCACAGGCGCAGCAGTTCTTCCTGGAGCGTCTCGCGGGTGATCTCGTCCAGCGCCGCGAACGGCTCGTCCATGAGCAGGACCTTGGGCTGGAAGGCGAGGGCGCGGCAGATGGAGACGCGCTGCTGCATGCCACCGGACAATTCATGGGGCAGGCGGTCCTCGAAGCCTTCGAGCCCGGCGATGGCCAGCCAGCGCCGCGCCTCCTGCTCGCGCTGCTTCAGGCTCATGCCGCGCCGGGCGACTTCGAGCGTGAGCATCACGTTCTCCAGTGCGGTGCGCCACGGCAGCAGCAGGGCGCGCTGGAAGACGTAGCCGACCTGCCCCTGCACCTTGCCGCGCGAGATGGGCTCGCCGTCGAACAGGACCCGCCCGCCGGAGGGCTGGAGCACGCCGGACAGGACCTTCAGCAGCGTGGTCTTGCCGCATCCCGAGGGCCCGACCACGCTGAGGAACGAGCCGGGCGCGATGTCGAACGATACCCGGTCGAGCGCGGTCACGGCGCCGGTCTTGGTCTTGAAGGCGACCGACAGGTCCTCGATGGTGATGCCTGGAGCTTTGGCCATGGCTCAGCCGATCCGGATCAGACGGTCGGTGTCGGTATAGTCGGAGAGAAGTTCGGACCCCGTGGCCGTGATCAGCATCAGGTCCTTGTTCTGCACGCCGAAGCCGTAGCCGGTGCGGTAGCAGAGCGGCTCGAAGCCGAGCACCATGTTCTCCTCCAGCACCGCGCCCTTGCCGGGCTGGCCCAGCAGGGGCGTCGCGCCGAGATAGGGGTCCTCGTGCAGGTGCAGGCCGATGCCGTGGCCGACGAAGGAGATGGGCGGCAGGCCGAGGGTCTTCAGGCGCTCGACGAAGTCGAGATAGATGGCGAGGCAGTCGGCACCCGGCTTGGCGAGGTCGAGGATGCGGTACTTGCACTCCACCATGAGCTTCCAGACCTCTTCCGCCATGGGCGGGGGCTCTTCCACATAGGCGGTGCGGCACACGCCGGCCTGATAGCCGCCGATGACGGAGAAGATCTCCACGCGGCACACGTCGCCGCGGGTGAGCTTGCGGTCGGTGGGGCCCACATTGGGAAGCTGGCTGCGCTCGCCGGTGGCGGTGATGAGCAGCTTGAAGTTCTCGGCGCCCAACTCGTAGATGTTGCGCGTGAGATGGGCGGCGATGTCGAGTTCCGTGCTGCCCGCCTTCACCGCCGCCAGCGCGTCGCCGATGGCCTGGTCCGCGATCCGCGCGAGGCGCCGCAGCAGGGCGACTTCGCCGGGGGTCTTGATCTGCCGCAGGCGCGACAGGAGATGCTCGGCGTCCACGAAGGTGGCGCGGGGGAGAAAGCCGGAGAGGCGCGCGAAGTCGCCCGCAGGCAGATAGTCCATCTCGATGCCGATGCGCGCGGCCTCCAGGCCGAGGCCCTTCAGCATGTCCGCGAGCACCGCCATGGGGTCCTCGGAGAATTCTTTCCAGATGGCCAGCGGCACGCCGGGCGCCTCGCGGACGATGGTGGTCTCCTCCATGTCCACGGCGAACAGGTGGAGGGACGCGTCCGGGCGCACCACGGCCATGGCGTGGCGGTGGCGCAGCAGCGGCTGGGAGGGCACCACGAAGCCCGCCGCATAGGCGAAATTCTCGGGCGAGCAGGCGACGATGGCGTCGAGCCCCGCCGCGCTCATGGCCTTGGCCTGGCGCTCCAGGATCTCGGTGCGGGTGCCGCGAACGGCGGATGCGTCCATGTTCATTTCTCGACCCCGTATTGGGAAATCTTCGCCTCATCGACCGGGATGCCCATGCCGGGCGCGGTGGGAACCTCCACGGCCCCGTCCACGAAGCGGAAGGGCGCGGCGATCAGGTCGTCGCGGTAGTAGATGCCACCGATCTGGCCGTGCTGGTGGGCGGCGGGCGTGGAGACCGGCACCACGTTGGAGAGCGTGACGGCGGGCGCGGCGGCGGCGAGATGGAGGTTGGCGAGGTTGCCGATTCCGGTTTCCACCGAGCCGTTCACGTTGCAGATGATGCCGGCGGCGCGGCACACGGCGGCCACTTCCATGGCCTTGTAGAGTCCGCCCGGCTTGGTGGTGTAGATGGAGACGATCTGCGCCGCCCGGCGCTCGGCGATCTGGATGGCGTCGTGGGCGTTCCAGGCGGATTCGTCCGCCATGACCGGCGCGTCGATGGCCTTGGCCACCTCGGCGATGCGCTCGATGCCCATGACCGGCTGCTCGACATATTTGAGGTCGAACTTCTCCATCCGCCGGATGGTCCGCACCGCGTCGCCGGGCGTCTTGTAGCCCTCGTTGGCATCGACGCAGATGTCCATCTGCGGCCCGGCGGCGGCGCGCACCTCGCCCACCACCTTCACGTCCCGGTCCGGGTCTACGCCCACCTTCACCTTGATGGTGCGGATGCCTTCCTGGGCGACCTTCGCCGCCTCGGCCGCCGCCTCCTCCACGGAGATGAGGCCGATGGAATGGGTGACAGCGATCTTGTCCCGCACCTTCCCGCCGAGCAGCGTGTGGACGGGCACGCCCAGCCATTTGCCGGTGAGGTCGTAATAGGCGAATTCCACCGCCGCCTTGGCGTAGGGGTAGCCCTTCACGCTGGCATCCATGCGGGCGTGAAGCTCGGCCGGGTTGCCCAGTTCGAGCCCCTTGGCGGCGGGCGCGAGATAGCGGGCGATGACGAGATCCACGATGGCGACGCTCTCGCCGAAATAGCGCCCGAACTCGCCGCCCCAGTCCTTCAGGGCCGGCGCCTCGCCCCAGCCGACGCGGCCCTCGTCGTCGCTTATGCGCACCAGCAGATAGCGGCCGATGGGCTCTGTGAGACCCGTCCACTGGTGGACCCGCCGGGTGGGCAGCTGCACCAGGAAGGTCTCGATTGTCTGGATCGTCGGCACGGCGCCCTCCATTTGTGAGCACATGATGTGATCACAAATTCGGGGGTGTCAATCGCATTTCGCCGGTTAAATGTGCGCGCCGGAGGATGCATAGGATTTGTGCAGGCGCGGCGCGGGGCCAGCTCTGTGGGCGCGGGGTTTTGCGCGAGCCGGTGGGAAAGCGGCGAGCGTGGGATGGCGAAAAGATCAGCTTTCGGCCTGCGCGAAACATGCGGTTCAGGCACACAAGAGATTGGAAGTGTTCAAACGTTTGATTGAAATCCGCCGGTCTCGTGTAGTCTGATCGCTTGTCCGACGCAGGAGGCGGCGTGCCGAACAGACATCCTGGCCCCGATCGCACGGCCGCTCCCGTCACCAATGCGCGCGTGCGCGACGCCATCTTCGACCTGCGGTCCCTGGAGATCTTCGTCGGCGTGCTGGAGTGCGGCTCCATGACCCTGGCGGCCCAGCGGCTCGGCCTGACGCAGTCCGGCGTCTCCCACGCCATCGCGGCCCTGGAGAAGGGGCTCGGGACGGAGCTTCTCGACCGCCGCGTCCGCCCCATCGCGCCCACGGCGGGCGGGCGGGTGCTGCTGGAGCGGGCGGAAGGGCTGCTGCGGGATGCGCGCGAGACCGCCCTTCGGGTGCGGGCCTCAGGCTTCCAGGCGGTGCCGCGCCTGCGGGTCGCCATGGCGGATTCGGTGGTGTCCGCCATCGGCCCCCACCTCGTGCGCCTGCTGCACCAGGAGGCGGCGCAATGGTCCATCTGGTCGGGCCTGTCGCTAAACCACATCCATTCGCTGATCACCCGCGAGGTGGACCTGATCCTCACCTCGAATCCCAATCTCGACGAGGCGGCCTACGAGATCCACGAGGTGTTCTCCGAGCCCTATGTGGTGGCGCTCCCTCTGTCCTTCAGCGGGCCGGTGGAATCCCTCAAGGCCATCGGCGACAAGCTCAATCTCGTGCGCTACAGCGCCCGCTCGCTGACTGGGCAGGACATCGAGCAATATCTGCGGCGCCTGCGGATCGACGCCGCCGGGCGCTTCGAATTCGACACGTCGGACGCGGTGCTGGGCATGGTGGCGGCGGGCATCGGCTGGGCCATCACGACGCCCTTCTGCCTGCTGCAAAGCGCGATGCATGTGCCGCGCCTGCGCATCGAGCCCCTGCCGTCCCCGCGCATCCGCCGCAAGATCTTCGTGGTGTCCCACCAGGAGGAATTGTCCGACCTGCCCGCGCGGCTCGCCGCCGCCGCACGCGAGATCATCGAGACGCGGTGCAAGGCGGAACTGGCGGGATGGTCCCCGTGGCTCGCACAGGACGTGTCAATTCCCGCCGCATCATGAGCCTCGCTCATGTTCGCGGACCTTTTTGCTCATGCTGAACGAAAGTCGGAAGAGCTGCATAGACTGGCTTCCATAAGAGGCAAAAAGCCTCCCGTCGCACGTTGCCCATAATCCAGAGGGGATCCGATGCGCATTTCCAGCCTGCTCGCGAGCGGCGTGCTCGCACTATCCGTCCTGTTCGCCGGGGCTGTCGCACCCGCGACGGCGCAGCCGAAACCCGGCGGCACCATGATCATCGCGCTGGAGAGCGAGCCGGGAACGCTCGCCCCCCACGCGACCACGGATACGGTGGCCTTCATTCCGGCCACCAACATCTTCAACGGCCTCGTCGGCCTCGACTACAATTTCCAGCCGACGCCGGATCTTGCCGAAACATGGTCCGTCTCCCCGGACGGCCTCACTTACACGTTCAACCTCGTGCGCAATGCCAAGTGGCATGACGGCAAGCCGGTGACGGCCGAGGACGTGGAATACACGTTCAACGAGGCGGTGGCGAAGTCCCATCCCCGCGCGGCCTCGTGGTGGCCGAACGTGGAATACGCGAAGGCGGTCGGCCCGCACACCTTCGAAGTGAAGCTGAAGACGGCCTATGCGCCCTTCATGACGCTCCTGGCCTCTCCGCTCTCCAGCGGCGTGCTCATCCTGCCCAAGCACATCTACCAGGGCACCGACCCCAAGACGAACCCGGCGAACCAGAAGCCCATCGGCTCCGGCCCGTTCAAGTTCTCGTCCTGGCAGCGGGGCAGCCATATCGAGCTGGTGAAGAACCCCGACTACTTCAAGCCCAACAAGCCCTATCTGGACCGGCTCGTGTTCCAGATCGTGCCCGACGCCAGCGCCCGCATGCTGGCCTTCGAGCGCGGCGACATCGACTATCTCCACTGGTACATCGTGCCCTACGATCAGGTGGCGAAGCTGCGCAAGGACAAGCGGTTCGTGGTGGTGGAGAAGGGCGGCGAGGCCCCGGCCACCAACGGCTTCATGCTCATGAACATGCGCAATGAATACCTGAAGGACGCCCGCGTCCGGCAGGCGCTCGCTTATGCCATCGACCGCGACGACATCCGCAAGAAGGCGCTGTTCGGCGAGGGCAAGGTGGCCAAGAGCCCCATCAATAGCGGTCTCGGCTGGATCTTCACCGACGCCTACAATTATCCCCTCGACGTGGCCAAGGCGAACGCGCTTCTGGACGAGGCCGGCTTCAAACGCGGGCCGGACGGCAAGCGTTTCTCGCTGCGCATCGCCTGGGGCGCGGGCCGCGACTATGAGGGCCGCGCGGCCGAGATCATCAAGGACAATCTCAAGGCCGTGGGCATCGACGTGACCGTGCAGGTGATGGACCGCCTCGCCTTCGTGGACAAGGTGTTCCGCAACTGGGACTTCGACCTCGCCAACCAGCTCTTCACCACCGGCCCCGACCCGACCTTCTCGGTGACCCCGCGCTTCCACACCAACCAGATCAAGAAGGCGCCCTACGTGAACGCCATGGGCTATTCCAGCCCGGCGGCGGATGCCCTCTTCGATACGGAATACAAGGAACTGGACCGCGAGAAGCGCGCGGCCATGTGGAAGGACATCCAGAAGATCCTGATGACCGACATGCCGGCGTTGCCTCTGTTCGAGGTGCCCACCGTCAATGCCGTGTCGGCGCGCTTCAAGGACGTCATCACGGGTCCCCAGGGCTACATCCAGAGCCGCGAGGACGCCTACGAGGTGAAGTGAGGCGCACGCGCCTCACCCTTTCGCTCGTTCGCCGGAGGCCCAGCGATGCGAAGCCTTGACCTCATCTTCTATGTCTTCCGACGCCTTGCGCAGGCGGTGCCGCTGATCCTGGTGGTGATCCTGCTCAACTTCTTCCTGATCCACGCGGCGCCCGGGGATCCGATCGACTTCCTGGTCGGGTCCATGGACGCCAGCCAGGAATATATCGACGGCCTGCGCCAGGAGTTCGGCCTCGACCAGCCGCTCCTGACGCAGCTCTGGGCCTATCTCGACCGCATGGCCCATTTCGACCTCGGCTATTCGCTGCGCTACCGGCAGAACGTGCTCGACCTCATCCTGTCGCGCATGCCGGCGACGCTGCTGCTCATGGTGACGGCGCTGGTCCTCTCCTCCGTGCTGGGCATCCTGCTGGGGGCGGTGGCGGCACGCCGTCCCTATTCCCTCACGGACCAGACCAGCACCTTCCTGGCGCTGGCGGGCTATTCCATGCCGGTCTTCTGGCTGGGCCAGCTCGCGCTCATCACCTTCTCGCTGCATCTCGGCTGGTTCCCCAGCCAGGGCATGTACAGCCTGCGCGCCCCGGCGCAGGGCTGGGGCCGGGTGCTGGACGTGCTGCACCATCTGGCGCTGCCCGCCTTCACCTACAGCCTCTACCACCTCGCCCTCATCTTCCGGCTCACCCGCATCAAGATGCAGGAGACGCTGTCGCTGGACTTCATCGTCACCGCCCGCGCCAAGGGCGCGCCGGAAGGGCGGGTGGTCTATGGCCATGCGCTGCGCAACGCGCTGCTGCCGGTGGTCACGGTCATCGGCATGAATTTCGGCTTCATGCTGGCCGGCTCCGTGCTCACCGAGACGGTGTTCGCGTGGCCCGGCATGGGGCGCCTGCTCTACGAGGCCATCCAGGCGCGCGACTATCCCGTGCTCATGGGCCTCTTCACCGTCCTGTCCCTCATGGTCATCGCGGCGAACGTGGTCACGGACCTCGTCTATGCGGCCATCGATCCGCGGGTGGTCTACCGATGAGCACCATCGACATCGCCCCGCCGCGCGCGGTCTCGTCCTGGCGCATCTTCGCCCGCAACCGCAGCGCGGCGCTCGCCGGTCTCGTGCTCGGCGCGCTGCTCCTCGTGGCGCTGGCCGCCCCGCTCCTGGCGCCCTATGCGCCCGGCGCGGTTGGGGCGGGCCCCACCATGGAGGGGCCAAGCATGGCCCATCTGTTCGGCACAGACGAACTCGGCCGCGACGTGCTGAGCCGCGTCCTCTACGGGCTCAGGGTTTCTCTCATGGTGGGCTTCGGAGCCGCCGGCATCGCCACCGCCCTCGGCATCGTGGTGGGCGGCACGGCGGGCTTCTCCGGCGGGCTCGTGGACGATGCGCTCATGCGCATCACCGAGGTATTCCAAGTGATCCCGCGCTTCTTCCTGGCGGTGGTTCTGGTGGCCTTCTTCGGTGCCAGCATCTGGAACATCATCGCCGCCATCGCGGTGCTGAGTTGGCCGGACATCGCCCGGCTGGTCCGGGCGGAATTCCTCACCCTGCGCGCCCGCCAGTTCGTGGATGCCGCGCGCGTCGCGGGGGCGCCGCCGCGCGTGCTCATCTTCGTGGAGATCCTGCCCAACGCCCTCGCACCCGTGGTGGTGAACGGCACGCTCATGGTGGGGCAGGCCATGCTGCTGGAGGCCGGGCTCTCCTATCTCGGCCTCGGCGACCCGTCCCAGGTGAGCCTCGGCCTGATCCTCCAGGAAGCCCAGCAGATCATGCGCTCCGCCTGGTGGACCACGGCCTTTCCCGGCATCGCCATCTTCCTCGCCGTGCTCAGCCTCAACGTGGTCGGCGACGGGCTGAACGACGTCCTCAACCCGCGATCCCGGGAGCGCTGACCATGGCGGAGACGGTCCTTTCCGTGGACGACCTCGTGACCCACGTCTTCACCGACCACGGGCGGGTGAAGGCGGTGGACGGGGTGAGCCTGCGCATCTCGTCCGGCGAGGCGGTGGCGCTGGTGGGCGAATCCGGGTCGGGCAAGAGCATGACGGCCCAATCCCTCATGCGCCTGCCGCGCCCGCCCGCGCGCATCCTCTCGGGCACCGTGACGTTCGAGGGGCGCAACCTCCTCGCCCTCTCGGAGCGGGACATGCGCGCCGTGCGCGGCGGGCGCATGGGCATGATCTTCCAGGATCCGTCCACCTATCTGAATCCGCTCATGCGGGTGGGCGACCAGATCGCCGAGGCGGTGCGGCTCCACCGCAAGGTCGGCCGCGCCGCCGCCCGCGCCGAGGCGCTGGAGGCCATGCGGCAGGTGCGCATTCCCGCCGCCGAGACGGTGCTGGACTATTATCCCCACCAGCTGTCCGGCGGCATGCGCCAGCGCATTCTCATCGCCATGGCGATCACCTCGCGGCCGAGCCTGCTGATCGCCGACGAGCCCACCACCGCGCTGGACGTGACCGTGCAGGCCCAGATCATGCGCCTGCTGGCGGGACTGCGGCGGGAACTGAACAGCGCGCTGCTGCTCATCACCCACGATCTCGGCCTCGTCGCGGAATTCTGCGACCGGGTCTATGTCATGTATGGCGGGCGGATCGTCGAGGAAGGCGGCGTCGAAGACGTCTTCTACCGCCCGCGCCATCCCTATACCCGCGCCCTCATGCGCTCGACGCTGGGGCCGGAACGGCGGGTGGCGAGCTTCGAGGCCATCCAGGGCAACCCGCCCAACCTCGCCCATCTCCCCTCCGGGTGCAGCTTCCATCCGCGCTGCCCGGAGCGGCTCGCGCGCTGCGCCGCCGAGGCGCCGCCCTTGTTCACGCCGGAACCGGGCATCCGTTCGCGCTGCTGGCTCGCCGAGGGAGGTGCCGATGAGCGCGCTGCTTGAGGTGAAGGGCCTCAAGGTCCATTTCGGGGTGGGCGGCGGCCTGTTCGGCAAGGCCAAGGGCACCGTGCATGCGGTGGATGGGGTGGACCTCACTCTCGGCCGCAACGAGATCCTCGCCGTGGTGGGCGAGAGCGGGTGCGGCAAGAGCACGCTGGCCCGCGCCATCCTCAACCTGACGCCCCCCACGGACGGCGAGGTGCTGCTGGACGGGGAGCCGGTGCTCGGGCTCGGGGACGCGGCGCTGAAGCACTATCGCCGCTCGGTGCAGATGGTGTTCCAGGACCCGTTCGAATCCCTCAATCCGCGCAAGACCATCTTCTCCACCCTGGCCCAGCCGCTGCGCCTCCACGGCATCGTGCCCGAGGCGGAGATGCGCCGGGAAGCGGCACGCCTGCTGGATGCGGTCGGCCTCGCGCCGGGCGCCCACTATCTCGACCGCTATCCGCACCAGTTCTCCGGCGGCCAGCGCCAGCGCATCTGCATCGCCCGCGCCATCGCCGTGAAGCCGCGCATCATCGTGGCCGACGAGGCGGTGTCCGCGCTCGACATCTCGATCCGCGCCCAGATTCTCTCCCTCATGAAGGCGCTCCAGGAGGAAATGGGCCTGTCCTACGTCTTCATCACCCACGATCTCGGCGTGGTGCGCTCGCTGTGCGACCGGGTGTGCGTCATGTATCTCGGCCAGGTGGTGGAGGAGGGGCCTACCGAGCGCATCTTCGCGCAGCCGCGCCATCCCTATACGGCGGCGTTGGTGGAATCCTGTCCCCTGCCGGACCCGCGCCGGGCCCGCGCCAAGGCGAACCCGCCACTGGCAGGGGATTTGCCCTCACCCCTCAATCCGCCCTCCGGCTGCCGCTTCCACACGCGCTGCCCCGTGGCGCGGGACATCTGCCGCAGCGAGGTGCCGCCCGCCCGCGCCTTCCCGGACGGGCAGGTGTCCCGCTGCCATTTCGCGGACGAGGCGCCCACATGGCCGTTCGGCCGCATCGGCGCGGAGGCGGCGGCGTGACCGGGGCGCTCGACCGGCTGGCACGGCACGCCGCCACGCGGCCCGCCGACTGGAGCGCGGACCTGAGCCATGCGGCCGCGCGGGCCTACGTGGATACGGTGGCCTGCATGATCGCGGGCCGCGCCGACGAGGCCACCCTCGGCGTGCGCGCGGCGTTCGCGGACTGGTCCGCGCCCGGCCCCGCGCCTGTAGTGGCGGACGGCGCGTGCCTCGCGGCCCCGGCGGCGGCGCTCGTGAACGGCACCGCCGCCCACGCCCTCGATTTCGACGACGTGCTGGAGCCCGCCGCCGCCCATGCCAGCGCCGTCTTCGTGCCTGCCCTCCTGGCGCTGGGCACGGAGCGGGAGGCCACGGGCGCGCAGCTCGCCGACGCGCTTCTCATGTCGTTCGACGTGATGGCCGCCTTCGCCGCCGCCCTCAACATGGTGCATTACGACAAGGGCTGGCACACCACTCTGACCCTCGGCCCGCCGGCCGCCGCCGCCGGCTGCGCCCGCCTCATGGGGCTCGATCCCGACCGCATGGCGGCCGCCATCAGCGCCGCCACCAGCTTCTCGTCCGGCTCCAAGCGCCAGTTCGGCACCGACATGAAGCCGGTCCATGCGGGCCTCGCCGCGCAGGCGGGCCTCATGGCCGCGCGGCTCGCCGAGGCGGGCGTGAGCGCCGCGGGCGAGGCCATCCTCGACGGCCGCTGGTCCTTCCCCGACCTGTTCGGCGGGCCCGGAATGCCCGGCCTCGCCGCGCTGGAGGCGCGGCTGGAGGGGCCGCCGGCCATGGAAGCCTATGGCGCCTGGCTGAAGGCCTATCCCTGCTGCGCCAGCGCCCATCGGCCCATGGATGCGCTGATCGCCCTGCGGCATCGCTTCGGCCTCGCGCCGGAGGACGTGGTGAAGGTGGAGGCCGAAGTGTCCGCCATCGTCGCCGGAAACCTCATGTATGCGGCGCCGGAAACGCCCATGGAGGCCCGGTTCAGCCTCAACCATTGCCTCGCCCTCGCGGCCCGGCAGGACGCGGTGCGCGCGTCCGACTTCGAGCCCGTCGCCCTGGCGGAGTCCGGCCTGCGGGCCTTCTGGCCGAAAGTTTCCATGCGCATCGACCCCGACCTCGCGGCGCCCGGCGCGCCCGCCGTCGGCCGCGAGCGCGCGCACCTCGTCGTGACCCTCACGGACGGCCGCGTGCTGGAGGAGACGGTGGTGTTCCCCACCGGCCATCCCCGCGCGCCGCTGTCCGACGCGGACCTCGCCGCCAAGTTCGACGGCTGCGTCGCGGGCGCGCTCAGCCCCCAGGACAGCGCGCGCCTGCGCGACGCGCTGTTCGCGCTGTCCGACCAGACCGACCTCACCCTCATCAACCGGCTGCTCCGCGCGGCCGCCGCCCCGCCCATCAGAAGGCAAGCATGACATGAGCGACATCTTCCCCGTTGTGTTCGGCATCTGCGTGGATGCCGAGGCGGCCTGGATCGGGCGTGACCCGAAGAACGCCGCGCGGCCCGTGCTGCTCTCCAACGGCACGTTCGGCATCTATGAGGGCCTGCCCGCGCTGCTGGACCTTCTGGACGAGAAGGGCGTGAAGGCCAGCTTCTTCGTGCCGGGCCTCGCCACCGAGCGCCATCCCGACGCCATCCGCGAGGTGGCGAAGCGGGGCCACGAGGTGGGCAGCCACGGCATGAATCATCGCGCCGTCTCCGGCCTCAGCGAGGCGGAGGAGCGGGCCGAGCTGGTGGGCGGCATCGAGGCGCTGGAGAAGGTGCTGGGCACCCGCCCCACCGCCTGGCGCTCCGCCGGGTGGGACTGGTCCGAGCGCACGCTGGACCTCGTGCTGGACGAGGGCGTCACCGTCTCCACCAATTTCCACGACCGCGCGCGGCCCTATCGCCACATGAAGGACGGCGCGCCGGTGCCGCTGGTGGAGGTGCCGGTACAATGGCATCTCGCCGATGCGCCCTTCTTCACCTATGGCGGGCAGGTGGGCCGCGTCATCCGCCCGGCGGGCGAGGTGCAGACCATCTGGGAGGACGAGTTCGAGGGCCTCTATGAGTGGCCCGGCGCCTTCTACCACCTGACCTTGCATGTGGAGCTGATCGGCCATCCCGGCCGCCTGAAGATGCTCGCCCGTCACATCGACACGCTGAAGGCGCGCTCCCGCACCCGTTTCATGACCGCCTCGGAACTGGCGGAAACCGTCGCCTGACCGCCCGCTTGCCGAGGACAGATCCATGACCACCCTTCACGAAGACGCCATCGTCATCGACGGCCTGATCATCTCCAATTGGAGCCGCGAGGTGTTCGAGGCGATGCATGCGGGCGGGCTCACCACCGCGAACTGCACCTGCTGCGTTTGGGAGAATTTCCGCGACACGCTGCTCAACATCGCCCAGTGGAAGCGCTGGTTCGTGGAGCACGGCGACATCATCATGCAGGTGCGCACCGCCACCGACATCCGCCGCGCCAAGGAGCTGGGCAAGGTGGGCATCCTGCTCGGCTGGCAGAACACCACCGGCATCGAGGACCGCATCGACACGCTGGCTTTGTTCAAGGATCTGGGGGTGAGCGTGGTGCAGCTCACCTACAACACGCAGAACCTCGTGGGCAGCGGCTGCTGGGAGGAGAATGACGGCGGCCTCTCCGGCTTCGGCCGCGAGGTGGTCGCCGAGATGAACCGCCTGGGCATGCTGGTGGACCTCTCCCATGTGGGGCCGAACACCACCCGGCAGGCGATCCTCGCCTCCGCGCGCCCCTGCACCTATTCCCATGTCGCCCCACGCGGGCTGTTCGACCATCCCCGCAACAAGACCGACGAGGAATTGCGCTTCATCGTCGATCGCGGCGGCTTCGTGGGCCTCGCCACCTATCCGCCCTTCCTGAAGACCGGCGCGGACACCACGCTGGAGGACTGCGTGGCGCTGTTCGACTACATGGTGAACATCTGCGGCGAGGCCAATGTGGGCATCGGCACGGACTTCACCCAGAACCAGGACGAAGCCTTCTTCGACTGGCTGCGCCACGACAAGGGCTATGCGCGGCGCATGGTGCCCTCCAAGGGCACGGCGCCCACCGTGAAGGGCTTCGGCTCGCTGGCGGGCTATGGCGGCCTCACCCGCGCCCTTCAGGCGGCGGGCTGGAGCGAGGCGCGCATCCGGGGCGTGATGGGCGAGAACTGGCTGCGCTTCCTGGGCGAGGCGCTGGAGCCGTCCGGCGCGCCGCTGCCCGGCGACTGGCGCGCCTGAACGGCGGGAGGCAGGAGACCGCCCTCATGAGCATCGCCGCCGGATCCTGGGACGTCGCCGTCATCGGCCTCGGCGCCATGGGCAGCGCCACCCTCTACCATCTCGCCAGGAGCGGTGTGCGGGCCATCGGCATCGACCGCCTGACGCCGCCCCACACCTTCGGGTCGAGCCACGGGGAAACGCGCATCACCCGCGAGGCGGTGGGGGAGGGGGCGGACTATGTGCCCCTCGTGCGCGCTTCCCATCGGCTCTGGCGGGACCTGGAGGCGGAGACGGGTGAGACGCTCCTGGTTCCGTGCGGCGCCCTCGTCATGGCGTCCGGCAGCGCGCCCAACTCGCATCACGGCAAGCCGGATTTCGTCCGTCGCTCCATCGCGGTGGCGCAGGCGCACGGCATCGCCCATGAGGTGCTGGACGCGGGCGAGATCCGGCGCCGCTTTCCCCAGTTCATGGGGCTCGCCGGCGACGAGATCGGCTATTTCGAGCCCGGCGGGGGCTATGTGCGGCCGGAAGCCTGCATCACCGCGCAGCTCCAGCGCGCGCGGGAATTGGGCGCGGACATCCGCACCGGTACCTTCGTGACGGGGCTCGCGCCGGACGGCGCGGGGATGCGCATCGAGACCAGCACGGGGCCGCTGCGTGCTGCGAAGGTGGTGGTGGCGGCCGGGCCCTGGGCCGGCGCCTTCCTCGGCCCCGCGCTTCGCCCCGCCTTTTCGGTCCACCGGCAGGTGCTGCATTGGTTCGAGCTGAGCGCGCCGCGCCTGTTTCCCGCCGACAGCCCGGTCTTCATTTGGATGCATGGCGGCGGCGACGAGGACTATGTCTACGGCTTTCCGCCCGCCGCCAGCCCCGGCGCCATCAAGGTCGCCACCGAGCAATACCGCATCGCCTGCGAGGTGGACGGCGTGGACCGCTGGGTGGCGCCGGGAGAGGTGCGGGAGATGTATGAGCGCCATGTGCGCGGCAAGATCGCGGGCGTCTCGCCGCGCTCCGTGCGCACGGCCGTCTGCCTCTACACCACCTCCCTCGACCACGGCTTCCTGATCGACCTCCATCCCGACATGGAGAATGTCCTGCTCGTGTCCGCCTGCTCGGGCCACGGCTTCAAGCATTCGGCGGGCATCGGGGAAATGGTGGCGCGCCACCTGACACGGCCGGACACGCCGCTCGCGTCTCCGTTCGCGGCGCCGCGTTTTCTGGCGCCGGCGCGGCAGGACATGGCGGTGTGACTGGGGGACCCCGTCAGGAAATCCGATGGGGGCTGAAGATGGCGCGCAGGTCCGGCGCTTCCACGGGGGCGCCGTCCAGGTTCAGGCGCTGCTCCACATGCAGGAAATGGTGCCGGGAGAGCGCGATGGCGCGCGCCACGTCGCGCGCCCGCAGGGCCTCCACGATGGCGCCGTGCTCGTCCACCGCGCAGATGGATTGCGAGGCGGGCTCGTAGACCGAGACCATCACCGAGGAGCGGCTGAGCAAATCCCGCAGGAAGCGCGACAGTTCCTCGTTGCCCAGCGCGTCCACCAGCAGCATGTGGAACGCGCCCGAAAGGCGTACCGACGCCGCCCGGTCGCCGCGCTCGGCGGCGCCGCGTTCCTCCCGCAGATGGGCGTCGAGCCGCGCGAGGATCGTATCGTCGAGCATCTGTCCGAGCTGTACCAGCACGCCCGCCTCCAGCACCCGGTGCGCCTCGTACACCGCCCGTATCTCGTCCGGCGTGGGCCGCGCCACCCGCGCGCCGCGATTGGGGATGATCTCGATGCGCCGCTCCGCGCCGAGCCGCTGGAGCACCTTGCGCACCCGTTCTCTGGAGACGCCGAAGCTCTCCGCGAGCTTGTGCTCGGCGAGCTTGGTCCCGGCCTTCAGGCGGCCTTCCATAATGGCCCGCGTGATGGCCTGATGGATCATCTCATCGGCCTCGGGGTCCGCCTTGGCCGACTTTCTCCGCTGCTGCATCAAGCCCCGATCCCACCTGATCAAAAATGTGCGCATTACGCGCTAAATAATGTGCACATATTTCGGTGCACTCGGCGCGTAAGCCGCCGAAGCGTGCACAAAGCGTTCCCCTAGCACATTTTCTCAGGAATGTGCACAAATGGCCCGACTCTTGCGAGGTCCCTTGCCGACATCGGAACCGGAGAGGGGAAGCAATGGTCATGGATACGCACATCTCCCGCCGCGGCGCCCTTCGCCTGGGCGCGGGCGCCCTGCTGGCGGGCGTCGCCATGCCGGCCATCGGCCGCGCGGCGCCCACCGAGATCGTCGTCGGCGGCCCGGCCGGCGCGGCGAAATATTTCAACGCGGACGTCTTCCCGCTGATCGAGAAGAACCTCGGGGTGAAGGTGCTCTACGAGGGCACCAATTCGCTCACCAACCTCCAGAAGATGCAGGCCGACAAGGCCAGCCCCAAGATGTCCGTGGTGATCATGGACGATCCCGTCATGCTGCCGGCGGCGGCGGATGGGCTGATCACGCCCATGGCCGCCTCGGGCGTGCCCAACCTGTCGAAGCTGGTGCCCGGCGCCATCCACCAGGACGGCATGTGGGCCAATTACCAGCGCCCCTGGGCGGGCATCGCCTATTCCACTAAGCGCATGCCCGCCGCCCCGACGGAGTGGGCGACGCTGTGGGACCCGAAATTCAGCCAGAAGATCATCGTCCCCTCGCTCCAGAACACGGAAGGGTTCTGGATGCTGCTGGCGGCGGCGCACCTGGAGACCGGCAAGCCCTACAAGGAGGCGCAGTACGACATCGACGCCGCCTTCCGGAAGCTCAAGAGCCTGAAGCCGAACCTGCTCAACGTCTACACCAACGCCCCCCAGGCCATTAACCTGCTGGAGCAGGGCGAGGCCTACATGATCGGCGGCCAGTTCTCCGCCTATACGCTGATCCGCAAGGCGGAAGGCTCGCCCGTCAATCTCGCGATCCCGGCCGGCGGCGGCTTAGCCATGCCGTCCGGCATCGCCAAGGTGAAGGGCGGGCCGAGCGGGGACGCGGCGGACGCCGTCATCAACGCCTTCCTCTCGCCGGACGTGCAGAGCGTGCTGGCCGCCAAAGCCTTCGTCGCCCCCACCAACACCATCGTCCCGACCCCCGC
>JACESF010000052.1 GCA_013911975.1 Hyphomicrobiales bacterium | reverse complement strand
CAGCGCGGGACGAGGCGGCCCGGCACCTGCCGCACGAGCCGCTCACCCATCTTCTGGCCGCCCAATCGGCCCAGTTCGACGGCGACGGCAACCTTGCCGCCAAGTCGTTCCGCCTGATGCTGGAGGCGCCCGAGACGCGCCTCATCGCCCTGCGCGGCCTGCACATGGAGGCCCGCCGCGCGGGCGAGGTGGATTCCGCGCGCGCCTTCGCCGAGGAGGCCGCCCGCGAGGCGCCCGCCCTCACCTGGGCGGTGGACGCGGTGATCGAGGCGCGCTGCGCCGAGGGTGACTATGCCGGCGCCCGCGAGGTGCTGGAGCGGCGCATGGCCGGGCGCGGCGTGGACCGCACCACCCATCGCCGCCACCGCGCCATCCTGCTGGCGGCGGAGGCCATGGCGCTGGAGACCGCCGATCCGCCGGTGGCGCGCGAGCGCGCCGTGGAAGCGGTGCGCCTAGCGCCCACTTTGGTGCCCGCCGCCGCCGTGGCCGGGCGTCTGCTGGGCGCCGCGGGAGAGATGAAGCGGGCGGCGAAGGTGCTCGCCACCGCCTATGAGGCCTCGCCCCATCCCGATCTGGCGGAAGCCTATGCCCATCTGCGCCCGGGCGATGCCGCCCAGGACCGGCTGAAGCGCGTGCGCGCGCTCGCCGCCAAGGCGCCGACCCATCCCGAAAGCCTCATCGCCCTGGCCCATGGCGCCATCGACGCCCAGGAATTCGCCGAGGCGCGGGCTGTCCTCTCGCCTTTGGTGGAGGAGCCGACCCAGCGCATCTGCCTGCTCATGGCGGAACTGGAGGCGCGCGAGCATGCGGACGTGGGCAAGGCCCGCGAATGGGCCGCCCGCGCGGTGCGCGCGCCGCGCGATCCCGCCTGGATCGCCGACGGCGTGGTGTCGGACCAGTGGGCGCCGGTCTCGCCCGTGTCCGGGCGGCTGGACGCCTATGTGTGGGCCGTGCCGCCGGGTGTCACGGCGACGCCGCTGCTGGAGCACGAGGCCGAGCGCGTGCGCAACGCCATCGCCGCCATTCCCGCCCCGCAGGCCCAGGTTCCCGACGTGAAGGCGCCGGCGGACCCGGCCCCGCTCCCGGCGACCGGCGCGGCGGACCTCCCGGAGCCCGCCGCCACGGTCTCGGCGCCGCCGGCCACCCCCGCAAATCTCGCCGTTGGCACGAACGGCGCGCATGCGCCTGCGCCCATCGTCGCCCAGCCGCCGCTTCCCGACGATCCCGGCCCGCTGGCGGACGACGACGACATGAGCGCGCCGCGCTAGGCCTGAGCCGGGCCGTCACCCAGGCAGCGGCGCGGTGGGCGCGATCAAATCCTCGCCCTCGTTGCGCGGACTGTTGAGCCGCGTCGAGACCGGCCAGGCGGTGAGGTCGTCCGCCACGTATGGCACCAGGAGCTCGGTGCCGCCGGTCCCCTCCAGCCAGGGACGTACCTCCGCCTGCGGGAGGATGACCGGCATGCGGTCATGCAGACGCGCCATGAAGGGATTGGCCGCGCAGGTGAGGATGGTGAAGCTGCGCACCCACGCGCCGGTTCCCGGATCCTGCCAGCCGTCCCACAGCCCCGCCAGGGCAAGCGGCGTGGAATCGGCGTGCGCGATGGCATGGGGCTGCTTGGGTTTTGAGCCCGGCAGCCATTCATAGAATGCGTCCACCGGCACGACGCAGCGCCGCTTGCCACCCCAGGCGCCGCGAAAGGCGGGTGCGCCTGCCACCGTCTCGGCCCGCGCGTTGATGGTCCGCGCGCCGAAGGACAGGTCCTTGGCCCAGCGCGGCACGAGGCCCCACCTCAGCATGGACAGGGCGGCAAGCCCGGTCTCGGGATGACGACGCAGCACCAAGGCGTCCTGCGTGGGGGCGATATTGTAGCGGGCCGGCGCATTGGGCACGTGCGCGTCCGCCCAGTCCCGACTGAATTGCTGCACATACCGGGTGGGGCCGCTATGCTGGGTGAACCGTCCGCACATGGCGCAAGCATAAGCCGGAACGCCGCGCTTGCGCGAGGCGCGCCGTCCGTATCGCCGCGTGGGGCGGTCATGTCTGTTCCAGCACCGCCACCACGTCGCCCGAGCGCACCGTGCGGCCCGGCTGGAGGCGCAGCTCGCGCACCCGGCCGGGGGCATGGGCGGTGATGGCGATCTCCATCTTCATGGATTCGATGATGGCGATGGTCTCCCCTGCCGCCACGATGGCGCCTTCCTCTGCCACCACCTTCCACACATTGCCGGGTACGGTGGCCGACACCCCGAAGCAGCCCTGCGGAATCTCGGCCTCCCCCTGGGAGAAGACGCCCTCGTCCACGGTGAAGCTGTCGAGCCCCTCCGCCTTCCAGCGCGCCCGCTCCGCCTCGAAGGCGGCCTGCTGGCGGGTCTTGAAGGCGGAGATGGCGTCCGCGTCGCGGGCGAGGCCCGCCGCATAGTCCGCATAGGAGAAGCGGGTCTCCTCGATGCGCACGGGATAAGCCCCGTGGGGGAAGGCCGCGCGCGCCTCGGTGAGCTCCGCATGCGAGACCGGGAAGAAGCGCACCTGGTCGAAGAAGCGCAGCAGCCACGGGGTTCCCGGCCGGAAGACCGGCGTCGGCCGCCAGGTGTTCCACACCTGGATGGTGCGGCCGAACAATTGGTATCCGCCCGGCCCCTCCATGCCGTAGATGCACATATAGGCGCCGCCGATGCCCACCGCGTTTTCCGGCGTCCAGGTGCGGGCGGGATTGTACTTGGTGGTGACGAGGCGGTGGCGCGGGTCCACCGGGGTCGCCACCGGGGCGCCCAGATAGACGTCGCCCAGGCCCAGCACGAGATAGGAGGCGTCGAACACCACGTCCTTCACCGCCTGCTCGTCCGCAAGACCGTTGATGCGGCGGATGAACTCGATGTTGGAGGGGCACCAGGGCGCGTCGGGGCGCACCAGCTCCTGGTACTTGCGCATGGCGAGCTGCGCGTCCTCGTCGTTCCAGGACAAAGGCAGGTGGACGACGCGGCTCGGCACCACCACGTCCTCGGCGGCGGGAAGGGCGCGCTCGATCTCGTCCAGCAGGCCCAGCAGGCGGGCGCGGGTGAGCGCCGTGCCGTCATAATGAAGCTGGAGCGAGCGGATGCCGGGCGTCACGTCCACGAGGCCAGGGAGCTTCGCCTGCCCCACCGCCTCCGCCAGCAGATGGGCGCGCAGGCGCAGCGCGATGTCGAGGCGCATGTCCCCGAATTCCACCAGGAGATTATCGTCCCCCTGGCGGCGATAGACCACCGGCACCGGCCCGTCGTCGCGCCGCGCCAGGACGGGGGAGGCCGCCTCCGGCACGCTGTGCACCGCCGGCCCCGCCACCGGGTCGCCGGGACGGGCGAGGGGATGGAAGCGGACCTTATCGCCGGGCTTGAGCTGCCCCATCTTCCACTGCTCGTCCCGCGCGATCACCGCCGGGCAGACGAAGCCGCCGAGCGAGGGGCCGTCCGGGCCGAGGATGATGGGCATGTCGCCGGTAAAGTCGATGGCGCCCACCGCATAGGGATTGTCGTGTAGGTTGGAGGGGTGGAGCCCCGCCTCCCCGCCGTCCGTGCGCGCCCAGCGTGGCGTGGGGCCGATGAGCCGGACGCCGGTGCGGGCGCTGTTGAAATGGACTTCGTAGGTGGCCGAGAAGAGGTCGGCGATGTCCTCCTCCCGGAAGAAGTCCGGCGCCCCGTGGGGGCCGTAGAGGACGCCGATCTCCCAGTCCCGCGTCAGGGGGGCGGCGGGCGCGTCGACCGCTTGCGGCAACGCGACGGGCGCTTTCGCGGCGAGGTGGAGCGTGTCGCCCGCCTTCAGCGTGCCGGTGGCATGGCCGCCGAACAGGCCGAGGGCGAAGGTGGCGCGCGAGCCCAGCACTTCCGGCGCGTCGAACCCGCCGCCCACCGCCAGATAGGCGCGCTGGCCCGCGCCTGAGATGGCGCCCACCGCCAGCACCTGCCCGGCCGTCACCGCGAAGCCTGCATCATGGGGAACCGGCACGCCGTCCAGCGTCGCGGGCATGTGCGCCCCCGCGAGCGCCACGGTCGCGTCCGCATGGAAGCGTAGGGTGGGGCCGTTCACGGTGAGTTCGAGGGCGGGCACCGTCTCGGCATTTCCCACCAGCGCATTGGCGCGGGCGAAGGAGCGCGCATCCATGGGGCCGGACGGGGGCACGCCCACGTGCCAGAGGTGAAGCCGCCCCGGCAGGTCCTGGAGGCTGGTCTGGGCGCCGGGGCTGAGCACTTCCACGCTTTGCGGGCGGAAGGCGAAGTCCCGGAGCGCGGTGGTCGCCACCTTGCCGGAGGCGAACAGGTCCGAGCCCGCGATGGCCTTGAGATAGGCGAGGTTGGTCTCGATGCCGCTGAGCGCCGAGCCCTCCAGCGCCGCCTGGAGCGCCGCGATGGCGGCGGGTCGGTCGGGGCCCGAAACGATCACCTTCGCGAGCATGGGATCGTAGAAGGCGGTGACCTCGGTCCCGGTCTCCACCCAGGTGTCCACCCGCACCCCCTCGGGGAAGCGGACCTGGGTCAGCAGGCCCGCGCTCGGCTGGAAATTGGCGTGGGGGATTTCCGCATAGACGCGGGCCTCGATGGCGGCGCCCTTCGGCACGAGCGGCGCCTGGGGGATCACGTCCTCGCCCGCCGCCTGTCGGATCATCCATTCCACGAGGTCGATGCCGAAGATGGCTTCGGTCACGGGGTGTTCCACCTGGAGGCGGGTGTTCACCTCCAGGAAGTAGAAATCTTCCCGTGCCGGGTCGTAGATGAATTCCACCGTGCCCGCCGAGGCATAGGCGACGCTCTCGCCGAGCCGCACCGCGGCTGCGTGCAGCCGGGCGCGGGTGGCGTCCGACAGGAGCGGTGCGGGCGCTTCCTCGATGACCTTCTGGTTGCGCCGCTGGAGCGAGCAGTCCCGCTCGCCCAGGGCCACCACCTTGCCCTTGCCGTCGCCGAAGATCTGCACCTCCACATGGCGCGCATCGGCGACGAAGCGCTCCAGATAGACCCGCGCGTCGCCGAACGAGGCGCGCGCGGTGCGCTGGACGCGCTCGAAGGTCTCCCGCAGGGCGTCCGGCGAGGCGCAGAGCTGCATGCCGATGCCGCCGCCCCCCGCCGTGCTCTTGAGCATGACGGGATAGGTGATGGTCTCGGCGGCGGCCAGCGCCGCCTCCACGTCATCCAGCAGGCCGGTGCCGGGCAGCAGCGGCACGCCGCTCTGTTCGGCGATCTCGCGGGCCGTGTGCTTGAGGCCGAAGGCGGTGAGGTGCTCCGGGCGGGGGCCGATGAAGACGATGCCCGCCTCCGCCAATGCCTGCGCGAACCGCACATTCTCGGACAGGAAGCCGTAGCCGGGATGCACCGCCTGCGCCCCCGTGGCCTTGCAGGCGGCGATGACGGCATCGACGTCGAGATAGCTTTCGGCCGCCGGGGCGGGGCCGAGGCGCACCGCCTCGTCCGCCTCCAGCACCGGCCGCGTGAAGCGGTCGGCATCCGAATACACGGCGACGGATGCGATATTGAGCCGACGAAGCGTCCGCGCGACCCGGCGCGCGATCTCGCCGCGATTGGCGATGAGGACCTTGTTGAACATGGCATCACCCATAGGGACCGATGGGCCTTGCCGGCGGGGGAGGCTTGCGGCGACCGGTCATGCCCGGGCTTGTCCCGGGCATCCATGGCCATCCCTCAAGCACACACCCGGCGGAGCCCCGTGGATGGCCGGGACAGGCCCGGCCATGACGGTTGGGTGGGCGGCGGGCCGCCCGTTCCGGCGAGAGCGGCGTTCAGCCCCCGGCGTCCTCGCCGGCGAAGATCAGCACGCGGATGGGCGTGGGGTTGAAGCCGTTGCAGGGATTGTTCACCTGCGGGCAGTTGGAGATGACGCACAGCACGTCCATCTCCGCCCTCAGCTCCACAAAGTCCCCGGGCTTCGACACCCCATCCACGATGGCGAGGTTGCCGGACGGCTCGATGGGCACGTTCATGAAGAAGTTGATGTTGGGCACGATGTCCCGCTTCGTCATGCCGTGCTTGGTCACCGCCAGCAGGAAATTCTCCCGGCAGGCGTGCTGGTACTTGGTGTGGTGGCCGAAGCGGGCGGTGTTGCTCTCGCAGGAGCAGGCGCCGGCGGAGGTGTCGTGGCCGCCGGACGTGTCGGCGGTGACGGTGGCCATCAGCCGCCCCTCGCTGGAGATGAGCCGCGTGCCCGTGCCCACATAGGCCGAGCCCTGGACCCGCAGCGTATCCTGGGAGGAGTAGCGCTCGGCGAAGTCGTCGGCGCGGTAGAACAGGGTGTCCACCGCCTGCTGGCCTTCCAGGTCGATGATGCGGATGGACTGGCCCTTGCGCACGAGGCCCGACCAGGGTGCCTGCGCGGCGATGTCATGGGCCGCGATGGCGCTCTTGGGGTCGCGCACCGGGGTGGCAAAGAAGCGGTTGCTCATGTCGGCCTCCCTCAGCGCGCGAGATTGTCGAAGCCGCGCGCGGCCTCGCGGGTGGCGGTGCGGCAGAGATCGTCGAAGGCGGGCTCGGGCGCCCAATAGCGGATCGCCTCCACGTTCCCAGCCGCATAATCCGGGTTCGGGTCCAGGGGATGGGGGCAGTTGGAGAGGGCCACAAGCAGGTCCATCTCGGCCCGCAGGTCCACGAAGTCGCCCGCCTGCCTTGCGCCCTCGGTCCAGGTGAAGCGGCCGGTCGCGTCCGTGCGCACGGGGGCGAAGAAGGTGAGGCAGGGGGGAATGTCACGCTTGTCGAGGCCGAGCTTGCCCGCCGCGAGGATGAAATTGTCCCGCGTGTTGCGCAGGCCCGTGCCGGAATATTTGCGGTTGGAGGCGGCCGTGGAGCCGCCCACCAGCGCGTCATGCATGCCGGTCGTGTCCTCGATGATGGAGAACATGACCCGGCCCATGTCGGAGAAGATCACCCGGCCCTTTCCAAGGGCGGCGGTCCACTGGATCTTCACCGTGTCCGCGTAATTGAGGCGCTCGGACGTGTCCGCCGCGTTCCAGGCGATGAGCGAGACGGCTGATGGCACGTCCATGAGCGCGATGCGCAGCGCCTCGCCCGCCAGGAGCCGGGTCGTCCAGTACCAGCCGGGCGGAATGGTCTCCCGCTTCAGCGGGCCGGGGGGCAGCAGCACGGACCCGCGCGGGGTGGGCGCGGGCATGACGCGCGGCGCCTGGCCCTGGCCGGCGGCCTTCAATTCCTCGTAGCGGCGGCGGTGCTCGTCCATGCGCGCCTGCACCTCTGGGGTCACGGTCATCTCTCTCTCCTCAGCGAGGAAGGGGCGCCGGGTCGTCCCGGACAGGGTCGGAGGGCTGGATCGGGTCGTCCCGATCTTCAGAAGGTTCGGGCTGGCCCGCCACCCGGCGGGGCCAGACCTCGATGTCGCGGGCCACCACGGCGCCGAAGCGGGCGCGGTCGTCGCCCGTGCGCCGCCGCTCGAAGGCGATGACGCGGGTGGCCAGCGTGAAGGCTTCCTTCAAATCGTGCGTGACCATCACCACGCTCATCTCGCAGCTGTTCCAGAGCCGCTTCATGAGCACATGGATGTCGGCGCGGATGCCCGGGTCGAGCGCGCCGAAGGGCTCGTCCAGCAGCAGGATCTTGGGCTTGCGCATGATGGCCTGGGCCAGCGCGAGGCGCTGCTGCATGCCGCCGGAGAGGGCGGCGGGATACTTGTCCTCCGCCCCGCCGAGGCCCACCTCGGCGATGAGCGCGCGGGCCTCCTCCTGCGCGTGGCGCCGGGCGGCGCCGAACAGGCGGCCGGTGAAGGGCGCCTTGGGCAGTTCGGCGGCCAGCATCACGTTGCCCAGCACGGTGAGGTGGGGGAAGACGGAATAGCGCTGGAACACCACGCCCCGGTCGGCGCCCGGCTCGCGGGGGATGGGGCGGCCCTCCACCCGGATCTCGCCGCGCGTGGGCGTCTCCTCGGAGAGCAGCATGCGCAGGAAGGTGGTCTTGCCGCAGCCGGACGGGCCCACCAGGGCCACGAAGGAGCGGGGCGCGAAATCGAGGGAGACGTTCTCCAGCACGATCTGGTCGCCATATTCCTTCCAGACATGGGAGACGGAAATGGCGGTCATCGCGCGCCTCCGAACCAGGGGAAGGCGGCGTCGCGCAGCTTGGCGAGCGCGTAATCCATGGCCACCGAGAGCAGGGTGATCCAGGCCACGTAGGGCAGGATCACGTCCATGGCGAGATAGCGCCGCACGAGGAAGATGCGGTAGCCGAGCCCGGAATCCGAGGCGATGGCCTCCGCCGCGATGAGGAACAGGAAGGCCGGGCCCAGCGACAGGCGCAGCGCATCCATGAGGCGCGGCAGGATCTGCGGCAGCACCACGCGCACCGCGATCTGCCAGGTGGAGGCCCCCAGCGTCTGCGCCTTGATGAGCTGCTCCTTGGGCAATTCCTTCACCCGCATGGCGAGGTCGCGGGTGAGGAAGGGCGCGACGCCGATGACGATGAGGGCGATCTTCGACGCCTCGCCCAGCCCCATGACGATGAACAGGATGGGCAGCAGCGCCAGCGGCGGCACCATGGAGACCATGGCGACGAACGGCGCGAGGAAGGCGCTCATGAGCGGCAGCAGGCCGATGAGCAGCCCCAGGACCAGCGCGATGCCGGTGGAGATGGCGAGCGCCGCCCACAGCCGTTCGAGGCTGGCCAGGGTGTCGGCCCACAGCATGTAGTCCCCGGTGCGGGCATCGGGGGTGAAGGCGACCCGGCCGGTGGTCTCGGCCAGGGTCGCAAGGCTCGGGAGGAGCTTGTCGGCGGGGTTCTCCGCCAGGCGCTCGGCGGAGCCGAGCACATAGGCGGCCACCACCAGCACGAACGGGACAAGGGCGAGCACGATGGCCGTGCCCTTGTCCGGCCGCAGGTTGACGAGGCGCATCACGTCCTCCCGGCGCGGGGCGGCGGCGTCAGAGCTTGCCGTCGGCCGCGGCGGCCATGAAGGTGTCCGTGAAGCGGAACTTCACGTTCTTCGCGTCGCCCAGGACCTTGCCGTCCGCCAGCTCGATGCCCACCGCGTCGGCGGACTTGGCGTTGTCGCCGAGCAGCTTCTTGGCGAAGAGGAACTTGCGCACCCGGTCCATGGTGGTGCCCACGTCCGGCGACTTCACGAAGGCGGAGGCTTCCGCCGCCTTGGCGAACAGCTTGGTGGCCTTGAGCTGGGCGTCGAAGCCGGCGAGGTCGGTGCCGGAGGCCTTGCCCATGGCGGTGCGGGCGGCGACGCCCTTCTCACCGGGATCGGTCATGATGGCCATGGTCTCGTACCAGATGCCCGCCAGCGCCTTGCCGAAGTCGGGATTGTCCTTGAGCACGGCGGTGTTGGCCACCATCAGGTCCATGATCTCGCCGGGGATCTTGGAGCTGTCGAACACGCTGTGCGCGCTCTTCTCCTGGAGGATCTCGGAGACCAGCGGGTTCCAGGTGACGACGGCGGTGACGGCCTTGGTCTTGTAGGCGGCCACCATGTCGGCGTCGGAGGTGTTCACCACCTTCACGTCCCGCTCGGTGAGGTTGATGCTCTCCAGCGCGCGGGCGAGCAGATAGTGGGAGACCGAGAACTCGACGAGATTGACCTTCTGGCCCTTGATGTCGGCGAGCTTGGTCTTGTTCTTCAGGATGACGGCGTCGTTGCCGTTGGAGAAATCGCCCACGATGACGGTGGTGGTGTCCACGCCGCCGGCGGCGGGCACCGACAGGGCATCCATGTTGGTCACGGTCAGGGCGTCGAAGCTGCCGGCCGTGTATTGGTTGATGCTCTCCACATAGTCGTTGAACTGGGTCACGGCGATGGTGATGCCGTACTTGTCGGCCCACTTCTTCACGATGCCGGTGTCGGCGGCGTAGCCCCACGGCATCCAGCCCACATAGATGGACCAGGCGACCTTGAAATCCTTCTTCGGCGCGGCGAAGGCGGGCGCGGCGCCGATGAGGAGGGCGGTGACGGCCACACCGAGGCTTTTCAGGAAACGAGAGCGCATTGAGTGAATTCCCCTTCGTTGCGTCATGTGTCGCGTGACGTTGAGAGGAATTGGCGGAGACTCGCGTGCCACCAATTCCTTGGCCACCGAGGTCTCCCGGGCTTTTGTCCCGCCGTGCGTCCGGCCGGATGTCTCCCCGACCGGCGGCAGCTCTCGGACCAGCGCATCGCCTGAGGGATGCCGGAACCCTAGCCACCAACTCTGACATGTCTCGAAGCAAGCCCTGTGCCAGCCGCCAGCCTCGATAAACCAAAGCTTTTTGATGCGGCGGACACTGGACATTGCACGCGGGGCACGCGCGCTGCTTTATTTTTAAGCTGAATGAGGCCGCCCGGCGCGTCTTGCATGCAGGGCGCGCCGGGTGTGTCAGGCGAGTATCAGAAGCGCTTCTTCAACAGGCGGTCGACCGAGAAATACCCGCCGCCGAAGGCCGCATACAGGAACGCCCCGCCCATCCAATAGAGAGACGCGTATTCCGCCTTGCCCTGCACGAGGTCGAGGAACTTCACCCCGCCGTCAGCAAGCCGGAACCGGGCAGCGTCCGTGAAGAAGGTGCTCCCCGCCTTGAGCGCCGCGATGCCCTCGGGCGTGAGGAAGGCGTGCCCGAACGGGCGGCTGTAGTGAAAATAGAGCGTGATGCCCAGCATGACGCCGTTGGTCAGCGCGGCCGGCCGGGTGAAAAGTCCGAGGACAATAAGGATGCCGCCGAAAAACTGCATCACCGCCAGCATGGGCGACCACAGCCATCCCGGATAGAAGCCCATGGCTTCCACGAAGCCCACCTGTCCGAGCGGGGCGAGCAGCTTGGGCCATCCCTCCACGATGAGAATTCCGCCGACCGCGATCCGGAATACCGTCCAGGCGAGCGGCTGGGCGAATTTATCGTACACGGGCGACAAAGCCGGAATGATGAGTGTCTCCGGCGAGTTGTCGAAAGCAATTTTTCCACTCATGGCCGTGTTATCTTGAAAATTTTCGATATCAAAAAGCATAAGGCTCGACGCGCTTCGCACTGTTGACGCACATCAATAGAAAGCAGCATAGTATTTTTCCGGTTACCTACTGGTAACCGCAGGAATTATTATTCAACGACAGTGACGTTGCGGTATGTTCTCAAGGCGCGGCGCCCAGATCAGGCAAGGTCGGGCAAAGCGGGCGGCTGGCCATGATTTCGGCCAAGCGCGGGGGCGGGCTACGTGACCCGCCCCAGAGCGGACGCGGCCCGGCCGCCGGTGAGACGGCCGGGGGAGGCTCAGTCCTGCCCCAGGACAAGGTCGAACTGGTAGTCCAGGACGGGGAACGGCACCGGCTTGCGGAATTCGTCCCCGTCCACGGTCTTCACCTCCATGCTCCAGCAATGGCCGTAGCCGGTGCCGGATTCGAAATAGAGGGTGACGGAAGGCTGCATCAGCCCGCCCGAGCGCACCTTGAAATAGGCGTCGGTGCCCCAGTCCTTGTTCACCCGGATCCAGGTGATGATGTGGCCCTTGGGCAGGCGGTTGGCGGCCTCGATGAGATAGGTCGCCTCCCGCGTGTTGGGCAGCGGAATGACGAGGATGCCGAGCAACTCCTTGTAGGTGTGGCGGTAGGTTTCCTTGAAGGAGGTCTTGGAGCCGGGATACTCCTTCGCCCCCCATTCGAAGGAATCGTCCCGCTTGCTGTCCAGCGACTTGGCGAGGGTGACGGAATCCCGCTTCACTTCCTCATAGGCCTTCTGCCACGCCCGATACTGGGCGATCCGCGCGCTCAGCGTGTCCTTCAGCTTCGCGTTCTGGAAAATCTCCGCGACCTTGCCCCGCAGGTCCGCCGGCAGGAAGTGCCAGATGGGCACCACCTGGTCGTAATAGATCAGCTTCCAGGTCTTCGGGTCGTTCAGGGAGGCGAGCCACTTCCCCTGGTCGATGCCGGCCTGGTCCGCACCGCCCAGGGCCCGCACCTCGCTGCCGAGGCTCTGCTGGATCTCGGTCAGCACCTTGCGGAATTCCTCGCCCGTGGACACCCCGCCTTCCCGCTTCGCCGAAACGCCGACCTTGGGCGTCTCCGCGCTGATGCGGGTGGCCAGCGACAAGGTCGCGGTCATCTGGCCGAGCACCTCCTTCGCATTGCCCGTGTAGCTGCGTTCACCCGACGAAACGAGGCGGGCGCCGAGCGTGTATTTCAGCGGAACCGCGAAGCCCTGGGCGGTGAAGAAGCGGCGCAGCGCCTCCGACTTGTTGGCGCTGCCCCCGTCCAGGATCGCCCGCACATCCTCCACGAAGCGCGGGGACAGGGTGATCTGGCTGCGGTCCAGGGTGATGCCGACGCGCGGAACGCTGTATTCGACGCAGTAATTCAGCGTCTCGCTGTCCGTCTGCGTGCCAGTGCCCGACGACTTGCCGTACTGGATGCCGCCCTCGGATCCGGCGGTGACGCCCTTCATGGTGGCGCTCTGGGAGGCTTCCGCCGCCGCCCGCACATAGCCGAAGGCATAGGCTTCGCTCTGCCATTTCTCGGAGAAGGCAAGGGCGCGCACCACGGTGCCGCCGCCCGCCAGGGTGCCGGCCATGGACTGCGCGGCATTCTCCGCGAACAGGCTCTCCGCCGTCACCGAGGCGGCGATGCGAAGCGGGGCGATGGTGTAGTCCAGCGGGATATTGGTGCCGCTCGCCAGCGCCACCGGAAACAGGTGGCTTTCGAGCGCGGAGTCCAGGGCCTCGGCCAATTCCGCCTTGGCGGTCTTGCCGGAGAAGTCCAGCTTCGAGATGTCGGGCTTGCCGGTATGCGCCTTCATCTCGTCCGCCATCGGCTTGGCCGCGCCGCCGAGATCCGACTTGCCCAGGGTGTTCTTGGGGGCCTGCGCCACCCAGTCCTTGGGTTTCACGCCTCCAGCCGAGGCGCTGCCGCTCTCGGGCAGGGCGGGCGCCTTGATGGGGTCTTCCGGCTTGCTGTCCGTGTCCGCCTTCGGCTTTGTCTCCGCTTTCGTCTCGGGTTTCGCCTCAGCCTTCGTTTCCGTCTTCGTTTCGGCCTTGGGTTCCGCCTTGGCATCAGGTTTGGGATCGGATTTGGCCGGTGCGGCGGGCGGCGCGGCTTTCTTCAGCGTCACGTCCGCACCCGCCTCCAGGGCGGACTTGGCCTCGTCGGCGGCCGCCACGTCCTTGCCCTTCACGATGAAGGAGAAGCCGTCCGCCGCGAGCTTGTCGGCCTCGATCTTCTTGCGCAGCGTCGCCAGCGTCGGTTTCTCGTCGGAGAGCGCCACGCTCTGCGCCTTCCCGTCGATCTGGCAGGAAATCGTGATCGTACCCATTGAAGCCCCTCGCTTGGTCCATCCCGATGAGGTCGCATGCCCGGGACCGGGCACGCCTGCGCACGACGGCCCGAGGCGGGCCGGGCAGCATCCGGCTGCATGGATCGCAGGATCAACCGGAGGTGGTACTAAAGGGTGATTTACCGAATATTGCAACCTATGCGAGTTGTGTGGGCACGAAAAAGCCGGGCGCGAAGCCCGGCTCTTCGTCTGCTCAAACGGGATGCGCGCGGCTCAGGCGGCCGCCTTCAGTCCCACGTCCGGCAGTGCCGGGCGGGTGGCGATGGCCTTCGCCATGAGAGCCTCCACCTCGGCCTTGTCGGCCGCGGGCAGTTCGAGGCGCGGGGGACGGGTGAGCCAGGTGCCGCGGCCCATGATGTGCTCGCACAGCTTGATGCACTGGACGAGGTCCGGGCGCGCGTCGAGGTGGAGCAGGGGCATGAACCATTCGTAGAGCGACATGGCTTCCTTGAACCGGCCCTGGCGGGCGAGGCGGAACAGGGTCTCGCCCTCGCGCGGGAAGGCATTGGACATGCCCGAGACCCAGCCCGTGGCGCCCATGGCGATGCTCTCCACCACCACGTCGTCGAGGCCCGCGAACATGATGAAGCGGTCGCCCACCTTGTTGCGCACGTCGATGAAGCGGCGGGTGTCGCCCGAGCTTTCCTTGAAGCAGACGATGGTCTCCACATCCGTCAGGGTGGCGAGGATGTCGGGGGTCACGTCGTTCTTGTAGATGGGCGGGTTGTTGTAGACCATGACCGGCAGGTCGGTGGCCTTGGCGACGCCCCGGAAATGGGCGGCGGTCTCGTGCGGCTTGGACGAATAGACCAGCGCCGGCATGACCATGATGCCGTCCACGCCCACGCGGGCGGCTTCCTTCGCCGTCTCGGCGGCGAAGGCAGTGGTGAATTCGGCGATGCCGCAGATGACAGGCACGCGGCCGGCGGCGGTGGACTTGGCCACCTCCATGAGCGCGATCTTCTCGGCGGTGGTGAGCGAGCAGTTCTCGCCCACCGTGCCGCAGATGATCAGGCCGGAGACGCCGTCGCGGATGAGCGCGTCCATGACCTTCGCGGTGGCGTCCAGATCGACGGAGAGGTCTTCGCGGAACTGGGTGGTGACGGCCGGGAAGACGCCTTCCCAGGAGACTTTGGGCGTCATGTTCTTCTACCTTCGAGGGAAAGGCCGGCGGGATCGCCCCGCCGGCGCGGGGGGATCAGAGCGTGGCGCCGACCTTGCGCAGCTCGGTGAGGATGGGGGCCTTGGGGACCCAGATCTTGTCGTACTCGGCGATGATGTTCTTGGTTTCCGCGTCGCCGATCTTGGCTTCCTTGATGGAGATGCCGGTGCCCTTGAACTTCTCCAGCAGCACCGGCTCGTTCACCACCGTCTCCTCGATCTGGGCGTCGAGCGCGGCCTTGGTGGCCTTGGTGATGAGCGCCTTGTCCTCGGCCGAGAGGCCCTGCCAGACCCGGCCCGAGACCAGCGCGACGCAGGGCATGAAGATGGCGTTCATGCGCAGCATGGTCTTCGACACCTTGTCGAAGCGCTGGTTCCACGAGAAGTCGAGGTCCGCCTCCAGGCCGTCCACCTGGCCGTTGCTCATGGCCTCGAACACCTGCGGGGTGGGGATGGGCGTCGGGGCGGCGCCGAGGAGCTGGTAGAAGTCCTTGTAGGCCGGCGTCGTATTGATGCGCAGCTTCATGCCCTTGAGGTCGGAAATGCCCTCGATGGGCTTGGCCGTGAACACCACGCGCATGGTGGTGATGCCCCAGGCGAGGCCGATGGTGCCGGTCTCGCGCGGCAGCAGGTCGAACAGGCTCATGGCCACGGGGGTCTTCACGAGCTTGGCCACCTTGGCCGTGGAATCCACGATCCAGGGGGCATTGATGGCGGCGATGGCGGGCACGCGCGAGCCCAGTTCCGCCGTCATGATCCAGCCCATGTCGAGCGCGCCGCTCTGCATCTGCTGGAGCATGGCCGCCTCGTTGCCGAGCTGGCCCGAGGGGAAGACGGTGATGGAGAGCCGGCCGTTGGTCTCCTTCTTCAGCATCTCGCCCACCTTGATGGCGGCCTCGTTCCAGGGATGGCCGGGTGGCGTGATGATGCCGAGGCGGAAGTCCTTGGCCTGGGCGCGGGCGATGGTGGGCGCGGCCAGCGGCAGGGCCGCGCCGGCCACGGCGGCGCCGGCGAGGAAGGTACGACGGGAAAGGGTCATGCTCTGGTCTCCGGAAGGTTTGGTTATTTGATGAGAGCGGTGGACAGGATCGGGAACAGCGACAGCAGCACCAGCAGGCCGCAGGCCGCGAAGAAGAACGGCAGGGTGACGATGAACATCTTGCCGGTCTTGGCGCCGGTGACGGCGGAGGCCACGAAGAAGCACAGGCCCACGGGCGGGGAGAGGAAGCCCAGCACCAGGTTGATCACCACCACCACGCCGAAATGGATGGGGTCGATGTGATAGACCTCGGTGGCGATGGGCAGCAGGATCGGCACCGTCATGATGAGGCCGGGGGCCCCGTCGATCACCGTGCCGATCACCAGCAGGGCGACGTTCACCAGCAGCATGAAGGTGACGGGGTCATGGGCGGCGGTCTGCACCCAGCGGGCCACTTCCTGGGGCACCTTGGCGTAGATGAGCACCCAGGTGAACACGGCCGCCGCCGCCACCAGGAACAGCACCGCCGCCGAATAGATGCCGGCCTTCAGGAACATGCTGGGAAGCTGGCGCAGGTGCAGTTCCTTGAACCAGAACTTGCCCACCAGGATCGCCGCCACCGCGCCCACCGCCGCCGCTTCCGTGGCATTGGCGAGGCCCGTCAGGATCGAGCCGACGATGACGATGGGGATCAGGAGTGTCGGCGCGCACTCCAGGAACACCTTGAGGCGGCGGCGCAGCGTCATGGGCGCGGCGCGGGGGTAGTTGTAGATGAAGCCCATGAGCGCGATGACGACGCAGAACGCCGCCGTCAGCAGGATGCCGGGGATGATGCCGGCGATCAGCATGTCGCTCACCGGCACCTGCGCCATCACGCTGTAGACCACGAACATGATGGAGGGCGGGATGATGGGGCCCAGCATGCCCGCATAGGCGGTGAGGCCGGCGGCGAAGGTCTTGTCGTAGCCCTGCTTCTCCATCTCGGGCACGAGCACCTGGGCCATCACCGCCACCTGGGCGGTGGCCGAGCCGAGGATGGAGGAGACGAACATGTTGGCCAGCATGTTCACGTAGGCGAGCCCACCCTTTACCTGGCCGACGAAGGACATGGACAGGTCGATGATGCGGCGGGTGATGCCGCCCCCGTTCATGATCTCGCCGATCAGGATGAAGAGGGGGATGGCGATGAGGCCGTAGCTGTCCACTCCGCCGAACAGCTGGGTGGGGAAGGTCTGGAACAGGACCGGGTTGCCGGTGGCCTGGATGAAGACAATGCCGGCGAGGCACAGGCACAGGCTGATGGGCAGGCCCACCAGCATGAAGGCGACGAAGGCGGCGGTGGTGATCATGTCAGCTCACGCCTTCCGCCGAGGCGAGGCCCGCGCGGCGCGGCGCGGTGGCCAGCCCCAGGTCCTCGATGAGGTTGGCGAGGCCATGGATCACCATGGACACCGCGAAGATGGGCATGATCATGCCCACGAGCCAGCTCGGCCAGCGCAGGGTCTGGGTCTGCTCCGTGTAGAGGAAGTTGAAGGTCTGGGCGGCATATTCGCGGGCGTCGAAGCCCGCCGCCGCGATCCCCATGGGGTCCATCCACAGCCAGCACATGGCCGCGAGCGCGAGGCCGAAGAACACCAGGAGCAGCGTCGCCACCACCTGGGCCGCCTTGGCCATGGCCGGGGACAGCCGCTCGGTGAGCAGTGTGACGCAGAAGTCGAGCCGCAGCCGCGTCATGGCCGAGGCGCCGAAGAAGGTCAGCCACACCACCGCATAGATGGAGGCCTCGTCCACCCAGTAGAGCGGCATGCCGGTGTAGCGGGTGAGGACGTTCAGGAGGATGAGGGTCGTGAGGAGAAACATGAAGAAGGAGACCGCGACCTTCTCCACCTTCAGCAGCCCTTCGGAGAGCTGGATCAGGAGGGCGAAGGGGGTTCCCGGCTCTGGATTATGCGGACGCCGTTCCATCGGGTGTCCATTCCTTATGCGCGGCCAAAAATTAGGCTTACAATCGGACTGTAGATTTTATACATTTTCGTCGTCAATCCCTTTTTGATCGAAATTCGGCTAGCGCTCCTGCCATGACCTCCCGCTCTGACACTGCCCGCCTCAAGCACCGGACGCTCTCGGGAGCGATCCTGGAGCAATTGCGCACGGCGATCCTCAACGGCGCCCATGCGGCGGGCACCCAGCTGCGCCAGGACGCGCTGGCGGAAGCCTATGGGGTGAGCCGGATCCCGGTGCGCGAGGCGCTGTTCCAGCTTGAGGCCGAGGGGCTGGTGCGCATTACCCCGCAGAAGGGGGCCATCGTCTCGGAACTGTCCGTGTCCGAGATCACTGATGTGTTCGAGCTCAGGGCTATTCTGGAGCCGCGCCTGCTGGATGCCTCGCTTCCGGCCTTCACGGCCGAGGATTTCGCCCGGCTCGACGACATCCAGGCCCGCTTCAGCGCCGCCACGGCGGCCCGGGACGTGGGCAGCTTCGGCATCCTCAACGCCGAGTTCCACATGGCGCTCTACCGGCACGCCTACCAGCCGCGCACCCAGCTGATCGTGGCCGCCCTGCTCCAGACCTCGGACCGCTACACCCGCGTCCAGCTCTCCAGCGCGGCCGCCATGGCGCTGGCGGTGGCCGAGCATGCCGAAATGATCGCCCTGTGCCGGGCCGGGCACCGCGAGGGCGCCCGCGACCTGCTGCGCCGGCACATCGAGACCGTGCACCGGGACCTGCTGCGGGTGGTGGACAAGGGGGCCGGGGCGGGTGCCGCGGCCGGCGCCTGAACCCTCGACTTGCGCTCGCCATGTCCGGCGCGTAGGGGAGGGCGAAATGTTCAGCCCCGTTCCGATGGGGCGCGGCAGAAAGGTCCGATCCCTTGTCCCTCTCGCCCAATTCCGTCGTGTCCGTCGGCAATGTCCGCTTCGGCAACCAGCTTCCCGTGGCGGTGATCGCCGGGCCCTGCCAGCTCGAAAGCCGGGCCCATGCGCTTGAGGTGGCCTCCGCGCTGAAGGAGATCGCCGGCCGCCTCGGCTTCGGCCTCGTCTACAAGACCTCCTTCGACAAGGCGAACCGCACCAGCGCCGGCGCCCAGCGCGGCATGGGCCTGGAAAAGTCGCTGCCCATCTTCGCCGAGATCCGCGAGAGCCTGGGCCTGCCGGTGCTGACCGACGTGCATGACGCGGCCCAGTGCGCGCCCGTGGCCGAGGCGGTGGACATCCTCCAGATCCCCGCCTTCCTGTGCCGCCAGACCGACCTGCTGCTGGCCGCCGCCGCCACCGGCCGGGTGGTGAACGTGAAGAAGGGCCAGTTCCTCGCCCCCTGGGACATGGCGAACGTGGTCTCCAAGCTCACCGGCGCGGGCAATCCCAACGTGCTCCTCACCGACCGGGGCACCTCGTTCGGCTACAACACCCTCGTCACCGACTTCCGGGGCCTGCCCATCATGGGGCGCACCGGCGCGCCCGTGATCTTCGACGCCACCCATTCCGTGCAGCAGCCGGGCGGCCAGGGCACCTCTTCGGGCGGGCAGCGCGAGTTCGTGCCGGTCCTCTCCCGCGCGGCCGTGGCGGTGGGCGTGGCGGGCCTCTTCATCGAGACCCATCCCGACCCCGACCACGCCCCCTCGGACGGCCCCAATATGGTGCCGCTGAAGGAGTTCGAGCCCATGATGCGCGACCTCGTCGCCCTCGACCGGCTGAGCAAGGCTCAGCTCGAAGGTGCCGCATGAAGCCGGTCATCCTCATTCCCTCGCGGCTCGCCGCGACGCGCCTGCCCAACAAGCCGCTGCTGGACCTCAACGGCGAGCCCATGATCGTCGCCGTGTGGCGCCGCGCCATGGAGGCGGATCTGGCGCCGGTCTATGTGGCCGCCGACACGCCCGCCATCATGGACGCCATCC
Organism: Hyphomicrobiales bacterium; assembly: GCA_013911975.1. GTDB lineage: Bacteria > Pseudomonadota > Alphaproteobacteria > Rhizobiales > Xanthobacteraceae > Aquabacter. The sequence continues at coordinate 9,667 of JACESF010000052.1, read as the reverse complement.
AGGCGGTGGGCGGCAAGGCAGTGATGACCCGCATGGACCATCCCTCGGGCTCGGACCGCATCTTCGAGGCGGTGGAAAGCATCGACCCCGACCGCACGTTCGATGCCATCATCAATGTGCAGGGCGACCTGCCCACGGTGGCGCCGGACACGATCCGCGCCACCTTCGAGCCGCTGAAGGATCCCGAGGTGGCCATCGGCACGCCGGTCGCGGTGATCACCCGCGAGGAGGAGCGCACCGCGTCCAGCGTGGTGAAGATGGTGGGCTCGCCGCTGGGCGGCGGGCGCTTCCGCGCGCTCTATTTCACCCGCGCCACCGCGCCCTGGGGCGAGGGGCCGTTGCACCATCATATCGGCCTCTATGCCTGGCGGCGCAGCGCGCTGGAGCGCTTCGTCGCCCTGCCGCCCTCCCCGCTGGAAATCCGGGAGAAGCTGGAACAGCTCCGGGCGCTGGAGGCGGGCATGCGCATCGACGCCATGGAAGTGGGCGAGGTGCCCCTGGGCGTGGACACGCCCCATGACCTGGAACGGGCGCGGGAGATGCTGGCCGCGCGCTGACGCGCGGCCGGGCCCGTATTCAGGCGCGCAGTTCAGGCGCCTTCCACCACCAGCATGGCGGCGGTCAGGTCCTCGATGGCCGCGCCCACGGACTTGAACAGGGTGACCTCGTCGTCCGAGGTCCGGCCCGCCACGCGGCCTGCGCACAAATCGTGCAGGTCGCCCCGGAACAGGTCCGCGCTCCAGGCGCCCGAGGCGATGGGGAACAGCAGGTCGCCCGCTTCCGCCAGCACGCCGCCGCGCGTGTCGCCATAGACCGCGCTCTTCGCCACCAGCGCGTCGTCGCTCTCCCGCATCTGCGGCGTGAAGGCGCCCACGAGATCCACATGGGTGCCCGGCCGCACATGGGCGCCCAGGATCAGCGGTGCCTTCGAGGTGGTGCCGCAGGCGATGATGTCCGCCTGCGCGGTCGCGGTGGCAAGGTCCGCCACGGCGCGCACCGCCCGGTCCGGCCCGAGCCGCACGGCGAGCTTCTCTGCGAAGGCTGCGGCCTTTTCCGCCGAGCGCCCGTAGACAAGAACCTGCGTGATGGGGCGCACCGCGCAATGGGCCTCGGCTGCGTGGAAGGCCACATGGCCGTTGCCCACCACGAGCAGGGTCCGGCTGTCCGGCCGCGACAGGTAGGTGGAGGCCAGCGCCGAGGTGGCGCCGGTGCGCCGGTTGGTCAGCTCGTCGCCGGGCAGGATGGCCTGCGCCGCGCCGGTGCGCCCGTCGAACAGCACATAGAGCGAGGAGACCGAGCCGAGGCCGAGCGCGGCATTGGCCGGGAAGATGGTGACGAGCTTGGTGCCGATGGCCTCGCCGCGCCGCCAGGCGGGCATGGACAGGAGGTGGCCGGGGGCGTCCGGCGTGCCCACGTCGTAGGATTGGCGCACGGGCATGGGTTCGCCCTCGGCGCGGAACGCATCCCGCAGCGCTTCAACAAGGCGCGGATAGGCAAGCGCGGCCTCCACGTCGGCGGCGCTGTAGAGGGTGGTCATGAAGGGCTCCGGAAGGCGGCGGGGCCGGCACCATAGGACGGGAGCGCCGCCCGGAAAACCGGCAAGCGCCCCGGGGTCCGCCCCATGCGGCTCGATTGACCCGCGACGGAAGGGCATGCTACCGCCCGTCTCCATCGGTTTCTTGGACACACGCCGGAAACGCCAGGGGACGAGATGACAGCACCCCGCACATCGGGCGCGTTCGAGAGCTTCGCCCGCGACCCTGACGAACTGAAAAGCTCGGATCGGGCCTTCGGGCGCATCATGGCCGCGTTCTTCGCCATCGTGGCGGGGTTCCAGCTCTGGTATCACCGCCCCCTCGTGGCCGGCATCCTCGTCGCCATCGCCCTCGTGTTCGCCCTCCTCGCGCAGGTGCGCCCCACGGCGCTGCACCGGCTGAACCTGCTCTGGTTCAAGCTCGGCCTGCTGCTGCACAAGGTGGTGAACCCCATCGTGATGGCGGTGATCTTCTACGGGGCGGTGGTGCCCACCGGCCTGCTCATGCGCCTGTTCGGCAAGCGGCCGCTGGCCTTGACGCGCGATCCCGCGGCCGCGAGCTACTGGATCGCCCGCGATCCGCCCGGCCCCGCGCCGGACAGCATGAAGCGCCAGTTCTAGAGCATGTGTCACGACGCATTTTCTTCACGCGAACCGGTATCCACTTCGCTTGAAAATGCTCCACCCTTCCTGATCGAGGACCCGCCATGGGCTTTGTCGCCGAACTCTGGGAATTCCTCCGGGTCCGCAAGAAATTCTGGCTGCTGCCCATGCTGGTGGTGATGGCGCTGCTCGGCGGCCTGCTCATCCTCGCCAAGGGCTCGGCCGTCGCGCCCTTCATCTACACCCTGTTCTGAAGGGAGCGCTTGCGTGCGCATCCTCGGCCTCTCCGCCCTCTATCACGACAGCGCCGCCGCCCTTGTGGTGGACGGGGAGATCGTGGCCGCCGCGCAGGAAGAGCGCTTCACCCGCCGCAAGCACGACGCCCGCTTCCCGCAGAACGCCATCTCCTATTGCCTGCAGGCGGGGGGCATCGGCCTGTCGGACGTGGACCACGTGGTGTTCTACGACAAGCCGTTCCTCAAGTTCGAGCGGCTGCTGGAGACCTATGTGGCCTTCGCGCCCAAGGGCTTCCGCTCGTTCCGCATCGCCCTGCCGCTGTGGCTGCGGGAGAAGCTGTTCCAGAAGGACCTGCTGGCCTCCGAGCTGAAGCAGATGGGCGGCGGCACGTTCGATGCCGGCAAGCTGCTGTTCACCGAGCACCATCTCAGCCACGCCGCGAGCGCCTTCTTCCCCTCGCCGTTCGAGGAGGCGCTGGTGCTGACCCTGGACGGGGTGGGCGAGTGGGCCACCACCTCGGCCGCCATCGGCAAGGGCAACAGCCTCGACATCTTCAAGGAAGTGCATTTCCCGCACTCCCTCGGCCTGCTCTATTCGGCCTTCACCTATTATACCGGCTTCAAGGTCAATTCCGGCGAGTACAAGGTCATGGGCCTCGCGCCCTATGGCGAGCCGCGCTTCGTGCAGACCATCCTCGACCATCTCATCGATGTGAAGGAGGACGGGTCCTACCGGCTGAACCTCGACTATTTCGACTATTGCACCGGCCTCACCATGACCAACAGCCGGTTCGACGCCCTGTTCGGCGCGCCGCCGCGCCGGCCGGACAAGGAGATGCTCACGCCCTTCCACATGGACCTCGCCGCCTCGGTGCAGAAGGTGACGGAGATCGTGGTGGAGAAGCTGGCGCGCGGCCTGCGCAAGGAGACCGGCCAGCGCAAGCTCTGCATGGCGGGCGGCGTGGCGCTGAACTGCGTGGCCAACGGCGTGCTGCACCGGCTGGGCCTCTTCGACGACATCTATGTGCAGCCCGCCGCGGGTGACGCGGGCGGCGCGGTGGGGGCGGCGCTCGCGGCCTATCACATCCATCACGGCAAGCCCCGCATATCGGGCACGGACCGCATGCGCGGCGCCTATCTCGGGCCGGTCTTCGACCAGGAGGATATCGAGCGGCGCCTCACCGCCGCCGGTGCCGTGTTCGAGGTGCTGGACGAGGCTGCCCTCATCGACGAGACCGCCCAGGCGCTGGCGGCCGAGAAGGCGGTGGGCTGGTTCCAGGGGCGCATGGAGTTCGGCCCGCGCGCCCTCGGCGGCCGCTCCATCCTCGGCGACCCGCGCTCGCCCACCATGCAGAAGACCTTGAATCTCAAGGTGAAGTACCGAGAGAGCTTCCGCCCCTTCGCGCCCTCGGTGCTGCGCGAGCATGTGGCGGACTATTTCGACTATGACGCGGACAGCCCCTACATGCTCATGGTGGCGCCCGTGGTGGAGGCCCGCCGCCGCCCCATGACGGCGGAGCAGGAGGCGCTGTTCGGCATCGAGAAGCTGAACGTGCCGCGCTCGGACATTCCGGCCGTCACCCATGTGGACTATTCCGCCCGCCTCCAGACGGTGACGGCGGACGTGGCGCCGCGCTACCACGCGCTCATTTCCCGCTTCCGCGACATCACCGGCTGTCCCCTGGTGGTGAACACCTCCTTCAACGTGCGGGGCGAGCCCATCGTCTGCACGCCCGAGGACGCGTTCCGCTGCTTCATGGGCACGGAGATCGAGGTTCTGGCGGTGGGCAATTGCCTGCTGCGCAAGGAACGGCAGGACCCGGCGCTGAAGCTCAATTACGAGACCGCGTTCGAGCTGGACTGACAGCCCGCGCGCATTGACAGCCCCGTGGCCGCCCTGCCAAAGCTGGCCCCTTCTTTCGGAAGGCGGCGACACGATGGCGGGTGAACAACGGGCGACGGGCATCATGGTGGGCCTCCTCGCCTTTCTCGCCATTTGCATGGCCCTGTTCCTCGCCGAGGCGCTGATCGCGCCGGTGGCGTTCGCGCTGTTCATCATCGCCGTGGTCCGGCCGGTCCAGGTGGCGTTCGCCCGCCGCATGCCCACCTTGCCCGCCGCGCTGCTCACCGTTCTGCTCACGCTGGCGGTGGTGGCGTCCGTGCTCTCCACCGTGGTCTGGGGCCTCGGCCATGTGGGGCAGTGGGTGTTCGCCAACGTCGCCCGCTTCCAGGCGCTCTACGAGAATGTGACGGCCTTCCTGGAAGGCCACGGCTTCGTCATGGCGAGCCTGGTGGCGGACCATTTCGACGTGCGCTGGATGCTGCGCCTGATCCAGGAAATCTCCGGGCGCCTCAACACGCTGGGCTCGTTCCTGGTCATCACCTTCGTCTATGTGCTGCTGGGCCTGCTGGAGGTGGACGTGCTGCGCCGGCAGGTCGCGCGCCTGAAGAACCCGGAGACGTCCGCCTTCCTGCTGGGCGCCGGGGCGGACGTGGCCCGCAAGCTCCAGACCTACATGCTGGTGCGCACCCTCATGAGCGTCGCCACCGGCTTCGTGGTGTGGGGCTTCACCCTGGCGGCGGGGCTGGAACTGGCCACCGCCTGGGGCGCCATCGCCTTCGCCATGAACTACATCCCCTTCATCGGGCCGTTCATCGCCACCCTCCTGCCCACCGTGTTCGCGGTGGTGCAGTCCGGCTCCTGGGAACTGGCGGTGCTGGTGTTCGTGTCGCTGAACGTCATCCAGTTCCTCACCGGCTCCTATCTGGAGCCGCGCATCGCGGGCCGGGCGCTGGCGGTCTCGCCCTTCATGGTGCTGTTCGCGGTGTTCTTCTTCAGCTTCCTGTGGGGGCTGGCGGGGGCGTTCATCGGGGTGCCGATCCTCATCGCCACGCTCACGGTCTGCGCCCGCAGCGCGTCCGCCCGCTGGGTGGCGGACCTCCTCTCCGGCCGCGACCCGCCCGAGGCGACGGACGCGCCCGCCGCCTGACGTCAGCCCTTCCGGTCGCCGCGCATCAGGTCCAGCAGCGCCTCCTCGGCGCGCGAGCGGTAGCGGTCCACGTGGCGCAGGATGAAGAAGGGGCGCTCGGGAAATTCCAGCGGGACCAGCGAGAGCTGGCCCGTGGCGAGCCCCGCGCCCACCACCAGTTCCGAGATGACGGTGGCGCCCGCGCCCGCCGCCACCGCGCTCAGCACCGCCTCGTTGGAAGGGAATTCCAGCGCCACATGGAGCGCCTTCGGGTCCACGCCATAGGCGCGGCACCCGTCCTCAAACACCTGCCGCGTGCCCGAGCCGCGCTCGCGCAGGACCCAGTCGGTGGCGAGCAGATCGGCGGGGGAAATGTCGCTGCGGCCCGCCCAGGGATGGTCGCGCCCCACCACGAGCACCAGCCGGTCGCCGGGCACGGCGAGCCGCACCAGCGGCGCTTCGCTCACCCCGCCCTCCACGAAGGCGAGGTCCGCCTTGCCTTCCAGCAGCGCGGCGACGCCCTCGGCGGTGTTGCCGATGGCCACCTGGATGGCGATGCCCGGATGCAGCACGCGGTAGCGCGCGAGGCGCGGGCCGAGCCAGTAATTGGCGATGGTCTGGCTGGCATGGACCGAGAGGCTGCCCCGGCGCAGGCCGGAAATGTCGTTCAGCACCGCTTCGGCGCGGGAGACCCGGTCCAAGATGGCCTGGGCCTCGCCGAGGAAGACCTGGCCCGCCTCGGTCAGCTCGATGCGGCGGCCCACACGGTGGAACAGGTGCGTGCCGCACCCCGCCTCCAGCGCCGCCACCGAGGCGCTCACCGCCGGCTGGGTCATGTTGAGCCGTTCGGCGGCGCGCGTCATGTGAAGCTGCGCGGCCACTTCGACGAAGACGCGCAATTGCTCGAAGGTCATCGCAATCCCTGCCGCCCCGGTGCACGGAGCCGGCGACTTTTCTACAGCGAAGCCCCGGAGATTAGAAGGCGCGGTCTCAGACGAGGCTGATCAGCCCGAAGCCGCCCACGGCGGCCACCAGGGTGGCGGCGCCGCCCAGGGCCAGGGGCTTCAGGCCCTTGGCCTTCAGCTTGCGCAGGTCGCTGTCGAGGCCGATGGCGGAGAGGGCCACCGCCAGGAGGAAGGTGGTGACCGGGGCCGCGATGGACTTGGTCTCCGCCGGCAGGATGCCCAGGCTGTTGATGCCGATGACGCCGATGAAGGCGAACACGAACCACGGCACCGGCGCGGAGGCGTGGGCGGAGGCCTCGCGGCGGCGCGCCAGCACGGCCAGCGACAGGACCAGGGGCGCCAGCAGCATGACGCGGGTGAGCTTGGCGATGGTGCCCACCTCGCCCGCTTCCTGCCCGCCCTGGAAGGCGGCGGCCACCACCTGCGCCACCTCGTGCACCGAGGCGCCGGTCCACAGCCCATAGGCATGGGGGGAGAGGCCGAGGAGCGGCATGAGGAGGGGATAGACGAACATGGCCACCGAGCCGAACAGCGTCACGCAGGCCATGGCATAGGCCACGTCCTCGTCGCTGCCGCGCGTCACCGTGTTGGTGGCGACGATGGCGGAAGCGCCGCACACCGCCGTGCCGGCGGCGATCAGCTCCGTGAGCCCCCGCTCCACGCCCATGAGGCGGCCGATCCACTTGGTGGACACGAAGATCAGGAGCAGCGTCGCCGCCACCGCCGCGAACCCGACGGCGCCCACCTGGGCCACCTGGCCGAACGTCACCTGGAGGCCCAGCAGGATGATGGCGAAGCGCAGGATGGGGCGGGCGGCGAACTTCAGGCCGGGCTTGGCGGCGGCCGGCACCTTGACCACCGTGTGGGCCGCCATGCCCATGAACACGCCCAGGACCAGGGGGCTCACCAGGGTGAAGCCGCTCACCGCGCGCAGCACATAGGCGAGGACGGTGACGCCCACCGCCAGGGCAAGGCCCGGGGCGAGGGCCTTCAGCCGCGTGGCGGCCGGCGCGTCGAGCCTCGGCTTGTGGGCGATGTCCATGGCGTGGAAAATCCAGAATTCTCAGTCGCCTCCAAAAGACCAGCGCCAGGGCGGCAATCCCACCAAATAAAAATTATGGGTTTGATCCGCCGAACTTATTTATCGGCGGATCAAGCGCGGGCGCGGGTTTGTGTCGGTCCCATGACGTGATCTGGCGCAAGGACGGGCCGTGCGCGCCCCGCCAGGATGGCGGCGACGATGAAGGGATCGGCTCCGTGTCCTTCCTCCTGCCCCATGGAAACGCGAAATCCGCACAGGCTTCGGCCTGGATGCCGGAGCCCTTGCACGCCCCCGAGGCGCCGGAAAAGCTCCTGGTGCGCGGCGTCAGCTATCATTACGGCCGCACGCAGTCGCTGTTCGAGGTGAGCCTGCCCATCCACCGCCATCGCACCACGGCGCTCATCGGCCCGTCCGGCTGCGGCAAGTCCACCCTGCTGCGGGTGCTGAACCGGATGTTCGAGCTTTATGCCGACCAGACGGTCACCGGCGAGGTGCTGATGGACGGCGAGAACATCCTCGCGCACGGCCTCGACCCCATCATCGTGCGCACCCGCATCGGCATGGTGGCGCAGAAGCCGACGCCCTTTCCCATGTCCATCTTCGACAACGTGGCGCTCGGCGTGCGCCTCAACGAGAGCCTGAAGCCGCCGGCCCTGAAGGAGCGGGTGGAATGGGCGCTGCGCCGCGCCGCCCTGTGGGACGAGGTGAAGGACATCCTGCCCCGCAGCGGGCTCAGCCTCTCGGGCGGCCAGCAGCAGCGCCTGTGCATCGCCCGAACCCTGGCGGTGCGGCCCGAGGTGATCCTGCTGGACGAGCCGTGCTCCGCGCTCGATCCCCTCTCCACCGCCAAGATCGAGGAGACCATGGACGAGCTGAAGGCCGACCATACCCTGGTGATCGTCACCCACAACATGCAGCAGGCGGCGCGGGTCTCGGACTTCACCGGCTTCATGTATCTTGGGCGGCTCATTGAATTCGGCCCCACCGATGACCTGTTCACCAATCCGAAGGACGAGCGCACCCAGCGCTACGTTACCGGCCGGTTCGGCTGATCCATGCGCGCCATGATCCTGCGGCGCACGGGCCGCCCCCTGGAGCCCGTGGAGATGCCCGATCCCACGCCCGGCCCGGGCGAGGTGCAGATCCGCGTCACCGCCTGCGGCATCTGCCGCACCGACCTGCATCTGATCGACGGCGAGCTGCCCCAGGCGCGGCTGCCGGTCATTCCCGGCCACGAGATCGTGGGGCGCGTGGGCGTGCTGGGGGCGGGCGTCACGAACCTGAAAGTGGGCGAGCGGGTGGGCGTGGGCTGGCTGGGGCACACCTGCCAGCACTGCGCCTATTGCCGGTCGGGGCGCGAGAATCTGTGCGACGACCCGCTCTTCACCGGATGCAGCCGGAACGGCGGCTTCGCCACCCACACGGTGGCGGATGCGCGCTTCGTCTATCCGCTCGGGGAGATGCAGGAGGATGCCCTGGTGGCGCCGCTCCTGTGCGCGGGGCTGATCGGCTGGCGCTCCCTGGTGATGACCGGCAGCGCGAAGACGGTGGGCATCTACGGCTTCGGCGCGGCGGGCCACATCATCCTCCAGGTGGCGCGCTGGCAGGGGCGGCGGGTCTTCGTCTTCACCAAGCCGGGCGACACGGCCGCGCAGGATTTCGCCCGTTCGCTGGGCGCGGCCTGGGTGGGCGGCTCGGACGAGGCGCCGCCCCAGCCGCTGGACGCCGCCATCATCTATGCTCCGGCGGGGGAATTGGTGCCGGCGGCGCTGCGCGCCGTGGCGAAGGGCGGCCGCGTGGTGTGCGGCGGCATCCATATGAGCGACATTCCGAGCTTCCCCTATGCGGACCTGTGGGGCGAGCGGCAGATCCTGTCGGTGGCCAACCTCACCCGCCTCGACGCGCGCGAATTCCTCACCGTTGCCGCCAAGGCGGGAATCGCCACCCGGGTGACGCGCTATCCGCTGGATGCCGCCAACACCGCCATCGAAGACCTGCGCGCCGGCCGCCTCACCGGCTCGGCGGTGCTCATTCCCGGCTGACGGTCCGGGGTGCCGGTCAAACCGGTTGGAATGAAAGCGCGTCCGTCATGGCCGGGCTTGTCCCGGCCATCCACGGTGTTCGGATGGCTCCATGCTCGACAAGGAGGCGTGGATGCCCGGGACAAGCCCGGGCATGACGGCCCGGAGGGGCTGCCGCCACCCCTCGCGCTGAATCTCGATCCAGCCTAGGTTCTGAACCCATAAATCTTGCGCAGAGGGACCCGCGCTGATTCAAGGACGCTGAGAGGTGTCTTTGAATGGCGCGCTATGATCTGA
>JACESF010000051.1 GCA_013911975.1 Hyphomicrobiales bacterium | reverse complement strand
CGCAGGCCCCGCCCCGCCCGAGCTTCTCCCAGCCCACGCAAGGCTATGACCAGCCCCACGGGTCCGGCCACAGCGGCTATGGCCATGGGGGGTACAGTCAGCCCGGCTACAATCAGGGGGGCTATAATCAGGGCGGGTACAATCAGGGCGGATACGGAAAGCCGAAGCGGAAGAAGTCCTTCCTCGAAGAGCTGTTCGATTGAACATGCGGCCCTGACATGAAAAACGCCCGGCCTTCCAGCCGGGCGTTTTCCGTTTGAGCGATGCCGCGTCAGGCGGAGGGGGGCGGGGCCACTTCGCCTTCGGCGCGGTGGTAGATCGCGCTGCCGCCCTCGCGGAACTTGCGGGACATCTCGTCCATTCCCGCCCGGGCGTTGGCGATGTCGCCGGCCTCGATCTTCAGCTCCTGGCTGATCTTCATGGAGCAGAATTTCGGCCCGCACATGGAGCAGAAATGCGCCACCTTGGCGCCCTCCGCCGGCAGGGTCTCGTCGTGATATTGCTCCGCCGTCTCCGGGTCGAGCGAAAGGGCGAACTGGTCGCGCCAGCGGAAGGTGAAGCGGGCGCGGGAGAGCGCGTCGTCGCGGATGCGGGCGGCGGGATGCCCCTTCGCCAAGTCCGCCGCGTGGGCGGCGATCTTGTAGGAGATGACGCCCGCCTTCACGTCGTCGCGGTTGGGCAGGCCGAGATGCTCCTTCGGCGTCACGTAGCAGAGCATGGCGGTGCCGAACCAGCCGATCATCGCCGCGCCGATGGCCGAGGAGATGTGGTCGTAGCCGGGGGAAATGTCCGTCACCAGCGGGCCGAGCGTGTAGAACGGCGCCTCGTGGCAGACTTTGAGCTGCTTCTCCACATTCTCGCGGATGAGGTGCATGGGCACATGGCCCGGCCCCTCGATCATCACCTGCACGTCGTGCTTCCAGGCGATCTGCGTCAGCTCGCCCAGGGTCTCCAGCTCGGCGAACTGGGCCGCGTCGTTGGCGTCCGCGATGGAGCCGGGGCGCAGGCCGTCGCCCAGGGAGAAGGCCACGTCATACCAGGCGAAGATCTCGCAGAGTTCCTCGAAATGCTCGTAGAGGAAGCTCTCCTTGTGGTGGGCGAGGCACCACTTGGCCATGATGGACCCGCCGCGCGAGACGATGCCCGTCACCCGGTTGGCGGTGAGCGGCACATAGGGCAGGCGCACGCCGGCATGCACCGTCATGTAGTCCACGCCCTGCTCGGCCTGCTCGATCACCGTGTCCCGGAAGATCTCCCAGGTCAGGTCCTCGGCGACGCCGTTCACCTTCTCCAGCGCCTGGTAGATCGGCACGGTGCCGATGGGCACGGGCGAGTTGCGGATGATCCATTCGCGGATGGTGTGGATGTTCTTGCCCGTGGACAGGTCCATCACCGTGTCGCCGCCCCAGCGGGTAGCCCACACCAGCTTGTCCACCTCTTCCGCCACGCCCGAGGTGACGGCGGAATTGCCGATATTGGCGTTGATCTTCACCAGGAAGTTCCGGCCGATGGCCATCGGCTCGGTTTCGAGGTGGTTGATGTTGTTGGGGATGATGGCCCGGCCGCGCGCCACTTCCTGGCGCACGAACTCGCCCGTGATGTCCACGGGGATCGCCGAGCCGAGGCCCATGGCCTGGTGCTTGGGATGGGCGCCGCCATTGGCGCGGGCGAGGTTCTCGCGCGCCGCCACATAGTCCATCTCGGGCGTGATGATGCCGGCGCGGGCATAGGCCATCTGGGTGGGGCGCTTGCCCGCCTTGGCGCGCAGCGGCTTGCGGCCGGTGCGGTCGAACGCCGGCAGGTGGCTCACCTGCCCCGCCTTCAGCCCGTCATCCTCCGGCTTCTGGGCGCGGCCCTCCACCTCTTCCACGTCGCCCCGCTCCAGCACCCACTGGCGGCGCATCTCGGGCAGGCCCTTGGTGAGGTCGATGAGGGCCTCGGAATCCGTATAGGGGCCGGACGTGTCGTAGACGCGCACGGGGCGCTCGGACGGGTCCGACAGCAGGATCTCGCGCATGGCGACCTGGATGTCGGGGCGCGCGCCCTGGACGAGCACCTTGCGCGAATGGGGCAGGGGCCCGGTGGTGACTTTCAGCGACGAGGTCGAGGCTTCGTCGAGCATGGCGGATCTCCTTTAAGCTTTCGCTCCAAATGAGATCCGGGATGAGCTTCAGGAGACGGTTTGCGCCACGGGACCCCCGACGGCATGCGCCTTCTTGGGGGCTGGAGGCTGTTCCGATCCCTTCGCCGGCATGACCCGGATCAGGTTCGAAGGGTCATCGCGGCGTCGGCGGTCATGACGACCAATCCGAAAGGCGATCTCTCAGCCCCCTCGCAGGGCTCCCCTTGGAATGGCTTCACACTGTGGACAGCGGGCGCGCTTGTCAACGCTGCGGTGCAGCATCCCGGTGCCGTCGCATGCCTGTAAAGACGCACCTCTAAAAGGCGAGATTTGGAAGCCTCCTCCCGACCGCCAGAGCCTCATGCCTCTCGTCATCAAGCCGCGCACGCTGGGACTGCTGCACAAGGTGGAGCGGCGCCGGGAGGGCGCGCGCCTGATTCTCAGCGTCATCGCCGCCTTCGACCTCGCGGACCCGTCCCGCATCGACGGCGAGCAGGCGCTCTGGACCATGGCGGCCGCCAGCCTGCCGGAAGGCTGCGCCCTGGACATGTGCATGCCCAAGCCGCGCGCCGAGGTGCTGATCGGCGGCCGGATCGACGCGCCGCACCTGGACGCGCTGCTGCTGGAAGCGGAAGTGGGCGAGGTCCGCAAGTCACTCGCGGTGTTCGGCGATCGCTGGTGGACGGTGTCCGGCGGCGCCTATGTGCCGACCGCGCCCCGGCCGCTGCGCGACCTGCTCCTGTCGCCCGCCCGCGCCTTCGGCGGCGCAGGGCACGCCACCAATCCGGCAGGGGTGGGGTTCGGTGCGGTGGAGCGCATGGGCGCGGGCGAGCCCGTCCCCCTGCCCAATATCGAGCGGCCGGACCGGCTCATCCATGCCCCGGACGACGTGCCGCCCACGGCCGCCTTCGGCCCGATGGACATCATGGCGCCGGAGCGGCAGCGGCTCGCGGGCACCTATGACGCGGCCTGGGTGCGCGACGTGGCGCCTGCCTTGGCGGACGACATCCATCCCGATTTCTTCCTCACCGCCCCGCCGGACCAGCGCTTCGCCGCCCATCTCGTCGGAGACGAGCCCTATCGCCTGCGGAATTTCTCGGCTTCCGCACCCTTCCTCGAAGGGCGCCTACCGGGCGTGCGGCCCCGCGCCTTCGTGGGGCTGGAGGATGGGCGCTGGATCGAGGCGAACCTCGCCCTGGACACGCTCTGGCTCATGGCAGGTGCCCGGCGCGGGGTGGTGGTGTGGCACGGCGTGGTGCCGGTCGCGGACATGGAGGGCAAGGACGTCACCGACATCCTGCTCGCCCGCGAGCGGCTGGCCGAGCCCCCGCGTCCCCACGATCATTATGCCGAGGTGCGGCGGCTGCGGCGCGACCCAGAGTTGGGCCCGCGCCATGCCTTCTCCGAATGGCAGCTCACGCCGCCCGTGGATCCCGCCGAGGGCGAGCGGCGCCGAGCGGCGCGCGCGGCTTTGGCCCATGAGCGGGCCGGACGGCAGGCGCAGGCCATGGCCTTCCTGCGGGAGCGGCGGATGGATGCCATGGGCGTCCCGCCATCGCTTCGCCCGCCGCCGCCCGAGCCGGACCCCGACCCGCTGCTTCTGCCGACGCCGGAGGAAATGGCCGAGGGCGATTTCGACCTGGGCGACCTGCTGGACATGATCGAGGCCAAGAGCGCCGCCGCCCAGGAGCAGATGCGCCTGGAAGCGGAGAGGGGCCTGCCGCTCCTGTCCGCCATGGGTGCGCTCGATGCGCCGGGCGCCGGGTCCAAGGACGTGGACGCGTTGCTGAAGGCGCTGGAAGCCTATGACGGCGGCGCGCTGGCCACCTCGCTGGACGCGGCGGCGGCGCAGGGCAGGGCGGATCTTTCGCCCCTCGACGATGCGGCAGGACCCGAAGCCGTGGCCGCCCTCGCCCAGGCGGAGAGCGCCCTCGACTGGCGCGCCGCCATCGCGGACGCGCTTCCCGTGGCCGATGACGAAGCCTTGCTGGAGGAGGCCAAGGCGCGCTTCCTCCGCCTGCCGCAGGCCGCGCCCCTGGCGGAGGTGCGCGCGTCCCTCGCGGCCGCGAGCACCCTGAGCGTGCCCCGCCTTCCGCCCGATGCGCCGGCCCCCGGCGTGCCCGAGCCCGTGCACGCGCCCATGGCCGCGCTGCTGGACAGCCTGTCCGCCGAGCCGGACCTTCCGGCCTCGCAGACCGGGGAGGTGGCATCACGGCTGGCGGCGGCCGACCGGCAGATCGCCGCGGCCCTGCCGGACCTCGCGCCGGAGCGCGGCGGCAGCCTTCTGGACGCGCTGCTGGCCGACCTCGCGTCCGGCACGCCCAGCGGGCCGACCATGCCCCTCGACCAGCGGATGGCGGAGGCGCAGGCCCAGGCGGACGAGGGCCTCGCCATCATCGACGCTATGGCGCCTCTGCTGGAGGACGGCACCGCTCAGATGCGCCGCGCCGCGCCCCAGGCCGCCTATCCCGAGCGGCCGCTTGCGCCGCGCCTCGCCAAGCGCCTCGGCGACTTCGTGCTGGAGCAGGCCCGGGCGGGCCTGGACCTGCGCGGGCGGGATCTGGCGGGCGTCGATCTCGCGGGTGCGGACCTTTCCGGCGCCGACCTCACGGGCGCCTTCCTGGAACGGGCCAATCTCGCGCGCACCCGCCTGCGCGGCGCGAACCTGTCCGAGGCCGTGCTGACCGAGGCGCGGCTGGAGCATGCGGACCTGAGCGATGCCCTGCTGGGCGGCGCGAACCTCTCCCGCGTGAAGGCCATGGGCGCCCGCTTCGATCGCGCCCGGTGCAGCGGGGGGCTGGTTCTGGAGGCGGATTTCTCCGGCGCCAGCGCGGTGGGGGCCGTCTTCACCGACATGCGGATCATCGAGACCCGCCTCGCGGGGGCGGATTTCTCGGAGGCGCGCCTCCAGGACATGGTGTTCCTGCGGGTGAGCGCGCCCGAGATGCGGCTCGACCGGGCCAGCCTGCGGCAGTGCCAGGCGCTGGAATGCGACTTTTCCGGCGCCACGCTCGAAGGCGCCTTCCTGGACCGCTGCGCGTTCCTCGCCCTGGTGGCGCCGGGGCTGCGCGCGGCGCAGGCGGACCTGCGGGGCACGTCCTTCCTGGGCGGCGCGAAGCTGGCGGGGGCAGATTTCTCAGGCGCGCTCGCCAGCGAGGCGAGCTTTCTGGGCGCGGACCTTGCGGGCGCCTGCTTCAATCGGGCCGTCTGCGACCGCACCCTGTTCTGTGAAGCCGCGCTGTGCGGCGCCGATTTCCGGCTCGCCTCCCTGCGCCGCGCGCTGCTGGACAATGCCGGGCTCGCTTATGCGGATTTTGGCGGCGCCCAGCTCATGGAGGCGCAGCTTCACCGGGCGGACCTGACCGGCGCCTTCCTGCGCAAGGCCAACCTCTACGGCGCCGACCTCTCCGACGCCCTGCTGGCCGGCGCGGACCTCAGCGGCGCGAACCTCGTCAATTCACCCCTCGCCCTGGAGACGGCCAATGGATGACCGTCCCTCCGGACATGCGGCGCAGCGGGCCGACCTGCTGGACCATGTGGCGCTTGGCCTCGCATATGGACCGGGCGACTTCGCGCTGACCGACTGGACCGGCTCGGTGGACCTGAAGGGCGCGGTGCTGCGCGACACCGTGTTCCGAGGCGCGCGCTTCGACGGGGCGGACCTCGGCGGCGCCACCTTCGTGAATTGCGATTTCTCCGGCGCCGTCTTCCGGGGCGCGCTGCTGGACGGCACCCGCTTCGTCTCCTGCCCCCTGGACGGGGCGGCGTTCGATGCGGCGCGACTGGCCGCGACGGCCTTCGTCGGCTGCGCCATGGGCGGGGCGCGGTTCGGCGGCGCGTTCGTGAGCGACGGCTCGTTCCTGAAATGCGACCTCACCCGCAGCATCTGGCGCGGCGCGCAGGTGGACGGCGCGGCGCTGATGGACTGCGCCCTGGCGGAGATCGACCTGACCGAAGTCGTCGCGGCGCGTGTGTTCGCGGCGCGGGCGGACCTGCGGGCGGCGACGCTGGAGGGCTTTTCCTGCGAGATGGGCGCCTTTCCCGAGGCGGACCTCTCCGAGCGGGACTTGCGGACCGTGCGCCTCGCCCTGTGCAACTTCATGGGGGCCAACCTGTCCGGCGCCAATCTCGCGGGGATGGACCTGTCCGGCAGCTTCTTCATGCAATGCACCGCGCCCGGCGCGGACTTTTCTGGCGCGGAGGCGGCAAGCGCGCATTTCTCCAGCTCGGACCTCACCGGCGCCCGCTTCACGGGGGCGCGCCTCTCCAATGCCAATTTCCAGGACAGCCGCCTCGCCGGGGCGGATTTCTCCGGCGCGGACCTGGAGATGGCGGTGATGACCGGGGCGCAGGCCCCCGGCACAAGGTTCGCGGGCGCGAACCTCGCCTACACCCAGCTCGCCCATGCGCGCCTCGACGGGGCGGACGCCTCGCGCGCCCGCTTCCTGCGCACCGACCTGCATCTCGCCGCCACCGACGGGCTGCTCCAGCTCGGCGCCAGCGGCAGCCAGCTCCCCACCGATCCCGAGCGGGCGGTGGCGGAAACCTATGTCCCCCAGCATGTCCGCCCGGCGGCCACGGAGGGTTGAATGTTCGTCACGTCCCAGGGTCCTTCGCCCGCCATGAGCATGGCCTTCCCCGACGTCTGCAAGACGCCGGTTGGCCCCGCCGTGGTGCCGATCCCCTATCCGAACATCTCGCTGGCCAACACGGCGGTGCCCACCCAGACCAAGGTGCTGCTCATGGGCATGCCGGCCCATAATCTCAGCACCCAGACGCCGCTCTCCAACGGCGACAATGCGGGCGTGCTCATGGGCGTGGTGTCCAGCCTCGTCATGGGGCCGAAGGCCAGCGCCATGGGGTCCACCAACCTCATGATCGGCGGCGCGCCCGCCATCAAGCTGACCTCGCCCAGCAAGCAGAACGGCATGAGCCCGAACGTGCCGGGCGTCACCATCACCCCGTCCCAGGTCAAGCTGATGGCCATGCGCTGAGCCACGCGCGAGGAGACGCCGCCATGTCGAATATCCAGCTGCTTCAGCTCACCGTCCCCGCACTCGGCCTGACGGAGGCGGCCTGCGCCGCCTTCACCCTGGACGAGGGCGTCTCGCGCCCCTTCCGGCTGGAAGCGGTGTTCATCTCCACCAGCGATTTCTCCCAGGAGCAGATCGCGGGGAAGCCGGCCTCGTTCAAGGTGACGGTGAACGAGACCAGCCGCGCCATCGGCGGCGTCATCCTGGAATTCCGCGTCCTCAACAAGGTGGACGTGAACAGCTACACCTATTGCGTCGTCCTGGTGCCGCGCCTCGCGCTGCTGGACCGCACCCGGCAGAACGAGATCTTCGCCACCGACAACGCGCTGACGCTGAAGCAGCTCCTGTCCGGCGTCCTCGACGGCTCGCTGTCCACCAGCGCCACCGAAGGCAACCGGGGCGTGACCGTCGAATACCGGCTGCACGACTCGGTGGGCGACGAGTATGCGCGCAAGCACATCACGAAATACAATGAGAGCGACTTCCAGTTCTTCGCGCGGACCTGCGAGAATTACGGCGTCTTCTACTTTTTCGAGTTTTCCGCCTCGGACACGTCCGTCACCGACACGGTGGTCCTCGGCGCCCTGAACGCGGCTTTCTCCCCGGCGGACCTGCCGAGCGTCCAGTTCAAGGCCGCCGCCACCACGGTGTCGGTGGAGGAGCAGGTCGTCACCTCGCTCACCAGCGTCTCGCGGCCCCAGCTCCAGCGCTACAATCTGCGGGACTACAATTACGAATCCGCCGAGACCGACCTTCTCGTGCGCTCCAGCCAAAGCGAGGGCATCGGCGCGGTGGTCGAGTATGGCGACCATTATCCGACCGTGGACGAGGGCAACAAGCTGGTGGCCATCCGCGCGGAGGAAGCGGCGTGGCAGGCCCTGGTGTTCGAGTGCGAGAGCACCGTGCCCTCGCTGCGCACGGGAACCGTGTTCACGCTGACGAGCCACCCCATCTCGTCCTTCAACACCGATTATGTGGTGATCTCCGCGCGCCACTCGGCGGGCCAGCAGGGGCCGGACGGCTATCAGGCGGGCTACGCGACGACGCCCTATGCCAACGCTTTCACCGCCATCCGCAAGAGCCAGGCCTTCCGGCCGCTGCGGGTGACGCCGAAGCCGGTCATGCCCGGCGTGTTCAACGCGGTGGTGGACAGCGAGGATTCGGGCGACAAGCGCGCGGTGCTGGATTCCATGGGCCGCTACCGCATCGCCCTGCGCTACAACGAAGGGGCCTCGAAGGCGACGCCCGGCAAGGGCTCCGCGCCGGTGCGCCAGAGCCAGCCCTATGCGGGCGCCAGCGCCAACAGCGTGGTGGCGGGCCTCCACGTCCCGCTGGTGCGCACCGCCGAAGTACTGGTGAGCTACGAGAACGGAGACCCGGACCGCCCCGTCATCCTCGGCTCGACCTTCAACAGCAAGAACGGCGACGTCGTCACCAATGCCGGCAGCACCGTCAACCGCCTGCGCACTACGGGCGGCCTGCTGCTGGAGCTCGATGACGGCCAGACCGACACCGATCCCCGCTTCATCCGCCTCGACGTGCCCGCCAAGGTGGACGACACGCCCCCCACCGGCACCTATCTGCGCCTCGGCGCGCTGGTGGACGGCGACAAGGCGGTGGAGTCCGGGGTGAAGTATTCCAGCTCGACCGTGTCCCAGAACAACCAGTCCTGGAACTATAACAGCGGCTTCAACAAGGCGTCGTCCTCGAAACAATCCACCTCAAAATCGGCTGTTTCGTCGGAAAGCAGCAGCGTCTCGGGAAACGGCATCCTGATCTATTCGGACCAGGATGTTGACACCAACATCCTCGGCGCCTCGGTGATGAAGATCGGCAAGGGGCAGGCCACCGAGGTCAGCGCCGGCGACGTCACCCACCAGGTGGACGGCGGCCAGTTCAAGGTCACGGCCTATAACGGCGTCACGCTTTCGGCGGGAACGGTGGGTGCGAACACCCAGATGGCCGACATCACCATCACGGCCACGAACACGGTCTATACCAAGTCCGGCGGCGATACCTACCAGTGGATCTCCGGCACATCGACCAAATATACGATGGGCGAATCCTTCACGATGTTCCTCGGATTCGAGCAGACCATCAAGGCCGCCATTTCGATCACGCTCCAATTGTCGGGATACAATTCAACGACCATCGGCATCTACAATTCTATTGTCATCGGCGGAAAGTGGGACCTGATCATCGGCTCGTCCGGCAAGCTCTGCCTCGTGAAGGGCGACATGAAGATCACCTCCTCGGACATGAAGATCACCAATTCCGACATGAAGCTCACCAACGAGGATTTCAAGATCGTCAGCGGCCTCGACGGCAAGTTCTCGAACACCGTGCTTGAGCACACCAACACGAAGGTGGCATCGGACAAGTTCACCGTCGAACAGGCGGACCTCATGTTCAAGAAGCTGATGACCGCGTCCAGCAAGGCCGACATGAAGGTGAATTTCGTCACCCTCGAAAGCTTCATGTGAGGACGGTGCCCATGACCGCCTCCGCCCCCCGCGAAGCCGCGCCCGCCCCGGAGGCGCGGGAGCCGCGCGCCGTGCACGGCGAGACCCGATTGCAGGTCGCGCGGGTCCTCGCCGTCGAGCCGCTGACCGTGGTCCTCGATGAGCGGGACGTTCCTGCCGCCCGCGCCTTCGGCTGCCTCGTGGAGCCCGCCGTGGGCGACCGCGTGCTGGTGGCCCGAACGGGCGGAGAGGTGTTCATCCTGTCCGTCCTCGACCGGCTCGTGGCGGACGCCGCGCGCATCCGCGTGCCGGGTGCGCTCACCCTCGCCGCATCGGACCTGACCCTGGAGGCCGGGCGCCGCCTCGTTCTCTCCGGCGCCGAGGATGCCGTGGTGCGCGGCGAGCGGGTGAGCATCCAGGCCCGGACCCTGTCCCTGGTCGGGCGCATGCTGTCGGTGGTGATGGACCAGGTGCGCTCCGTGGTCCGCCGCCACGAGACCATGGCGGAGGCCGTCGTCGTCCAGGCCGGCGAGCGCACCACATTGGTGCGCGGCGCCGATGTGGCGCAGGCGGGGACGCTGGTGCAGCAGGTGGATACGGTGTCCAGCAGCAGCGCCGCCACCACGGTCATCGTCGCCCGAGAGGATGTCCGCGTCGATGCCAAGCGCGTCACGGTGGGATGACCCGGCCATGGGCGCGCCGCGACAGATGCGTCTCCACGCCGCCCGCCGCCTCATGGCGGAAGGCCGCCACGAGGAGGCCGACCGCCTCGCCGACGATCTGTTGGCGGATGCCCCGCGCGACATGGATGCGTTGGTCCTCAAGAGCGCCGTGCTGATCTCGCGGGGGGATCGCGAGGGCGCCTTCACCTTGCTCGCCGGCCTCGCCGAGGCGGCGCCCGGGCGGGCGGATGTCTGCGCCAATCTCGGCCTGCTGCATCGCCTGGAGGGGCGGGGCGCGGAGGCCCGCCTCTGCTACGAGCGCGCGGTGGACCTCGCACCGTCCGAAGGCGCCTATGGCTGCGCGCTGGTCAGCATTCTCCTGTCTTTGGGAGAACTGGACGCGGCCCGGACCCGGTTGCGCGCGCTCGCCGCGACCGAGGGAGTGGACGAGGATCCGAGCCTTCAGGCGGAGGTGCATGGGCTCGACGCCCGCATCGCGCTGTTGGAGAACCGCCCCACCGCCGCCGAACGCGCCATCCGCCGCGCTTTGGCCCTGCGGCCCGAGGACGAGGCGGACCTTGTCCTGCTGAGCGATGCCCTCACCCAGCTGGGCGACCGGCCGGGGGCGCTGGAGGCCGCCGAGCGGGCCTATCTGCGCGCGCCCGCATCCCACGACCATGCCTGCCTGCTGGCCCGGCGGCTCATGGAGGCGGGGCGTATGGAAGCGGCGGAACGGCATCTGCTGCGCACCGCCGCGACCGCGCCGATGAATGCCGAAGCCGCCTTCCTTCTGGCGCATGTGCGGATCGCGAAGGGGGAGACGGGCGCGGCGGTCGCCCAGTTCGCGGCGCTGGTGCGGCGTGCACCGAAAGATCCTGATCTTCTCATGCGGATGGCCACCTTGCTCCGTCTCACCGGAGAGGTGGACAAGGCGCTCGCCTGCGCCACCGAGGCGGCGCGATTGGCGCCCGCGACCCTCTCCTATGGCGCGTGGCGCGACGAGCTGAAGCTGGCGCTGGGGCGGGTGGATGAGGTGTGGCCGCTCCGAAGTGTCGCCTCCGATCTTCCCGCGGCGGTCACGGTGCCTGCGGGAATGCCCGCCGGGGAGGCGCTGCTGCTCGCGCGGTTCGCCCGCGGGTCCGCCGACTCCGCGCCCCCCGTCTGCCATGTGGAGCCCGCCCTTCTGCCGCTTCTGGACGGCGTTCCGGGCCTGCGTCTTTCGGAGACACCGGCCCCGGAGGGCATCCCGGCCCTGGGCGACCTGCCGCGCATGGCCCGCACCGATGTCCGCCCGCCCTATCTCGCGGTGGAGGCGAGCCGGCTGGACGCGTGGACGCAGGCGCTCGCGGACCATGGCGCACCGCGCATCGGCATCTTGTGGGACACCGCGGCGGGCCTCGACCTGAAAACCCTCGCCACCTGGATCCGCAGCCTCGCGCCGCCGGGCGCGACGCTCGTCTCCCTCGCCTTCGACGGACGCCGGGCTGATCTCGCGGATGACGGCGCCGTGCTCGATGCGGGCGCCCGGTTCCGGGATGCGAAGGACCTCGTGGCCGCCGTGGCGGCGACGGATTTCGTGGTCTCGGCGGACGGCCTTCCTGCCCATGTGGCGGGCGCCTTGGGGCGGCCCGGTCTCGTGATCGTGCCTGCCGCCCGGCCCTGGGCCTGGGCCCAGCGCGAAGGCCGCGCGCTCTGGTATCCCAGCCTGCGGGTCGCGTGCATGCCGGACGCGCGCGCCGGCCTGGACGCGCATGCCGATTTCGTCCGCGCGGAACTGGCGGCAGGGAGGGGCGAGGCATGACATGGGGACCGCCGGAACGGGACATGGAGCCGCTGGAGAAGGCCCTCTCCCTGGCTGTCCGGGACACCATTCTCGCGTATCCGGCGGGCAATGGCGGCGCGCCGGACCATTGGCGGGACATGCGGAGCGAGGGCGCCGCGCTGTCCGTGCTGCTGCGCATTTTTCCGCGCGAGACCGCGAGCCATCGCGGGCGGGCGGCGCTTGCCTATGACGTGGCGGGCGAAGCGGTGGTGGGTCGCATGGGATATCGGTGCGAGGGCAGGGCGGTCATCGACCTGAAGACCCGCGCATTCCTCGACGTGGCCTGCCGGCTCGTTGCGGTCGGCCCGGTGTGACGGCCCGCCCTCGGTCCGGAGACGGTATCGTGACACTGCGCGGAAACCCGCTCACCCCCGCGACCTGAGCGGAAATCCGCGCATCCCATAAGGCGTCGTATAGAAGTGATGGCGGTGGCGCGCGCATCCGAAGCCGAGCGAAAAGAAAAGCGCCGCAACGGTTTTGGTAATATGACGCGTTCGTGAAAGTAAAGTGGCATCCCGCTTGCTCTGTCCTGTGCGTCGGCACCACGCCGGCGTGCAAGTGACGAGATCGAAAATGCCTACTCCCGCTTATGTCAGCATCACCGGCGAAAAGCAGGGCGATATCACCAAGGGCGCCTTCACCGCGGACAGCGTCGGCAACCTGTGGCAGGAAGGCCATGAGGACGAGTCCATCGTCCAGGCGTTCAGCAGCAACGTGATCATCCCGCGTGACCCGCAGTCCGGCCAGCCGTCCGGCTCGCGCGTGCATCAGCCCGCGACCCTGCTGAAGTATCTCGACAAGGCTTCGCCGCTGCTGTGGCAGGCGCTCGCCACCGGCGAAGTGCTGACCACCGTGACACTTTCCTTCTGGCGCACGTCCACCAAGGGCCAGCAGGAAAAGTACTTCACCATCAAGTGGGAAGACGCCGTGCTCGTGGACGGCAAGGCCATCATCCCGAACGTGCTGCTGACCGAGAACGCGCAGCTCCAGCACATGGAAGAGTGGTCCTTCACCTATCGCAAGGTGACCTGGACGCACGAGAAGGCCGGCACCTCCGGCTCCGACGACTGGCGCAAGCCCGCTACCTGATCGGCGCGCATTGATCGACACGGGCGGGCCGGACCTTCGCGGGTCCGGCCCGCTTCGCGTTCAATGTCATTGCGAGGTCACGTACTACCGCTTTTCTGCGCGCCGTGAGGATGGCCGCGCCCGCATTGCGCGCCGTCCCTGCGACCATCAAGGTCCGCCGCGCCCGATGGGATGACGGCGATCGACCATGCGGGAAAAGGCGCCCATGCTCTCGCTCGATCTGAAGTCCCTGCTCGATCGCCTCGGCCCCTATGCCAAGCGGTCCCTGGAAACGGCCGCGGGCCTCGCGGTGGGGCGCGGCAATTACGAAGTCACGATCGAGCACTTCCTGCTCACTATGGTGGACGACGCGGACCGCGACCTCGTGCTCGCCCTGCGCCGCTTCGAGGCGGACCTGCCGGCGCTGAAGCGCCGCCTGCAGCGCGCGGTGGAGGACATGAAGTCCGGCAATCCGGGCCGCCCCGTCTTCGCCCCGAGCCTGATCGAGATCCTGACCGATGCCTGGCTCGTCGGCTCGGTGGAGCTGAAGCTCGGCTCCATCCGCTCCGGCACCGTGCTTCTCGCCATCCTCAACAATGCCAACCGCTTCAGCCTCTCCGACTGGTGGGAGATCGTGCGGCAGGTGCCGGCCGGTGAGCTGAAGGGCAAGTTCCACGACCTGCTCTCCGCCTCGGCGGAAGAGGCGGGTCCGGCCATCGCGGGTGCGGGCGAGGCGCCGCGCAAGGGCGAGGGCATCACCTCGCGCTCGCCGGACAGCGTGCTCGGCCGCTTCGCCACTGATTTCACCGCCCTCGCCAAGGCGGGAAAGATCGATCCTGTCTTCTGCCGGGATCGCGAGATCCAACAGATGATCGACATTCTCGGTCGGCGCCGGAAGAACAACCCCATCTGCGTGGGTGAGCCGGGCGTGGGCAAGACGGCCGTGGTGGAGGGACTGGCGCTCAAGATCGCCCAGGGCGACGTGCCGGACTTCCTCAAGCAAGTGGACCTCGTGGGCATCGACCTCGGCATGCTCCAGGCGGGCGCCGGGGTGAAGGGCGAGTTCGAGAACCGCCTGAAGGGGATCGTGGAGGAGGTGAAGGCCTCGCCCACGCCCATCATCCTGTTCATCGACGAAGCGCACATGCTGGTGGGCGCCGGCGGCCCGGCGGGCGGGGGCGACGCCGCCAATCTGCTGAAGCCCGCTCTGGCGCGCGGCGAGCTGCGCACCATCGCGGCCACCACCTGGAGCGAATACAAGAAGTATTTCGAGAAGGACGCGGCGCTCGAACGCCGCTTCCAGGTGGTGAAGCTGGACGAACCGAGCCCGGCGGACGCCGCCACCATCCTGCGCGGCCTGCGGCCCATCTATGAGCGCAGCCACAATGTCTATGTGCGCGACGACGCGGTGATGTCGGCCGCCCAATTGTCCGCCCGCTACATTTCCGGCCGCCAATTGCCCGACAAGGCGGTGGACGTGCTGGACACCGCCTGCGCCCGCGTGAAGCTCTCGCTTTCCAGCCGCCCCCAGGCGCTGGAGGGCAATGAGCGGCGCATCGCCATGCTGGAACGCGAACTGGCCGCGCTCCATCGCGACCACGCCACGCTCGGCACCGCCCCCGACGCGCGCTGCGCCGAGATCGAGGCGGAGATCGCCGGCCTGCGCATCGACATCGCGGCCATGGAGAGCCGCTGGCAGGCGGAGAAGGCGCTGGTGGACCGCATCCTGGCGCTACGCCAGGAGATGAACGCGCTGAACGAGGGCACGGCAGAGGACGACGCGGACGCGTCCGCCGCGCCGGACGCGCCGGGCGAGGCGGACCTGCGCACGCGCCTGTCGGAGACCATCGCAGAGCTGCGCACCCACCAGGGCCGCGCCGGGCTGCTGCATTACGAGGTGACGCCCGAGACCATCGGCCAGGTGATCGCCGACTGGACCGGCATCCCCATGGGCAACATGGTGCGCGACGAGGCGGCCTCCGTCCTCGCCCTCGCCAACAATCTCGCGCGCCGCATCAAGGGCCAGGCCCAGGCCATTTCCGCCATCGACGAGGGCATGCGGGCGGCCAAGGCGGGGCTCAACAGCCCCACCCAGCCCATGGGCGTGTTCCTGTTCGTCGGCCCCTCCGGCGTCGGCAAGACGGAACTGGCGACCGCGGTTGCCGACCTGCTGTTCGGCGGCGAGCGCTTCCTCGTCTCCATCAACATGTCGGAGTTCCAGGAGCGGCACACCGTCTCCAAGCTCGTCGGCTCCCCGCCCGGCTATGTGGGCTATGGCGAAGGCGGCATCCTCACCGAGGCGGTGCGCCAGCGGCCCTATAGCGTCGTCCTGCTGGACGAGGTGGAGAAGGCCGATCCGGAGGTGATGAACCTGTTCTATCAGGTGTTCGACAAGGGCGTGCTCTCGGACGGCGAAGGGCGCGTCATCGACTTCAAGAACACCATCGTTATCCTCACCAGCAACCTCGCCACCGACCAGATCACCCAGATGGGCGTCGCCGAGGAGCGCCCCTCGGTGGAGGATCTCGTCGCCGCCATCCGGCCGACCCTGTCGCGGCATTTCAAGCCCGCGCTGCTGGCGCGCATGCAGATCGTGCCCTTCTATCCGCTGCTGGGCGACACGCTGGGCGAGATCGTGCGCCTGAAGCTGGACCGGGTGGGCAAGCGCCTGCGCGAGAGCCAGAAGATGGCCTTCTCCTATTCCGACGCGGTGGTGCGGCAGATCGCCGAGCGCTGCACGGAAGTGGAGACCGGCGCCCGCAACATCGACCACATCGTCTCCAAGACCCTGCTGCCGGAGATCGCCACCGAGCTTCTGGCCCGCATGAGCGAGGAGAAGCAGGCGGACGCCCTGCATGTGGACCTCGCGGACGACGGCCGCTTTGCCTACGTCTTCTCCGACGCGGCCGGTGCGGCGGAGCCCGCCGGGGAAGACGCGCCGCAGGAGCCGGTGGCGCTCGAAACCCAGCCCGATCCCGAACTCGTCTGAGGTCGCGCGGCGTGGATGCGGTGGCGAACGACCCGCTGGGCGCGCTCGAGGAATTGATGGAGGTGACCACCGCCCTCGCCACGGAGCGGCGGCTGGAGAGCCTCCTCAACGCCATCGTCAGTGCCGCCCGCCGCCTCACCTCGGCGGAGGGCGGGCGCGTGCTGGTGCTGGACCGCACGGGCCGGGAACTGCATTGCCTCGTGGGCCAGAACGAGGCGGAGCCCGCCTTGGCGGGCCTGGAGCAGAGTGTCGCCCTCTACCGCGCCGCCAATTCCTTCAACCTGGACGACCCGAGCGCCTTCGCCGCCGTCACCGGCCGCGTGGTGAACCTCGCGGACGTGCGGACCTATACGGGCTTCGACTTCGCCGCGCTCTATGCGCGGGAGGCGCGCACCGCGTTCCGCACGCGCTCCTTCGTGGCGGTGCCGCTGCGCTCGCTGGAAGGCATGACGCTGGGCGTGCTCCAGCTCACCAATGTGCGCATGGAGGAAGCCGACGGCGCCCGCGCGCTGAGCGAGCGCACCGAGCGCATCGTGCGCAGCTTCGCCGCCCATGCGGCGGTGGCCATCTCCAATGCCCGCCTGTTCGACGAGAACCGGCGGCTGATCCGCCAGCTCGACCGGGCGCGCAGCGACCTGGAGGAGGAGAATACGCGCCTCAAGCAGGCGCGGGCGGGGGGCGACGGCGTCATCGGCGCCAGCGCGGGCTTCCAGGTGGCGCACGCCCTGCTCCAGCGGGCCGCTCCTGCCAACGTGCCGGTTCTGCTCCTGGGCGAGACCGGCACGGGCAAGGAGGTGTTCGCCAAGATGCTCCACGCCGCGAGCCCGCGCGCCGGGCGCGCCTTCGTGGTGCAGAACTGCGCCGCCTTGCCGGAACATCTGCTGGAGAGCGAATTGTTCGGCTACCGGAAGGGGGCCTTCACGGGCGCCCACGCGGACCGCGCGGGCCTCGTCCATGCCGCCAATGGGGGCACGCTGTTCCTGGATGAGGTGGGCGACATGCCCCTCGGCCTCCAGGCCAAGATCCTGCGCATGCTGGGGCAGGGGGAGGTGCGCCCGGTGGGCGATACCCGCACCGAGACCGTGGACGTGCGCATCGTCGCCGCCACCAATGCGGACCTGCCCGCCAAGATCGCCCAGGGCCAGTTCCGGGAGGATCTCTATTACCGCTTGTCGGTCTTCCCCATCACGCTGCCGCCGCTGCGGGAGCGCACGGACGACATTCCCGCGCTGATCGACCATTTCCTGACGCAGGCCTGCGCCTCCCTTGGCCGCCGCGCGCCGGCGCTCTCGCCGGAGGCGCTGGACCGGCTTCTGGGCTGGCGCTTTCCCGGCAATATCCGGGAATTGAAGAACATCATCGAGCGCGCCGTGCTGCTGTGCGACGGCGGCCCGCTGGACCTCCACCACCTGCCCGCCGACCTCTCCGCCGGGGCCGGCACGCCCGCCCCCGTGGTCAATGCGGGGGAGGAGGATGCGGGATTGCGGCTGATGGTGCAGAATTACGAGGCGGCCATCATCGAGGTGAAGCTCCGGGAGACCGGGTGGAACCAGAGCCGCGCCGCGGATCTGCTGAAGATCTCCCGCCGGAGTCTGGTGGAGAAACTGGCGCGGTACGATATTCGCCAGCCGGGCCGCATGTGACCCGAAGGGAACGGGACCAGGAAAAGTGGCCATAGATCCGCGTCTGAACCAGATCCTCGCCGGCTTCTTCGCGGGGCGCCGCACCTTCGACCAGCTCGCGCTGGAGGTCCGGGCCTATTGCCGCGACGGCGATCCCACCCTCGCGGGCCTCTCCGCTGCGCTGCAGGAGCAGATCAATCTCGGCCGCCTGCCCTACGACCTCGCCATGCTTCTGTTCCAGGAGGCGGGGCGGCCAGCGGACGAGCCGGCGCGAGACCTGCCGGAAGTCCCCGCCAGCGAGGAGGCCCCGGACGCGCGGGAGGAGACGCTGCGCGAGCGGGTGGATTCGGTGGTGCTCTCCGCGCTGCTCGGCCAGTTCAAGGACCTGCGCAAGGGCGGGGAGGCGCGCGAGCGCCAGAACCAGCGCCAGCTCGACGATGCGCTCTCCGCCTTCCGCTCCGCCCGCCTGCGCCAGGACGCGCGCAAGAGCGCGGCGGGGTCCGGCCGTCCCATCATGCTGGGGCGCGACGGGCGCGAGGAGAACCGGGTCGGCCAGATCCTGCGCGACCGCTTCGTGCTGGAC
Organism: Hyphomicrobiales bacterium; assembly: GCA_013911975.1. Taxonomy (GTDB): domain Bacteria; phylum Pseudomonadota; class Alphaproteobacteria; order Rhizobiales; family Xanthobacteraceae; genus Aquabacter. Next base: position 11,887 of record JACESF010000051.1, on the reverse strand, counting down.
GCGGAGCTGGGGCGCGGCGGCATGGGCGTGGTCTACCGGGCGGTGGACCGGCGGCGGGTGGAAGCCGCCGACAGCCGGCCCTACGTGGCCATCAAGCTGCTCAACGGCAATTTCGGCGCCCATCCCGACGCCCTGCGCGCCATGGAGGCGGAGGCCCGGCGCACCCAGGACCTCTCCCATCCCAACATCGTGGCCGTGCACGATTTCGACCGGGACGGCACCCATCCCTTCATCGTCATGGAATTGCTGGAAGGCCGCTCCATGGACGTGTGCCTGCGGGGCGACAGCGACTTTGCCGGGAGCCCGGCCGCGTGGCGGGCCATCAAGGACATGTTCGCGGCGCTGGCCCACGCCCATTCGCGGGGCGTGACGCACGCGGACCTGAAGCTCGCCAACCTGTTCCTGTCCCAGGACGGGCCGCTGAAGGTGCTGGACTTCGGCATCGCCAGCGCCGCGCGGGCGGGGGATTTCGACGTGATGGCGCTGGACGCCATGACCCCCGCCTATGCCAGCCCCGAGCAGTTGCGCGGCGGGCCGCGCGATCCGCGCGACGACGTCTATGCCTTCGGCTGCATCATCCATCTGCTGCTGACGCGCAAGCATCCGTTCGACCGGATGCCGGCGACGGAAGCGCAGGAGCGCGGGCTGGAACCGCCCGTCATCGCGGGCCTCACGGACGCCATGCAGGCGGCGGTGGCCGGCGCGCTGGCCTTCCGGCAGGAGGAGCGGCACGCGGACGCGGGGGCCTTCCTCGCCGCCTTCCAGGGCCGCTGACCGGCGCGCCGGTCAGTCGCCGATCAGTCCTGCCCCGATCAGTCCTGCACGAGCCGCGCGACGGATTTGAGCGCGCCCACATAATCGTTCTGGGGCGCGAGCGCCGCCAGGATGCCGGAACTGCCCAGGCGCACCAGATCCTCGTTGAGCGGCAGCACGGCGGCGACGGGCGTGCGGAAGGCGGTAGAGATGCGGTCCGCCAGCTCGCGCTGGTCGAAGGCGGGAAGCACCTTGTTCACCAGCAGCAGCAATTGGGGAACGTCCAGGCGGCGCGCCAGCTCCAGGGTCACGGCCGTGCCCTGGTAGTCCTGGTGGTCCGGCCGCAGGACGAGGAGCAGGGTGTCCGAGATGGCGATGGAGAGCAGCGTCTCCTCGTTGACGCCGGGATGGGTGTCGATGAGCAGGTAGTCCAGCGCGAGACGGTCGCACAAGGCGTGGAACCCGTCATTCAGCAGGTCCACCTCGAAGCCTTCCTTCAGCACGCGGGCGATCTCACCCGTCTGCATGCTGGACGGCAGGAGATGGATGCTGCCCCCCTCGGCGACACCGTCGGGGAAGACGTTGGCCGTCACGTCCACGGCCGCCTGCTCGATGGCGCAGCGGCCCCAGAGATAGTCGTTGAGCGTATAGGGCGCGGTGCCCGCTTCCAGGCCGAACAGCACATGGATGCCGGGGGACAGGATGTCCGTGTCCACCACGCCGACGCGCGCGCCCTGGCCCGCCAGGAGATAGGCGAGGTTGGCCGTGATGGTCGATTTTCCCGTGCCGCCCCGATAGGAATGGGTGGAGATGATGCGTGTCATTCCCGGCCCCCCGGCCCCGTGTTCCTGTGTCGCGCGCGCAGGTCCTGGGCGCGCTTCTGCAGATCCTGGAAATAGTCCGATTCCGTGATCGCGCCGACTTCCCGCTTGAAGCGCTGGCGGTCGATCTGGATGGTCAGTTCGGCCACGGCGGAGGACAGGGTGGCGTTCTCCTTGGCGAGCCGGGCATTGGCCTCTTCCAACTGCTTCTGGAGCCCCTGCAACTCCTCCACCAGATGGGTGAGGCGCATCTCGCGCGCCTCCACGCTCACCAGCATGAAGCCGAAGGATTCCGCCAGGTGCCGCACTGTTTCGGACGCATCGTCGGCGGCGGTCAGCGCGAACAAATCGTCGGAATGATCATATTGCCCGCGCGCGATCTCGCGGCAGAGGATCTCGAGCGTGTGCAGGGCGTGGTCGGTGCCGGTTTCTGGAGAGCCCACGGCGTCACCTTCGGGCTGGAGCGAAGGGGGCGGACAGGCGCAGCCGCCCGCGAATTCGGGGCAGGCTCCACGGCTCGGCGAGGAAGCGCGCGCAGAAATCCTCCATGCGGCGCGGCCGGGCCGCGGGATCGAATTGCAGCAGGCTGCGCAGCGCGGCCCATTGCGGGCCGGTGAGCCCCTCCGGGCGCAGCGGCTCGGCGCCCGCCTCCCGCGCCTCCAGGGCGGTGCGCCGCTGGAAGGGGTGGTGGCCGCTCGTCATCAGGTAGATGAGCACGCCGAAGGCGAACAGGTCGCAGGCGGGGCTCGGGTCCGCGCCCTCCAGTCGCTCGGGGGAGGCGAAGGTGGGCGTCAGCGCCCCCACGAGGTCCAGCAGGCGGATGGTGGAATCCTCCCCCGCGTCCGGCTGAGGGGCGCCGTGGGACAGGCCGAAATCCAGCACCTTCACGCTGCCGTCCAGGCCCACGAAGACGTTTCCGGGCTTGAGGTCCCCGTGCATCATGCCGCGTGCATGGGCGAAGGCGAGGGCCGAGCCCACGCACTGGACCACGCCCCGGACCTGCCGCCCCTCCAGGCCCTTGCCCTCGGTCTCCCGCAGGACGGTTCCCAGCGTGCGCCCCTGGAGCAGCTCCATGACGAGGAAGTGGCTCTCCCCGTCCTGGTCGCTGTCATAGACCCGCACGATGTTGGGATGGATGAGGTCCAGCGTGCGGTGCGCCTCGCGATGGATGAGGGCGCGCGCCGCCTCGTCATAGGGCGGGGCGAGGGCGGCGAGCTTCACCGCCACATGGGGCTGGGGCACGCGGGCGCGCAGCCGGACATGGTCCACCGCGTGATAGACCGTGGACATGCCGCCGCGCCCGATCACCTGGATCAGTTCGTAGCGTCCGTTCAGGCGGGTGCCCAGATGGGGCGGCAGCACGGTGGGCCGTGCCTGTGCGGCGGAGCGTGCCAGCCGGGGATCAACCGCGCGCGACATGCGTTGCCTCCTCCCCGCACATCCGGATCAAAACTGCCGTAGCGTCATCCCGTGTACCACGCGTGACGGCCTCGGCCACCAGATGTTCCGCCGCGATGCCGTCGCCGAGGCCGAGCAAAGCCTCGATCCGCTCTTCGGGAACCGTGCCGCAGATCCCGTCCGTGCACAGGAGAAGTATATCCCCCAGCTCCAGGTCGAACACAACGCAATCGAGGTCCACGCTTTCGTCCGGGCCGACCGCGCGTGTCACCATGCTGCGCGGCGGCAGGTCCTCCGCGATGCGGGCGAAGATGGCATGGTCCGTCGTGAGCCGGTGCAGCGCGCCCTGCCGCACGAGATAGCCCCGGGAATCCCCGGCCCACAGGCACACGGCGCAATCCTCGCCCACCAGCACGACCACGACCGTCGTGCCCATGGCGTTCCCGGCCTCCCGGCCCGCCTCGTAAAGCGCGGTGTTCGAGCGGAACAGGGCGTCGCGGGCCTGCTGGACGCGGGCGTCGAGGTCGTCGGCGCCGGACACCATGCGGGTGAGCATCTCCACCACCACGCGGCTCGCCACGGCGCCGTCCGCGAGGCCGCCGATGCCGTCCGCCACCACGAACAGGCCGGCATCGGGCATGGCCACGTGGGCATCCTCGTTCTGCACATGGAGCGGGCCGGTGCGGGTGGCCGTGGTGGCGTGGGGATGCAACGGGGGAGCGGACATCAGGCGCGCCCTCCCGCTTCGTCCCAGCGGCCGCTCATCATGTGCTCGAACGCCTCGGTGCTCGGGAGGCCGCGCGTCATCAGCCACACCGGTGGCAGGTCGCCCCAGCCTTCGTGCCACCAGCAGGACAAGCCGACGGGGCGGTCCGCGTCCGCCCGCAGCGTCCAGGTCAGCAGGTCGCCGGCGGCGTCCGCCACGGTGGCATGGCGGCGCCCGCTGGTGATCCAGACGCGATCCGTGCGGCTCGGCCCTTCCAGCACGAGGCGCCGGACGGGCTCGGGCGCCGGGGCGGGCAGGAAACGGTCGGCGAAGTCCACGATGGCCCCGGCCGCTGCCTCCACGTCGAGGCTGCCCTCGATCACCTGGAGCGTCAGGGCTTCCAGGCGGCTGGTGAGGGGGCGCGTCTCCTCCTTCAGGTCGAGCACGCCGAGGTCGCGCACGAAGGGGACGGCGACGGTGAGGGGAAAGGCACGCCCGAACCGGTCGAGGGAGGAGGCGAGCACGCCGATCCAGCCTTCCGGGCCGGCGATGCCGGGATCGAGGGCAAACCGCCAGGGTGGGCTGGTGAGATAGACCGTGTTCCACGCGCCGCCGGCCTTCTCGGATCCGGCGACCATCATGCGCGAGAGCCACGCGTCCCACGGGGTGACGAAGGCGACGGGCAGGTGCCGCCGCACGAAATCGTCCTTCGACGGTATCTTCCCGAACAGGCCCCCGCGTGACGCTCCGCCCGCGCTCATAGCTCGTCCGGGCACCGGAAGCCGCTCAGCGCGCCGAGCCCGAACGGGCTGTTGACGCTGGCCGCGCGCAGTTCGTAGCTCGCGCTCTGGCCGTCGGGGCCGTTCACGGTGAAGGTCTGCCGGTCCGCGCGCCCGCGTGGCGCGGAAGCGGTGATGAAGCGGAACAGGGCCCAGGGGCCGCTGCGCTGCACCGAGGTCTCGTTGCCCTCCACCGGCGTGAGGGTCACGGACACCGTGCTGGCCTCCCCCTTGTTGGGCCATTCCATGTCGAAGGTGCGGGGCGCCTCATGCCGATACACGATGGTGGTGGAATCGATGATGAGGGTAGAGCGTAGCAGGTTCGGCGAGAGGAATACCGGCGTGAGGCCGTATTTCACCTGCAGGGTCGGGCCCTTGTTGGGGAAGAAGGCGTCGCGGATCTGCTTGGCCCGGCTGAACTGGGCGAGCGTCGCCTGGCTTACCGGGATGCGCGCGCCGTCCTGCGCCAGGGGCACGTAAGTGCCGCGCCGCTCCGTCACGAGGCTGGCGAGATATTGCTGGAAGAAGGTGTCCAGCGTGCCGCCGGGGCGGAAGAAGTCGGTGAAGTCGGCGAGGGTGATCTCGTCGCGCGCGTCCGAATAGACCGGATAGCGCCGGGCGATGGCGGCCTCGCAGACCGGCAGCACGTCCTGCTTCCAGGCCTGGTTGACGTTCTGGTAGCCGAGCCCGAGCAGGGTGTTCCACGAATTGTCGGCCACCGACAGGAGGATGGTGCGCACCGGCTCCGGCCGCAGGGCGGAATCCGTGCGCAGCGCCTGGAAGGCATCGTTGCCTTGTCCCTGTCCCTTGCCGGACAGGAGCTGGAATGCCGCCACCGACGGCTGGGCGGCATTGGCGACGCCCGCGAGGACGCCGTAGACGTTCGAGACGAGGTCGCGGATGTGCGCGGTCGCCTGCGGCTGGCCGCCCGCGCCGGGCAGCCCGAGCTGGATCAGCGGGATGAAGGGCTGGGTGATGGCCTTGCCCGGCCACGGTCCGTCGCCCAGCGCGGCGCCCGCGGCCGCGTTCCCGGCCGCCGCGACGGCGGTCTGCGCCAGCGCGCCGCCGGGAAGTGCGGCGGGGCCGGGGGCGCCCGCCTGTCCGGCCGGCGTCGGCACGTTGCTCTGCTGGCCGGGCGGGGGCAGGTCGGTATTCTCGCGCACCGCGTTCACCAGCCCGTCGATGGGCGATTGCGGGCCCGCCAGATTCTGGAGCACGGCCAGCGCCTGGGGCAAGGTGGTGAAGCGCAAAGCGGTTATCTGGGACAGCGCCCCCTGCCATGCGGCGATATAGTCGCGGACATAGAGGTCGGCGATCTGCCGGGCGAGGCCCTGGGACTGGGGCTGCGAGCCGCTGCCCACCACCCAGTCCGCCCCCAGCGCCTCGCCCACCAGGACCGGCAGCTTGGGCAGGACGAAATTGTAGAAGCCCGCGCGGGTGAAGATGCCGGGAATGACCAGCGCCCCGCTCGCCTGGGCTTGCGCACCGGCGGCGACGCTGCGCGTGCCGATCACCTGCCCGAGGTCGATGTTCTGAAGCTGGGCGTTCTGGTAGCCCTCACGCAGCAGGCGGGCATAGATCTGGTCCACCTGCGGCACGCGGGCGAGGCGGCTGCGGGCCTCGGCGATGAGTTGGCTGTTCAGTTCGGACCGGCGCGGCAGCAGGCTCACCATGTTGTCCAGATGGGCCTGGAGCGCCTTCTGCCGGTCCGGCTGGAGCGGATAGGTGAGCGCGGCTTCGCTCTTCGCCATTTCCAGCACGGTGGCGCGATCGAAGCGCGCGGGGTCGCCGAGCATGAGATAGGCGGCGAGCGCGGTGCGCATGTCCTCCAGGGAGGCCGGCGTGTTGGTCTGGAGGTCCTGCGAGATGCGGGTCTCAAGACGCCCCGCGAAGGTGGGCAGCAGCCGGTGCAGCAGCACCTGGTCATAGGCATTCTGCGCCGCCGTTCCGAGCCGGGGGGCGGCGGAGATGCCGAGGATATCGGCGTTGATCCAGGACGAGGACCCGTCCGCCACCTTCTCCAGATGGTCCGCGGACTCCAGCACCGGCAGGATGGCGGGATAGCCGGGCGCGCGCGGAAGGGTCCGCATAGCGCCCTCCAGCTCGTCCAGTGCGACACGCGTCTCGCCAATGCGGATCTCGGCTCGCGACGAGGCGAAGATCCAGCCGGAGGCAAGCGCCAGCGAGCCGCCCGCCACCGCCACGAAGCACGCGGCCCGGATCGCCGACAGGCGCCGTTCCAGCCCCCGGTTGGCGCCGACGAGGCCCTGTTCGTCGAAGATCACGTCCGACAGGAGGCGCTTGATGAAGAAGGCCTTACCCGTGCCCGACTGGCTGCGCCGAGCGCCGCCGGAGAGGCCGAAATTCCGGCTCATGGCGCCCAGCAGGCGTTCCATGGGCGCCCCCGCCTGGGTGCCGGAGGTGAAATAGACCCCGCGCAGGATGGGGCGCATCTCAAAGCGGGTGGTCTTGAAGATGGCCGAGGTGAATTCCGCGAGCGGCGCGCGCACGCTGGCGAATTCCTTCGGGAAATTGAACATGCGGCAGCGCCGCGCCAGGGCCCGCTCCTGGTGCAGTAGTCTCATGAGCCGCGTTTCGAGGCGCGAGACGAGGTCCACGAAGTTGCGGTCGAAATCCGCCTCGATCTGCGGGGCGCTGGTCTCCAGCGGGAACGTGGTGCCCCAGACCTGCGCCCGGCCGGCATCGTCCAGCTCGTCGAAATACTCGCTGAAGCCGCTCAGCAGGTCGCATTTGGTGATGAGCACATAGACCGGCACCGCCATGCCGAAGAAGCGCATCAGTTCCTGGAGGCGCAGCTTGATGGTCTCGGCATGCTTGCGCCGCTGGGCGTCGCTCGTGCCGATGATGTCCGCGAGGCTGATGCCGATGATGACGCCGTTGAGGGGGCGGCGCGGCCGATGGTTGCGCACCAGTTCCAGGAAGCCGCGCCACGCGGCCTTGTCCACTTCGGCGTTCACGTCCTGGGTGGTGTAGCGGCCCGCCGTGTCGATGAGGACGGCCTCGTCCGTGAACCACCAGTCGCAATAGCGCGTGCCGCCCACGCCCGAGACGGGATCGTCGCCCACCCGGTCGGCCAGCGGGAAATTGAGGCCGGAATTCTTCAGGATGGTGGTCTTGCCGGCGCCGGGCGGGCCGAGAATGACGTACCAGGGCAGCTGGATCATGTAATTGCGCCCGGCCTCGTGGCCGATCGCATTCTCCTTCAGGACGCGCATGGCGCCCTCGAACCGCTCCCGGATGATCTCCAGTTCGTCGCTGGACTGCTCGCTGGCGAGAAGGGCGAGCCCATCCGAATCCAGCAGGGTCTTGATGGCCCGGGCATTGGCCCGGCGCGACAGCCAGATGCGCAGCACCAGGGACACCAGCACCGAGGCGAACAGGCTGGCGATGACGATGATGCGCGTCGTCACCCCCGCCAGCGGCGCGACGCCCGCAATGGAGACCGATGGGCCGACGAACCAGATGAGGATCGCGAGGCACAGCAGCCCCACCAGCATGAGCAGAGTGCGGATGCGCAGGAAGTCGGCGATGAGGGCGGCGAGCATCGAAAGCCCTCAGGATTGGGTGGTGCCGAACCGGTTGAGGCGATCCTCCACCGGCGCGATGCCCTGTTCGAGCCGGAAGGCGAACAGCGTGTAGATGATGAGCAGGACGACCCCCGCCACGGCGAACACCACCCAGAGCGGCAGCACGTTGGAGAGCTTGCGCCGCACCGAGACGCCCTGCCAGCGGGGCGAAAGCTCGTCCAGATTGGCCTTGGCATGGGTGCGCCACAGGCGGCCCAGCTCGTCGCGCAATTCCTCGAGCTGGTACTGGCCGCCCTCCATGACCCGGTATTTCCCCTCGAAGCCGAGGGCGAGGCAGAGATCCACCAGCTTGAGCAGCGCGAGGTGCTGGACGGGATTGGCCCGCACCCGGTCCAGGATGGCGAACACCTTCTCGCCGCCCCAGGTCTCGCCGTGGAACTGGTTGAGCAGGCTGTGGGTGCTCCAGTTGCTGGCCGCGCCCCACGGGGTCGTCATCACCGCCTCGTCGATGACGGAGCAGAGCACATAACGGGCCGCGCTCACGTCCACCACGCGGGCGCCAAGCTTGATGGCGCGCTCGTCGAACTTCTTGATCTGCGCCACAGTCTCGGCGCGCAGCGCGGCGGCGTCCGCATGCTCCACCGCCTGGCGCAACTGGGCGACGAGGGCGAGCAGCGGCGTCGCGGCGGCGGCGATGGTCTCTTCGGGATGGGACGGGTCCGGCGCGATGGCGAGGTCCGGCAGGGGATGCCCGACGCCGACCGCCTCGGCTTCCGCGCGATCGAACGGAGAGGGCATGGGCTTCGGCGCCGCTGCAGGCTCGGGCGCGCGCGGCTGCGCGCCGCCGCCGTCCCGGGGCGCCGCGCCGCCACGGGGCACGGCCACAGGCCGGTGGCCGATCACGGTCGGCTCGTCGTCCCCCATCGTCGGATCGTATGTCACGATTGCCCCGCCCGGATCGCCCAGAACTCCAGGTGGAGGTCGGGATAGTCGCCGCTCACATGGAACGCGAAGGCGGCCGAGCGCGTCAGGCTGCGCCACAGCTCATGCCCCTGGTCCAGCTCGAAATAGACCGCGCCCTGGAGATAAGGCAGCTCGCGGGGCGCCACGGGCAGGGAGCGCAGGGGAATGCCCGGTAGCTGGAGGTTGACCAGATCGCGGATCTGCTCGACCGAGCCCACCTTCGTGGTCGCGGGAAACTGCGTGCGCAGCACCTCGTGCGGAATGCCTGCGGAGGCCACCAGCACGAACCGTCCCCCGGCGAACAGGGAGCGGTCGTTGATGGTGGCCGTCCGGATACCGTAGCCCCGCTCCTGAAGCGGCAGCGAGACCGCCGTGCGCTCGATGACGAGGTTCAGCGCCTGCCGCAGGATCTCCAGCACCGGCTCCAGGCTTTCCTCCAGGTCGTCATGGACATAAGGCGGAAGCGGCGGCGGGCGGCGACGGTGCGCATCGAAGGTGGAGAGGTCCCCGGCGAGGCGGACCAGTTCGCGGAAGATGGTCTCCGGATGCGTGCCTGGCAGCCTGGCCAGATGGTGCAGCACCGTCTCCGCCGCATTCATCACCCGCAGCACCAGCATGTCGATGAGGCCCGCGCTGTCGGCGGACATGCGGCTCGGGTCGCAGCGCTCGGCCAGCGCCTCGCCGCGGGCATGGACGAGGCCGTGCACTTCCGCGATCACCTGCAGCAGGCGCGTGGAGGCGTGGAAATCCAGGCATGGCGGGATGAAGGTGGGGGACAGCTCCACCGAACCGGAGGCGCGCACCTCCTCGATGCGGGCGAGCGGAAGGGCCACCAGCCCGTCCAGGGATTCCCCTTCGAAGACCAGCCCCACATTCAGTTGGCCGAGCCGCAGCTCCACAGGCTCTCGCTCCGGCGCGCTGGTGTCGCGCACCGGCTGCGCCAGCGCCCGCAGGCGCCGCAGGTTCGCCCCGGCCTCGGCCACTTCCACCGCGTCGCGCGCACGGGCGGGAACCGCCAGGAAGACGAGGCCCCGCTTCAGGGTGGGCGGAACCCGGCGCGGCGGCGGTGCCGCCATCTGGCCGGGGATTTCCACCACGCTGCCGTCGGGAAGCACCGCGTCGCATTGGGCGATGGCCACTTGTCCCAGCTTCAGAAGCTGCTCGTCCAGCGCCAGCGCGCGCAGCCCCCAGCCGTCGGCCCGCAGCCCTGCGACGCGCGCCTCCATCAGGTTTTCCAGCCAGCGGTCATGCTGCTGGAAATGCTGCGGCTTGACGAACATGCCTTCAAACCAAAGGGGTTTGCTCGTCAATGACATGCGCTCATGCTCTCCAGCACAGAAGGGAGGAAGGACGGCGGCCTAGAGGCCGAACCAGCCCTTGCCCCGCGTTGCGTTCAGTTCCACCGTCACGGCGAGGCTCGTCACCGTCACCAGCAGGTAATTGGTCTTGCCCGGCGTGAGCTCCACGATGGAGCGCCACTGGGCGGACGAGATGTCCCGGAAGCCCGCGAGCACGCCCAGGAATTTCACGTCCCCAGTGATGGTGTGGTCCACGTCCTGGGTCGCGCCGGGCACGATCTCCAGGACCTCCTTCGACAGCATTTCCGGCCCGAGCCGGGCGATGTCGTTGTCGAACAGCTCGAAGAAGGTCGCGGCCATGAAGTTGTTCTGCGCCTTCAGGTCGTAAAGCTTGATGACAACGGGGGAAGGGACGCCCGACTGGTTGGGATTGATGTTCGCGTCCGCGCGCACCGTGATCTTCGTGGGCGTCTCCACCGGGGGCGGCGGGCCGGGGGAGGCGCAGGCGCCGAGGCCGAGGCCCGCGCCGCTCGCCATCAGTCCCGCCAGCGCGGCGCGTCGGGTGATCAGGTCCACCATCAGCCCTGTCCTCCGCGCATGGTCTGGACATGGTGCGCGTAGGCGCGGGCGAATTCCTGGCCGACCAGTTCCGGACTCAGCACATCCAGGGCGTCCACAAGCCGCTCATGCATCACGAGATAGCGGTCCCATAATTTCGCTTTGTCGACGCGGCGGGCGAAGACCCCGCCATTCTGGCCTTCACCTTCCATCTCGAAGGTGATGGCCGCCGGGCTGATGCGCTGCATCAGACGGGCGATGGTGGCCTGCATGGCGTCCATGGCGGCCAGTTCGTGGATCTGCATCTCCCGGAACACGGCGCGCGCCTCGGCCTCGGGCGCGCGGCGCACGAGGCTTCCCGTGGCGAACAGGCGGCGCAGCGCGTCCTCGGTGGAGCTGGCGGCGCGGAAGGGGTTGTCGTCGCCCGCCACCTGGGTGGAGTCCAGGTTGAGTTCGCTCTTCATCCGCCGACGGGTGGCCTGAAGCTCCAGCAGCCCGCCCACGAGCCCGGTGAGGAGCGCCGCGACGTCGCCCAGCACCCGGTCCCGCTCCTCGGCGGACAGTTGGCTCGGATCGAGCCCGAACAGGCCCCAGAACGGGGCGTGCGGCGTGTCCTGCTGCGTGTCCTGCGGCGCAGCCATGGCCGGAACGGGCGGCGGCGCCTGTGGCGGCGTGGGCGCGGCGACGGCTCCCGGCTTCGCTCGGCCGCGCAGCCGCAGCATGGTCACCATCGCCTCCGGGTCGTCCGGCGAGGGGGCGAGGGCGGCGGCGGGGATGGGCGCGCGCGGGACCGGCGCGAGAGGCGGCACCTGCGGCGGCGGAGCCTGCGGCAGGACGTACGGCGGCACAGGCGGCTGGGCGGGCTTCTGGGCGTCCGCGAGGCGCGGGATCAGGGCCGACAATTCGTCCAGGAAGTCCGGCGGTATCACCGCCGCCTCCACCGGCTGCGCGGGCGCCGCCGGACTGGGCGCGGGCTGGAACGGGGCGGATTGCACAGGCGGTGCCTGGAAGGTCACAGGCGGCGGCATGAGTGGCGGCACGGGCTCCGGCGCGGCGAATGCCG
>JACESF010000050.1 GCA_013911975.1 Hyphomicrobiales bacterium | reverse complement strand
GGCGCGGCCCCGGTCCGTGCGCGCCACGGCGGGCGCCATGATGGACTTCTCAACGCTGGTGGAGCCGCAATGGGGGCAGGCGACGAGGGAGAGGCCGCGCTGGCGCTCATAGCTCTCGGAGGAGGCGAACCAGCTCTCGAAGGCGTGGCCCTGGATGCAGTGCAAGGCGTACCGGATCAATTGGGTGCTCCCACCAGATGCAGGTGCGCCCCGTGTCCCGGTTCCGCCACCTCGAACCGCCGCCCGTGGCGCAGCGACGGGATGCGCTGGCGGGCTCCCGCCACTTCCTTCAGGTCCACTTCCGCGAACAGGACCCCCGGCTCGGTGCCGCCTTCCGCGAGCACCCGGCCCCAGGGGTCCACGATGAGGGAATGGCCGTAGGTCTCGCGCCCGTTCTCGTGCTTGCCCCCCTGGGCGGCGGCGAGCACATAGGCGCCGTTCTCGATGGCCCGCGCGCGCGTCAGCACATGCCAGTGCGCCTCGCCCGTGGGGCGGGTGAAGGCCGAGGGGACGGTGAGGACCGAGGCCCCGCCTTCGGCCAGCGCCCGGTAGAGCGCGGGAAAGCGCAGGTCGTAGCAGATGGACAGGCCCACATTGATGCCGTCCACCCCCGCCATCACCGCCCGGTCGCCGGGCTTGTAGGCGGTGGATTCGCGATAGCTCTCGCCATTGCCCAGGTCCACGTCGAACATGTGGATCTTGTCGTAGCGCGCCGCGATCTCGCCGTCCGGGGCGATGAGGAAGCCGCGATTGACCGCGCGGGCCTCCGACACCTTCAGGGCCAGCGAGCCCACATGCAGGTGGACGTTGAGCGCGCGGGCGAGGTCGCGGAACGCGGCGAGGGCGGTGTCCTCGCCTTCCTCGCGCAGCGTGTCGAACAGGACCGTGCGGTCCAGCTCCATGATGTTGGTGGTCTCGGGGGTCTGGATGTAGCGCGCCCCGGCCTGGGCCGCCTCGCGGATGAGGGCGGCCGCGCTGTCGATATTGGCGGCCACGGTGCGCCCGCTGCGCATCTGCACCAGCGCCACGCGCAGCGTCTCGGGGGATGTGCTCATCTGATCTCGCTCGCAAGATGGAGATGGGACATTGCCCATCTCACGGAACGCCCGGGCGAGGCAAGCCGGATGCGTCCTCGGGCGGCGTCAGGCCGCCACGCGCGCGTCCAGCTCGCCCGCCCGCTCCAGCGCGTAAAGGTCGTCGCAGCCGCCGATATGCTCGTCGCCGAAGAAAATCTGCGGCACGCTGGTGCGCCCGCCCGCGCGCTCGCTCATGGCCTTCTGTCCAGCCGGGTCGGTCGTCACGTCGATTTCAGTGAAAGTCCATCCCTTGCGGCGCAAAAGCTCCTTCGCGGCATGGCAATAGGAGCACCAGCTCTTGGTGTAGATCGTGATCGATTTCATGCAAACCTCGGCGGGACAGGGCGGTGGCCCGTCACCGAACTGTTGCATAATAAGTCGTCTCACCGGTGTTCGACAACCCTTGCGAACGTGAGCGCGTCCACATGGGCGGCACCGGCCCGCCGCAGGGCGCGGGCGCAGGCATCCAGCGTCGCGCCCGTGGTGAAGACATCGTCCACCAGCAGCACCCGGCGGCCGGAGACGAGGCCCTCGGCCGCCTTGGGCACCCGGAACGCGCCCGCCACATTGGCGCGCCGTTCCGCGCGGGTGAGGTTCACCTGGGAGATGGTGGCGCGCGTGCGCCGCAGCCCCTCCATGGCGGCGGGCACGCCGCTCACGGCTGAGAGGTGGCGCGCCAAAAGCGCCGCCTGGTTGAAGCGCCGCCGCCAGAGCCGCAAGGCATGCAGGGGCACGGGGACGATCACGTCCGCCTCCGCCATCAGCCCGGTCGCGGCCTGCCGCATCAGCCGCGCCATGGGCCGGGCGAGGTCCAGCCGGTCGCCGTATTTGAGATGGTGGACGAGGTCGCGGCTCACCGGCCCGAACAGCACCGCGGCCCGGGCTCGGTCGAAGGCGGGCGGGTCGGCCAGGGCCTCGGGCGAGAGCAGCAGGCCGCCGGGCGGCGCATAGGGGAAGGGCGTGCCCATCCGGTCGCAGACCGGCGGGCCGATGAGGGCGAGCCGCCCCCAGCATCCCCCACACAGGCCGCCCGCCTCGCCCACGATGGCGCCGCAGGAAATGCAGGTGGGCGGGAGGACGAGGTCGAGCAGCCCGCGCGCCGCCGCCTGCGCGAACCGGGCGGCGGGCACCATGCGGTCCCGCGCGCCTGCCCATCCGCCCTGCCGCTCCGGCTCCATGTCGCGCCCCGCCTTTCGCCGCCAGCATGGGCCGGGCGGCCCATGCGCGCAACGGTTGAAGGCGCGGCGGTCAGGGCTTCCAGCGGCGCAGCAGCAGGGCGTTGGCGATGACGCTCACGGAGGAGAGGGACATGGCCGCCGCCGCCACCATGGGCGAGAGCAGCAGGCCGAGCGTGGGATAGAGCACGCCCGCCGCCACCGGCACGCCCAGAGCGTTGTAGCCGAAGGCGAACCACAGGTTGCGCCGGATATTGCGCAAGGTGGCGCGGGAGAGGGAGCGCGCCTGGGCGATGCCCGCCAGATCCCCCTTCAGCAGGGTGATGCCCGCGCTTTCCATGGCGATGTCGGTGCCCGTGCCCATGGCGATGCCCACGTCGGCGGCGGCCAGCGCGGGGGCGTCGTTCACCCCGTCGCCCGCCATGGCCACCACCTTGCCCTCGCTCTTGAAGCGGGCCACCAAAGCGGCCTTGGCCTCCGGCGGCACGCCGGCCTCCACGTCCGTGATGCCCAGTTCCTTCGCCACCGCCTCGGCGGTGCCGCGGGCATCGCCCGTGACCATCACCACGCGGATTCCCTCGGCCCGCAAGGCGGCGAGCGCGGCGGGCGTGGTGGCCTTCACCGGGTCGGCGATGGCGATGAGGCCGGCGAGCGCGCCGTCCACCGCCACATAGACCACGGTGGCGCCGAACCGGCGCAGCCTCTCGGCCTCGTCATCCAGCGCCTCGGTGGAGACGGACAGGTCGCCCATGAGCGCCGCCTGGCCCACCGCCACCGTCCGGCCCTCCACCGTGCCGGTGACGCCCTTGCCCGTGGGGCTCTCGAACCCGGAGACCGGGGCGGGCGCGATGTTCCGCGCGGCCGCCTCCGCCAGGATGGCGGCGGCAAGGGGGTGCTCGCTGGCGGCCTCAAGGCCCGCCGCGAGGCGCAGGAAGTCGTCGCGCGCCATGTCGAGGGGGCGCACCTTGATCACCTTGGGCTTGCCCTCGGTGAGCGTGCCGGTCTTGTCCACCAGCAGCACGTTCACCCGCTCCATGGTCTCCAGGGCGGCGGCGTCGCGCACCAGGATGCCCGCCTGTGCCCCGCGCCCCACGCCCACCATGATGGACATGGGGGTGGCGAGCCCGAGCGCGCAGGGGCAGGCGATGATGAGCACCGAGACGCCGGCGAGAAGCGCGAAGGTGAGGCGGGGCTCCGGCCCGACCCAGTACCAGGCCGCGAATGCGGCGACGGCCGCGAGCAGCACCACGGGCACGAACCAGCCCGCCACCGCGTCGGCGAGGCGCTGGATGGGCGCGCGGGAGCGCTGGGCCTGGGCCACCATCTGGACGATGCGCGCCAGCAGCGTGTCGCGGCCCACCTTCTCCGCGCGCATGACGAAGCCGCCGCCGGAAGCGAGCGTGCCCGCGACCACCGGGTCGCCCACGTCCTTGAGCACGGGAAGGGACTCGCCCGTCACCAGGCTCTCGTCCACGGCGCACCGGCCTTCCGTCACCACGCCGTCCACCGGCACCTTCTCGCCGGGGCGCACGCGCAGGAGATCGCCCACCGCCACCGCGTCCAGCGGCACGTCCGCCTCGTGGCCGCCGGAGATGCGGCGGGCCGAGGTGGGGGCGAGGCCGAGCAGCGCCTTGATGGCGCCGGACGTGCGCTCGCGGGCGCGCAGTTCCAGCACCTGCCCGAGCAGCACCAGGACCGTGATGACCGCCGCCGCCTCGAAATAGACCGGCACCGCCCCATGGGCCCGGAACGCGGGCGGGAACAGGCCGGGCGCGAAGGTGCCGGCGAGGCTGTAGAGATAGGCGATGCCCGTGCCGATGGCGATCAGCGTGAACATGTTGAGATGCATGGTGCGCAGCGAGGCGGCGCCGCGCTGGAAGAAGGGCCATCCGGCCCAGAGCACCACCGGCGTCGCCAGCGCGAACTGCACGTAATTGGAGGTCTGCTGCGGCAGGAGGTGCAGGCCCAGCAGGTGCTGCCCCATCTCCAGCGCGAACACCGGCAGGGTGAGGACGAGGCCGATCCAGAAGCGGCGGGTCATGTCCACCAACTCCACATTGGGGCCGTCGTCCAGGCTCACCGTCTCCGGCTCCAGCGCCATGCCGCAGAGCGGGCAGGTGCCGGGGCCCACCTGCCGCACCTCGGGGTGCATGGGGCAGGTGAAGATGGTGCCTTCCGGCACCGGCGCGGACGGCGCGCCCTTGCCCGAGAGATAGCGCTCCGGGTCCGCCTCGAACTTGGTCTTGCAGCCGGCGGAGCAGAAATAGAAGGGCTGGCCGTTATGGGAGGCGCGGTGCTTGGCGGTGTGGGGATCCACATCCATGCCGCACACGGGATCCTTCACCAGATGCGCCGTGTGCGCGCCGTGGTCGTGGCCGTGCGCGTGGGAATGGCCGTCCCCATGGCCGTGGCCCGCGCCGCCGCAGCAGGATGACGTGGCGGGCGGCAGGTCCAAAGGCGGGGGCGCCGCGCAGCAGGACCCGGCCGCCTCGGCTGCCTCGGGCTTGTTGACCACGGGCTTGGGAGACCCCTGTCCGCCGCAGCATCCGGTGTCCGCCGCCTTGGGGGCGGGCGGGGCGGCGGCGCCCGAGCAGCAGGCGCCGGGTTCGGAAGGATCGTGGTGATGCGCGCTCATGTCCGCATTCCTGCCCCGAAGGGCGGGCCTCGCATTGCGTTGCCTCAGATATCCCGGCAGCGATGGGTGCTTTCTAAACCCCATGGGGGTATGTGGCTTGTGTTTTATACCCCGAGGGGGTAAATGACAAGCCCATGGGACCTTCCGCCAAAGCCTCCGTCTCCCGGCGCCTCAGCCGCATCGAGGGCCAGGTGCGCGGCATCGCGCGCATGGTGGAGGAGGACCGCTACTGCATCGACATCGTGACGCAGATTTCCGCTGTGCGGGCCGCCCTGCGGCGTGCCGAGGAGGAAGTGCTGCGCGATCACGTGGCCCATTGCGTGGCCCATGCCATCGCCTCCGGGGATGCGGAGGAGCAGAAGCGCAAGGTCCAGGAGCTGATGGACGTGGTTGTGCGCGCGGAGCGCTGATCCCGCGGCCCCCGGGGGGTATCGCCTCCGGTTCTCCCCTCTATCCAGAAAGCACCACTTCTCTTTTCTCCCGCGAGGCGCCATCTTGCGCGCCGGACCCGTGCCCGGCGCCTGGGGAAGGCTGCCGGAAAGCAAAAAGGCACGGCATTCGAGAACTTTAGGTTCGGGGAGGACATTCATGCGTATGAAAGCCGCCGTGCTGCGCTCGTCACCTGTCGCGCGTCCCTATGCGCAGACGCGGCCCCTGAGCATCGAGCAGATCCACCTCGATCCGCCCGGCCGGGACGAAGTCCTCATCAAGATCGCGGCGGCGGGCGTGTGCCATTCAGACCTGTCCGTCATCAACGGCGACCGCCTGCGCCAGACCCCCATGGTGCTCGGCCACGAGGCGTCCGGCGTGGTGGTGGAGCCCGGCCCCGGCGTCACCGACCTCCAGGCGGGCGACCATGTGGTGATGAGCTTCATCCCCACCTGCGGCCATTGCCTGCCCTGCCTCGACGGGCGCGCCCAGCTCTGCGGCCCCGGCGCCGCCGCCAACGGCGCGGGCACGCTCATCTCCGGCGCGCTGCGCCTGCGCTGCGACGACGGCACGGACACCTATCACCATTGCGGCGTCTCGGGCTTTGCCGAATACGCGGTCATCTCCCGCCGCTCCATCGTGAAGATCACCAAGGACATTTCCCTGGTGGACGCGGCCCTGTTCGGCTGCGCGGTCATGACCGGCGTCGGCGCCGTGGTGAACACCTGCGCGGTGAAGCCGGGCGAGAGCGTCGCCGTGGTGGGCCTCGGCGGCGTCGGCCTGTCCTCCATCCTGGGCGCGGTGGCCGCGGGCGCCGAGCGCGTGGTGGCCGTGGACCTCTCCCAGGCGAAGCTGGACCTCGCCCGCAGCCTCGGCGCCACCGACACCTTCCTCGCCACCGACCCGGACGCGGCGGAGGCGGTGCGCACGGCCACCGGCGGGGGCGTGGATCACGCCCTGGAAATGGCGGGCTCCGCGCCCGCCTTCGAGCTGGCCTACAAGATCACCAAGCGCGGCGGCACCACCGCTTCGGCGGGCCTCGCCAACCCCAATGCCCGCATCTCCCTGTCGCCGACCAACATCGTCGCCGAGGAGCGGATCATCAAGGGAAGCTACCAGGGCGGCTGCGTGCCCCCGCGTGACATTCCCCGCTTCATCGGCCTCTACCAGCGCGGCAAGCTGCCGGTGGACCGGCTCCTGTCCTCCACCGGCCCGCTGGAGGAGATCAACGAGGCGTTCGACAAGCTGGATCGCGGCGAAGTGGTGCGCCACGTCATCACCTTCTGAGGGCGCGCGGGGGCACGGGCCATGACGGACGCAACCCCGGCTCCGGCCTTCGCGGAGCGCCACGCGGCGGCGGCGCTGGAGCGCTTCTGTCGCGACGTCCTGCGGGCTTCAGGTGCCGATGACGAAACCGCCGATGCCGCCACCCGCGCCATGATGCACGGCTCGCGGCACGGCGTGGACAGCCATGGCGTGCGGCTGCTGGACCATTATGTGAAGTCGCTCGCGGGCGGCTGCGTGAGCGGCGCGCCGCCCATGCGCTTCCTCTCGCAGACCGCTGCCGCCGCGACCCTGGACGCCGCCGACGGGCACGGCGCGCTCGCCGCCTACCGCGCCATGGACAAGGCCATGGAGCTGGCGGAAGCCAGCGGCATCGGCGCCGTCGCGATCCGCAATTCCTCCCATTTCGGCCCGGCGGGCGCCTTCGCGCTGGCCGCCGCCGAGAAGGGGTATGTGGGCCTCGCTTTCTGCAATTCCGACAGCCTCATGCGCCTGCATGACGGCGCCGAGCGGGTGCACGGCACCAACCCCATCGCCGCTGCTGCGCCCGTGGCGGGCGGGCGTCCCTGGCTCATGGACATGGCCACCAGCGCCATCCCCTATAACCGGGTGCTGCTCTATGGCAGCCTCGGACTGCCCTTGCCGCCCCAGACCGCTTCCGATGAAGGCGGCGCGGACACCGCCGACCCGTCCTTGGTGGAGATGCTGGCTCCCATGGGCGGCGCCTTCGGCTTCAAGGGCGCCGCGCTGGCGGGACTGGTGGAAGTGTTCAGCGCGGTGCTGACCGGGGCGCGGCTGTCCTTCGACATTCCCCCCATGGCGGGGCCGGATATGGCGACGCCGCGCAATGTGGGCGCATTCGTGCTGGCGCTGCGCCCCTCCGCCTTCCTGCCGCAGGCGGACTATGAGGCGGCCATGGCGCGCTACCTCTCCGTGCTGCGCGCGTCCCGCCCCGTGGTGGGCGGCGCGGTGATGGCGCCGGGCGACCGGGAATGGGCCGAGGCCGAGCGCCGGGAGGCGCAGGGCATCCCCATCGATCCCGCCACCGCCCGCGCCTTCGACGAAATGGCCGCGCGCTTCGGCCTGGAGCGTCCCCGCCCGCTGGATTGAGGGGGTCAGACCACCTTGGCTTCCGTGAGCGGGCGGTTTTCCGGAATGCGTGCGTAACCCAGCTCCGACAGGTCCAGCGTCACATAGCGGCCGTGCACCAGAAGCTCGGCAAGGCCGCGCCCCACGGCGGGCGACTGCTGGAGCCCGTGGCCCGAGAAGCCGTTGCAGAGGAAGACATTCTCCAGGCCCGGCGCCGGGCCGAGAATGGCGTTCTGGTCGAACAGGTTCAGGTCGTAATGCCCGGCCCAGGCGCGCCCCGGACGGATGCGCTCGAAGGCGGGCACGCGGGCCGCCAGGGTCGGCCAGATCACGTCCTCGAACAGAGCGTGCTCCACATCGTAGTCGGTGCAGTCCGGGTCGTTCTCCGGCGCGGGCGAGGTGCCGCACAGGAAGCCCGTTCCCTCCGGCCGCACATAGACGCCCGTGGGGTCGATCAGCAGCGGGCAGCGCTCGACCGGGTCGGCGCAGGTGAAG
This sequence comes from Hyphomicrobiales bacterium, assembly GCA_013911975.1. Taxonomy (GTDB): domain Bacteria; phylum Pseudomonadota; class Alphaproteobacteria; order Rhizobiales; family Xanthobacteraceae; genus Aquabacter. The sequence continues at coordinate 22,845 of JACESF010000050.1, read as the reverse complement.
GTGAAGATCATGCGCTTGCGCGGGCGTACCGGCAGCTCGACGCCGAGCGCGCGGGCGAAATCCGGCCCGCCCGTGCCCGCCGCGTTCACCAGCGCGCCACAGGGAATGGCGCGGCCGTCCGCGAGGCGAACCGCTGTGACGCGCCCGCCGGAGATTTCGGCGCCCACCGCGCGCGCGGCCTCATAGGTGACGCCGAGGGACCGCGCCTTGCGGCGGAACGCCTGCATGAGGCCGTAGCCGTCGAACCAGCCCTCGCCCGAGAGGCCGAGGCTGCCCAGCGCCACATCCTCGGTGGACAGCCAGGGAAAGCGTGCCACGAGGGCCTCGGGTTCGAGCAGCGCGATGTCCGCCCCGAGCCCGGCCTGCATGGCTTGGCCCGCGCGCATGGCCGGCGCGCCTTCATCGGTGGCGAGAAAGAGATAGCCGCCCTCGGTGAGGCCGATGTCGGGCCGCTCCCCGTCCACCTCCAGCCGGGCGCCGATCTCCCGCAGGAAGGCAATGGCGTAGAGCGAGATGGCGACGTTCACGGGGCTTGAATATTGCTGGCGGATGGACGCCGCCGAGAGCGCCGAGGCGCAGCCCTGGTAGGAGGGATCCTGCTCCAGCACCAGGACGCGGCCTTGGAAGGCGGGGTCGGCCGCCAGATGGCAGGCGACGGACGAACCCATGACGGCGCCGCCCACCACCACCACGTCATACGCCTGCGACACGCCGGAACTCCCCGTCACCGCCTGACCGGCGCCCTCAATAATCCCATTGCGCGCCGATGCCCACCGAGGTTCCCCCGTCCGCCCCCGTCGCGCCCTGGAGGCGGATGTTGCGGCCGAGGTCGATGTCGATGGTGGCCTGGGTGGAATTGGAGGTGGTGCCCTGGCGCACGCCGAGGGAGATGTTGTCGTTGAGCCGCCGCCCGAGCCCGATCTGGCCGCCGGTGCCCGCCGCGTTCACGCCCACGTCCAGGGTGTCGAGGCCGAGCGAACGGCGCAGCGCGCCGAGGCTGGTCTGGCCCGCGCCCGAGAGGGTGGCCACCGCCTGCGCCACCTGGAGCGCCTGACCGGCGGACAATTGGCCCGTGGGCCGCCCGAACAGAAGGCGGGCCACCACCTCGTCCTGGGGCAAGGCGGGGCTGGAGGAGAAGGTCACTTCCGGCTCGGAGGCGCGCCCGCCGATGATGATGCGCGCGGTCACGTCACCCGCCGTGCTCTCGGCGATGAAGTCCAGGTCCGGATCGGTGGAGCCGTTGAAGGTGAGCCGCCCCCGGGTGAAGTCGAGGCGGCGCCCGAGAATGTCCAGGCGGCCGCGATACATGTCGAACGCGCCCACGGTGACCGGCTCGGCGCTGGTGCCGCGCAATTGCAGCGTGCCGCCCATTTCCGCCTCCATGCCCATGCCGCGCACGAACACCCGGTTGGGCGCGGAGACCGTGAGGTCGAGGGCGGTCACGAAGGCCCCGGCGGAGCGCGCGCCGCGTCCCGCGCGGGGGCGGGGGCTTGCGGGGTCGAGCCCCGGCGGCAGGTTCACGTGGCGCACCTTGACGTTGGCCGCGCTGCCGCCCGGCAGGCGGTCGGGAAGGTTCACGTCGAGCGCGCGCACGTCGATGCGCCCGCCTACGGTGGGGCGGCTCGCGAAGGCGCCGCCCAGCGCCACCCGGCCGTCGGTCACGAAGCGGATCATCTCGCTGTTCACGAGGCCCGCATTGTTGAGGGTCACGTCCACCCGGCCCGGGAAGCCGGCGCCGGGATCGAGCGCGACATTGCCCTGGGCCTGGATGGTGCCGCCATTGGGCGTGCCGGCCCGGAAGCTGGTGATGGTGACGCTGCGGTCGGTGCCCGTGAGCACGGCCTCGATGCGCTCGATGGTGACGCCGTTGGGGGCATCCTCGTAGCGACCGTTGGTGATGCGCACCGTGCCGCCTGCGCGGGGCTCCTCATAGGTGCCGCGCAGGGTCACGTCGAGGATGGCGTTGCCGGTGGCGCGGGCGCCGGTCGTGGCGAGCATGGCGTTGGCGATGGCGAGCGAGATGGTGCCGCGTACCGCAAGGTCCAGCCCGCCTTCCGAGACCGGCACCGAGCCGTTCACCGTGACCCCGGCGAGGGAGGGGCCGGAAATGGTGGCGTTCACCCGCGCGCGGCCGCCGTCCAGGGTGCCGCCGGCCCGGATGTCGTAGGGGCCGACGCCGGCGCGCGCGATCTCCGGCGCGTTCAGGCGCGAGATGGTGATGTCGTAGCGGCCCGTGGGCGCGGCGGGCGTGCCGGTGACGCGGGCGGTCGCGGCGGCGGTGCCGGACAAGGCGAGGCCCGGCTGGGCCATGGCCGCGAGGGCGAGAGGGATGGCGCGGGCGTCCAGCGACAGGTCCAGCGTGTCGCCGAAGCGGCCCTGGGCGACGAGCGTCCCCCCGCCCGCATTGAGCGCGAACCGGTCGAGGGTGGTGGTGCCGTCCCGATAGGTGAAGGTGGCGGGCGCGGTGAGGGCGAGGGTGGTGCGCTCGCGCGTCACCCGCAGCGTGTCGAGCCGGAAGGTCTGGGCGTCGCCCTGTGGGGCCGCGCGACCGGCGGCGGTGATCTGCGCGCCCTGGGCGGTGGCGTCGAGGGTCAGCGCCGTCCCGCCCGTCGCCGGGGTCGCGGCGAGCCTCATGCGCTCGATGGCGAGGCCGCCCGACGTGACGCCCTGGGCTTCCACGGTTCCGGACAGGTCGACGACGGCGCGCGGGTCGCCGATGCTGAAGTCGAAGCGGGCTTCGCGCACCTGCTGTCCCGCGGCGGACAGGTTCGCCATGGTGCCCTGGACGGCCACCTTCTGGGCGCCGCTGGTTCCGTCGAGCCGCACCCGGGCGTCGGCGCTGCCGGAAATGTCCTGGAGCAGGACGGGGATGAGGTCAGACAGATTCGGGGCCGCCAGGGCGAGGGTGCCCGTGGCGAGGCCGGTGGGCACCACCGAGAGGTCGCCGGTGAGGCGCGCGGTGCCCAGCATCAGGTCGAGGCCGGAGAGGGAGCGCGTGCCGTCGGCGGCCGTGGCGAAGGCGAGCGTCCCACGCGCCTGCTTGTCGCCCACGCTTCCGGACACGCGCGCGGTGCCGCCGGGGCGGCCGGTGAGGTCCTTGGCCGTGAGGTCGAGCGTGAGGTTCCGCACGGGGCGGTCCATGGCCTTGCCCTCGGCGATGAGCACGCGGCCGGTCATGTCCAGGGCGGCGAGCCGGCCGGAAAAGGCGGCGTCTGCCTGCGCCGCGCCCGACAGGCGCGGGTCGAGGCGGGCGAGGTCGGGCAGGGTCGCGCGCCCCTTCAGGTCGGCGGTCGAGGTGTCGATCCGCCCGTCCATGGCGAGGGTGGCGCCCGGCGCCGTCACGTCCAGCCGCCGCACGGTGACGGCGCCGTCCGGGGCGTAGGACAGGCCGCCGGAGAAGCGCACGTCGCCGGCCACGAGGCCGTCGAGAACCGGCTCGCCGGTGGCGATGCCCTGGCCGGTGCCGGACCCGTCCAAGGCAAGCGCGCCCTGGCTTCCGTCGCGGGCGATGTCTGCCTTCAGCGCGACGATGCCGCGCAGCGGGTGCTTGGCGAGCGGGGCCAGCGCCGCGAGGTCCAGCCGGGCGAGGTCGAGACGCCCGCGCACATTGCTCGGGCTCGCCCGCCCGGCGAAGGTGAGGTCCGCCCCTTCGAGCTGGACCCGTGCATCGGTGAGGGTGGGGTCGGTGCCGGGGGCCCATTGGCCGCGCAGGGTGGCGGTGGCGCTCGCGCCCAGCGCGCGGGCGACGGCGGGATCCTGCGCGGAAAGGCCCTCGCCGGTGGCCGTGGCGGTGAGGAGGATGAGCTGGGCCTGCCCGGGCGTCGTGGCGGCGGTGATCTTGAGGCGGCGCGCGCCGTAGCCGAGACCGGCGAGCTGCTCCAGCTCCACCAAAGCGGTCACGGTGGGGGCGGCGGGTTCGCCGCGCACGGTGCCGGTGGCCCGGGCGGCGGACCAGGACAGGCCGGGGGCGAGGGCCGAGAAGCGGCGGGCTTCGCCCAGCGATGCGGCGAAGGTGAGGTCCGCGCGGCGCGTCGCCGATACCGTCCCGCTCACATCGGCGCGCAGGCCCGAGGAGGTCAGGACGAAGCGGCGGATGTCCAAGGCGAGGTCGGGGGCGACGCCGGCTTCGGCGCGCAGGTCCGAGCGGCCCTCGAACAGCGGGGCGAGATCGGCGGGCATGGCGCCGGCCACCTCGCCGCCGAGGTCCAGGGTCACGAGATGGCCGCCGGGGCTGCCGTCCCGCGCGCGGATTCCGGCGGTGCCGTCCAGGCGGATGCGCGGTCCGGCGGAGGCGGCGAGTGTGCCGCGCCAGTCGTCCAGGGTTCCCGCGCCCTTCACGTTCGCGTCGAAGGCGGGCAGGCCCTCCAGCCCGGCGAGGCGCGCCACCACGCCGCCGGGAGGCTCGTGGGCGGTGATGTCGAGATCGAGGCTGCGGGTCTGGGGCGCGTAGCGCACGTTGCCCGCCAGCGTCCCCTCCGCATCGAGCCGCTTCACCGTGAACTGGAGCGAGACGCCGCGCGCGGGCTCCATCAGGCGCAGGCCCGCATCCAGCGCCAGTTCCGCCGGGCGGCCCAGCAGCGGCTCGGCCAGAGTAATCCGGGGCGCGGCGAGACGATCCACCACCACCCGCAGGGCAGGGACCCGGCCGCCGTCCGAGGCGGCGGGGGCGGGCGGCAAGGCGGGCGCGCGCAGCAGGTCGATGCGCGCGGCTTCCAGCGCCTGGACCGACACGGTGCCCGACAGCAGGGCGGACGGCTGCCAGCGCAGGGAGAGGTCGCCGATCCGGGCGAACGGGCCTTTGGGGTCGGAGAGGATGATCTGCTCCACCCGCAGGCGCGACGGGAAGAAGCCCGACAGCCCGGCCACTTCCACCTTCAGCCCGTTGCCGGAGGCGAGGCGGCCCGCCAGTTCCGCCAGATAGGCGCGGCCGAACCCGGTCTGGGCGAGGCCGAACAGCCCGCCGAGGATCACCAGGATGAGCGCCATCAACGTGGCGAGGGAGAGGAGGGCGGTGCGAAGGGCGCGCATCAGAAGGACTGCCCCAGGCTTACATAGATGCCGTAATGGGTCCCCGCGACATCAGGGTTGGCGGGGAAGGCGAGGTCGATGCGCAGCGGCCCCACCGCCGTGTAATAGCGCAGGCCGATGCCGTAGGCATATTGAAGGCCCGAGAAGTCCGGCCATTCCGAGGCGAAGGCGGCGCCGATGTCGAAGAAGGGCACGATGCCGATGGTGTCGGTGATGCGCAGGCGCGCCTCCACGGAGCCCGTGAAGTAGCTGAGCCCGCCGACGATGATGCCGTATTCGTTGCGCGGGCTGGCGGACTGGTAGTCATAGCCGCGCAGCGTGCCGCCGCCGCCCACATAGAACAGGCGCTGGGGCGGCGCTTCCGTCATGCTGGCGCCGAAGATGGAGCCGGCCGAGACCTTGCCTGCGAGGATGAAGCGCTTGTCCTCGTCGAAGGCGTGATAGGTGGCGATGGAGGCCTTCATCAGCACCGGCCCCGCGCCCGCCTCGCCGAAATAGGCGAACGGCTCCACGGTCGCGGCGGCGCGCACGCCGCGCGAGGCGTCCAGCAGGGAATCGGTGTTGTCGAAATTCAGGTCGAAGGGCACGCCCGCGATGGGATAGTCGCCCTTGCCGGTGGAGGTCTCCACGTTGGAGGCTTCCAGATCGATGCCCACCTGCATGTTGAGGTCGTCGTTGAAGCGATGGCGCACGCCGCCGAGGAAGGTGACGGCCTCGCGCACATAGGCGTTCGTCACCTCGCGCAGCACGGCGGCCTTGGCCACCAGGTCCTCGTTGGCGGTGAAGATGCCCGGCTTCATGAAGGTGGCGGAGAAATTGTAGCCGTAGGGGTCGGCATTGGGCACCGCGTCGGATTCTTCGACGAACCAGGTGCCCTGGGCGTCCAGGCGCAGGGTCTCGCCGCCGCCGAACAGGTTGCGCGAGCCCCAGAAGGCGTTGGCTGACGAGCCGTCCGTGTTCGAATAATTGGCCGCGAAGCCCACATAATGCTGCTTGCGCTCGCTGATCTGCACCTCGATGGGCAACTGGCCCAGGGCGTTCAGGCGGTCGGCTTCCACGAAGCGCACGGAGCCGATGATCTCATAGCCCGCCAGCCGCCGCCGCAGGTCCGCCAGCCGTTGCGGCGAAAAGGGCTCGCCGGGCCGGATGTCGATGCGCTCGGCGACGAAGTTCGGCGGCAGCGAGGTCGCCCCCGAGACGGTGAAGGGCCCGAACGTCGCCACCGGGCCGGGCGCCACCTTGAAGGTGATGTTCAGCGTGTTGGAGGCGTGGTCTGCCACCACGTCCTTGGCCGTCACCTTGGCGAAGGGATGCCCGGCGTCGCGCAGGCGGGAGACGATGGTGTTCTCCGCCTCGATCACGTTGCCCGCCAGCGCGGGCTCGCCCGCCACCAGCCGCATGGCGCGCAGGCTGGGCGGGTCGGGCAGGGGGCGCCCGGCGGTATCCACCACGCGCACGGTGCCGAAGGTGAAGCGGGGGCCGGAATTGATCCGCACCACCACGGGGACGGGGCCCGCGGCGCGCGCCGCCTCCACCACGTTGAAGATGTCCGGCGCGGTGGGCGGCCGTCCCGCGATGAGGATGGAGAGGGTGCCGCCATAATAGCCCTCCGCATAGAGGGCGGCGACGATGCGGTCCTGGTCGGCCAGCGCACGGCGCACCAGCCCGGCGGCGCCGGAGGGCGGTGTGCGCTTGAGGCTTTCGAGGTTGGAGGCGTCCTGCACCGCGCCGCGCACGGACGTGTCGCCCGTCACCTCGAACGTCACCGCATAGGGCACCGCGTCGGCGGGCGGCGGCTCGGATTTCTTACCCGCGTCGGGATTGAACCAGTTGGACGGGTTCATCCAGGCGATGGCCTGATCGAAGAAAGTGACGTCGTCGGCCGCACGCGCGGGGACGGGCGCAAGGGCGGCGGCGCACAGCAGGAGGCCGGCAGGCACGCGCAGGCGACCGCGGAGGCCGGAAGGCCCCTCGGTCGATAAAGGGAAAAAGGATCGCGACGCCGGGCGCCGGAGAGATGCTCGCACCAACCTGAGCCCGCAACGTCTGCCTGACACGCCAATCTAGCCGGACACGGCCCCTGCGTCCATGGCGGGTGCCCGACGTCGTTAACCAAATCGAAAAGTTAAGCTCATGATTTCGCGAGATTCCCCGCCAGGGCCCGGGGCTGGCGGGCCGCTTCTTGGGCGTCGCTTGCCCATAACTCGCGCTCGACACATTTCTGACAAAATGCGAGCCTGCCCGCACGTTTCGGCGCGCCTGCGGGGGCCTGCCCGTGCGCGGAGGGGCTTTCAGCCTGCCCGTTGCGCGCCGAACCAGGGACGGGGGAATACGTGAAGCACAAACTCACATTGTATATCGTTGTGGCGCTCGTTCTGGGTGTCGCCGTGGGCTATGTCAGCCACGTCACTCTCGCGCCCGAGGCGGCCAAGTCCGTTGCGGACCATATCTCCATCATCACCGAGATCTTCCTGCGCCTCGTGAAGATGATCATCGGGCCGCTGGTCTTCACCTCGCTGGTGGCGGGCGTCGCGCATATGGGCGACATGAAGACCATCGGCCGCGTGGGCGGCAAGGCCATGGTGTGGTTCGTCAGCGCGTCGCTGTGCTCGCTGCTGATCGGCCTCGTGATGGTGAACCTGCTCCAGCCCGGCGCGAACCTCAACATCCCGCTGCCCCAGGTGGGCACCGCCACGGGCATCCAGACCGGGTCCTTCTCGCTGGACGATTTCGTGAAGCACGCCATTCCCAACAGCGCCGTGGGCGCGCTGGCGAACAACGAAGTGCTTCAGATCGTCATCTTCTCGATCCTGTTCGGCCTCGCCGCCGCTGCCGTGGGGCACAAGGCCAAGGTGCTGGTGGCGCTCATCGAGGAGGGGTCGCACGTCATCCTGAAGGTGACGGGCTACGTGATGTCGCTGGCCCCGTTCGCGGTGTTCTCCGCCATCGCCGCCATCGTGGCGGAGCACGGGCCGGGCATTCTCGTCACCTACGGGAAGTACATGGCCTCCTTCTATCTGAGCCTGTTCATCCTGTGGTGCGCCATGTTCGGGGTGGGCTACCTCATCCTGGGCAAGACGGCGCTGCGGGTGCTCTCGCTGGTGCGCGCGCCGTTCGTGGTGGCCTTCACCACCGCGTCCAGCGAGGCGGCCTATCCCTCCATGATGCGCCAGCTGGAACGGGTGCCGGTGAGCGAGAAGCTGGTCTCCTTCGTGCTGCCACTCGGCTATTCGTTCAACCTCGACGGCTCGATGATGTACTGCACCTTCGCGACCTTGTTCATCGCGCAGGCTTACGGCATCGAGATCGGCTGGGGGCAGCAGCTCATCATGCTGCTGGTGCTGATGATCACGTCCAAGGGCATGGGCGCGGTGCCGCGCGGCTCGCTGGTGGTGGTGGCGGCGACGCTGGACATGTTCCACCTGCCGGCCGCCGGACTGCTGCTGGTGCTGGGCGTGGACCAGTTCCTCGACATGGGCCGCTCGGCCACCAACGTCATCGGCAACGGCATCGCCACCACCGTGGTGGCGAAGTGGGAAGGCGAGGACGTGGACCGGGGCGGCGACGACGGGGACGAGGAAATCGCCATCGCCGCGTAGCGGGCGGCGGCGGTCACGCCTGCCCGCTCACTCCCGGCACTCGGCCACGCGGCGCGCATGCGGGCTCCGCGTGGTGCCCCCAAGGGCGATCTTGGGGGCGTTCAGGCTGCCCGAGATGGTGAAGGGATAGCCCTCCGCGCCCGCGCCCGCATTGAGCGGACGCGGGACCACCGAGAGATCGATGGTGTTGCGCGCGAAATCCACCGTCCCGCGCGCCTCCGCCTCCACATGCTCGGTCTCCAGAACGATGGCCGGCGCGGTGCGCGCCGCGCCCTTCTCGAAGCGCAGCGGAATGGTGGCGCAGCGCAGCCGGGTCTCCCCGCTCAGCACCGCCGGGTTGAACACCCCGCCCAAAAGGCCGAGGCCCGCGAGGTCCAGCATGCCCGTGCCCAGATGGCCGTTATGCACCCGGGCGGTGACGGTGCCGTCCAGCGTGCGCAGCGGGTCGGCCTGGGAGATGCCGCCCGTCACGTCGAACGAGAAGCTCGCGGATCCGGACACCGCGAACGGGGCCGACGGCCCCACGAGATCCGAGAGCGGCCAGCCCTCGCCCGTGCCCTTGGCGGCGAAGCGCCCGTCGCCGGACGGCGCGATGGCGCCCTTGATATGGCCGGAGCCCAGCGTCAGGCTGACGGGATCGGCACGGAAATTCCCCGCGTCCATTCGCAGCCGCGCGGTGAGCTCGGTGGCGGCCCGGCCGATGCCCTGGACGCGCTGCGCCTTCAGGGTCAGGTCCAGGTCCGTGCGGCGCGCGAGGTCCGGAAGCTGGGCGTCCGGCTTCAGCGAGGCGCCGGCGATGCGCACCTTCGGCGCGCGCGTCACGTCGCCGATGCCCTCGAACAGGGCCAGCACCTGGTCCGCCTCGATGCGCGTGGAGGACAGGTCGCCCGTCACCGCGAAGCGCGTCTTCTGCCGCGCGGCGGCGAGCGTGCCCTTCACGTCCGTGCCGCCCACCACGAGCGCGCCCTTGGCGGTCGCCGAATTGGCGTCGTGGGTGAAGGTGCCCTCATAGGTGAGTGGGCCGTCGAAGCCGCTCGGCGTGCCCAGCGCCGTCATCAGCGGGCCGATGCGCCGCACGTCCAGCTTCAGGTCGACGACGCCTGATTTGTCTGAGCCGGGCGGCGGCGGCTCGATGCCCACGGTGGCGGTGAGGGCGCCGCCTTTCACCTGCGCCGTCAGGCTCTGGATTTCCAGCGATCCGCGCGTGTCCGAGAGCGACGCGGTGCCGCTCAGGCGGCCCAGCATGTCCTGCGCGGCAGGGGGCACGGAGAGGATGTCGGACACCGGCAGGTCGAAGGTGCCGTCAAGGCTGACCCCCGACCAGTCCAGCGCGTCCTTGATGTCGCCGCGCAGGCGGAACAGGGGATCGGGGCCGGGCTGGCCCCGGACGCTGATGCCGTTCAGCGACAGCAGCCCGTCCTCCCCCCGGCGGATGGCCTCCACGCGGATGGGGCCGATTTCCTGGAGCGACTGGGAGAAGGCATTGGTCTCCACCGTCGCATCGGTGAGCATGAGCCCCTCCGGCCCGTCCCGGAAGCGGCCCGCGAGGCGGGTGATGGCGATGTCGCGCGGCGAGGTGGCGCCCTCCGGCGCGGCGAGGGCCGACATGTCGGACTGCGCCGAGATGTCCACGCCGGTCCAGTCGGACAGGTCGGCGATGGCGCCGGTGATCCGGGTGGTGGTGCCGCCCGAGAAGCGCGTTTCGAGCACGAGGTTGCGCAGCGACAGGCGCTGCGGGTCCGCGAGCAGGTCGCCGGTCAGCTTCCCCGTGCCGTCCACGGTGCGGGCGAGGCCGGCGATGGACAAGAGGTCGGCGATGGAGTCGGTGGAGGCGCTCACCGCCATGGTGAGGTCGTCGTCGAAGGCGGGGCTCGCCGAGCGGGTGGTCATGCGGCCCTCGATGCCGCCCGACGTGACCGAGAGGATTGCGCCATAGGGCAGGTCGCCCGGCGCGGCGGGGTTCGGCTCCCGGTCGAACTGGAACCGGAAGGACAGGGGCCGCCCGTTCAGCCGGGCGTCGGCATCCAGGGTTTCCACGCCCCCCCTCAGGCGGCTGAGGACGTGATCCACCTCCAGGGTGAATTGCCACCCGTCCCCGGGCGCGGAGACGTCGAAGGTCGCATTGTCCAGCCGCAGGCGCGGCAGCACGGAGAAGAGGGCCACCGGCGAGGAGAGGATCGAGCCCGGCGCGGCGTCGGATTGCGAGGTCAGGGCGAACTGGAAGCGGGCATCGGACACGCCCAGCGCGAACACGGTGGGCTCGAAGGGCAGGCGGGCCCAGCGGGCGAACAGGATGCGCAGCCGCGCCGCCCGCGCGGGCGCCGTGCCGTCCGTGGTAGAGGTCACGTCCGAGGCGGTGATGAAGAGGCGCGGCCAGAGCCCCACCTCCACCGCGCCCGCCACGGAGACCTCCTCGCCCCAATAGAGGGCGAGGCCCCGTTCCAGCGTCTGCCGCCGCAGGCCCTCGAACGCGGGCAATTGCGTGAGTGCCAGGAACCCGAGAACGGGCACGAGCACCAGCAGCCCGGCAATGCCCGACAGGGCCAGGATCAACACCTTGCGCATTCGAAACACGTGCCGCCTTCCTGGGGGCGGACCCGGCGGGCCATAGCCTGCCGGGTCGCGCTGAACTTTCGTCTCCGCCGCACGCCCGGAACCAGATGCGCGGCACCCGTCGCCCCGGACGGCCCGGCGGGGCTCAGCCCCGGAACAGGTTGCTCTTCGCCAGCTCCAGCAACTCGTCGCCGCGCCCGTTCATGATGGCGCGGGCGGCATAGAGCGAGAAGCCGATGGCCTGCTCCGCCTTAATGGCGGGCGGCATCACAAGTTCCATCTTGTCGGTGACCACGTCCACGAGCGCCGGCCCGGGATGGGCGAAGGCCCGTTCCAGCGCGGGCTTCACGTCCGCCGAATCCTCCACCCGGATGCCGAGCACGCCGATGGCATTGGCCATGGCGGCGAAGTCCGGGTTCTGGAGGTCCGTGCCCACGTTCAGGAAGCCGGCGGCCTTCATCTCCATGTCCACGAAGCCCAGCAGGCCGTTGTTGAACACGACGATCTTCACCGGCAGGTCGAGCTGGCGCAGGGAGACGATGTCGCCCATGAGCATGGTGAAGCCGCCATCGCCCGACATGGAGACGATCTGGCGGCCGGGATAGGCACCCTGCGCGCCGATGGCCTGAGGCAGAGCATTGGCCATGGAGCCGTGGATGAGCGAGCCCAGCAGCGCGCGCTGGCCGTTCATCTTCAGGTAGCGGGCCGCCCACACCGTGGTCTCGCCCACGTCGCAGGTGAAGACCGCGTCCTGCGCCGCCACCTCGTCCACCATCTTGGCGAGATATTGCGGGTGGATGGCCTTCTTCGGCCCGGCGGGCACGGCCAGGGCGTCCAGATCCTTGCGGGAGGTGATGTAGTGCTTCTGCGCCGCGTCCAGGAAGCGGGAATCGTCCTTCGGCTTCACGAGCTTCAGCAGCTTCTGGAGGGTGGGCTTCACGTCGCCCACGAGGCCGAGGTCGAGCCGCGAGGTGCGGCGGCCGAGATTCTCCGCGCGGATGTCGATCTGCGCGACGCGGGCCTCGGTGGGGTAGAATTGGCGATAGGGGAAGTCCGTGCCCACCATGAGCAGCAGGTCCGCCTCGCGCATGGCGTGGTAGCCGGAGGCGAAGCCGATGAAGCCGGTCATCCCCACATCGTAGGGATTGTCGTATTCCACATGCTCCTTGCCCCGCAGGGAGTGGACGATGGGCGCCCTGAGCGCGCCGGCCAGCGCCACCACCTCGTCATGGGCGCCCGCGCAGCCCGCCCCGCACAGCAGGGTGATGCGCTGCGCGCCCTCCAGCATGGCGGCGAGCTTCTGCACCTCGGCATCCTCCGGCACGATCACCGGCGGCTCGATGGGCGTGAAGGTCCCCGTGGTGGGGCCGACGGCCGGGCGCAGCGCCACATCGCCGGGGATCACCACCACCGCCACCCCCTGCTTCTGGATGGCGGTGCGCATGGCGATTTCCAGCACGCGCGGCATCTGCTCCACGCTGGAGACCAGCTCGCAATAATGCGAGCACTCGCGGAACAGGCTTTCGGGGTGGGTTTCCTGGAAATAGCCGGAGCCGATCTCGGGGCTCGGGATGTGCGCCGCGATGGCGAGCACCGGGGTGCGCGTGCGGTGGCAGTCGAACAGGCCGTTGATGAGGTGCAGGTTGCCCGGCCCGCAGCTACCCGCGCACACCGCCAGCTCGCCGGTGAGCTGGGCCTCGGCACCTGCCGCGAAGGCGGCCACCTCCTCGTGGCGCACATGCATCCACTTCACCGTGGGCGTGGCCCGCAGGGCGTCGGTGAAGCCGTTGAGGCTGTCGCCCACGACGCCCCAGACACGCTCCACGCCGGCGGAGGCAAGTATACGCGCCATCACATCCGCAACCCTGGGTGCCATGCCCCACTCCTTTTTCATCGCAGACTTTTCAAATCGATAGCATGAGACTGTGACGGACGGCATCATCGCTTCGACGGCCAAGGAGTGTTGGTGAATGACCGGGCGGGGGCAAGGTCGCGAGGGGCTGGCGGAATTGGAGGAGGCGGCCCTCGAAGGCGCCGCCCAGTTGCTGGAGGAGCCGCTGCGCGCCGTGGAGCGGTTCGAGCGCTCCGCCTGGGAGGATTTGAAGGCCTTCACCCTGTGGGGCGAGCGGGCGCTGGTGGCCGGGCGGGTGACGCTGGCCATCATCGCCGCCGTGCTGATCGCCCATGCCCTGGGCCTCGCCATGCCCGTCTGGGCCGCCATCAGCGTGCTGCGGGTGTTCCAGAACGACAAGAACGCCACACTGCGGCGCGGGCTGGAGCGCATCGCCGGCACCGTGCTGGGCGGCGTCATATCCTACGCCATCATGCTCGACGGGAAGAACGCGGCCCTGGTCTGGGTGGCGACGGGCCTTGCCAGCGCGCTCGCCGTCTATGCCCAGGCGATCACGCGCTACAGCTACGCCTTCATCCTGGTGGGCTTCACCGTGCCCCTCATGACCTACCACGCCATGGCGTCCAGCGACCCGATCCTGGATACCATCCTGATGCGCGGCGCCGAGGTGTGCCTCGGCGTGACCATCGCGACGCTGGTGGACTATGTCACCTCGCGCCGCCAGTCGGCGAAGAAGAAGCTGAAGCCGCTCATCGGCCCGGTGGACCCGGCCTTCATCGGCCACGCCCTCACCGTGGGCATCGCGGTGACGCTGGTGCCGCTCATCTGGACCGTGTTCCACCTGCCGGGCTTCGACCAGACGCCCATCACCGCCTTCATCGTGGTGAGCGCGGCCCGGGAGGGCATCGGTTGGAAATCGCTGAACCGCATCATCGGCTGCGGCATCGGCGCCGTCTTTGGCTTGACGGGCGTCGCGCTGGTCGGCGATGCGGGCTATGTGCCCTGGCTCGCCTTCCTCACGCTTGGGCTGTTCCTGTTCACCCAGGTCTGCCACGGGGGCAGCCTCGTCTCCTATACGGGCGTGCAGGCGGGCATCTGCTTCCTGCTGATCTTCGTGCAGGAGCCCATCCCCCATCTCGACCCGGCCGAAGGCTATGCGCGCCTGTGGGGGGTGGTGGGCGGCATCATCCTCGTCATGCTGGTGGGCCTCGCCACCTGGCCGGTCCGCCAGCGGATCACGCGGGCGGTGGAAGAGCACCGCCTCGCCCACGAGAAGGCGGAATGAGCCTTACGCCTCCGGCGCGACGCCGGGAGTAAGGTCGATGCGCAGGGGCTCATGCCCGGTCAGGCGCAGGAAGGCGAGCAGCGCCTCCGGCGTGAGGGAGGTGGTGCGCTCGTTGGTGAGCGGATGGCAGTTCACCACGGGCGCCTCCAGCAGCGCCGCCTCGATCACCACGTTCACCGCATGGTTGGGATCGTTGGCGGCGGCCAGCAGCGTCACCGCGCCCGGCAGCACGCCCAGCTTCTCGAACAGCGCCTCGGCGGAGGCGAAGGAGAGCCCGCCGCGCGCCCCGATGAGGCCGCGCAGGGCCTTGAGGTCCACCGGCGTCTCCTCGCCGAGGGTGACGAGGAAATAGGTCTTCTTGGCGTCGCGCAGGAACAGGTTCTTGGTGTGCGCCCCGGGGATGTCGCCCCGGAGCGCCTGGGATTCCGCCACCGTGTGGAGCGGCGGATGGGTATAGGTCTTCGCCGCGATGCCGTTTTCGGACAGGTAGGCGAGGAGGTCGTCCGGCGTCTTCGGCATGGGCGCGTCAGATCTTCTGGTTGTACTCGCCCACCTCAGGGAAGGTGCGCAGCACGGCGTCCACCGCCTCGAACATCTCGCGCATGCGGCCTTCCGAGACCGGGCTTTCCACCACCACCACCAGTTCCGGCTTGTTGGAGGAGGCGCGCACCAGGCCCCAGGAGCCGTCCTCGGTGGTGACGCGCACGCCGTTCACCGTCACGAGGTCGCGGATCTTCTGGCCGGTGACGAGCGCGCCCTGGTCCGCGAGGCCCTGGAAGTGCTTCACCACCTTCTCGACGATGCCGTACTTGGCCTCGTCCGCGCAGTGGGGCGACATGGTGGGGGAGGACCAGGTCTTGGGCAGGGCCTGGCGGAGCTGCGAGAGCTTCTTGCCGGGGTTGCGGTCCAGCATGTCCAGGATGGCGATGGCCGAGACGAGGCCGTCGTCATAGCCGCGCCCCACGGGGGCGTTGAAGAAATAGTGGCCGGACTTCTCGAAGCCCACGAGCGCGCCGGTCTCGTTCACCCGGCGCTTCATGTAGGAATGGCCGGTCTTCCAATAGTCGGCCTTCACGCCGAGCTTGATCAGCTCCGGGTCGGTGGCGAACAGGCCCGTGGACTTCACGTCCACCACGAAGGTGGCGCCGGGATGGAGCTTGGCGAGGTCGCGGGCCAGCATCACGCCCATCTTGTCGGCGAAGATCTCCTCGCCCTCGTCGTCCACCACGCCGCAGCGGTCGCCGTCGCCGTCGAAGCCGAGCGCCACGTCCGCGCCATGGGCGAGCACCGCGTCCCGCATGGCATGGAGCATCTCCATGTCCTCGGGGTTCGGGTTGTATTTCGGGAAGGAATGGTCGAGCTCGGTGTCGAGCGGGATCACCTCGCAGCCCAGCGCTTCCAGCACCTTGGGCGCGAAGGCGCCCGCCGTGCCGTTGCCGCAGGCGCAGACCACCTTGATGGGGTGCTTCAGCTTCGGCCGGTCGGTGAGGTCCTTGATGTAGGTGGCCGGGAAATCGTTCACGAACACATAGGCGCCGCCGCCGCGCAGGTCGAACTTGGCGCCGAGCACGATGTCCTTCAGGCGGGTCATCTCGTCGGGGCCGAAGGTGAGGGGGCGGTTCACGCCCATCTTCACGCCGGTCCAGCCATTGTCGTTGTGGGAGGCCGTGACCATGGCCACCGCCGGCACGTCCAGGGCGAACTGGGCGAAATAGGCCATGGGCGACAGAGCGAGGCCGATATCGTGCACCTTGATCCCCGCCGCCATGAGGCCGGAGACGAGGGCATATTTGATGGACGCCGAATAGCCGCGGAAGTCGTGGCCGGTGACGATCTCCGGCCGCACGCCCATCTCGTGCATCAGGGTGCCGAGGCCCATGCCCAGCGCCTGGATGCCCATCAGGTTGATTTCCTTCTGGAACAGCCAGCGCGCGTCGTATTCCCGGAAGCCGGTGGGCTTCACCATGGGCTCGGACTCGTAGGCATAGGTGTTCGGCACGAGGGACGGCTTCGGCGTCGGGAACATGAACGGCCTCTCCGCTGGGCGGGATAGTCTGGCGAATGCCCGATAGCATGGAATTGCGGCACGCAATATGCGGCGCAGCCCAAGCTCCATGCGGGTCGGCCCGCGCCTCCGCCACAATGCGCCCCGCCGGGGAATGGTTCCGCTCCGGCTGCCGGGCGCCGCCTCTTTACGGGTTGCACCTTTCTGCTAAGAAAAGTGCAACCAGGGGAGTGGGGAATGGCTACCACGATCGGCGTGAAGGTGGACGAGGCGCTGCGGGAGCGTCTGCGGCTGGCGGCGGAACGGCATGGGCGCACGCCCCACTGGCTTGCCAAGCAGGCCATCGTGTCCCTGCTGGACGCGCTGGAGGCGGGCGGGGCGGCGGACATGTCGGCGCCGGACGCCGATCTCGCGCAGCTTCTCGCCGCCGCTCCCGCTGCCAATCCCTTCCTCGGCTTCGCGGAAGGGGTTCAGCCCGAAAGCCTGCTGTGCGGGCGGATCACATCCGCCTATCGCCTGCCGGAGGAGCAATGCGTGCCCCCGCTGGTGGCCGAGGCGGGGCGCGCTTCGCCCGAGACGACGGCCCGCGCCCGCGATCTCGCGGCGGCGGTGCGTGAGAAGGCGGGGCGCGGCGCGGTGGACGCGCTGATCCGCGAATACGACCTCTCCAGCCAGGAGGGCGTCGCCCTGATGTGCCTCGCCGAGGCGCTGCTGCGCATTCCCGACCGGGCCACCCGCGACGCGCTGATCCGCGACAAGATCGGCAAGGGCGACTGGGCCGCCCATCTCGGCCAGAGCCGCTCCCTGTTCGTGAATGCCGCCACCTGGGGCCTGCTGGTCACGGGCGCGCTCACCGCCACGTCCAGCGAGACGGGCCTGTCCGCCGCCCTCACGCGCCTCGTGGGGCGGGGCGGGGAGCCGGTGATCCGCGCGGGCGTGGACATCGCCATGCGCATGATGGGCGAGCAGTTCGTCACCGGCCAGACCATCGCGGAGGCCCTCGCGAACGCCCGGCGCATGGAGGCCAAGGGCTTCCGCCATTCCTACGACATGCTGGGCGAGGCGGCGGTGACGGCGGAGGACGCCGCGCGCTATTTCGCGGCCTACGAGCAGGCGGCGCACGCCATCGGCAAGGCGGCCGCCCGGCGCGGCATCTATGAGGGGCCGGGCATCTCCATCAAGCTGTCGGCGCTCCATCCCCGCTACCAGCGCAGCCAGCGCGACCGCGTGCTGGCCGAGCTTCTGCCCCGCGCCGCCGCCTTGGCGCGCATCGCCAGGAGCTACGACATCGGCTTCAACATCGATGCGGAGGAGGCGGACCGGCTCGATTTGTCCCTGGACATATTGGAGGCGCTGGCCCTCGACCCCGCGCTCGCGGACTGGAACGGCCTGGGCTTCGTCATCCAGGCCTACCAGAAGCGCGCGCCCTTCGTGATCGACTTCGTCATCGACCTTGCCCGGCGCGCCCGCCGCCGCATCATGGTGCGCCTCGTGAAGGGCGCCTATTGGGACGCCGAGATCAAGCGCGCCCAGGTGGACGGGCTGGAAGGCTTCCCGGTCTATACCCGCAAGCTGCATACGGACGTGGCGTATCTGGCCTGCGCCCGGCGGCTGCTGGCGGCGCCCGACGCCGTGTTCCCGCAATTCGCCACCCACAACGCGCAGACCCTGTCCGCCGTCATGGCCATCGCGGGGCCGGACTATTATCCCGGCCAGTACGAGTTCCAGTGCCTCCACGGCATGGGCGAGCCGCTTTACGAGGAAGTGGTGGGCCGCGAGACGCTGAACCGGCCGTGCCGCATCTATGCGCCCGTGGGCACCCACGAGACGCTGCTGGCCTATCTGGTGCGGCGCCTCTTGGAGAACGGCGCCAATTCCTCCTTCGTCCACCGCATCGCCGATGCCGCCTTCCCGCTGGACGAGCTGGCGGCGGACCCGGTGGCGCAGGCGGCGGCGCTCTCGCCCATGGGCGCCCCCCATCCCCGCATCGCGCTGCCGCGCCATCTGTTCCCGGACGGGCGGATGAATTCTGAAGGGCTGGACCTCTCCAGCGAGCAACGCCTTGCCTCGCTGGCGGTCTCGCTGCTGTCCTCCGCGCGCGCGCCCGTGCATGCCGCGCCGGTGCTCGCGGACGGTCCCCGTCCGGAAGAGGGCCGGGCGGTGCGCAATCCCGCCGACCTGCGGGACGAGGTGGGGCGCGTCACCGAGGCAGAGCCCACCCTTGCGGCCGAGGCGGTGCGGGAGGCGCAGGCGCTGGGCGCCGCATGGTCCGCGACGCCCCCCGCCGAGCGCGCCGCCTGCCTGCGCCGGGCCGCCGACCTCTTGGAAGCGCGCATGCCCGCTTTGCTGGGCCTCATCGTGCGCGAGGCCGGCAAGACGCTCCCCAATGCGGTGGGCGAGGTGCGCGAGGCGGTGGATTTCCTGCGTTATTATGCCGGGCAGGCGGAAACGTTCGACAACGACACCCACCGCCCCCTCGGCCCGGTGGCCTGCATCAGCCCCTGGAACTTCCCGCTCGCCATCTTCACGGGGCAGGTGAGCGCGGCGCTGGCGGCCGGCAACCCGGTCATCGCCAAGCCCGCCGAGGAAACCCCGCTCATCGCCGCCGCCGCGGTGGAAATCCTGCACGCGGCGGGCCTGCCGCCGGGGGCACTCGCTTTGCTGCCGGGCGACGGCGCGGTGGGCGCGGCGCTGGTGGCGGACCCGGGCGTCTGCGGCGTGCTGTTCACCGGCTCCACCGAGGTGGCGCGCCTGATCCGCCAGGGGCTGGCCGCGCGTCTCGGCCGGGACGGGCGGCCGATTCCCCTCGTGGCGGAGACCGGCGGGCAGAACGCCCTCGTGGTAGATTCCTCGGCGCTGCCGGAGCAGGTGGTGGCGGACGTCCTGGCTTCGGCCTTCGATTCCGCCGGTCAGCGCTGCTCGGCCCTGCGCGTCCTGTGCCTCCAGGAGGAAACCGCCGACCGCACCCTCGCCATGCTGAAGGGCGCGCTCCAGGAGATCCGCGTCGGCAACCCCGCTCTGCTCGAAACCGATGTGGGCCCGCTCATCAGCGCCGGGGCGCGGGACACCATCCTCGCCCATGTGGCCGCCCTGTCGGCAAAGGGCCACGCGGTGACGCAGGCCCCGCTGCCCGAGGCGAGCCGCCACGGCCTCTTCGTCCCGCCAACCGTGATCGAGATCGACGGGGTGAGCGAGCTGACGCGGGAGGTGTTCGGCCCGGTCCTGCATGTGGTGCGCTATGCCCGCGCGGAGCGGGACGCGCTGGTGGCGGCCATCAATGCCACGGGCTACGGCCTCACCTTCGGCCTCCATACCCGCATCGACGAGACCATCGCGGACGTGTCCGCGCGCATCGCGGCGGGCAATCTCTATGTGAACCGCAACCTCATCGGCGCGGTGGTGGGCGTGCAGCCGTTCGGCGGCATGAACCTGTCCGGCACCGGGCCGAAGGCGGGCGGTCCGCTCTATCTGCGGCGGCTGCTCGCCGTGCGGCCGCCGTTCGAGGCCGAAGGCGGCGCGGCGGACGCGGCCGCCCTGGCCTGGGCCGACCATCTGGCCGCGACCGGCGCGGCGGGCGCCGCCGATCGCTGCCGCGCCCTGGCGGCGCGCGGGGCGCGGGGGGAGGTCGTGCACCTGCCCGGGCCGGTGGGCGAGGAGAACGCCTACCGGCTGCATCCGCGCGGGCAGGTCCTGTGCGTCGCCGCGACGCCGCTGGGCCTCGCGGTCCAGGTGGGCGCCGCGCTCGCCACGGGCAACACGGCCCTGGTGGAGGCGACGCCCGCTTCGGACGATGCGCTGTCCCGCCTCTCTCCGGTCCTGGCGGGCCGCGTGCGGCGCCTCGCAGCCGGTGAGCGGTCCAGCGCCGACTTCGACGCGGTGCTGTTCGAGGGCGACGGCGACGCCTTGCTGGCGCTCGACCGGGAGATCGCGGCGCGGGACGGGCCGATCCTGGCGGTGTACGGCCTCGCGCCCGGCGAGCTGGCGGGGGGCGCCGACTATCCCCTTGAAGGGCTGCTGCACGAGCAGGTCATCTCCACCAACACGGCGGCGGCGGGCGGAAACGCCAGCCTGATGGCGGTGGCCTGACGGCGTTCAGGCGAGGGTGGCGGCGAGCGTGCGGTAATGGGCCATCTGCCAGGAGGCCCAGCGCTCGAACTCGTCCACGAGGCCGTGGTCCATTTCCTTCAGCCGTCCCCGAGGGCCAATGCGGAACCAGCCTTCCCCCTGCGCTTCCTGCAGGAGGTTGCCCACATGGGCGGGGGAGATGCGGAAACGCTCCGCCAGGGCCTTCAGGCTGAGGGAGGGCGCGTGCTCCACCGCGCTCTCGTAATGGGCGCCCATGACGGCGCATAGGACCAGATAGCCGCAATCGCGCCGCGCGAAGGTGAGGATGCGGGGAAACGGGTCGATGAGCGTGCCGTGGGCGCGCACGAAGGCGGCGGAACGATAGAGCAGTTCGCCCAGCGCCTCGGGCTGGGCGGCGAGGCGCTCGGCCAGGGGCGCGCCGCGCCCCTCCAGGTGCTCGGCGGCGGCGATGAAGCCGAAGCCGGAACGCCCCACGGCGCGGATGACGGCTTCCTCCGGCCGCAGCAGCTTGGTGCGCCGGTCCTCCGGCATGGCCATGGCCTCCACGAGGCGCCCGGCCTTCAGCGCTGCGATGAAGCCCGCCGTCTGGCGCGGACTGGAGGGCACCGCGCGCTGAAGCGCCGCGAGGGTGGGCGGTGGCCCGCCTCCCAGTCGCCAGGCGTAGTAATTGTGGATCAGCATGTAGCAGACCATGTAGCGCGCGAACTGATTGAACAGCTTGGCGAAGGGCCAGGCGCCCTCGGGCGCCTCGGTCATGGTGCTGCAATAGGCTTTCAGCAGGCAGGCGAAGCGGGGGTCCGCGCGATAGCGCGCCGACAGGGCGGCGAGCGCCGGGAGCGGGGTCGCGCTCCGCGCGTCGGCCGATGAATGGGAGAGCGCGCCCGAGACCGTCATGCAGGAGCCGTGTCCATGCAAAGTTTGGACTTTCTTGCCTGAAACCGCGTGCAAAAGATACGCCCGGCACTCATCCGGGCGATGCCCGCCCGGGTCGGCCATGCACGAGATGAGGACTGGGGCGATGTGCGAAAATCATGGATTCGGATTGTCCCGGCGCGGGTTCATCGTCGCGGGCGCGGCGGCGGCGCTGTCCGGCGGGGTGGCCCTGCCGGCTGTGGCGCAGACCGCGCCCAACGCCATCGCCCCCGAGGCGGCCCTCAAGCGCCTGATGGACGGCAACGGCCGCTATGTGGCGAACACCCCGGCCCAGCGGGATTTCTCGGCGGGGCGCGCCGCGCGCGCGGTGGCGCAATATCCCTTCGCGGCCATCCTGAGCTGCGCGGATTCCCGCGTGGCGCCGGAACTCGCCTTCGACGAGGGCCCGGGCGAATTGTTCGTGGTGCGCCTCGCGGGCAATTTCGTGAATGATGACGGGCTCGCCAGCCTGGAATACGGCGCCAAGTTCCTCGGCACGCCGCTCATCATGGTGCTGGGCCACACCAATTGCGGCGCGGTGGACGCCACCATCAAGGTGCTGGCGGAAAAGGCCAAGCTGCCCGGCCACCTGCCGGACCTGGTCAATTCCATCAAGCCGGCGGTGGAGAAGGCGAAGGCGCAGAAGCCCGCCAACCTGCTGGACGCCGCCATCACCGCCAATGTGGCGCTGAACGTGGAGCGGCTGAAGACCGCCCGCCCCATCCTCTCCAAGATGGTGGCGGACGGCAAGGTGAAGGTGGTGGGCGCGGTCTATGACCTGCCCACCGGCAAGGTGAACCTTCTCGGCTGAGCCTTCCGATGGATGGGGCCGCCCTCACGCGGGGGCGGCCACCACCACCATCCAGCCGAGCCCGAACCTGTCGGCGACCATGCCGAAGGCGGGCGAGAAGAAGGTTTCCGCGAGCGGCATCTGGACGGTGCCGCCTTCCGCGAGCGCCGCGAACATGCGGTCCGCCTCCGCCCTGTCGGCGACCGTGAGCGAGAGGGCGAAGCCCTTGAAGTCCGGCGTGCCCTGGCTGAGCCCGTCCGACAGCATCACCACCGTCTCGCCGATGCGCAGGCTCGCATGCATCACCTTGTGGCCGGGCGGCGGAGTGGCGCCCTCGGGCATGGCGCAGCCATTGGGCTCCTCCGGCATGGGCGGCGCATCCGAGAAGCGCATCATCATCTCGACCTTGGCGCCGAGGGTGCGGACATAGAAGTCGATCGCTTCCTCCGCGCGGCCTTCGAAGGTGAGGTAGGGCTGGGCGAGCATGGCATCGTTTCCTTGGGTCGTGGGTCAGGCCGGGAAGGGGCGACGCGCGGCCGCCACGCCTTGAAGACGGGCGGGCAGGCCACGTTCCGACACGTCCCCCACGAAAAAGTATCGCAGGACTTCAAGACGAACGCGCGAGGCCCAGCGTCTTCATGCGCGAGGCAAGCGTCGTGGGCTTCAGGCCGAGCCGCTCGGCGGCGCCGCCCGGCCCCGACACCCGCCCGCCCGCCGCTTCCAGGGCGGCGAGGA
>JACESF010000005.1 GCA_013911975.1 Hyphomicrobiales bacterium | reverse complement strand
GGACGGGCGGCGGGCAAACCGGCGGCGGACCCTTCGGCGGGTCCGCCCTCACGCACCCTCCCCGCTCAGGGCATGAGCGCGATCTGCTCCAGGCCCATGGTCTCCGGGAAGCCGAGCACGAGGTTCATGTTCTGAACCGCCTGCCCCGAGGCGCCCTTCACCAGATTGTCGATGGTGGACACGATGATGGCGCGCCCCTCCACCCGGTCGGCCACGACGCCCAGCATCACCATGTTGGACCCGCGCACATGCCGCGAATGGGGCACCTGCCCGAACGGGAAGACATGCACGAAGGGCTCGCCCTGGTAATAATCCACCAGGATCTTGTGCAGGTCCTCGGCCTTCGCGCCCGTGGTGCGGACATAGAGCGTGGCGTAGATGCCCCGGTTCATGGGCGCGAGGTGCGGCACGAACATGGGCTTCACGGGGCGGCCGGCGGCCTTGGAATATTCCTGGTCCAGCTCGCCCATGTGCCGGTGCGAGCCCACCGAATAGGCGTTGATGCCCTCGGACACCTCGGAGAACAGCATGGCCTCCTTGGCCGCGCGCCCGGCGCCGGACATGCCCGTCTTGCTGTCGATGACGATGCTGTCGGGATCGATGGCGCCCGCTTCCAGCAGCGGCACGGCCGGCAGGATCGCGGTGGTGGTGTGGCAGCCGGGATTGGCGATGAGCCGCCCCTTCCTGATCTCGTCCCGGTAGATCTCCACGAGGCCGAACACGGCCTCCTGCTGGAGGTCCAGGGCGGAATGGGGGTGGCCGTACCACTTCTCGTACATGCCGGGGTCGGACAGGCGGAAGTCGGCGGACAGGTCCACCACCTTCACATTGGGCGCCTTTTCGAACACCGACTTGATCACCTGCTGTGTGGTCGCGTGCGGCAGCGCGCAGAACACGAGGTCCACGGCCGTGAAGTCCACGTCGTCGATGGTCACGAGCTTGGGCAGGTTGAACGGCGCGAATTGCGGGAAGACCTCGGCCATGGTCTGGCCCGCCTTGCGGTCGGCGGTGAGCGCCACGATCTCCGCGCGCGGATGGCGCAGCAGCAGGCGCACCAGTTCGGAGCCCGTATAGCCCGAGGCACCCAACACCGCGATCCGCGCTTTCGCTTCCGACATGACACGCTCCTGCCCACTGATGCGGCTACATGAGGCTTCCCCTGTGCGCCCTGCGGGCGCTCAGCTTGGGGCGAAGGTCCATACACCCTTCCCATGTCGGGTGAAAGACGCGGAGCCGGCGGGCGGATATGCGGTGGGCGCACAGGCCCGCCCGGTCCGTCCCTCAACGAGGAGAATGCCATGGCCGAGACCGACGATGACTTCTTTTCCGCACTACCTCCCGAGCACGCGCATGTGGCGCGCGCCGCCGATGACGGGGATGAAATCCATCTCCCCTCCTTCCGGGCGCGCTTTCCTCGCCTTGAGGGAGACTGGTTGCCGCTGCGCTGGGAACCGGAGGCCATGACGCTCTCCCCGGCATTCCGCGATGCGCTCATCGCCGTATCGATGGGCCAGACGGCCACGGCGGAGGCCATCGTCGCGGCGGTCAAGGCGGCGCTGGCCGCGCTGTCGGAGACCTATGGCGAAGACCTCGCGGCCGCCTACGGCGACACTCTTCCGCAGAGCGTGGAGCCGCTCGCCCTCACCTTTCATGACGTGGGCGGCGCCATCCTGGTGGGCATCGAGTTCAACTGCGACTGGGACCCGGAAAGCGGCCTCGGGCTCCTGATGCGCGACGGCCGGGTTTTGGGTGTCGGCTTTGCCGATGTCGCCTTCAGCGGCGGCGTGGCGCAGGCGGTGGCCGCAGGGGAGACGAAGCCGTTCCAATGGACGCCGCCCGCCGCCTGATGCGGTGTCCCCGCACCCGCCGGGGCGTCCACATGATGATGTTTACGATCCGTTCCGCTCGACCGTGCAAACTGCCATGATAAGGGAGAGGCGATTCGCGCATTCCCCCGACGATCGAGAGCCGATGTCCGATTCCGACGACCTGTTCAGCAGCCCAGCCCCCAAGGCCCCGGCCCGTTCCCGCGCGCCCGCGCCCGTGCCCGAAATGGCGGGCGACTATACCGCCGCGCATATCGAGGTGCTGGAGGGGCTGGAGCCGGTGCGGCGCCGGCCGGGTATGTATATCGGCGGAACCGACACCAAGGCGCTCCATCACCTGTTCGCCGAGGTGATCGACAATTGCATGGACGAGGCGGTGGCGGGCCACGCCTCCTTCATCGAAGTCTATCTCGGCAAGGACGGCTTCCTGACCGTGACCGACAACGGGCGCGGCATTCCCGTGGAGCCGCATCCGAAGTTCCCCAAGAAATCCACCGTCGAAGTCATCATGACCACGCTCCATGCGGGCGGTAAGTTCGACAGCAAGGTCTACGAGACCTCCGGCGGCCTGCACGGCGTGGGCGTCTCGGTGGTGAACGCGCTCGCGGACCATCTGGAGGTGGAGGTCGCCCGCAACCAGACGCTCTACCGGCAGACCTTCTCCAAGGGGCACCCGCAAGGACCGCTGAAGGAAGTGGGCCGCGCGCCCAACCGGCGCGGCACCCGCATCCGCTTCCATCCCGACCCGGAGATCTTCGGCGCCTCGGCCCGGTTCGAGCCGGCCCGCGTGTTCCGCATGGCACGCTCGAAGGCCTATCTGTTCGGCGGCGTGGAAGTGCGCTGGTCCTGCGACGCGGAGCTTCTCGTCGGCGTCACCGGCGTTCCCGAGAAGACCACGTTCCGCTTCCCCGGCGGCCTCAAGGATTATCTAGCCGCCGACATCGAGGGCCAGACCCTGGTGCACCCGGACATTTTCTCCGGCCGCATCCAGAAGACCGGCGGGCACGGCAGCGTGGAATGGGCGGTGGCCTGGGTGGCGGATGCCGATGGCGGCATCTCCTCCTATTGCAACACCATCCCCACCCCGGACGGCGGCACCCATGAGAACGGCCTGCGCCTCGTCCTGCTCAAGGGCCTGCGGGACTATGGCGAGCGCATCGGCCAGGGCAAGCGCTCGGCGCTGCTGATGGGCGACGACGTGGCCACCGGCTGCGCCGCCATGCTCTCCGTGTTCGTGCGCGAGCCGGAATTCCAGGGCCAGACCAAGGACCGGCTCGCCACCGCCGAAGCCTCGCGCATCGTCGAGCAGGCGCTGCGCGACCCGTTCGACCACTGGCTCGCGGCCAACCCCACCCAGGCCACCAAGCTGCTCGACCATGTGATCGACCGCGCCGAGGAGCGCCTGCGCCGCAAGCAGGAGAAAGAGATCTCCCGCAAGACGGCCGTGCGCAAGCTGCGCCTGCCCGGCAAGCTGGCGGACTGCTCCAACACCGAGGCGGCAGGCTCGGAACTGTTCATCGTGGAGGGCGATTCGGCCGGCGGCTCCGCCAAGCAGGCGCGCGACCGCAAGACCCAGGCCGTGCTGCCCCTGCGCGGCAAGATCCTGAACGTCGCCAGCGCGGGCCGCGACAAGCTGGCCCAGAACCAGCAATTGTCCGACCTCATGCAGGCGCTCGGCTGCGGGCCGCTGTCCCAGTATCGGGAGACGGACCTGCGCTACGAGAAGGTGGTCATCATGACCGACGCGGATGTGGACGGGGCGCACATCGCCTCGCTCCTCGTCACCTTCTTCTTCCGCCAGATGCCGAAGCTGATCGAGGACGGCCACCTCTTCCTCGCCGTGCCGCCGCTCTACCGCATCTCGCAAGGCCCCAAGACCCTTTATGCGCGCGACGACGCCCACAAGGACCAGCTCCTGAAGAAGGAATTCACCGGGCGCGGCAAGGTGGAGATCGGCCGCTTCAAGGGCCTGGGCGAGATGATGCCGGCCCAGCTCAAGGAAACCACCATGGACCCGCGCACCCGCACCCTGCTGCGCGTGACCATCCAGGAAGCGGCGGCGGCGGCCACGGCCGACGTGGTGGAGCGGCTCATGGGCAACAAGCCGGAGGCCCGCTTCGCCTTCATCTCCGAACACGCCGCTTTCGCCAGCGAGGAATTGCTGGACTTCTGAGCCGCCCCCACCCGCTTGCCGCCCCGCGCCGGAAGGATTAAGTCGGGGCGGGGGCTTGCGAGGGACGCGAGCGCGACGCCCGGATGCGCCGGGCCGGGAGCCAAGATGACCGCCGTTACGCTGATCGATAATTACGACAGCTTCACCTACAATCTCTGGCACTATCTCGGCGAGCTTGGCGCCACCGTCACCGTGCACCGCAACGACGCGCGCGACGCCGAGGCGATCCTGGCCGAGAAGCCCGACGCCATCGTCATTTCCCCCGGTCCCTGCACACCCTCCGAAGCCGGCATCTGCCTCGATCTCATCGCCCGCGCCGCCGGGGAGGTGCCGCTGTTCGGCGTCTGCCTGGGCCATCAGGCCATCGGCCAGGTGTTCGGCGGCGACGTGATCCGCGCGCCTCTGCCCATGCATGGCAAGATGAGCGAGATCCATCACGAGGGCCGCTCCGTGTTCCGGGGCCTGAACCACCCCTTCCAGGCCACCCGCTACCATTCCCTCATCGTGGACCGCGCCACCCTGCCGGACGCGCTGGAGGTGACCGCGCACACGGACGACGGCCTCATCATGGGCCTCGCCCACCGGAGCCTGCCGGTGCATGGCGTGCAGTTCCATCCCGAGAGCATCGCCTCGGAGAACGGGCATGCGCTGCTGCGCAACTTCCTGGAACTGGCCGACGCCTTCAACCGGGCGAAGGGCTGAGCCATGGAAACCTTCCGCCCGCTCCTGGGAAAGGTCGCCACCGGCGCCAGCCTGACGCGCGAGGAATCCGCCTATGTCTTCGACCGGATGATGTCCGGCGAGGCGACCCCCTCCCAGATGGGGGCGCTGGTGATGGGGCTGCGCGTGCGGGGCGAGACCGTGGACGAGATCGCGGGCGCGGTCTCCGTCATGCGCGCCAAGATGCTGCCCGTCGAGGCGCCCGAGGAGGCGGTGGACATCGTGGGCACCGGCGGCGACGGCTCGGGCTCCTACAACATCTCCACCTGCGCCTCCTTCATCGTGGCGGGCGCGGGCGTTCCGGTGGCCAAGCACGGCAACCGGGCGCTGTCGTCCAAGTCGGGTGCGGCGGACGTTCTGGCGGCACTGGGCGTGCGCATCGACCTGTCCCCCGAGGCCATCTCGCGCTGCATCGCGGAGGCGGGCATCGGCTTCATGTTCGCCCCGTCCCACCACCCCGCCATGAAGCATGTGGGCCCGACCCGCGTGGAGCTGGGCATGCGCACCATCTTCAACCTGCTGGGGCCGCTCTCCAATCCCGCCGGGGTGAAGCGCCAGATGGTGGGCGTCTATTCCAAGGCGTGGCTCACCCCGCTCGCCGAGGCGCTCAAGACGCTCGGGTCCGAGCGCGCCTGGGTGGTGCACGGCTCCGACGGGCTGGACGAGATCACCCTGTGCGGCTCCACCTCGGTCGCGGCGCTGGAAGACGGCCATATCCACACCTTCGAGATCACCCCCGATCTCGTGGGCCTGGAGCGCGCCGAGCCCGAGGCGCTGAAGGGGGGCGATGCCGCGCACAACGCGCTCGCCCTGCGGGCCGTGCTCGACGGCGAGAAGAGCGCCTATCGCGACGTCGCCATCCTCAATGCCGCCGCCGCGCTGCTGGTTTCCGGCCGGGCGGCGGATCTCACCGAGGGCGTGGCCATGGCCACCACCAGCGTCGATACCGGCTCTGCGCGGGCCCGGCTCGAAACCCTCGTCCATGTCACGGAAAAGCTCGCGCCATGACCGACATCCTCGCCCGCATCGAAGCCTATAAGCGCGAGGAGATCGCCGCCGCGAAGGCCGCGCGCCCGCTGGCCGAGATCGAGGCCGCCGCCCGTGCCGCGTCGCCCGTGCGCCCGTTCGCCGGCGCGCTGCGCGCCACCATCGCGCAGGGCCGCACGGCGCTCATCGCCGAGGTGAAGAAGGCGAGCCCCTCCAAGGGACTCATCCGGGCGGACTTCGACCCGCCCGCCCTCGCCCGCGCCTATGAGGCGGGCGGCGCCACCTGCCTGTCCGTGCTCACCGACACCCCGTCCTTCCAGGGCGCGCCGGAATTCCTGGTGGCGGCCCGCGCGGCCACTGCCCTGCCCGCGCTGCGCAAGGACTTCATGCACGACACCTACCAGGTGGCGGAGGCGCGCGCCTGGGGCGCGGACTGCATCCTCATCATCATGGCCTCGGTGGACGACGCGCTCGCCGCCGACCTCTACGCCGCCGCGCGGCACTGGGGGATGGACGCCATCATCGAGGTGCATGACGACGCCGAGCTGGACCGGGCGCTGGCCCTGCCCTGCCCGCTCATCGGCATCAACAACCGCAACCTGCGCACCTTCGAGGTGACGCTGGAGACCAGCGAGCGCCTGTCCGCCAAGGTACCCGCGGACCGCATCTGCATCGGCGAGAGCGGCATCTTCACGCCCGCCGACATCGAGCGGCTCGCCGCCTGCAACATCCGCAGCGTGCTGGTGGGCGAGAGCCTGATGCGGCAGGCCGACGTGACCGCCGCGACCCGCGCCCTTCTGGCGGCGTGAGCGCCGCTCTGACATAGTTTTCGCAAGCCCGGCCGGGACCGGGCGCAATCGGGAGTTGAAGATGCGCATTGCCCTGACTGCCGCCTTCCTTTCGCTCGCCGCCATGCCGGCGCTGGCGGCCGACGTGACCGGCACCTGGATGACCCCCACGGACGAAGGCGTGGTGGAGATCACCGCGTGCGGCAATTCCGTGTGCGGGAAGCTCATCTCCTCCGACGACATCAAGAAGAACCCGGCCCTGACGGATGCCAAGAATTCCGACGCCTCGCTGCGCGGCCGACCGCTGAAGGGCCTCACCATGCTCTCCGGCTTCTCCGGCGCGGGCGGAAGCTGGAGCGGCGGCAAGATCTACAATCCCGACGACGGCAAGACCTACACCGCCACCCTCACCCTGAAGGGCGACAACACCCTGGAAGTGCGCGGCTGCGTGTTCGTGCCGCTCTGCGAGACGCAGACCTGGACCCGCGCGAAGTAAGCGCCGGGACCACGCGCGTGGCGGAGCTGACCCACCTCGATTCCTCCGGCACCGCCCGCATGGTGGACGTGTCCGGCAAGGACGTGACCACGCGCGAAGCGGTGGCCGAGGGCCGCGTGGCCATGGCCCCCGCCACGCTCGACCTCATCCTGTCGGGCAATGCCAAGAAGGGCGACGTGCTGGGCGCGGCCCGCATCGCCGGCATCATGGCCGCCAAGCGGACCCATGAGCTGATTCCGCTCTGCCACCCCCTCATGCTCAGCAAGGTGGAGGTGGATATTTCCCCCGATGCGGCCCTTCCCGGCCTCGCCGTCACGGCGCGGGTGCGCACCTCGGGCCAGACCGGGGTGGAGATGGAGGCCTTGACCGCCGTCTCCGTCGCCTGCCTTACCATCTACGACATGGCCAAGGCGGCGGACCGGGGCATGCGCATCGAGGGTATCCGCCTGTTGGAAAAGCTGGGAGGCCGGTCCGGTCACTGGACCGCCGAGACCTGACGCCGGTGCCCAGATCCGGCCCCTGACAGCGAAGGAACGCCAGATGGCCCTCATGCCCGTGGACGATGCCCTGGCGCTCATCCTCGGCGGCGCCGTGCCGCTTCCCGAAGAGACGATGGCCATCGCGGACGCGCACGGCCGCGTGCTCGCGCGCGATCTTGCCGCCCGGCGCAGCCAGCCCATGGCCGACATGTCCGCCATGGACGGCTATGCGGTGCGTGCCGCGGACATCGCGGCGCTTCCCGCGCGCCTTGAGGTGATCGGCGAATCCGCCGCGGGCCGGCCTTTCGACGGCACCGTGGCACCCGGCACGGCCGCGCGCATCTTTACCGGCGCCCTGGTGCCGCCGGGCGCCGACACGGTGGTGATCCAGGAAAACACCAGCCGGGACGGCGCCGTGGTGGAGGTGGTGGGCGAGACCGACCCCGGCCGTAACATCCGGAAGGCGGGTTTCGACTTCGCGTCCGGCGCGCCACTCCTGCCCGCCGGACGGCGCCTGGACGCGCGCGCGCTGATGCTCGCCGCGGCTGCCGACCATGGCACGGTGCCGGTGCGCCACCGTCCCCGGGTGGGGATTCTCCAGACCGGCGACGAACTGGTGCGCCCCGGCGCAGGGGCGGCCTCACCCGCCAGCGTGATCGTCTCCAACGTCTACGGCATCGCGGGCCTCGCCCGGGAGGCGGGCGCGGAGGTGGCCGATCTCGGCCTCGTGGGCGACAGCCTGGAGGCCACCCGCGCTGCCGTGCGCGCCGCTGTGGAGGGCGGGTTCGACATCCTTGTGACGTCGGGCGGCGCCTCGGTGGGCGAGCACGATTTGATGGCGCCCGCTTTGGTGGCGGAGGGAATCACCCTCTCGGTCCACAAGATCGCGCTGCGGCCGGGCAAGCCGCTCATGTTCGGCAGTCGGGACGCCATGCGCGTGCTGGGCCTGCCGGGGAATCCCGTCTCCGCCTATGTGTGCGCGCTGCTGTTCCTGGTGCCGCTGGTGCGCGCGCTCCAGGGCGCACCGGCGCAGAACCCGGTCTTCGACGCGCGGCTCGGCGCGCCCGTGAAGGCCAACGACCAGCGCCGCGATTATATGCGCGCCACCCTCTCCCATTCGCCTGACGGAACGCGCATGGTGACGCCGCTGCCGACGCAGGATTCGGCCATGCTTTCCGCCTTGTGCGGCGCCGACTGCCTGCTGATTCGCGAGGCCGGTGCCCCGGCGGCCTCTGCCGGGGACCCCTGCAAGGCCTTGCCGCTTCTGGGCTGAATTGCCGTTTACGCCATGTTCACGCTTGCGGAACACAAAAGGAACGGATAAACATTGTTCATGATTTGTTTCCGGCGCCTTCCGGTGCGGAAGCCCGATAACCCCTGGCGCTTGGTCTCGACTGGGCCGGGGCAATCGGATCGGTGAACAAGTTTCCGGATGTGGGACGGGGGACGTGTGGCGCGGCTGCCTTGGGACACAGGCCATGCGGCGCGCGCACCAAGGACGGGGCGGCCATGCTTACACGCAAGCAATATGATCTGCTGCGCTTCATTCATGAGCGCCTGAAGGAGACCGGGGTTCCGCCCTCCTTCGACGAGATGAAGGAAGCGCTCGACCTGCGCTCCAAATCGGGAATCCATCGCCTCATCACGGCCCTTGAGGAGCGCGGCTTCATCCGCCGTCTGCCCAATCGCGCCCGCGCCCTGGAAGTGGTTCGCCTGCCGGACAGCGTGGCACCGGGCCTCGCCTCGCCGCGCGCCGGGCGGGGCTTCTCGCCCAGCGTCATCGAGGGCAGCCTCGGCCGCGTCCGTCCGCCTGCGGAAGACGAGGAGGTGGCGCCCACCGTCTCGGTGCCGGTCATGGGCCGCATCGCCGCCGGCACGCCCATCTCGGCCATCCAGAGCCGCAGCCACACGCTGAACCTGCCCCCGGAGATGCTGGGCATGGGCGAGCATTTCGCCCTGGAGGTGCGCGGCGACAGCATGATCGAGGCCGGCATCCTGGACGGCGATACGGTGCTCATCCGCAAATGCGAATCGGCGGAGACCGGCGACATCGTGGTGGCGCTGGTGGACGACGAGGAAGCCACCCTGAAGCGCCTGCGCAAGAAGGGCGCCTCCGTGGCTCTGGAAGCCGCCAACCCAGCTTACGAGACCCGCATCTTCGGCCCCGACCGCGTCCGCATCCAGGGCCGCCTCGTGGGGCTCATGCGCCGCTATTGATTTTCCGCGCGGCCCTGCGCCGCGCGTATGCATCGCCCGCTCTTTAACGAGAACTGACGACACCCGGTCGCGAAAAGACAGCGTGGATCGTCCCGCACGCCATAAAGCCCTCTCCCGCCTGCGGGGGAGGGTTGGGAGGGGGCCGAGCGCAGCGAGGGTGCCGGGCGACGCAAGGGGCATCGGAGGCCCTACAGCGCCGGCTTGACCGGATACGCTGCCGGCCGCGAAGCGGCGCCGCCGCGGTCCAAGCGTGCGCCAGGGACGACCCAGTGTAGGCGGACGACCCAGTGTAGGCTGCCTCATGGGACCTGCGAGATGCCCGGGACCGCCTCCACCCTGATGCATTGAGATGCTCAAGGGGGAATGGACACGAGCGCGGCCAGAGCGCTCCCTTGGCGAAAGCCGGGCGCATGCGGCCCCGCCGCTTCCGCAGTCGTCGGACATGACTGGCGGGCCATGGCCCGCGCGGTCCGGCCCCTCACCCGCTCCCCGAAAAGCAAATGGCCGGGACAAGCCCGGCCATCGCAGACATGTGTGCGCCATGCAGGCGCCTTGAAGGGGCGGACCAGCCGAAGCCGCCCGCCTGCGCGGCTCACGCCTCCTTGGGCTTCAGCGTCGCCTTCACGATCTTGTCGGGATCCTTCACGGGCTCGCCGCGCTTGATCGTGTCCACATTGTCCATGCCCGAGATCACCTCGCCCCACACGGTGTACTGGCCGTCCAGGAAGCGGGCGTCGGCGAAGCAGATGAAGAACTGGCTGTCGCCGGAATCGGGATTGGCCGCGCGGGCCATGGAGACCGTGCCGCGCTTGTGGGGCTCACGGTTGAACTCGGCCTTCAGCTTCTTGCCCGAGCCGCCCATGCCGGTGCCGGTGGGATCGCCGGTCTGGGCCATGAAGCCGTCGATGACGCGGTGGAACGGCACGCCGTCATAGAAGCCTTCGGCCACCAGTTCCTTGATGCGGGCCACGTGGCCCGGCGCGAGGTCCGGCCGCAGGCCGATGACCACTTCGCCCTTGGTGGTCTCCAGGACGATCACTTCCTCAGCCATGGGCTGCTCCTCTTCCTGTTGTCTGGTTGTCCCGGGCGCGCATCGCGGCGCGCCCATCCTCACGGATGTCCGTCAACGCCTCATTTGGCGTCGGCGCCCACCTGCATCTTCACGATCTTGTCGGGGTTGCTGACCGAGCCGTTATTGGCCTGCGAGCCCTTCTTGATCTTGTCCACGAACTGCATGCCGGAAACCACCTCGCCCACCACGGTGTACTGGCCGTTCAGGAACGGCGAGGGCTCGAAGGTGATGAAAAACTGCGAATTGGCGCTGTTGGGCTGCGACGAGCGCGCCATGCCCACGGTGCCGCGCACGAACGGCGTGGAGGTGAATTCGGCCGGCAGGTTCGGATACTTGGACCCGCCCGTGCCGTTGCCATACTGCCCGTCGCCGGTCTGGGCCATGAAGCCGTCGATGACGCGGTGGAACGGCACGTTGTTGTAATAGCCCTCGCGCGCCAGCAGCTTCAGGCGCTCCACATGCTTGGGCGCGAGATCGGGACGCAGCGCGATCACCACCCGGCCATAGGTGGTGTCGAGATAGAGCGTGTTCTCGGGATCGGTCTTGGCCGCCTCGGCCTTCGGCGCCTGGGCGGAAGCGGGCTGGGCCGCGCCGAGCGCCACCGGCAGCACGAGCGCGCCGATCAGCATGAGGGCGCCGGACATCCGGCCGAACAGGGTGCGCATGGGTGTCTCCTTGGCTGGCGCGCGGGGACGCGCGTAGATCGGGTCAGGCCCGCGTATCAGGCCCGCTTGGGAAACTTGCTGACGAGCCGGGCGAGCACCGCCGGCGGCACGAAGGCGGAGACATCCCCGCCCATGGACGCGATCTGGCGCACCAAGGTGGCGGTGATGGGGCGCACGCGCGGCGAGGCGGGGAGAAACACGGTCTGGATCTCGGGCACGAGCGTGCCGTTCATGCCCGCCATCTGCATCTCGTAATCGAGATCGGTGCCGTCACGCAGGCCGCGGATCAGCAGCCCGGCGCCCGTGGCGCGGGCCGCTTCCACCACGAGATTATCGAAGGTGATCACGTCGAGGACGGTGCCCTCTTCCGCCGCCACGGGGCCGCAGACCTCGCGCAGCATGTCGAGCCGCTCGGCGGGCGTGAAGACCGGCGCCTTGCCGGGATGGATGCCCACGGCCAGCACCAGTCGGTCCGCCAGCCGGCACGCGGAGCGCACCACGTCGAGATGGCCGTTGGTGGGCGGGTCAAACGACCCGGCATAGATGGCGGTGCGGGTGGTGTGGGGGGCGGCGCTCATGGGCGGGAAGCGTTATCCCGCCCTGCGTCGGCGCGCAATGGGGCAGGCGGCCGGAAGGTCGCCCGCCCCTTGCGGTTCGGTCAGAGGTTGATGCCGCCCGACACCTCGATGCGCTGGCCGTTCACCCAGCCGAAATCCTGGGCGAGGAAGGCCGCGATCATGTGGCCGATATCGTCCGGCAGGCCCACGCGCCCCAGCGCCGTGGCGCCGGCGATCACCTGGTTGATCTGCGCGTTGTCGCGCACCGCGCCGCCGCCGAAATCGGTCTCGATGGCGCCGGGGGCCACCGTGTTCACGCGGATGCGGCGCGGGCCCAGCTCCGCCGCCATGTAGCGGGTCAGCACCTCGATGCCGCCCTTCATGGCCGCATAGGCGGCATAGCCGGGCATGGTGAAGCGGGCGAGGCCGCTGGAGAGGTTCACGATCGTCCCGCCGTCCGCGATCACCGGCAGCAGCTTCTGGGTGAGGAAGAAGGTGCCCTTCAGGTGGATGTTCATGAGCAGGTCGAAGGTGGCCTCCGAGGTCTCGGCGAAGCTCTCATTGATGCCGATGCCGGCATTGTTCACCAGATGGTCGAAGCTCTCGCGGCCGAAGGTCGTCTTCAGACTTGCCCGAACCTCTTCCGCGAAGGCCGGAAAGCTGGCGCTGTCGCCCACGTCGAGCCGCAGCGCGGCGGCCTTGCGGCCCAGCGCCTCAACCTCGCGGACCACGGCCTGCGCCTCGTCCGCCTTGGAATGATAGGTGAGGATCACGTCCACACCGCGCCCTGCCAGCGCAAGGACCGTGTTGCGCCCGAGGCCCCGGCTGCCGCCGGTGACGAGGGCGATGGAGGGACGGGAAGAAGCGGGATGGGTCATGGCTCAACTCCGTTTTGGGTGAGACATACCTAGTGCCCCGCGCCCCGCGGCGCTTGCCGGATGCTGCGGAAGACTTGCCCGATCCTCCAAATCCCCTTCCACGCCCGCCCCGGCACGCTACAGTACGGACGCGAAATCCCCGGTGGAGCCTGAATTGAACGACCCCATGATACCCCGGCCCGAGGAGGCCCGCGCCCAAGCAGACGCAGGGGCGGCCGGCTCCATTCTCCCCCTCGTCCTCGCCCGCACCGAGGATGCGCCGGCGCGGGAGGGGCTGGTGGTGACACAGGTGAACGGCCTCCATTTCGCGCGGGCCGACGCCCCGACCGGCTACCTGCACGCCATCTATGTCCCCCTCCTCTGCCTCGTCCTCCAGGGCTCGAAGGAAGTGGCGTCCGGGGCGGAGGCGTGGCGCTTCCATGCGGGGCAGACGCTGCTGGTCAGCGCCGACACGCCCATCCAGGGCCGCGTGGTGGAGGCGAGCGGCGGGGCGCCCTATCTCGCCGTGTCGCTGGACCTAGACCTCGGCCTGCTGCGCGACACGCTGGGGGAGATTTCCGCCTTCGCGGGGGTGCCGGACACGCCGGGGCCGCGCATCCTGGTGAGCGAGACCGACGCGGCGGTGGCCGACTGCATCCGCCGGCTGGTGACGCTGCCCGAGCGCGCCGATGCCCAGGCGGTGCTGCGCCCCGCTTTGCTGAAGGAATTGCACTACTGGCTGCTCCAGGGCCGCCACGGCGCCATGCTGCGTCGCCTCGCCCGGCCCGAGGGGCATGCCCAGCGCATCGCCCGCGCCGTGGCAGTGCTGCGGGCGGACTTCGCCACCCCCTTGCCGGTGCGGCGGCTGGCCGAGGCGGCGGGCATGAGCCCTTCCGCCTTCCACCAGCATTTCAAGGCCGTGACCTCCCTCACCCCGCTTCAATTCCAGAAGCAGCTCCGGCTCATCGAGGCGCGGCACCGGCTGATGGCGGGTGGCATGGCGGTGTCGAGCGCCGCGTTCGACGTGGGATATGAGAGCGTGTCGCAGTTCAGCCGGGACTATTCGCGCATGTTCGGCGCCTCGCCCCGACAGGACCTGGCGGCGCTGCGGCAGGCAGCGTGAGGACCCGCTGCGCGAAGGTCAGCGCCGCCCGGCCGCCAAAAGCACGGCAGCGCCGCCGGCCAGGATGACGGCCGAGACGCGGTCCGCCAGCTTCGTGAAGCGGCCGAAGAGCGCGGCCCGCGCCCGGTCCGCCGCCACGGCCCAGAGCATGTCGCCCACAAGGGCGATCACCGCGAAGATGGCGGCCAGCAGCGCGATCTGCGGGACGGGATCGGTGGGGTCGGTGATGAATTGCGGCAGGAAGGCCGCGTGGAACAGCAGGGTCTTGGGATTGGCGAAGGCCACGGCCAGCCCGCGTGAGAAGGCGGCCCGGCCCGTGGGCGGGGCCGCGCCCCGCTCCGCGCCCGCCGAACGCCATTGGGCGATGGCGAGCCACGCGAGATAGGCGGCGCCCGCATACCGCACCAGGTCGAAATGGCGGGCGAACACCTCCACCATCCAGGCAAGGCCCGCCGCCACGAAGGCGAGCTGGAGCACGAGGCCCACATTCACGCCCGTGGCGGTGAGCAGGCCCGCGCGGCGGCCGTGCTTGAGGCTGGTGCCCACGATGAGCGCCACGTTCGGCCCCGGCGTCGCCCCGAGGGCGAGGCAGGCGAGCACGAAGAGCGTGAGGCTCTCGGCGCTCATCAGCCTTCGCCGCCCTCAGCCGGGATGTCGCCGCCCGCGTCCTCCTCCTCGGAGATGTGCTCCACGGAGACCACGCGCTCGCCCTCGGCGGTGTCGAACACGATGACGCCCTGGCTGGCGCGGCCGACGATGCGGATGCCGTTCACCGGGCAGCGGATGAGCTGGCCGCCGTCCGTCACCAGCATGATCTGGTCCGGGTCCTCCACGGGGAAGGAGGCGGCGAGACGGCCGTTGCGCTCGTTCACCGCCATGGCGACGATGCCTTTGCCGCCGCGTCCGGTGACGCGATACTCGTAGGACGAGGTGCGCTTGCCGTAGCCGTTTTCCGAGATGGTGAGGATGAACTGCTCGGCGGCGCCCATCTGGGCGTAGCGGTCGAGGCCGAGCGTGCCGTCGCCGGTCGCCACCTCCTCGGCATCGGCCTCCACGATCTCTTCCGCCTCCTCGCCCTGGCCGGCGGCGCTGCGGCGCACGGCATTGGCGCGGCGCAGATATTCCACCCGTTCCTCGGCGCTGGCGTCGGAATGATGGATGATGGCCATGGAGATGATGGTGTCGCCTTCTTCCAGCCGTATGCCGCGCACGCCCACGGAATCACGCCCCTTGAAGACGCGCACTTCGGTGACGGGGAAGCGGATGCAGGCGCCGTCCGCCGTGGTGAGAAGGACGTCGTCGTCCTCCGTGCAGAGCTGGACGGAGGCGATGGCGTCGCCCTCCTCCAGCTTCATGGCGATCTTGCCGTTGCGGTTCACCTGCGAGAAATCCGCCATGGCGTTGCGACGCACCGTGCCGCCCGTGGTGGCGAACATGATCTGCAGCCGGCCTTCGGCGTCGGCCTCCTCGGGCAGGGGCACGATGGAGGTGATGCGCTCGTCCGGCTCCAGCGGAAGGATGTTGATGAGCGCCTTGCCGCGCGCCTGGGGGGCGGCGGCGGGCAGGCGCCACACCTTCAGCTTGTAGACCTTGCCCTTGGACGAGAAGAACAGGACCGGCGCGTGGGTGGAGGCCACGAACAGGCGGGTGACGAAATCCTCGTCCCGCGTCTGCATGGCCGAACGGCCCTTTCCGCCGCGCCGCTGGGCGCGATA
Source organism: Hyphomicrobiales bacterium (assembly GCA_013911975.1). Lineage (GTDB taxonomy): Bacteria > Pseudomonadota > Alphaproteobacteria > Rhizobiales > Xanthobacteraceae > Aquabacter. The sequence continues at coordinate 101,787 of JACESF010000005.1, read as the reverse complement.
GGTGGAGAGGGGCACGCGCTTCACATATCCGGCGTGGGAGACGGTGACGACCATCTCCTCGCGCTGGATCAGGTCCTCGTCCTCTAGGTCGCCCAGGCCCTCCACCAGCTCGCTGCGCCGGGGCGTGCCGAACTCGGTCTTGATGGCCTGAAGCTCGGCCCGGATGATGTCCATCACCCGCGCGCGGCTGGAGAGAATGTCCAGATAGTCGGCGATCTCGGCGGCGAGCTTGTCCAGTTCCTCGGCGATCTCGTCCCGGCCCAGAGCGGTGAGGCGCTGGAGGCGCAGGTCGAGGATGGCGCGGGCCTGCTCGCCGGAAAGGCGATAGGTGCCATCCGCCTTCAGGGCATGGCGCGGATCGGCGATGAGGGCAATCAGCGGCGCCATATCCTTAGCCGGCCAATCACGCCCCATAAGGGCGTCGCGGGCCGTCGCCGGATCGGGTGCGGTGCGGATAAGGCGAATGATTTCATCGATGTTCGCCACGGCGATGGCGAGGCCGACCAAGACGTGGGCGCGATCGCGCGCCTTGCGGAGCAGGAACTTCGTACGCCGACTAACCACTTCCTCGCGGAAGGCGACGAAGGCGGTCAGCATGTCGTGCAGGGTCATGACGGCGGGCTTGCCGCCGGACAACGCCACCATGTTCGCGCCGAACGACGACTGGAGCGGCGTCATCCGGTAGAGATTGTTCAGCACCACGTCCGCCTGGGCGTCGCGCTTGATCTCGATGACCACGCGCATGCCGTCGCGGTCGCTCTCGTCGCGGATTTCCGAGATGCCTTCCAGCCGCTTGTCCCGAACCAGCTCCGCGATCTTCTCGATCATCGTCGCCTTGTTCACCTGATACGGGATCTCGGTGATGATGAGCGCCTCGCGCTCCTTGCGGATGGTCTCGATAGACACCCGCGCGCGCACCATGATGGAGCCGCGCCCGGTCATGTAGGCCTGCCGGATGCCCGTGCGGCCGAGGATGAGGCCGCCCGTGGGGAAGTCCGGCCCCTGGATGATGTCCAGCAGCGCTTCCGGCTCCAGCGCCGGGTCGTCGATGAGCGCCAGCGTGCCGTCGATCACCTCGCCGAGATTGTGGGGCGGGATGTTGGTGGCCATGCCCACCGCGATGCCCCCTGCCCCGTTCACCAGCAGGTTCGGGAACTGGGCGGGAAGGACGGTCGGCTCCCTCTCGCTGCCGTCGTAGTTTTCCTGGAAATCGACCGTGTCCTTGTCCAGGTCGTCCAGCAGCGCCTGGGTGACCTTTTCCATGCGCACTTCGGTGTAGCGCATGGCCGCCGGCGGATCGCCGTCCACGGAGCCGAAATTGCCCTGGCCGTCCACCAGGGGCAGGCGCATGGAGAAGGTCTGCGCCATGCGCACCAGCGCGTCATAGACCGCCTGGTCGCCGTGCGGATGGTATTTACCGATGACGTCGCCGACGACGCGGGCCGACTTGCGGTAGGAGCGGTTCCAGAGATAGCCGTTCTCATGCATCGAATAGAGGATGCGCCGATGCACCGGCTTCAGCCCGTCGCGCACGTCCGGCAGCGCACGGGAGACGATCACGCTCATGGCGTAATCGAGATAGGACCGCGAAAGTTCTTCGGTGATGGAGACCGGACGGATCTCGGAAGGCAGAGCGCTGCCGCCGGCCGGGCTATCTTTATCAGCCAAAACGCACGTCTTTCCTGGAGAAAAGGCTGGTTTCTTCTAGCCGATTCAGCCGGGCGACGCCAGTGGAAGGCGCGCGGAGTGCCGTCCACTGGTCGTTTCAAATCAACGACTTAGCAGCCCCGCGTCAGGCGCATGGACAATGCGCCGGATTCCGCAGCCGAAAGGTCGGTTATTGCGCGAGGAATCGAAGGCACGCGGAAGGCTCCCGCCTTCCCGCCCACCGCCCGCCTGAACCGGCATCGCCTCACGGGGAGGACACGGGCGAGCACGGCCCCTTCGCCTTGCACGGCTTCCCGACATCCGCGCTTCATGACCAAGCAGAACCGCATCGCCTCGCCCAAACGGCACAGACGTCGCACGCCGCGCCAGGGCGCATGCCGGAGCGCACCGGCCCCACGCCCGCCTTCCGCCCGCTTCAGGCCGCGAGCGCCTCGCAAGCACGGATGCGGTCAGAAGGGGATTTCGTCGTCCATGTCGTCGGAGGGACGGCCGGCGGGAGCTGGGCGGCGACCGCCACCACCCGAACCGCCGCCAAAGCCCGAGCCGCCGCCGGAGCCACCGAAATTGCTGCCGCCGAAGCCGCCGCCACCGCCGCCCATGGGGCTGGAGGAGCCGAAATCGGAACCGCCGCCGCCGAATTCCTCGCCCTCACCGCCACCGCCGCCGGAGCGGCCGTCGAGCAGGGTCAGCTCGCCGCGATAGGGACGCAGCACCACTTCGGTGAAATAGCGCTCCGCGCCCTGGTTGTCGGTGGCCTTGCGGGTCTCAAGCTGGCCTTCGATGTAGACCTTGGAGCCCTTCTTCAGGAAGCGCTCCGCCACGCCCACCAGATTCTCGTTGAAGATGGCGACCGTGTGCCATTCCGTGCGCTCGCGCCGCTCGCCGGACGCCTTGTCGCGCCAGGTCTCGGACGTGGCGATGCGCAGGTTGCAGACCCGCCCGCCATTCTGGAACGACCGGATCTCCGGGTCGCGGCCGAGATTGCCGATCAGGATCACCTTATTGACGCTGCCGGCCATCTCTTCCTCCTGCAAAGCAAACCGGCCCCTGCCCGCCTCGACGGCGGCAGCGTCCGGAACCCGCACCCTAGTGATCCCCCGCGCGGAAGCGAGGCCCCGCGCGCCTTGTCCACCGAAAACTGTCCGCCGATGCGGGTCCGCGGCCCTCCAGGTGCCACGATGCCGCGCGGTACGGCGCGACGTGTTCTTCTTATGTTCCTAGCCCATCCCCCCATGCCGCGCAAGGCAGTCCTGCCGCCTTTTTCGCTGGACGGAACCACCGTTCCTGATACGTTCCCTACCGCAGCGCACGCGGCACCCTAAATTTGAGTCGTCTTCCCTGAGGCGACGCAGCCGGCTGCCCCGCGCGGCGGGTCGGAACGGCCGGCGAAATGCCTCTGTTCATGATCCCATCACGCGTGACGGCCGTAAGCTAAGGTGCCCCTGCGCCGCCCCCTTCGTTCCGCGAGCCGACCGACCCCATGAGCGAGCGTTCTTCCTCCCGCCTTTCTCCCGGCGCCGCCGATCGGCGCGATGCACGCACCCTCTCGGTGCGCGGCGCGCGCGAGCACAATCTGAAGAACGTGGACCTGGACGTGCCGCGCGACAGCCTGGTGGTGTTCACCGGCCTGTCCGGCTCGGGCAAGTCCTCGCTCGCCTTCGACACCATCTATGCGGAAGGCCAGCGGCGTTATGTGGAGAGCCTCTCCGCCTATGCGCGCCAGTTTCTGGAGATGATGCAGAAGCCGGACGTGGACCAGATCGACGGCCTGTCCCCCGCCATCTCCATCGAGCAGAAGACCACCTCCAAGAATCCCCGCTCCACCGTGGGCACCGTCACCGAGATCCACGATTACATGCGCCTTCTCTGGGCGCGCGCGGGCATTCCCTATTCCCCTGCGACCGGCCTGCCCATCGAAAGTCAGACCGTGTCGCAGATGGTGGACAAGGTGCTGGCCCTGCCGGAGGGCACGCGGCTCTATCTGCTCGCGCCCGTGGTGCGCGGGCGCAAGGGCGAATACCGCAAGGAGATGGCGGAATTCCTCAAGAAAGGCTTCCAGCGCGTGAAGCTGGACGGCACGTTCCATGAGATCGCCGAGGCGCCGCCGCTCGACAAGAAGCTGAAGCACGATATCGACGTGGTGGTGGACCGCCTCGTGGTGCGCGCCGACCTCGCCACCCGCCTCGCGGACAGTTTCGAGACCGCGCTCGGCCTTGCCGACGGCATCGCGGTGATCGAGTTCGCGGACGAGAAGGATGAAAGCGGCGCGCCCCGGCGCATCCTGTTCTCGGAGAAGTTCGCCTGCCCGGTGTCCGGCTTCACCATCCCCGAGATCGAGCCGCGCCTGTTCTCGTTCAACAACCCGTTCGGCGCGTGCCCGGCCTGCGACGGGCTGGGCGTGGAACAGACCATCGACCCGGACCTGGTGGTGCCGGACCGCACCCGCTCGCTCAAGCAGGGCGCCATCGCCCCCTGGGCCAAGAGCACGTCGCCCTATTACGGCCAGACGCTGGATGCCCTCGCCAAGCACTACCACTTCAAGCTGACCACCCCCTTCGCCGACCTGCCGGAACAGGCCAGGCAGGTGATCCTGTTCGGGTCGGAGGGAGAGGAGATCACCTTCGCCTATGACGACGGGCTGCGCTCCTACGAGACCACGAAGACCTTCGAGGGCATCGTGCGCAATCTCGACCGCCGCTGGCGGGAGACCGAGAGCGACTGGGCGCGGGAGGAAATCTCGAAATATTTCTCCACCGTCCCCTGCGCCACCTGCAACGGCTTCCGCCTGAAGCCCGAGGCTCTGGCCGTGAAGGTGGCCATGAAGCATATCGGCGAGGTAAGCGAGCTTTCCGTGCGCGGCGCCTCCGCCTGGTTCGAGGACCTGCCCGCCGCCCTCAATGCCAAGCAGAACGAGATCGCGGCGCGCATCCTGAAGGAGATCCGCGAGCGCCTGCGCTTCCTCATGGATGTGGGGCTGGACTATCTCACGCTGTCGCGCGCCTCGGGCACGCTTTCGGGCGGCGAGAGCCAGCGCATCCGGCTGGCCTCGCAGATCGGTTCCGGGCTCTCCGGCGTGCTCTATGTGCTGGACGAGCCCTCCATCGGCCTGCACCAGCGCGACAATGCCCGCCTGCTGGAGACGTTGAAGCGGCTGCGGGACCTGGGCAACACCGTGATCGTGGTGGAGCACGACGAGGACGCCATCCTCGCCGCCGACTATGTGGTGGATGTGGGCCCCGGCGCGGGCGTCCATGGCGGGCGCATCGTGGCGCAGGGCACGCCGGCCGAGATCCTGGCGAACCCGGCCTCCCTCACCGGCAAATATCTCACCGGCGAACTGAACGTGGGCGTCCCCGCCCGCCGCAAGCCGAACGCGAAGCGGATGCTGAAGCTCTCCGGCGCGCGCGGCAACAATCTGAAGAACGTGACGGCGGAAATCCCACTGGGCGTCTTCACCTGCGTCACGGGCGTCTCGGGGGGCGGCAAGTCCACCCTGCTCATCGACACGCTCTATAAGGCGGTGGCGCGGCGGCTGAACAATGCCACCGAGGCCCCCGCCCCGTTCGACAAGCTGGAGGGGCTGGAGCATCTGGACAAGGTCATCGACATCGACCAGTCCCCCATCGGCCGCACGCCGCGCTCCAATCCGGCCACCTATACGGGCGCCTTCACGCCCATCCGCGAATGGTTCTCCGGCCTTCCCGAGGCCAAAGCGCGCGGCTACGGGCCGGGGCGCTTCTCGTTCAACGTGAAGGGCGGGCGCTGCGAAGCCTGCCAGGGCGACGGCGTCATCAAGATCGAGATGCACTTCCTGCCGGATGTCTACGTCACCTGCGATGTCTGCAAGGGCAAGCGCTACAATCGCGAGACCCTGGAAGTCACCTTCAAGGAGAAGTCCATCGCCGACGTGCTGGACATGACGGTGGACGAGGGCGCGGCCTTCTTCAAGGCGGTGCCGGCGGTGCGCGAGAAGCTGGAGACCCTGTCCCGGGTCGGCCTCGGCTACATCAAGGTGGGCCAGCAGGCCAACACGCTCTCGGGCGGCGAGGCGCAGCGGGTGAAGCTCGCCAAGGAACTCTCCAAGCGCGCCACGGGCCGCACGCTCTACATCCTGGATGAGCCCACCACGGGCCTGCATTTCCACGATGTGGCCAAGCTGCTGGAAGTGCTGCACGAACTGGTGGAGCAGGGCAACACGGTGGCGGTCATCGAGCACAATCTCGAAGTCATCAAGACCGCCGACTGGGTGGTGGACCTCGGCCCCGAGGGCGGCAGCGGCGGCGGCGAGATCGTCGCCATCGGCACGCCCGAGGTGATCGCGGCCGCCGAGCGCTCCTATACCGGGCACTTCCTGGCGGAGGTGCTGGCGCGGCGGCCCCAGCCCAAGGCGCGCAAGCGCAATGCCGCCGGCTGAGGCGGGCGCCCTGCTCGCCTTTGGGGCACGCCTCTCTGTTGTGCACTTGCGAGATGGAAGTGTTTAACGAATTGCCAACGTCGCCCGCGAGGCGTTGGAAACAAAGGATGACCCCGGCTACGTAATATTGCCTAATATGCGGGCGGCGCATTGCTGCATTGCATCAATATGCATTGGCGCGGGAAATAGGTCAGCCTATCTTCCACTCCAAGAAGCGTGGCGCTGGAATGATGCCGCGCGGAAGGAGAATGACAATGCTGCTCTGGGGTTTCCTGGCTCGCCAGGTCCGCCGCTGGCATGCCTATAACCGCACCGTCGCCGAGCTGTCCGGGCTCGATGACCGGACCTTGGGCGACATCAATATCGTACGGAGCGAGATCCGGGCCGTGGCCCGTCGCGCGACCCTGCATATGGTGTGAAGCCGGCGCGACGCGAACCGTGTCGCCTGCCTGAAATGGCCCCCGCCTGGGGGCCATTTTCTTTTGTACGGGCCCGTTCACGCGCGCGGCGTCCTTGAACCTGCCGCCATCCTGGGGCACAGACCCACTTTCCTTTGCCGGATCCAACGTCCGGCGCCTGTGCGTGAGGGTGATGGTGGATCCGGTCCATGTGATTGGCGGGGGCCTGGCGGGCTCCGAGGCGGCCTGGCAGATGGCCGAGCGCGGCGTGCCCGTGGTGATGCACGAGATGCGCCCCGTGCGCTCCACGGACGCGCACCACACCTCTTCCCTGGCGGAGCTGGTCTGCTCCAATTCCTTCCGCTCCGACGATGCGCAAGGCAATGCCGTGGGCGTGCTCCATGCGGAGATGCGCAAGGCCGGCTCGCTGATCCTGCGCTGCGCCGATGCGCACCAGGTGCCCGCCGGCGGCGCGCTGGCGGTGGACCGGGTGGCGTTCGCCGAAGCCGTCACCGAGGCGCTGGAAGCCCATCCCCTGGTGGAGATCCGCCGCGAGGAAGTGGCCGGCCTGCCGCCCGCGGACTGGGACAAGGTGATCGTCGCCACCGGCCCCCTCACCTCCCCGGCTTTGGCGGAAGCGGTCCTTGAACTGACGGGGGAGACCGCCCTCGCCTTCTTCGACGCCATCGCCCCCATCGTGCATTTCGACAGCATCGACATGTCGAAGGCCTGGTTCCAGTCCCGCTATGACAAGGTCGGGCCGGGCGGAACCGGGGCGGATTACATCAATTGCCCTCTCACCCGCGAGCAATACGAAGCCTTCGTGGATGCGCTGCTGGAAGGCGAGAAGGTGCCGCTGCGGGACTTCGAGGCGAAGACCCCCTATTTCGACGGCTGCCTGCCCATCGAGGTCATGGCGGAGCGGGGGCGCGAGACGCTGCGCTTCGGCCCCCTAAAGCCCGTGGGCCTCACCAATCCCCATGCGCCGGACGTGAAGGCCCACGCGGTCATCCAACTGCGCCAGGACAACAAGCTGGGCACGCTCTACAACATGGTGGGCTTCCAGACGAAGCTGCGCCACGGCGAGCAGGCCCGCGTGTTCCGCACCATTCCGGGCCTTGAGGGCGCGGAGTTCGCGCGGCTCGGCGGGCTGCACCGCAACACCTATCTCAATTCCCCGCGCCTTCTGGATTCCACCCTGCGCCTGAAGGCCGATCCGCGCCTGCGCTTCGCCGGGCAGATCACCGGCTGCGAGGGTTATGTGGAAAGCGCGGCCGTGGGCCTGCTGGCGGGCCGGTTCGCGGCGGCCGAGCGGCACGGCGTGGAGCCGGACCTGCCCCCGGCCACCACGGCGCACGGCGCGCTGCTCGGCCACATCACAGGCGGGCATATCGAGGTGATCGAGGCCGGCCCGCGCTCCTTCCAGCCCATGAACGTCAATTTCGGCCTGTTCCCGCCGCTGGAGATCAACCCCAAGGGGCCGGACGGCAAGCGGCTGCGGGGCTCCGAGAAGACCCTGGCGAAGAAGAAGGCCATCGCCGCCCGCGCGCTCGCGGACGCGGACCGCTGGCTCGACACAACCGAGAAGGCGGCTTAAGAGCCCTCATGGCCCGTCAGATCGATTATTTCCCGCCGCTGGAACGCAAGGCCGACACCGGCCGCTTCACCGTGGACACGGTGCTGAAGCGCGACGTGTTCTCCACCGTGGAGCGCGGCACCTGGAGGGCGGCGGACGGGCGCGACTATCCCGCCGTGCGCCGCCGCTGGAACGAGGTGTCGCCCTGGTTCGCGATCCTCGCCGGCATCCTGGCGGGCCGCGAATCCCATGCGCTCGCCCATGTGACCTCGACCGGCGTCACCACGCCGCTGCTGGCGGTGGGCCATCGCTTCCTGGTGCGCGGCTGGATCGAGGGCGTGCCGCTCCAGATCGCCCGCCCCCATGGCGACCTCGCTTTCTTCCGTTCGGCCAAGAGCGCGCTGCGCACGCTGCATGCCGCCGGCTTCGCCCATAACGACCTCGCCAAGCAGCAGAACTGGCTGCGCGGGGCGGACGGGGAAGCCTGGCTCACGGACTTCCAACTCGCCTTGCCCATCAGCCGGCGCACGCGGATTGGCCGGGTGCTGGCCTATGAGGACCTGCGCCATCTGCTGAAGCACAAGCGCACCTATTGCCCCGAGGCACTGACGGCGAAGGAAAAGGTGGTTCTCGGCCGCAAGAGCATCTTCGCGCGCGTGTGGATGGCCACCGGCAAGAAAGTCTATCGCTTCGTCACCCGCCGCCTCATGTCCTATTCGGACACCGAGGGGCGCGGACCGCGCGTGACCCAGGTGGCCCCGCGCATCGCCGACGCGCTCATGGCCCATCCGGCCGTGCGCGCGGTCCATATGGCGGACTACCAGACGCTGGGCGGCAAGGTGGGCCTCTATGCCTTCGTGGAGCCTCAGGGCGTGGTGGACGCGGCCGCGCTGCGGGCGCATCTCGCGACCGCGTTGCCCGACCGGCCCCATCTCGACCAGCTCCAGATCGTGCCCCGACTGCCCCGCACGGCGGGCGGCGAGGTGCGCGACGACCTGCTCCTGCTGGTGGCCCGCAATCAGATCGAGATGATCGACGCCCTGTCGGGGGATGCGGAAACCCGCGCCGTCATGGCCCCCATCAGCCGCGAGCGGCTGAACCTCACGGACCGGATCACGCGTCCGGCAGCGTGAAGAAGGGCTTCCCCGCCCGCGCCCTGCGGGCAGCGCGCCAGAGGCGCCATTGCCGCACCAAAGGCGGCGCGCCCACCACGGCCGCGAACGGATCGGGCGCCCGCGCCAGGTCCTGAAGGTCTCCGGGAACCAGTGCCAGGGGCAGGAAGGCGGGAAGCGCCTCGCGGGGCGCCCCCGCCAAGGCCGCCTGCGCCTCCCCCAGATGATGGCGCACCCGCCGCCGCAGGCTGGCCAGGGTCTCGCGCACGCCCGCCGTCGCCTTGCGGCCCACCACATCCTCGCGCGTGCCGCCATAGGCGTTCAGCAGGTCCAGCGGCAGGAAGCATTGGCCCCGCGCCGCGGTGATGGGCAGCGCCCGCATGAGGCCGGTCACGGCCACGGCGACGCCCGCATGGCCACTGGCGGTGGCGAGCCCGGCATCCTGGCGGCCCAGCAGCAGGCCCGCTGAAAGCTGGATGAGGACGGAGGCGGTCTCCCCCGCATAGCCTTCCAGGTCGTTGAGGCTCGGCATGGGGTCGTCGTACAGGTCGAAGGTGCGCGCTTCCAACAGGTTCAGGAGCGCGGGACGCGGCAGGTCGGTGGCCGCGAGCGTGTCCATCAGCGCGCTGGCGACCGGATGGCCCGACACCTCGCCCCGGCCGAGCCCCTCGATGAGGTCGCGCCACCATTGCAGGCGCATCTCCCCGGGCAGCGGCTCGCGCACCACCTCACGCACCCGCGCCACTTCCAGGTTGAAGGCGTAGAGCGCGCTCAGGTGGCGCCGGACGGCGGGGGGCGCGAACAGGCTGGCGAGGAAGCGGTCCCGGTCGTGGGCGCGGATCACCTGGGCGCAATGCGCATAGGCCTTGTCCAAGTCCGCGCCGGGCGCCTCCGGTGCCATGGCCTAGAAGGCCACGAGCGCCGCGCCCACGCGGCGGCCCTCGCCCAGCAGCACATTGTAGGTGGCGGCGGCGGCGGGCGTGGGCATCAGCTCGAAGCGCAGACCGGCATGGCGCAGCGCCTGCTTTTGCAGTTCCGGCAGATGGGCGGGATCACGGCCCGTGCCGATGAACAGAAGCTCGAATTCGCCCGCTTCCGCGATCACCTGCGACAAGGCGGAGGTGGTCACGTCCGAGAAACGCGCCACCGCCCAGGGGCGGATGCCGGACGGCAGCGCCAGGATGGAGCCGCTGTGCGACATGCCCGCGAAGTGGAAGAAATTGTCCGAATAGCCGTCGATGGGCACCCGGCGGGGCAGGAAGGGCGTGTCCGGGCGCTCTGCCACGGCGGGGGCCTCAGCCCCGCGCCGGGCGGCCGCGGCCCTTGCCGCCGGGACGGCGCGCGGCAGTGCCCGCGGGCGTCGCCGGAGCCGGGGCGGGAGCCGAAGACGGAACCACCGGAGCTGTCGCCTCGATGGCGCTGGTGTCCACGCCCGGCGGGATGATGTCCGCCTCTTCCGTCGTCGCCTGGACCTTGGGCTTCTCCCCCACGGTGGAGGAGCGCAGGCCCAGATGGATGAGCATGGGCGCCGCCACGAAGATGGTGGAATAGGTGCCGATCACCACGCCCACCGTCATGGCCAGCGAGAAGCCGCGCAGCACCTCGCCGCCGAAGAAATAGAGCGCGAGGCAGGCGAAGAAGGTGGTCAGCGAGACGATGACGGTGCGCGAGAAGGTGGCATTCACCGAGAGATCGAGCATCTCGGGCATGGGCATCTTCTTGTAGCGGCGCAGCATCTCACGGATGCGGTCATACACCACCACCGTATCGTTGAGCGAATAGCCCATGATGGTGAGGATGGCCGCGATGGAGGTGAGGTCGAAGTCCAGCCCGAGGATCGAGTAGATCATCAGGGTGACGAAGATGTCGTGGGCCGTGGTGACGAGCGCGCCGATGGCGAACTGCCACTCGAAGCGGAACCACAGATAGATGAGCACGGCCACGGCGCCCAGGATGAGGGCGACGATGGACTGGCGCACCAGTTCGCCGGACACGCTCGGTCCCACGGTTTCCACGCGGCGCACGGAATATTCCGTGCCGAGCGCGCCCGTGATCTTGGCGAGGATGGCCTGCTGGGCTTCCTCTGTGGTGCCGAACTCGCCCACCCGGATCAGCACGTCGCGCGGCGAACCGAATTCCTGGATCTGCACGTCGCCGAGGTCGATGTCGGTGAGGTGCTCGCGCAGGACGGAGAGATCCGCCTGCTCCTGGCTGGACTGGGCCTCGATGAGGGTGCCGCCCCGGAAGTCGATGCCGAGGTTGAAGCCGAACAGGGCGAAGAAGACGACGGCCAGGACCATGATTCCCGCCGAAAACGGGAACGTCACATGGCGCAGGCGCATGAAGCCGATATTGGTCTGCGCCGGGATGTAGTCGATCAAGGGCATGGGCGCGCCTTCAAATGGGCAGCTTGGCCGGGCGCCGCCACTTCACCCACCACGCGATCATGAGACGCGTCAGCGTATAGGCGGTGAATACGGTGGTCAGAAGGCCGAGGATGTAGGTGACGGCGAACCCGCGCACGGGGCCGGAGCCGCCGAGCAGGAACAGGATGACGCCGGTGGCGAGCGCGGTGATGTTGGCGTCCAGGATAGTGCCCAGCGCCTGAACGAAGCCCTTGTCGATGGCGGAGATGGCCGAGCGGCCTTCGCGTGCCTCGTCGCGGATGCGCTCGAAGATGACGACGTTGGAATCCACCGCCATGCCGATGGTGAGCACCACGCCGGCGATGCCGGGAAGGGTCAGGGTGGCGCCGAGGATCGACTGGAGCGCGAACATCAGCGTGATGTGAACGGCCAGCGCGATGAGCGCGAACATACCGAACAGGCCGTAGACCGCCAGCATGAACACCGCCACGAGCGCCGCCGCCACGAAGGCCGCGGTCTTGCCCGCCTCGATGGAATCCTGGCCGAGGCTCGGGCCCACCGTGCGCTCTTCCATCACCTTCAGCGGCGCCGGCAGGGCGCCGGCGCGCAGGAGGATGGCGAGGTCGTTGGCCTGCTGGACGGTGAAGTTGCCGGAAATCTGGCCCGAGCCGCCGAGAATCGGCTCGCGGATCACCGGGGCGGAGATCACCTGGTTGTCGAGCACGATGGCGAAGGGCCGGCCCACCGCTTCCTGGGTGGTGGCGGCGAAGCGCCGGGCGCCGTTGGAATTGAAGCGGAAAGTAACGAGCGGCTGGCTGGTCTGCTGGTCGAAGCCCGGCTGGGCGTCGGTCAGGTCCTCGCCGGACACGCGCACCTGCTTTTCCACCAGATAGGGCGTGCCGTCCTGGCCGCGGATCACTTCCGAATCCGCCGGCGGGCGCCCGTCGATCGCCTGCTGGGGCGACATGGACTGGTCCACCATGCGGAAGGAGAGCTTGGCGGTCTGGCCCAGCAGCGCCTTCAGGCGCTGGGGATCCTGCAGGCCGGGCACCTGGACCAGGATGCGGTCCGCGCCCTGGCGCTGGATGTTGGGCTCGACCGTACCGAGTTGGTCGATACGGCGCCGGATGATCTCGATGGACTGGTCCACCGCCGACCGGACGCGGGCATTGAGGCCGGCTTCCGTGAGGGTGACGCTCACCTGCCCGTCCGTGCCGGGGGAGACGGTGAGGTCCAGCTCGCCGGAACCGCCGCCCAGCAGGTTGGAGGACACGGGCGTGGCGAGCTTGCGCAGCTCGGCCACGGCCTTGTCGGTGTCCGCCGGATCCCGCAGGCGAAGCTGCACGGTCACGTCGCGGATCGCGAGGCCGGTATAGCCGATGCGGGCGTCACGCAGGATCTTGCGCACCTCGTCCCGCACCTGCTCGGCGCGCTCCTTGCGCAGCGCGGCCCCATCCACCTCGAGGAGGATGTGGGAGCCGCCCTGCAGATCGAGGCCGAGCGTGACCCGGCTCGAGGCCAGCCAGTGCGGCAGGGCCTGCACGACGCTGTTCGGCAGGACGTTGGGCAGCGCGAACAGGATTCCCAGGAATGTGATTCCCAGAATCGCAATCGTCTTGAACCGGGAGAAGTGCAGCATTGTCTTTCAGCGCCGCCGGATCAGGCCGGCGTCTCGTCCTTGGCGGGCTCACCCTTGGAGCGGACCGTGGTGATGTGGGCGCGCAGCTGGCGCACCTTCACGTTGTCCGCGATCTGAAGCTCGACCTCGGCCTCGTCCACGACGCGGGCGACCTTGCCCACGAGACCGCCGGAGGTGACGACCACATCGCCGCGCCGCAGGGCGTTGACCATTTCCTGGTGCGCCTTGGCCCGCTTCTGCTGCGGACGCAGGATCAGGAAATACATCACGACGAAGATCAGCAGGAACGGAGCGAGCTGGATCAGCATGTCGGTCCCGCCGCCGGCGGCCGAAGCGCCCTGGGCGAAAGCGGGGGTAATGAACATGGCGTCCCTCGTGCGTGAGAATGAATTTGACACGGCCGTCCGCCCGCGCGGCGGCCTTGCGAAGCGGCGCGGACTATACTTGCGGCTCCCGGGAATGCAAACGCGCAGCGGGCCTGATCGCACAGGCTTGACCTTCCGCCCGAATAAGGGTCCGAAAGGCATCAGCCGCCAGCAAGCCACGGGACGGGACATGCGGGAGATGAAGATGGTTCGCGATGTGGCCGCCGCGCTGCGCTTCTTCTCGCGCCTGCCGGTTCCCGCGCTGCCCGGCGAGGCCGATCCCCATGCCCCGCCGGTGCTGCCGCGCATCGCCTATGCGATTCCCCTGGCGGGCGCCGTCATCGCGCTGCTCGGCGGCCTCGTGCTGGTCGCCGCCCATGCGGTGGGCCTGCCGCCTCTGGTCAGCGCGGCTCTCGCGATGACCGCGCTGGTGATGGCCACCGGCGCCTTCCACGAGGACGGGCTGGCGGACACGGCGGACGGGCTCGGCGGCGGGCGCGACGTGGCGCACCGGCTCGCCATCCTGCGGGACAGCCGCATCGGCACCTATGGGGGCTGCGCCCTCGTCCTGTCTCTGATCCTGCGGGTGTCCGCCCTTGCCGCCCTGCTGCCGCTTGTGGGGCCGCTGCGCACCGTGCTCGTCATGGTGGCCGCCGCGGCGGGGTCGCGGGCGGCGGGCATCCTGCTGCTCCAGAGCCTGCCTCCGGCGCGCACCGACGGGGCGGGCGCGAGTGCCGGGATTCCCGGTCCGGACGGCATCGCCGGGTGCCTGCTCACGGGCGCGCTCATCGTGGCGGTGACGCTGGTGCCCACGGTGGGGGTCGGCGCCGCCTTCGCGGGGCTCATCGCCCCCCTGCTCTCCTGGCTGTTCTTCCACCGGCTGGCCAACCGGCTCATCGGCGGCCAGACCGGCGACGTCGCCGGAGCCACCCAGCAGGTGGCGGAGATTGCGATCCTGCTGGGCGTTCTTATCTTTGCCCGTGTGCATTGAACGGGACGCGATGACCATCTCCGCCATCAAGACGCCGTGCATCAATGTGTGCGTGGTGGACCCGGCCAGCAGCCTGTGCGTGGGCTGCGGCCGCTCGCTGCAGGAGATCGGCTCCTGGCTCTCCATGTCGCCGGAACGGCGCATGAGCGTGATCCGGTCCCTCCCCGCGCGGCTGAAGGCGCTGCGGGCGCGCGGCGTGGACCGGGTGCCGGACTGATGCGCGGCGACCGGTTTCTCTGGCTGCTCCTGGCCATCATCGCGCTGGGCCTCGCCGTGCTGGTGATCCGCCACGGCGAGGGCGAGGTCTTCGGCCTGTCGCTGGACCAGTTCGGCCATCTCGTGGTGCTGGTGGCGCTCACCACCGTCATCGGCGCGGGCGCCTGGCGCATGTTCGCCGGCAAGGCGGGCGACATGGCGAAGGCGCTGGCCTTCTGGGCGGTCATCGCGGCCGTCCTGGCGGTGGCCTACACCTATCGCGGATCCCTTCAGGACGTGGGACAGCGCGTGCTGGGCGAGATGGTGCCGGGCATGGCGGTCTCGGTGGATGCGCGCACGGTGGAGATCGCGCGCGGCGGCAGCGGCAGCTTCGCGGTGAATGCCCGCGTCAACGGCGCGCCCATCACCTTCATGCTGGATACCGGCGCCTCCGCCGTCGTGCTGACCCAGGAGGCCGCGCGGGACGTGGGCCTGTCACCGGACGGGCTGCGCTACGACGTGCCCGTGGACACCGCCAACGGGCGCGGGCGGGCGGCGGCGGTGACGCTGCGCGCCCTGTCCGTGGGCTCCATCACGGAAACCAACGTGCGCGCGCTGGTGGCCGCCCCGGGAGCGCTGCGCACCAACCTGCTCGGCATGAGCTTCCTGTCGCGCCTCGACGGCTTCCAGATCGACGGCGACAAGCTGATCCTGCGCGGCCCCGCGCGCTGAGGGGTCGGACCTCGTCCCGCTCCCCTTTTGCCCCCTCCCCCGCAAGCGGGAGAGGGCTAGGAAGGGGGCAATGGGAAAGGATCGGCGAAGACCAAGCCGGTCAGGACGATCCCGCTCCCCTCACAGCATCTCCAGCGACCGCTTCCGGGTGGGCGGGCGGAATTCGGCGTCGATGGCCTTGAGGTCCTCGGCGTCGAGGACGAGGTCCGCCGCCGCCACGTTGGCCCGCACATGGGCCGCGCGGGATGCCTTGGGGATGGCGATCACGTCCGGCGTGCGCATCACCCAGGCGAGCGCCACCTGATAGGGGTCCACTCCGTGCTTGCGGGCCACGGCGCCCAGAGCGCCGTCGCGCGGCAGGCCCGCCTGCTCGATGGGGCTGTAGGCCATGACGGGGATGTTGCGCGTCCGCAGGAAGGGCAGCAGGTCGAATTCCGGACCCCGGCGGCCGGGATTGTAGAGAACCTGGTCCACCGCGCAGGCGCCGCCGCCCGCGTCCAGCAGATCTTCCATGTCGTCCGTGTCGAGATTGCTGACGCCCCAATGGCGGATCTTGCCGGCCTTCTGGAGCGCCTCGAACCCCTCGATGGTCTCCTCGAACGGGTGGCTGCCGCGCCAGTGGAGGAGATAGAGGTCGAGCCGGTCGGTGCCGAGCCGCTTCAGGCTGCGCTCACAGGCCGCCACCACGTCGCCGCGCCCCGCATTGTGCGGATAGACCTTGCTGACGAGGAACACGTTGTCGCGCAGCCCGGCCAGGGCCTCGCCCACGAGCTTCTCCGTGCGCCCGTCGCCATACATCTCGGCGGTATCGACAAGGGTCGCGCCCAGCTCGATGCCGAGCCGGAGCGCGGCGATCTCCTCGGCGGCGCGGGCCGCCTGCTCGCCCATGTACCAGGTGCCCTGGCCGAGGGCCGGCACCGCTTCGCCACCAGGAAGGACCACCGTCTTCATGTTCCGCCTCCGTCGCGGGCGGACCATAGAGCGTTTCCGCGCGGCGCGGGAGCGCTCCGCGCGCATGGCCCGCCAACAAAAAGGCCCGCCGCACGGATGCGGCGAGCCGATATTTGGCTGAGGCGGGCTTGAGCGAAACCCGCCAGGCGCCGGTCGAAGACCGGTGCCCGTGGGATCAGACGTAGCCGAAGATCTCGCTGAAGGCGTAGTGGTCCTGCTCGATGCCGCTGCCGACGGGCGAGACATAGCCCACCACGTCGCCGTTATCGCGGCTGAGCGACCACATGGAGATGCCGGCGATGTCCTCGTTGGATTCCACATAGTCCACGAGCTGCTGGGCATCCTCCAGCGTGAAGATCTCGCTGGTGACGTCGTTGATGCCGATCATGGGCGTGATCACCACCTGGGTGTGGAGCCCGATCGCCTCGAACTGGGCCAGCGTGGCCTCGGCCGCCGAGATGGCGTCGTCGCCCATGTCGCCGCTGTCGTAATAGGCGCCGTAATCCATGGCCATGATGTTGACGTAGGAAATCTCCACGCCGTGGGCCATGGCATCCTGAAGCAGCGCCACGCCGTAGGCGGTGAGGCCGTCCGTCAGCACCGGCAGGGTGTAGGACACCTCCAGGCCGGGATTGGACTGTTGGAGGATGGCCAGCGCCTCGTTGCGCATGGCGTTCGCCTCGGTGTCGGCCAGCGACGCGCCCTCGATGTCGAAGTCCAGCTTCGTCACGCCGTAGGTGTCGATGACCGACTGGTAGGCCGCGACCAGCGCCGAGACGCTGGAGAAGGTGTTGGCCGCCTCCTGCCCGTTGGCACCGCCGAACGAAATGGTGATGTCCACCCCGTTCGACTGGAGTTCGTCGATGATGGAGCCGATGGACGTGCCGTTCGACAGGGTGTCGCCGGCGATGGTGCCGCTCCCGCCCCAGCCGATCGTGTCGGTGCCGGAGGACAGGACGAAGGCCAGCGTCACCGCCTCGAGGCCGGCATCCTCCACCATCTGCACCAAGTCCTGGCTGGTGGTGAGGGACATGTCCACGTAGGGCGAGAAGCTCTTGTCGCCGCCATGGGAGGTGCCCTCCGGGTCCGTCGTCACCGACAGAAGGTCGGACGGCTGGGACGCGCCCGCCTCGTCGAGCGCCACCACCGAGAAGGTGTAGGTGGTGGCCGCGTCGAGGCCCGTGACCTTGTAGGAGGTGGACGCGGTGGTGCCGATCAGGACGCCGTCCTGGTAGATCTGGTAGCCGGACACGGTGCCCACGCCGTCCACATCGGCGGCATCCCACCGCAGGGTGAGATAGTCGTCCGACACGCCGGTCGCCACGAGATCGTCGGGGGCGTCGGGCACCACGGGCGTGGCGTCCATGTAGCCCACGAAGGTCCAGACCTGGCCGGTGCCCACGGCGCCGTTATTGGCGGAGGGGTCCACGCCCTGGGTCCACCAATTGGCCTGGTAGACGAGGTT
Organism: Hyphomicrobiales bacterium; assembly: GCA_013911975.1. Taxonomy (GTDB): domain Bacteria; phylum Pseudomonadota; class Alphaproteobacteria; order Rhizobiales; family Xanthobacteraceae; genus Aquabacter. Next base: position 83,915 of record JACESF010000005.1, on the reverse strand, counting down.
GCCGACGCTCGCGCGGTCGCCGCCCACATAGACCTGTGTCGCGGACCAGGCATCGGCATAGTCGGCGTCGCCATCGTCGCCGCCGCCGGTGTCTCCGCCCCCGGTATCCCCGCCACCGGTATCGCCGCCGCCCGTATCGCCACCGCCCGTATCGCCACCGCCGGTGTCTCCACCGCCCGTGTCACCGCCGCCGGTGTCGCCACCGCCGGTGCCGGACAGGGCCGCCTGCCACTCCGCGAGGGCGGAGCTGTCCTTGGCCGAGATGTTGGCGATGGTCAGCTCGGAGAGCGCCACGCCGGTCAGCGTGTAGGTCTGGTTGTTGGACGGGATGGAGATGACCGTGGAGCCGTTCACCTCGCTGATGGCGAAGTTGTCGGCCGAGAACCAGCCGAAATCCAGCACGTCCAGCGCCGCATCGAACGCCAGCACGGTGTTGGTGCCCCAGGCCCAGGTGATGGTGGTGACGGTCTTCACGCCGTCACCGCCGGTATCCCCACCGCCGGTATCGCCACCGCCGGTATCCCCACCGCCGGTTTCGCCGCCCGTATCGCCACCGCCGGTGTCTCCACCGCCCGTGTCGCCGCCACCGGTATCGCCGCCCCCGGTTTCACCGCCGGTGTCGCCGCCGCCCGTCTCGCCGCCCGTGGCACCGGCAAGCGCCGTTTGCCACTTGGCGAGCGCGGAGCTGTCCTTCGCCGAGATGTTGGCGATGGTCAACTCGGAGAGCGACACGTCGGTCAGCGTGTAGGTCTGGTTGTTGGAGGGGATCGAGATGACGGTGGAGCCGTTCACCTCGGTGATGGTGAAATTGTCGGCCGAGAACCAGCCGAAATCCAGCACGTCCAGGGCCGTGTCGAAATTGAGCACGGTGTTGGTGCCCCAAGCCCAGTTGATGGTCGTCACAGTCGCCATGCCGTCCCCCACGTGACCGCCACCGGTCTCGCCGCCCGTATCTCCGCCGCCGGTGTCGCCACCGCCGGTCTCTCCACCCGTGTCGCCGCCACCGGTTTCACCGCCGGTATCGCCGCCACCCGTCTCCCCTCCGGTGTCTCCACCGCCGGTCTCGCCCCCATGGTCATGCTCGTCCGGATCGGTCCCGCCCGTGACGGTGCCGCCGCCAGCGATGGCGATGTTGAAGTCGATGATCTGGGAGTCCGGCGCGGTGAAGCCGAGCTGGTTGTCCAGATGGTCCTCGCGGACCTGCGTGAAGGTGAAGAGGAAGTTCTCCGGCGACAGGTCGGCGATGGTCACGCCCAGCAGGATCAGCTTCTGGCCGGTGCCGCCGTCGGCGATCACCACGCCTTCGGAACTGTCGGTCATGGACAGCCGTTCGCGGCTGGAGAAATACTTGAAGCTGACCACGTCCGTGGCCGGATCGAAGGCCACGCGATCCACCTGCCCCACTTCATGGGAGCGGGCATAGACGGTGTGCGCCTCCGGCGTGATGCCCTTCTCCCAGGCGAGCGCGCCGCTGACGGCCTCGCGCAGGTGGGCATTGTCGATATAGGCGAAGCTGTCCACGGTCAGGTCCGCGAGGCGCACCCCGACGATGATCTGGGTTTCGCCGTTCCACGGATTCATGAAGCCGACGCCTTCGGCGGTGTCGACGATGATGAAGGCGTGGATGGTGTTCGCGCCGGTGCTGATCTTATCCTTGGACACGTCGAAGCCGGAGATGTCGGCGGCGGACAGGTTGATCGTATAGACCGTCCCCGTGCCGCTCCCGGTGTCGCCACCGCCGGTTTCTCCGCCCGTTTCCCCACCGGTCTCGCCGCCGGTGTCTCCACCGCCGGTTTCACCACCCGTGTCGCCGCCTCCGGTCTCGCCCCCGGTATCGCCGCCACCCGTCTCCCCGCCGGTGTCTCCACCGCCGGTTTCTCCGCCCGTGTCACCACCGCCGGTCTCGCCGCCGCTGGTGTCCACGATGCTGTCCAGCAGGCCGTTGCCGCCGACGACCACGTCCGGCTCCAGGCTGGAGGCGTCGGCGATCTCTTCCAGGCTCTTGCCCAGAACCCAGCTGTCATAGGCCGCCTTGAGCAGGCTTTCCGCCGAGCCGGTGGCGTCGTTGGACAGGTCCCAGAACATCATGCCGCCGAGGCCCATGGACTGGGCCCATTCGGACTTCAGCGCGATGGAGGACGGGGTCTCGATGGTCGAGAAGATCTTGAGCTGCTCGTTATAGACATAGGCCGCCTGGGCCTCGTCGTCCCAATAGAGCTTCCAGCCGCTATTGGGGTCCTGCACCTTCTGGAGAAGGTCCTTGTAGTCGTAGACGCCGGCCTCGAAGCTGCCGGGCGCGAGACCGGAGGTGGTCGCGTTCCAGCCGCCGTCGCCGCCGTCCGACACGCCGCTCCAGGCGCGGGTGTACATGGGGGCGCCGAGCACGATGGCGCTCGGGGCCACGCCTGCGTCGAGATAGAGCTGCACGGCGGTGGCGATGTCGTAATTGCCGCCCACCGTGTCGTAGAGCGGCGCCTGGTGGCCGGTGGTGCTCTCCCACCCGCCGTGGAAGTCGTAGGCCATCAGGTTGAAGAAATCGACGTAGGGCGCGAGGCCTTCCAGATTGAAGGTCGCGATCTTGTCGGCGCCCGCGGGCGAGGCCACGGAGATGGTGTACTCGCGGCCCGTGGCCACTTCGAGCGCGTCGAGCTTCTCGCGCACCTCGGCGAGGAGCAGGGCGTAATTGGCGCCGTCCTCGGCACGCACGGTGTTGCTCGGAAGGCCGCCGCCGCCGGGATACTCCCAGTCGAAATCGACGCCGTCGAACATGGTGTACTTGGTGAGGAAGTCCACCAGCGACTGGGCGAAGACCTCGCGCCCGGCCTCGGTGGCCGCCACGTCGCTGAACGGGCCGGACAGGGTCCAACCGCCCACCGCGATGGACACCTTCAGGTCGGGATTGATCGCCTTGAGTTCGAGGATCTGGTTGAAATTACCCGCCAGCGCCTGGTCCCAGGTGTCGGCGACGCCGTCCACGCTGTCGGCGGCGGAGAAGGTCTTCTCCACGGCGGCATAGGAATCATAGAGCGCCACGCGGCCCGAGGAATCGATCTTGGCAAACGCGTAGATCAGGTCGGTGAGCTGGCCCGCCGGTACGTCGGCGATGTCGAAGTCGCGGCCGTAGATGCCCCATTCCGGGTAATAGCCCACGATGCGGGCCTCCGAGGTCCCGGAGGCCTCGGTCCCTGCGCTGCCGGTCTCGGTGGTGCCGGTGGCGGGAGTCTCGGGAATGGCCGTCTCCGGAATCGTGGTCTCGGGAACGGTCGTCTCGGGCGTGGTGACGACCGGGGGCGCGGCCGCATCGGCCTGCGCGAGGGCGGTGGCCCAGGCCTGACTGGTGGAAGAATCCAGCGCCACGATGTTGGCGGGCGAGAGATCCGCCAGGCTCACGCCGGAGAGGGTGTAGGTCTGGTTGTTCGAGGGAAGCGAGATGACCACCGAGCCGTTCACCTCAGAGAGGGTGAACTGTCCGTCCTGAAGCCAGCCGAAATCGAGCATGTCGATGGCCGGGTTGAAGGAGAGGAGGGCATTCTGCCCCCAGGCCCATGTGATCTTCGTCGTCGTCCCCGTCACCATGATTTACCCCGAAGCTGTTGCGAATGCCGCGCACCTTTCCTGAACATTTGTAAATGTTCAACGGGGGCAGGTGCTGAAATACGGTATTTTGTTAGGGATTTTTGTGTCCAAGACAAATAAAATGAACGAACATTCATTATTGGAATAAATCTAAGGCGGCCCTGCGTCGCGGCGGCCACAATTGGATTTCGGATACAGGCCGGCATCCGGGTCGCCACCCACGGCGGGCGGAGCCACCCCCGGCGATTCCGTGTGAACTTCGGCAATCGCCGCATGCCGTGCTAAAAGCGCGAGCCAGACGCCGGCCGGTCGCCCGCGTCCCTGACCACCCAGCCTATGCGGATCGTTCGGTTGAACGCAGACCCACATCTTTCCCTCGACGAGGCGGCCGCGCCGGCCCTGGATTTCTCCGTGGCGCCCATGATGGATAGCTGAGATTTATTTTATTTTTCATATACTTAACATTAGGTCATGTGCACAATGTGTGCACTGTTCGATGTCTTCTCCACGGTTTTCTTTTGCGCGCCACGCCCCCCGACAGCGCCCTTCCGAGGCACGAACGTCTTTTGCCGCTTGCTCGCCGGTCTCGGCCCCTCACTGCGGAGCGGACCCTAAAGCGGAAATCGCTTTTGGCGGAAGGAAATGTCGGATCAAGCATCCATAGAGTCGCGTCGTTGGGGTGGACGCCGACGTGGATGCAACCCTCGACGTCACCGCAACTATGAGTATCAATATCAGCGAGCAGTCATAGATGCCGGAACTCGGATGGTCGTCCCTTTGTCGCCCTCGATCGAACTGCGCCATCTGCGCTACTTCGCAGTGGCCGCCGAGCACGGAAGCTTCCGAAAGGCAGGTGCGGCACTCGATGTCAAAGAATCCTCCATCAGCCGGAGCATTCGCGATTTGGAGGATGAGATCGGAGTGTCGCTGTTCATCCGGCACTCAGGCGGCGTCAATCTGACCCTGGCCGGCCAAAGGTACCTCAGCCGAACACGTCAAGCGTTGGAGCAGATTCGGGAAGCCGGCGAAGAGGCGGCTGCATTCGGCCGAGCGGAAGAAGGTCTTCTGAGAATCGGATTGTTCTCGAGGCTAGCTTCTGGCTTCCTGGCCGGTCTTTTTGACAGCTATGACCAGCGCTATTCCGGTGTGCACATCGATTTCGTGGAGGCCCCTGCAGAGAGCCATGCGGCTGCCATACGGCGGTTCGATCTCGATGCCGCCTTCGTGCTGGGCCGGCAAAGCTGGGCGGACTGCGATGCAATTCCTCTATGGAGCGAACCTTTGTTCTTCGCCTTGCCGCGCCTGCACCGACTGGCCCATATCGCGGCACTCTCCTGGCGCGATCTCATTGATGAGACTTTCCTAGTTCGGACCCAGGGTTCGGGCAATGAGGTGCGGGGCTTCCTTGAACGTAAATTCCGGGAGCTCGACATCTCGCCGCGTATCAGCACGCAGCAGCTTGCGCGCTACAGCCTTTTTGGTCTCGTTGCCTCCGGGCGGGGTATTTTGCCTGTGCTGGAATCCGAGACCTCGATCAACCTGCCGGAGGTGGTCTACCGCCCTCTTATAGGCGAAGTGATCCCCTTTTCGGTGATCTATTCGCCGAAAAACGACAACCCGGCGGTGCGCACGTTGCTCAGCCTCACACGGAAGATGGCCCATGAGCGGGCTGCGACACGCTGATGCTTGCAGTGCCGCCAGTTTGACGGCGCGCCTTGGCGAATTCGCGATCGGTGGCGATGAAGCGCTCCAGCATGGGCACGATAAGCTGTGCTGGATCCGGGACAGGTTGGCCGGTTTCTCGCGCGAGGACCTCTGCATAGGCTATAAGGTCACGGTGTAGCGCGCCGGGTAACGACAGCGCCACCTTCACCGGCTTGTCGGTCGCGATGGGGCCGAGTTTCAGCTTCGCCATGGTCAATACCTGTAGGGTTCGAGCACGAGGTCACGGGTGACCATGACCCGCACCGGGAATCCCGGCCGGATGGTCAGGGTGGGCGCGACCTGCAGCTGCCGGCGGATGATCTCCTGGCCGGCATCGTTGATGGTGTCCTGCGCCCCACTCTGTAGCGCCTGGATCAACGCGTCCTGGTCATCCATGGCGAGTTCGGCGCTGACGGAGAGCAACGTCGAGAGACCGACCGCCTTGGCGAGATCCCACCAGTGCATGTCGACGCCGTCTTCGAGGCCGGCATAGCCCTGCGCATCCGTGCCGGGCTGGCGCTCCAGCACGATGGAGCGGCCATTGGGGAAGATCAGCCGGTTCCAGACCAGCAGGATCCGGCGCTGTCCGAAGCCGACACCATTGTCGTATTGGCCGAGCAGCCGCGTGCCCTGCGGGATGATTAGAATCCGGCCGGTCGGGCTGTCAAAGACGTTCTCGGTGACCTGGGCGGTGATCTGGCCGGGCAAATCGGAGCGGATGCCGGTGATCAGCGCGGCCGGGATGACGGCGCCCGCCTGCAGCACATAAGGCGATGCCGGCGCCATGACGCGATCGGACGCCACGACGCGTCGATCGACGGCGGCATTGAGGAAGGCAAGCTGGCGATCCTGGGCTGAAGGCGTACCGCCCGGCCCGACGGCGCCAAGGGCGCTGAAGCCGGAGGCCCCCGTCACTGACGCCACCGGCGCGCGAGCCTGCGCAGCCTGGAAGAACACGCGGCTGGTCCGCGCGGCTTCCTGTTCGGCGAGGCGCCGCTGCTGCTCGGGATCGACCTGTGGCGCCGTCATTGTCGGCTGCACGACGGGCTGGCCGCGGTTCTGTGCCTCAAGGATCGGCCGGCCGAGATCGCCGGGCAACGGCGGACCGAGGATCGGGCCGGTGTAATCGCGCGGCAGGCCGGCAAGGCCGTCGGCCGTGGAGCGGTTCTGGGTGGAGTAGAGTTCCTCGCCGCCGGTGCCCTTGTCGCGACCCTGCAGCGCATAGATCAGGGCGCCGCCGATGCCGAGGCTGACGACCAGCCCGGCACCGGCAAGCACCTTGCGGGATAGGCGCGTGACGCGCGGCGGCTCGGGACGCAGCCGCATGGCGGCGGCTTGATCGTTGGCCGGAGCGCCGAGATCCGCCTCGAGGTCATGATTGTCGGGGCTGCTCATGATGCCGGCCTCCCGTCCGTGCGCTCGATCCGTACCTTCTGCGGGCGCTCGCCGCCGCCGAGGCGAAGCTCGGCCGCGCCGAACAGCCGGTCGACGATCAGGAAGTTCTGGTAGATACGGCTGTTGACGATCTGCGCTTCGCCATCAGCGCCGATGACGAAGAGCGGTGGCATCTCGCCCTGAATGACCCCGCGCGGGAACTCGACATACACCTTGCGCCCGTCGTCATAGACGGCCATCGGCCGCCAGGGCGGCGTGTCGCCGGTGAGCGCATAGCGGTAGTTGCGGGCAGTGAAGGCCGGAATGACCGGCGTCGGCGGAACACTGGGGCGCTGCGCTCCCGGAACCTGCGGATAGGCCCAGGCGACGGCCGGCATATAGGGCTTCTCGCCGGCACGCAGCTCGATCATGTAGCTGCGCCGGTCGGTGGTGATGACGAGGTTGGTGGAGATGTCCGCGCGCGTCGGTTTCACCAGCACATGCACGCGCCGGCTCACACCCTCGCCGCTCTCGGTGTCGCCGATGATCCAGCGGGCGGTATCGCCGGCCGCGATGGGCCCGCTGCCGGTCAGGCTCTCGCCCGGCTCCAACGCGATGTTCGTGATCTGGCCGGGCGCTGCATAGACCTGATAGAGCGCACCCTCGCTCCAGGGATAGATCTGGATGGCGTTGTAATAGCCCTCGCGGCGCGGCTCCACCCGCGCGGCGGCATTGGCGTTATCGACGCGGGCAACCGGCGTTTTGGCGTCCGTGCCGCCCTTGGCCGGCGTCCAGGCGGGCGGCGTGTGGAGCGGGCGCGGCCGGTCATCGGTGACGACGGCTGGCACCGCAGGCAGGGCCGGCACGTCACTATCATAGCTGATCTGCGGCGGCTTCGGAGCCGAGGCGCAGCCGCCCAACATCGTCGCCGAGAGCAGAAGAACCGCAAAGGCGGATCGGCGCAGAGCCGGAGATGTGGATTTACGGAAAGACGTTTTCACTGGCTCATCTCCCGCGACCAGCTGATGGCGTTGACATAGATGCCGAGCGGATTGGTGCGCAGGCGCTCGGCATCGCGAGGTGGCTGGATCACCAGCGTCAGGATCGCGCTCCAGCGCTCGGTGGCGGCGAGCTGGCCGTTCTCATAGCGCCGCTCGACCCAGGCGACGCGGAAGGAGTCCGGCGAAGCGCGGATCACGCTGGAGACCTCGACGGCGATCTGCTGCTTGCCGACCCGCGTGAACGGATCGTTGGCGCGGGCATAGTCGTTGAGCGCGGCGGCGCCCCGATCGGTGGTGAACTCATAGGCCCGAAGCCAGTTCTGCCGCACGATCACGGGATCGGCCGGCAAGCTGCGCACCTGTTCGATGAAACGGGCGAGATGCCAGGCGATCTGCGGATCGGTCGGGCGATAATCGCCGGTGGCCGGTCCCACGGTCTGCGTCTGTCCGAGGCGGTCGACCTCGACCACCCAGGGCACGACGGTGCCCCTCGTCGATTGCCAGATCAGCACTGATGCAAAGCCAGCCGAGAGGAACAGGCTGCCAAAAGCCATCAGCCGCCAGTTCTTGGCCTGCACCCGGGCCGAACCGATGCGCTCGTCCCAGACTTGTGCTGCCTTCTGATAGGGCGTGACCGGCTCGGGCGAGGTGCCGTAATGGGTCGCAGGTCGCTTGAAGAGGCTCATGTGCGGTCGCTCTCAGACAGGGAGACGGAAGAGCCGCCGGCATGGCTGTCACCGGCGCGCACAGCATGGGCGGCGGCGGAGAAGCCATGGCGAAGCGACTGGCCGCGCTTCATGCGCTTGGCCCAATCGGGGATCTCGCCGGCCGAGGAAGCCGAGGCGGTACCGCCGACGGCATTCGCGAGCGGTGAGATGGCGGCGGAGCCCGCAGCCCGCGCGACGCCACCCAGTCCCGAGGCGACACCCGCCATGCCGGACTGGCCTGCCGCGCCGATGCTGTAGGCCGTCGCACCGCCCCGCGCCGCGGCCGCCGTCGCGGAGAGCGCCGCCCCACCGCCTCGGACGGCGAGGCTGGCCGCACCGCCGGCCGCCATCAGCGCGCCACCGGCGGCGAGGCCCGTGCCGACGGCTGCCCCGGCGCTCAGCTGTGGCCCACCGGAAACGAGGCCTGCGGCAATGCCGGGACCGAAAATGCCGAGACCGAGAAGGGAAAGGGCAGCCAGCACGATGGCCATGGCGTCATCGATGGTCGGCGTCTGGCCCCCCAAGCCAGCGGTGAACTGGCCGAACAGGGTCGAGCCGATGCCGATGATGACGGCGAGCACCATCACCTTGATGCCGGAGGAGACCACATTGCCCAGCACCCGCTCGGCCATGAAGGCGGTCTTGCCGAACAGGCCGAAGGGGATCAGCACGAAGCCGGCGAGCGTCGTCAGCTTGAACTCGATCAAGGTGACGAAGAGCTGGACCGCGAGGATGAAGAAGGCGAGCAGGATCAGCGCCCAGGCGAACAGCAGGCAGGCGATCTGGATGAAGTTCTCGAAGAAGGCGACCCAGCCCATCAGATCGGAGATGGACTCGAGCAAGGGACGGCCGGCATCGAGCCCGGTCTGCGCGACCTTGCCGGGACGCATGAGGTCGCTGACGGAAAATGCCGTGCCGGAGCCCTTCAGCCCGAGGCCGGCAAAGCTCTCGAAGACGATGCGGGCGAGGGTGTTCCAGTTGCCGATGATGTAGGCGAAGACGCCGACGAACAGGGTCTTCTTGATCAGCCGGGCGATGACATCGTCATCCGCGCCCCATGACCAGAACAGTGCCGCCAGCGTCACGTCGATGACGATGAGCGTGGTGGCGATGAAGGCGACTTCGCCGCCGAGCAGGCCGAAGCCGCTGTCGATGTAAGAGGTAAAGACCCCGAGGAAAGTGTCGATGACGCCGGTGCCGCCCATCTCAGCGGCCCTCGTTCGGCGACGGACGCCCGAGGAACCGGTCCCGCGTCTGCGCCCAGACCTTCAGGCACGCGGCGTCCTGCGCAGCCGCCTCTCCCAACTTCTGACACTGCCGCTGCTCATCGCGCAGAGGATCGCGCTCGGCCTCGACCGTCCGACTGGGTGAAGGACCCCGCGCCTTCTCTTCCCGGCTCATCTCCACGACCGCAGCTGTGCCGGCGATGGCTACGAAGATCACCACGCCGAGCCGGGCCAGCATGGCTCCGTCCATGTCGACCTCCCTCAGTTGCTGAACATGCGGGCATTGCCGGCCTGATAGCCGGCGCCGGGGGTGAGGAAGCGCCGGCGCTGCTCTCGCCCCTGCTCGGCGGCGGTCGCGCGTTCCGCCTCGGACAGCGCCGCGGCGCGCCCATTGGCGGACATCACCGCGATCAGGTCGGAGAGCTGCTGCGACTGCAAAGCGAGTAACTGGTTGCCGGCCTGCGTGGCCTGAAGCGCGCCCGTGGCACCCTGGCTTTGGCCCACAAGCGTCGCCATCTCGGCCCGATTGGCGTCGACATTGCCGACGACGCCGGCCTGCACGCGCAGAGCATCCTGCAGACCGCCGACCGTGGTCTGCCAGCGCGAGCGCGCCCCGGCGATGAGATCAGCATCGGAGGCCGAGAGCGGGATGTTGCCATAGCGCTGCTGGAAGGCCTGGTCGATCTGGCCTACATCGAAGGCAATACTCTGCGCCTGTCCCAGAAGCTGCTGGGTGCGCTGGACCGATTGCTGGATCTGCTGCAGCGAGGAGTGCGGCAGGCTGGCGAGATTGCGCGCCTGGTTGATCAGCATCTGCGCTTCGTTCTGGAGCGAGGTGATCTGGTTGTTGATCTGCTCCAGCGCGCGGGCGGCCGACATCATGTTCTGCGCGTAGTTCCAGGGGTCATAGACCGTGAGGGCCTGCGCGGGCGGGGACAGCACGGGTGACAGGGCGAGCGGCGCGGTCAGCAGCGCGACGGCGAACGCGGATAGGCGCGGACGGAACAGCGTCATGGCTGCGTCTCCAGATTGGTGAGGTTGGGAATGAGCTCGGCGGCCCAGCTGAGGCCGCGATGATGCAGCCAAGCCTCCAGGAAGCCGTCGCGACCGTGCGCGGCGAAGATCCTGCCGATGGCCTGCTGGTCCGTCTTGGAGGACGCGGCGCACAGCGCCAGCGCGACCTCGCTGAGGCCAAGCTCGAACAGCCGGTTGCCGCGCCGCGACTGGCAATAATAGTCGCGCTTCGGCGTCGCCCGCGCGAGGATCTCGATCTGCCGGTCGTTCAGGCCGAAGCGGCGGTAGATGGCGGTGATCTGCGGCTCGATGGCCCGCTCATTGGGGAGCAGAAGCCGTGTCGGACAGCTCTCAATGATCGCCGGGGCAATGGCGCTGCCATCAATGTCGGAGAGCGATTGCGTGGCGAAAATGACGGAGGCGTTCTTCTTGCGCAGCGTCTTCAGCCATTCCCGCAGCTGGCCGGCGAAGCCCTCATCGTCCAGTGCCAGCCAGCCTTCATCGATGATGATTAGGGTCGGCGATCCATCGAGCCGGTCCTCCATCCGGTGGAACAGATAGGCCAGCACCGCCGGCGCGGCCTCCGTCCCAATTAACCCCTCGGTCTCGAAAGCCTGGACGGTGGCCGAACCCAGATGCTCGCTCTCCGCATCCAGCAACCGGCCCCATGCGCCGCCAAGGCAATAGGGACGCATTGCCTGCTTCAGGTCGTTGGACTGCAGCAGGACACAGAGGCCTGTGAGGGTGCGCTCCTCCACCGGCGCCGAGGCGAGCGAGGTCAGCGCCGTCCAGATGTGTTCCTTCACCTGCGGCGTGATGGAAACGCCTTCGCGGGTGAGGATGGCAGTGAGCCAGTCGGCGGCCCAGGCGCGTTCCGCAGCTTCATCGACGCGCGCCAGCGGCTGGAGCGAAACGGATTCCGCGCTCCCCTCGCTGAGGCCGCCGCCGAGATCGTGCCAGTCCCCGCCCATGGCCAGTGCCGCGGCCCGGATCGAGCCGCCGAAGTCGAAGGCGAAGACCTGTGAGCCCGCATAGCGCCGGAACTGCAGCGCCATCAGCGCCAGCAGCACGGATTTGCCCGCGCCGGTCGGGCCGACGACGAGGGTGTGGCCGACATCGCCCACATGGAGGCAGAACCGGAACGGGGTCGATCCCTCGGTCTTGCCGAACAGCAGCGGCGGCGCATCGAAATGCGCGTCGCGACTCTCGCCGGCCCACACCGCCGAGAGCGGGATCATGTGGGCGAGGTTCAGCGTCGAGATCGGCGGCTGGCGGACATTGGCATAGACATGGCCGGGCAAGCTGCCGAGCCAGGCGTCCACGGCGTTGAGGGTCTCGGTCATCACCGTGAAATCGCGGCCCTGGATGACCTTCTCGATCCGCCGCAGCTTCTCGTCGGCGATACGGGGATCGGCGTCCCATACCGTTACGGTCGCGGTGACATAGGCGATGCCGGCATGGTCTGCGCCGAGTTCCTGAAGCGCGAGGTCGGCATCTTCAGCCTTGTTCGCGGCATCGGAATCCACGAGGACGGAGGCCTCGTTGGTCATCACCTCCTTCAGGATCGCCGCGATGGATTTGCGCTTGGCGAACCATTGCCGACGGATCTTGGTGAGCAGCCGGACCGCATCGGTCTTGTCGAGCAGGATGGCCCGGGTCGACCAGCGATAGGGAAAGGCCAGGCGGTTGAGCTCATCGAGCAGGCCGGGCGTCGTCACCGTGGGAAAGCCGGTGATGGTCAGCACCCGCAGATGTTGGTCACCAAGGCGCGGGTCCAGCCCGCCCGTGAGCGGCTGATCGGCCAGCAGCGCATCGAGATAGATGGGCGTCTCCGGCACGCGGACGCGTTGGCGGTGCGTCGAGACGCAGCCATGCAGGTAGGTCAGCGTTTCGCCATCGTCGAGCCAGCGACATTCCGGCATGAAGGCGTCGATGAGGTTGAGAAGCCGATCGGTCCGGTCGGCAAAGCCGCGCAACGTCTCATGGGGATCAAGGCCCGCCTGATCGCGGCCCTCATAGAGCCAGCCTTCGGTGCGCGCCGCATCCTCGGCCGGCGGCAGGAAGGTGAAGGTCAGGAAGTAGCTCGACTCGAAATGGCTGCCGGCCTCTTCGAAATCGGCCCTCCGCTCGGCATCAACCAAAGCGGAAGCGGCATCCGGGAAGGCGCTCGCCGGATAGGCCGCGGCGGCATGGCGCTGCGCCTCCACGAAGATCGCCCATCCCGATCCGAGGCGACGAAAGGCGTTGTTCAGCCGTCCGGCGGCCGCGACGAGCTCGGCGGGCACGGCGCTGTCGAGGTCCGGCCCACGAAACCGCGCCGTGCGCTGAAATGAGCCGTCCTTGTTCAGCACGATGCTTGGGGCGACCAGCGCCGCCCAGGGCAGGAAATCGGCAAGACGGCGGTTGCGGCTGCGATACTCGGCGAGGTTCATCATCTCGGCACCCCGCTCAGACCGAGAGATGCGCGGGGATGCGCAGATGCCGCCGCACCACCTCGACGAAAAGCGGATCGCGCTTCGCGGCCCAAACCGCCGCGACATGGCCAATCACCCCGATGGCGAGGCCGACCAGCCACAGGCGCAGGCCGAGACCTACGGCTCCGGCGAGCGTGCCATTGACGATGGCGATGGCACGCGGCGCGCCGCCGAGCAGGATCGGCTCGGTCAGCGCCCGGTGGACCGGCACGCTGAAGCCGGGAACCTCGACCGCTTCGCCCATCAGACCAGCGCTCCGCCGCCGAAGGAGAAGAAGGACAGGAAGAAGCTCGAGGCGGCGAAGGCGATCGACAGGCCGAACACGATCTGGATCAGCCGCCGGAAGCCACCCGACGTGTCGCCAAAGGCCAGCGCCAGCCCGGTCGAGATGATGACGATGACGGCGATGATCTTGGCGACGGGCCCCTCGATCGACTGGAGGATGGATTGCAGCGGCGCCTCCCACGGCATGGACGAGCCGGAGGCATGCGCGCTGGCCGTGGCCATCAGGCTGACGCAGGTGGCAGACGCGGCCAGTTGGGCGGCGCTACGGGCGCGTTGGAGCGATCGGATCATATGGTATCTCCGGTGAGGACAGGGGTGATGCGGTAGTCGCCATCGGGGCCGAGGCCCTCGACATGGGCGAGCTCGGTGAGCCGGCGTGCGGAGCCGCGGCCGGAGAGCACGGCCACGAGATTGATGGTCTCGGCGATCAACGCGCGCGGGACGGTGACGACGGCTTCCTGGATGAGTTGTTCCATCCGCCGCAGCGCGCCGATGGCGCTGCCGGCATGAATGGTACCGACCCCGCCGGGATGGCCGGTACCCCAGGCCTTCAAGAGGTCCAGCGCTTCTGCCCCGCGGACCTCTCCGATGGGGATTCGGTCGGGACGCAGGCGCAGCGCTGAGCGAACGAGGTCGGACAGCGAGGCGACGCCGTCCTTGGTGCGCAGGGCGACGAGGTTCGGCGCCGCGCACTGCAGCTCGCGCGTATCCTCGATGAGAACAACGCGATCGGAGGTTTTTGCCACCTCCGCCAGCAGCGCATTAGTCAGCGTGGTCTTGCCCGTTGAGGTGCCGCCGGCCACCAGGATGTTGGCGCGGGACGCAACGGCCGAGCGCAGTGCGCCGGCCTGTCCGGCGGACATGATCCCGGGGCGGACATAGTCCTCGAGCGTAAAGACCGCGACGGCGGGCTTGCGGATGGCGAATGTCGGTGCCGCCACGACAGGGGGAAGCAGTCCTTCGAACCGTTCGCCGGTCTCAGGCAGTTCGGCTGAAACGCGCGGGGCGTCCGCATGAACCTCCGCGCCGACATGGTGCGCGACGAGCCGCACGATGCGCTCGCCGTCAGCGGGCAAGAGTCGATCACCCGTGTCGCACAGCCCTGTGGAAAGCCGGTCGACCCACAGCCGCCCGTCCGGGTTCAGCATCACCTCGACGACGGTCGGGTCTTCCAGATGCCGAGCGATCGCCGGACCCAGCGCCGTGCGCAGCATCCGCGCGCCGCGGGCAAAACCCTGATGTTGATGTGATGCCGCCATGCGAACCCCGACAATGCCGGGGTCATCACGATCTCATCCCGGTCGGGGATGATTAAAAGAGCCCGATATTGGGCCGGTTCAACAGGTTTCCATCCGCGTCGTAGCGTGGCGTGCAATGACAGGCGAACGGCGGGACTGCTATGTGCTGTCGCAATCGGACTTCGCTATTTCGAGAGCATCCATCCCTGCGAGGATGGCAACGGCCGAATTGGCCGAACCATGGCGGAAAAGTCTCTCACTCAGAACATCGGGCAACTAAAGGGAGCTCGGAGATCGTTTTCGGGCCTGTACGCGGAAGACAACGACCGAGTACTCTGCGTGGCCCGACTTAGGTGATTTCGAGATGACATCGACCAAATTGGAGATGTGATCACTGCCACCTCCTCGGTCCAGGAGATCGAGCACCATGAGGATGCAGAACCGCATGTTCGTCCGCTGATACGCGGTCGTTTGCAGGCCGTAGCTGTCAACAAGATTTGGAAGGCCGAGATCGACATCAACTTTCTTGAGTTCAGCCACGGTCTTGATTCCCGATCGGTGGAAGAACACGTCGGCCCGACCGTGCGCGATCCCGGTCACTTCGCGGTCGGCCGTTTCCTTCAAAGGGGTCGCCTGCAAGAAGCCAAAGTAGTCACGCTGGAGATCGGCCTCCACAGGAGGTGAGGCGGTGCTGAGGTTGAATAGATAGTCGATGCCGTGAACAGCGTTCCCCGTGAGATTCTCACGGGACACTACGAACAGGAGAGTGTGAAAAAGGATCAAGCGGAAGAACGTAGCCGCGTCGTCACGGTAATCGGGATTGGCAAGCAATTTGCCCTCCAGCCGCTCCAACAGGCCGACGATCACCGGATGGGTGCCTCGCAGATACTCCTCGGATATAGATGCCGCCAACATTCCGATGGCGCTCGCTCCGAGGCCCGGCGACATGTCGTTACTGGACAGGATGTCGGCGACGGTCGCCTGTGCGGCCGCCGCCTCGATAGGGTTTCGCAGGAGGCTGGCCTCCAGAGCCGTTTTAATCTCCAGGCGGATGCGGATCACGGCGTCTGTGGAGACGGAGCCAGGGTTCTCACTGAGCCATTCATCAAGAAGCGCGAGGCGCGAGCGTTCCCCCTGCATGGCGGCAACGATTGCGGGCCTGATTACAGCTTCGACCCCGCCGTCGGTAGTCCTCTTCAGGATCGACCTGCTCGCATCGAAGGCGCGCACAAGTTGTTCCTCGATGATGCGCGCTGCATCCAGCCATGCCTTCTTCAGCAAGCTCAGATCGAGCTGGGCGAGCCTCAACCCTAATTCCGACCAATGAATGCCTTCGAGGATGGAACTGCCGAGCCAGCCCCGCACAACGCTTGGTCGATCCGAGGGCAGAAGGAACGCGCAGTAGGTGAGCGCCGCATCCTTTATGCAAGCGATGTGCTCATGAAGGGCATCACTGTGGTTTCCGGCCTGAAACGCGAGCAGCATCCGAAGACAGGCCGAGTACAGCGCGGCATCATACCTCACCTCTGTGGCCGAGATTGCTCGCTGCATGCATTCGTATGACTCCGTGAACGAGTTAAGCGCGCCGTCGCGACTTCGGTCGTCCAACGCGTCTGCTATATGAAGAATGCCGAGGGCTACCCACGCCTCGTCCTCTGCCGACGGTACCGCCGCAAGCGCTTCAAGCCCCGCGCGAAGGTCTGGGTCGTGGACATGCGCCAGGACGAGGCCTTGAACCTTCGCCGCATGCCGCAGGTAATCCCCGTCGTCGTCGGGCGAGATGTCGAGGAGATGGGATTGCAGGGCCCGCAGCAGCGACGGTCGATCCTGCGCGACATACATTGCGCCGAGCAGGGCATGGGAGCGCGTCCCGTGGTGCCGTTCCCGCCGTGCCGATTGGCGAATGAAGGCGTCCTGGAGAACGCGCGCGCCGCGGTCGTCAGGACGGGCGTGAGGTAATGCCCTGACAATCTCGATCATGACGAAGGGATCAGCCGTGGAGAGTGAGAGCCGGGCGGCCGCATCGATTCCCTCCGCTGTTCCCAGCGCCAGCACGGCACAAAAGAAATCGACCGCCTCCGGCTCGTCCGCCAAGCGCTCCGAAGCCCGCACGAGATCATCAGCCGTAACGTCTGCGAGGGCGATCACCGCTCCGTTGCGGCGGGCGTCGATGAAGCGGCTGGCCAACTCGTCCATGCAGGAGCGTCTCAGAAAAGGGTTGCGTCTTTGACGGCCTCCCTAACGTGCCCGCGATCCAACACGGCGTCGAGTTCCGGTCGCTTCACTGCGCCGATGATGACCTGCACGCCGTCGATCTCCGACACAATGGAGGCGACCGCCCCGGCGAGATGCGAAAAGTCCTCCTCACTCATCTCCTGGGCTGCCGGCGAATCCAATATGAGAAGACCGGGATGGCGGCCATACCCTCGGGCCCGCGCAACTTTGAGAGTCGCGAGGGAGGCAGCGACCCGCATGCGGAGGTTTTCCCCGCGGTTCAGGCCGGTGAACGCGATCTCAACGCCGCCCTGACGAAGCTTCATGCGCGACGTCGTGAATGAAAGAGATTCGAGATTGGCGACACCCAGACGACGGGCGAAGCTGAACGTCTCCTCCTCGACCTCCTTCATGATCGCGGACTGGAACTGCTCCATCATACCCTTTGTGAGCTTGTGCGCTTTCTCGAGAATGCCAATGAAGGCTCCTTCGTCGTCGCCGCCAGCGTCACGTTCGGGTCGATCCGCCTCTGCCAGTTGTCGGAGTTCCGCAAGGCGGCCCTCAGTCGAGGCAATCTCGCGAAAGATATTGTCCGATTGGTCGGGTGTGGAGAGTGTGCGTTCGATCGTGCTCGTCTTGACCTGGATCTGACGCAGCGACGTCTCTGCATTCGTCAGGTTTTGCCTTGCCTTTTCCAGCGCGGCCGATGCTTCCTTCCGCGCAGCGTCGGCATCCTTCATGGCCGCTTCCATGGCCGAGAGATCGACGGACTCGTTGTCGTCGGATGGAGGCGCGTCGCTCCCGCACAGTCCGCAGACGGTTGTATCCGTTGCCTCGAAGCGACCGGGCTTGAAGCCTGCCTCACAGGCCGGACAGCAGACCGGCTTGAGCTTTCTGAACACGTAACCTGCAGCAGCCTCGTCCTTGGCTTGTTGCAGCAGACGACGGGTCTCGTTGTAGATCACGATGGCGTCGTCGTTTCGCTTCTGCAAGTCCCCCTTCCGCTCGCTCCAGGTTGCCACCGCGGCGCGAGCGGACGCAGCCTCGACGTCCATTCGGTTGAGGTCAGCCCTCAGCGCCCTCCTGTCAGGCAGTCCTGCCAACTCGGCATTCTTTGCGGTGAGTTGCTGCTCGAGTTCTCCGATGCGTGCAGCGTTGCGCGACTTTGCATCCGAATCCGCCCGGCTCCTCTTCTCCGAGGCATCCTTGGTCTTCTTGAGTGCACTCGATATTGCCGTGTAGCTGGACACCCACGGCAAGCCGATGAATAACTGCATCAGGCGAAGCGGCAAGGCATCTTCCAGATTGTCTCCGAAGACGGCCTTTCCCGGTCCAGTGATAAAAAGGGCCGACGACATTGCAGGCCAACCGTGAGCCGAAATGGCTCCTGAATCGGACCTGTAAGCCTTGAAACGTTGGAACCCAAGCTCCTCCATAAAGAGGTCGCCGACGGCCTCTTCGAGCCCGGCACCGGCGGAGCCTGAATAGAGGATTACTTCGCTCGCGCCGCTACCGCGGACCAACCGAGCGAGGCCGTTTTCCGGCTCGGTTTCTCCAGGGGCCTTTTCCAACGTGAGGGAGTAGGCCGTACGTTCGATGGTGAAGCCCACGCGAAACGTCCCGATCCAGCTCCAAACATCGCGCTTGATTCGACCGGGAAAGCGTCCCTGGAGCGCCGCCCGCACGGCCAGGAGGATGCTCGATTTTCCCTTGGAGTTTCCCCCCGAGAGCAACGCCCAGAGGCCGGCGCCGAGCCCGGTCCACTCGAATGAAAACGGACCAGGGCTGTCCGTCGATTGCTTGGTGCCCTGCATCCGAATTGAGGTGATGTTCACCGCCCGCGACCGCGGGAGGAAGGGTTGAGGCGTGACGCCGAAGCGATCCAGGGCGTCCACAACCTCGTCGGTTGTCCTTGCGGCTTGGGTAGCGATCATTTCGTGCCATTGAGACACGGTCGTCGGCAGTTGATCGCTCTTCATTTCATTGTCCCTTGAGCGTCGCAATCCGGGATTGAACCTTCTCCTTGATCGATGGGATCAAGGCGCCGTAGGGCGTGGTGGCATAAGCCTCCTCGCCGTAATGGATGTCCTTGAGGGCAGTGCCGCTCTTGTTTTCCGCGACCAGGAGCGCGAGGCGTGTCTGCCGCTCGTACCATTCGAGGGCAGGTTGGGCAGCGAGAGCTTCATTGAGGAATTGTCGGGCAAGGGGGCCCGACAGGTACTCGTAGATATGCCCGTGGGGGAGCGTCCTCTTCATGGCGCGGACGAGGCCCCTGTATCCGAGGGCGCAAAGCGATGTCTGTAGGTCGTCGTAGGCGCCCCGGCGCCATCGGATCATCCTAACAAGGCGGACGTCCGGCTCCTCGTCCTCGAAGATGCGCACTGACGCGTCCAACAGAGCAGTGTTGCCTTCGCGTTGGTACAGGTCTAGCAACTGATCGGCGAGATAGTCAGGATACCGAAGCCAGAAATCGATCGCGAGCGCGCGTTTCTCTCCGAGGAATACATTGTCCCATCCGTCTGAGGGTGCGTCGAGCGGCACGCTCCCGCGAACGAGGATGAAAAGAATTCGCAGGGCGTCCCGGTACGAATGCCCACTCCCGGGAAACGTGTCGGCGGATTCATCCGCTCCAGTTAGCCCTGTCATGCCTCTCCCCCTGGGAAGCGTTGATACGTCGTCGGGCGAGGTCGCTGCAAGTGGCTAAAATTCGATGCCACAACTGCTGCGTGACGAGTGGGCCGGGAGCATTGTGCCCAATGCGGTGTATTGGTGGTAATTTCGGCCATCGCGTGGGGACCGAAGCATGGATATCGACGACCTGCCGGACGCCATCATCGAGCGAGCGACGATGATGGAGGGCATTCTGACTGACGCTGCGACGGGCGGATCACCAGACAATCACATCTATGAATACCTGCGCCGGGAGTTCATGGCCGATGAGACGTTGAAGGCACTGCTTCCGCCATTTGTCCGAACATACCGCAACCTCAGCGCTTTCTGGCCTTTCATTAAGAACGCGGCCGGCACATATGCCGAGCGTCGCCAAATCATCAGCAGCGCCTTCACGCCGATCATCGAGCATCTTGAAGGGGCGAACCGGGCACCTATCGACGCCGTCGCCGGCGACGCATTGGCATCTTTCGACGCCAACGGCGTGCATGCGGTGTGGGCCAAGGCCTTGTCCCGCCGGGCGGCCGATCCGGAAGGTGCAATCACGGTCGCGCGCACTCTGCTCGAAACCGTCTGCAAGCGAGTGCTGGACGAACGAGAGATACCATACGGCCATAAGGACGACCTGCCTAAGCTGTACGGCTTGGCGGCTCGCGAGCTCAACATGGCGCCAGACCAGCACGTTGAGGAGCCGATCAAGATGATCCTCGGCGGTGCAATGAACCTAGTCAACGGCATCGGCACACTCCGCAACCGGTTCTCCGACGCTCACGCCCCTGGCGGCAAGATCCGCGTTAAACCTTCGGCCCGCCACGCGGCACTAGCAGTTAACATGGCAGGCGCCATGGCGACATTCATGGTCGAGACGCACGTGCAGCAGCGAGGGAACGCGGTCGCCTAGACCCGAGCCCTTCCCTCGCTGCTGTCGTCCCAAATACACTTAGACGCCCTTAACGACCACGCGCGCTGCGGCTTGGCCTCGCGGCAGAAGCAGCTTTGCCAAATGACAGGTCCGCTTTGTGGCGGACGCTCAACATTCGCTTCTGGCGCAAAGGTGCCGAGATGCCTCGACTGGCAATGTCTGCTTTTGGGCCGAGGACGTTAACAGATCAATAGCCGAGATGGGTCGCAACGCCGACATTGCTAAAAATGCGATCGAGAGGCCGATATGGGTCAACATGAGTTGTACGGCATCTTTTTGCGCCATGAGGTGCAGGGCATCCGGGTGCAGTGGATGCCTCCTGCGGGCTCGTAGGGCTGGGCGGAGCGTCCAGCCAACTCCCAGATGAACCACAGTTATATCGCCATTCCCCGGTCGCCGACACGGCCGGGGCAACACTACCCTACGCCGCCCGCGAGCGCGTAGAGCAGCCCCAGCGCAGAGCAACCTACGAGCACCGTCAGCACTCCGAAGCGGAAACGGAACATGGCGATGATGGCGGCAAGGGTGAGGATCGCCGAGGCCGGGCGGATCGAGGAGAGTACCGGCAGGTCTAGTTCCAGCCCCAACGCGCTCACCGTGGCGACCTGGCTGAACAGCACATGCATGGCGAACCAGATGGCGAGATTGAGGATCACTCCCACCACGGCTGCCGTGATGGCTGCCAGCGCCGCGGAGAGCGCCTTGTTGCTGCGCAGTGTCTCCACGTAGGGCGCGCCGATGAAGATCCACAGGAAGCAGGGCACGAAGGTGACCCAGGTGGTGAGCAGTCCGCCGAGGGTGCCGGCCAGAAGGGGGGGAAGGCTGCCGGGATCGCGGTAGGCGCCGAGGAAGCCCACAAACTGCACCACCATGATCAGCGGCCCGGGCGTCGTTTCGGCCATGCCGAGGCCGTCCAGCATCTCGCCCGGCTTCAGCCAACCGTAAGTGTCTACTGCCTGCTGGGCCACATAAGCGAGCACCGCATAGGCGCCGCCGAAGGTGACCACCGCCATCTTGGAAAAGAACACCGCGATATCGCTGAAGGCGTGCCCTGGGCCAAGCAGGAGCACGAGCGCAGCCACCGGCACCAGCCACAGGGCGAGGAGGACGGTGCCGATCTTGTGAGACCAGCTGGCCGGTGGCCGGGCATGGTCAGGGATTTCCTCTCCGAGGGCCGTGTCGGCGTCGGCCACCAGCGTCGCACCGAGTTTTGCATGCCCCTTTCCCGGCTGGAACGCCGTGAGCCCCGCCCGCCCGCCGAAATAGCCGATGATGCCGGCGGTGAGCACCACCAGCGGGAACGGCACCTGGAACAGGAAGAGCGCGATGAAGGCGCTGGCGGCGAGGGCCACCATCACCTTGTTCCTTAGTGCCCTTTTGCCGACACGGGACACCGCCTCAAGCACGATGGCGAGCACTGCCGCTTTCAGGCCGAAGAACAGCGCCTGCACCGCGAGCACTTTGCCGAAGAGCACGTAGATCCAGCTCAGCGCCATGATGGCGATCATGCCGGGCAGGACGAACAGGGTACCAGCGACGAGGCCGCCCTTGGTGCGGTGGAGAAGCCAGCCGATATAGATGGCGAGTTGCTGAGCCTCGGGGCCGGGCAAAAGGGTGCAGTAATTGAGGGCGTGGAGGAAGCGTTCCTCGCCGATCCAGCGCTTCTCCTCCACCAGGATGCGATGCATGATGGCGATCTGCCCGGCCGGCCCGCCGAAGCTGAGGGCGGCGACGCGCGCCCAGACACGGCAGGCCTCACCGAAGGAGATGCCATGCCCCTTGGGGGCGGTTTGGGTGGCATCCTGAACCGGCGCAGCCGGACTCAGGGCCGGCGCGCGAGCCGCGCCGTCCAGATTGGCCATGATGTCCTCCTTGGGTGCACGCGAGCGGCTATGGGCGCCGGGCGCGGAAATACTGGTGAAGCGTGTCGAACACCCCGGCGCCCTTGGCGAGGCGCTGGGCATCATCGGGCTCGCTCAATGTGATGCCGGCGATGAGGCTGGCGATGCCGCCCGTTTCCTCGCGGCCGAACTTCCCGTCCTTGAGGTCGATGTCGTGGACGATCTCGCCCACGGCTTGAAGGGCGGGGTCGGCAATGCCGGCGCGGCCGAGCAGCACCTCGAAGCTGCAGCGGTCGCCCTCATGGGTGATCTCGCCCTCGAACATGTCGAAGCGCAGCTCCCCCGCCTTCGGCTCATAGCCCTTGCCGGGCACGAAGCGGATCTCGGCATCCGGATCGATGAAACGCCGGATCAGCCAGCCGCAGGCGATGCGATCCACATGCACGTCGCGCCGCGTCACCCAGACGCGACCCCTGAGAATGGCAAGGGCGTCCATCTCGGCTGGCGACTGCGCGGAAGGAGATGCCATGAGTTTGTCCTCCGCCGTCCGGGTTTCAAGTGCACAGATGAGGCCCTCGGCGATGACGCGCCCGGTGGCCCCGAAGAAATCGAGCGCGACGATGTCCGTGAGCTTCCGACGCAACCGGCTGGTCTGGGTGCGCGCCTCGGTCTGCTTCTCGGTGCTTCCGTCACCGTCCAACGCGGCGGCGATGGCGCGGGCCTCGTCCGCGATCGCTTCGTAGTCGGTGTCACGGGCGGCATCGAACAAAGCGCGCACCTGGGCGTCGGTCAGTCCGTCCACGAGGCGGGCCTCGCAGATCATCGCCTCGCCGCCGCCCGCCACGATCTCCTTCACCAACCACTGGAAATCCTCATGTGTTTCGGCTGAGGCCGGCAGGGCATAGACCGAGCTCTTCACCGCCACGGCGCCGATGCCCTGCAGCCGCCGCCAGATCTTCACCCGGAAATAGGCAGGCTTGGTCGGCAGTTGGTGGATCAGCAGCAGCCAGAGCTGGTCGGAGGGGGCGTTATCATCGCTCATGAGCAGACCGTATCACCTCAAAATTGAAATGCAACACTTGTATCATTTAGGATGCAGGCGTAGCGTCTCCTTCGCGCCGACGGAGCTCGGACACTCCCTGACGGCCGAGGAGACCGCCCATGAAATGGATCACCCGTGCCCGCCCGGTCATTGACCGCATCGCCTGCCCCTGGCTGATCGCCCGCTTCATCGACGAGGCGCCGGAATTCCTGTTCGCTCCGCCCGACGAGGTGATCCGCAGGGCCGAGGAGACGGGGGCGACGCCGTTTGACGTGCCGGGCGTCATCTTCGGCCATGTGGGGGAGAAGTGCAGCTTCGACGCTTTCGTGGCGCACTACGGCCTCGACCGTGATCCCGCCATCGCCGCCGTCGCAGACATCGTGCGCGGTGCCGACACCAGCCGGCCAGGCCTCACGCCCCAGTCGGCGGGCCTGCTGGCCATCTCCAAGGGGCTGCGCGAGATGACGCCGGACGACCACGACCTCCTGAGGCGGGGCTTCATCATCTATGACGCCCTCTATGCCTGGGCGGGTGGCAAGAGCGCGAATTGGCCGGCGGCGGCTTGAAAACGGAGGGGCGCCCGTGACCCAGGTGGTGAATAGTCCGGTAGCGGAGGACCAAGGCCCGTTCTCCCCCGTGTCGTCGCTCTATGCGGCGCGGGCGCTCCGGGATTTCGGCGATGGTTTCGTGGCCGTGCTGCTGCCGGTCTATCTCTTCATCCTCGGCCTCGGCGCCTTCGAGATCGGCGTGGCGGCGACGACAGCGCTCCTCGGCTCGGCGCTGATGACACTCGCCATCGGCCTCGTCGGTCACCGCTTCGACCCGCGCACCCTGCTGATCGCCGCCTCGACCCTGATGGTGGCGACGGGCCTCGCCTTCACCCAATCGGAGACCTATGGGGCGGTGCTGCTGGTGGCCTTCTGCGGCACCATCAATCCGTCGGCGGGGAGCGTGAGCATCTTCGTGCCGCTGGAGCATGCGGCCCTGTCCCATCTGGTGACGGATAAGGCGCGCACCGCCGCCTTCGCCCGCTACAGCTTGATTGGTGCGCTCGCCGCGGCGGTGGGGGCACTGGCCGCCATGAGCCCGGACCTCCTGGCGGATATCGGCGTGTCACGCCTCTCCGCGCTGGAAGGCATGTTCGCCCTCTATGCGCTGCTCGGCATCGCCGGCAGCGTCTTCTACA
Organism: Hyphomicrobiales bacterium; assembly: GCA_013911975.1. Classification (GTDB taxonomy): domain Bacteria; phylum Pseudomonadota; class Alphaproteobacteria; order Rhizobiales; family Xanthobacteraceae; genus Aquabacter. The sequence continues at coordinate 59,441 of JACESF010000005.1, read as the reverse complement.
GCCGTATCCCCCGCAGCGCGGCGTCCGGCGAGACGCGTCCCACGTCTGCCCTCGGCCCCTCGCGGGGCATCGTCTATCGAATGGCCGCCTTGTTCTCCATCGATGCGTTCGCAGGCGGCTTCGCCGTGCAGTCGCTGATGGCGCTGTGGCTGTTCTCGCGCTTCGGTCTGTCCCTGTCGGCGGCGGGCACCTTCTTCTTCATCTCGGGCGTGCTGTCCGCCTTCTCCTTCCCGGTGGCGGCCTGGCTGTCGCGCCGCATCGGGCTCGTGAACACCATGGTGTTCACCCACATCCCGTCCAGCCTCTGCCTGATCCTCGCCGCGTTGGCCCCGAGCCTCGAAGTCGCGCTCACCCTGCTGCTGGTGCGTTCCGCTCTGTCACAGATGGACGTACCGACCCGCTCCTCCTACGTGATGGCTGTGGTGACGCCTCCCGAGCGTCCGGCCGCCGCCAGCATCACCTCGGTGCCGCGAAGTCTCGCCGCGGCATTGAGCCCGGCGCTCGCCGGGGCGCTGTTCGCCGCCGGCCATGAGGCATGGCCGCTGATCCTGTGCGGCGTGCTGAAGATCCTCTACGACCTCGCTTTGCTCTGGATCTTCCGGCACGTTCGGCCGCCGGAAGAGCAGCGTGCCTGATCAGCTCAGCGAACGAGCGGCCACACGCCCAGCAGGATGACCGCCAGGGCTGCTCCCACCTCAAGCACGTGGCCCGTCCGCGCTCTCAGTACCTCAGTGCGTGCCAGCAGCGGCATAAGCCGGGTGCGCAGCAGAACCGCCAGCAGCGGGAACGACGCCACCGTGACGACCATGCCCGCGGCGAAGGTGCCCGACAGAAGGAGACCCGACACGAGCGCGCCATGGGCCAGCGCATAGGTCATGATGAAGGTGGTGAGCGGACACGGCACGAGGCCGGTGACGAAGGCAAGCGCCGGGCCGGAGCGATCATGGTCGTGCGAATGCGGCCGCCCGGCGCGCCAAAGCAGCCACAGGCCCACGACGACGATTAGGACTTGGCTCGTCTGCTCCAGCATGGGGGACCGCCCGGCGCCGCCAATGGTGCTTTTGAGGACAGCAAAACCGCCCAGCACAATCAGAATGGCCGAACCCACATGGGTGAGTATGAGAATAATGCTGGCGCCGAGCGCACCCACCATTCGCCCGTCGCCGGCATAGTGCGAGGCGAGCACCGCCTTGCCGTGGCCGGGCAGGAGTGCGTGGAGCATGCCGAAGCCGAAGGCTGCACCGATCAGCGCGGGCAGTCCTGCGATGCCCACAGTCCGCAGGGCGTTCAGTGCGTCGAGCGCGCCGCCGTAGAGCCAGCGCTGGAGGTCGAGGAATGTTCCCATCACAGCGAGCCTTGCCAAGCTTAGGTGGCCATGTCGTGACACATCTTTAAGCGACTTGGAGCGCGAGTGCCGCGAGTACCGCGTAACGCGCAACCTTGGCGAAGGCGACGATGAGAAGGAACGTCGGGAACGATTCCCGCATAAGCCCGGCTACAACGGTCAGTGGATCGCCAATGACCGGCATCCAGCTGAGAAGAAGCGACCATTTGCCGTAGCGCCGATACCACCGCTGGGCCTTGGCCAGCGCTGCCTCGCTCACCGGAAACCATCGCTGCCCGCTGAAGCGCTCTATCCCGCGACCTAGGAACCAGTTCACGACCGAACCCAGCACGTTGCCGCCGCTGGCTGCCAGAAGCAGCGGCAGTAGGGGGTAATCGGCCAACAACAATCCCACAAAAACCGCCTCAGATTGCATGGGCAGGATGGTCGCCGCAGCAAACGCGGCCAGGAACAGGCCGAGATAGACCGGCAGTTCCGTCACCACTGGGCCTCGCGGAGGAGAAGAAGAGCAGCGGCAGTCATGCCGAGCGCGGCCATTCCGGATGATTGCTGTCGATGACAAAGGCGTGGGCATGCTGCAAGCCATCTGGCGTCGGCACCGCATCGGCCAGATGGGGGTGAGCAGGATCGAGTGCCCCATGGGAATGGGCAAGCACGTCCCGATCATTCGACGGCCAAAGTCGGATTGCAGCGAGGACCGAGAACGCCGCGAGGAGGCCCAGCGCCGCAAACGTAAGCGGCAAGCCAATCTTGGCGCCGAACCAGCCTGCAATGGGATAAGTGATGAGCCAGCAGACGTGCGAAAGCGCGAACTGGGCAGCGAACAGCGAAGGTCGGTCCTCCGGCATTGAAGAGCGCCGCAGCAGGCGACCGGATGGCGTCTGCGCCAGCGAATAGCCGAGCCCGAGCGCAAACCAAAGCGGCAGCAGCCATACGAAACTCGGAACCGCGACCCCTACGAAGAGGCCTGCGACCAGGACGCCAGCGCCGGCCAGCATGGCGCGCCGGTCGGGAACATCGTCCAGCAGGCGCGGCAACAGGAGCGCGGCGATCATCGACCCACCACCGAAAGCGGCCAACGCCAGAGCCGTTGATCGTTGGCCGAGGCCGAACTGCGCTTGCACAAGCACTACCGTGTTGACGATGACCATGGCACTCGCGGCTGCGACTGCGAGATTGAGTGCCAGGAGCCCGCGTAGGCGTGGCGTCGCGAGGTAGATTCTGAGGCCGCGCGTGGTGCGGTCGTAGATGCCCCGTCGTTCGCTCGCCTTCGGGCTGGGCAACGCCACCGAAACAACCAGGGCGGCTGAGGCGAGGAAACCGATGGCTGTCCCAGCAAAGAGGCTGTGAAAGTTGATGAGGGTCAGGAGCGCGGCCGCCAGCATCGGGCTGGCGACGCTCTCAAGGTCATAGGCCAGCCGCGAAAGGGAGAGTGCCCGCGTGTACTCCCGTTCGTCAGGCAGGACATCCGGGATGGTGGCCTGAAAGGTCGGCGTGAAGCCAGCGGAGGCCGACTGCAGGACAAAGATCAGCGCATAGACCTGCCACACCTCGGTGACGAATGGCAGGCACAAGGCCACCGCGGCCCGCACCATATCAAGGCAAACCAGCATGGTTCGGCGCGGCAGACGCTCGGCAAAGGCGGCCGCTACCGGCGCCACGCCCACGTAGGCGACCATCTTGATGGCGAGCGCCGTACCCAGAACTGCGCCCGCGTCGGCGCCGGCAATGTCGTAGGCCAACAGTCCCAGCGCCACCGTAGCCAGGCCGGTCCCCACCAGCGCAATTACCTGTGCGAGAAAGAGATGGCGATAGGTGCGATTGGCGAGGACCTGAAGCATAGTTTTGCTCGATGGCCTTACGTGCCAGAAGACAGGGAAGATGCCGCCGCAGCGGCGTGCGCAGTGAGGCCGCTCCAGCCGTGCCAACCCACGTAGAGACCCACGGCGACGATCAGGAGACTTGAGAAATAAGGGGCTTTGCGGGCTACGGTGCCGAACCACGCCCATCGCTCGCTCGCGTGACGCACGCTAAGCGCCGCGGCAGCACCCACCGTCACGAGCGTGATCGCAAGGCCGATGGAGAAGCAGAGCACCAGCGCAAACCCCAGCGTGAACTCCTTCAGCTGAAGGCACAGCAGGAGCACCGTGATCGCCGCGGGACACGGGATCAGCCCCCCGGTCAGGCCGAACGCGATGATCTGCCAGGTGGTCACGTCGCGATCGGCAAACCGGCGGCGGATGTCATTGGCATGCGCGAGCTCATGCGCGTCTTGGTAGCCGGAGGTCGCGACATTGAGCCCTTGGACCTCTTCGTGCATGTGGTCGTGGCCATGCCCTTCAACGAACGACAGATCGTAATCGTGCGTGTGCCCGCCATGCCCGAGGCTCACGCGTGCCATGAACTCGTGCGGCTCCGGAATCTCGTCGACGGATTCCAGGATGCCGCCCCTGTCCATGAAAGTGAACACTTGGCGCGCTCCATCGGGCCGCTCGGTCACGATGGTCACGTCTTCCGCCGTCCAGGCTTGGCCCCGCTCTGTGCGGATGCGCCAGCGCGGCGGCACACCGTCCTCGAACACCTCCACGGCGACCACGCCATGCCCCGTATCGATACGGCGCAGGTCTTCGCCATGGGCGTTATGCCCATGCCCGCCGTGGTGGTGGCTGTGCGCATGCTCGTGATCTCCGGCGGCGGCCTGTGCACGCCGCTGCTCCTCCCACGTACGCCAAAACATCCACAGTGCGATGGCGACGATGACGACGGCGGAGGCCAGCTGGAAGTATGGCTCGAAGGCCTCAGCATCAACGCCTTGCCAAAGGTACATGCCGCCCAGGGCGATTCCCCACACCACGAGGGTATGCGATGCCGTCGCCGCCAGCCCGAGCAGCACCGCCTGCGTCACCGTCCCCCGGATGGCGACGATGAAGGCGGCCATCATGGTCTTGGAGTGGCCCGGCTCCAGCCCGTGCAGCGCGCCGAGCAGTATTGCGCTCGGAATGAACAGCCAAGCGTGCGCGGAACCCTGCTGGATCAGGTCGGTGAAGGAGGGCATGCACAGCTCACAGATATTTGGTGATTTCCTTAAACTCGTCGATGGAGCGCCGCTGCTCCCGCCCAAGCGGACCGGCGGCATCTTCGAGGCAATGGTCGAGATGGTCCTGGATCAGGGTCCGCTTGGCTTGGGCGATGGCCTTCTCCACTGCGTGCAACTGCTGGGCGACATCGAGGCAGGGACGCCCAGCTTCGATCATCTCGATGATGCCCTTGAGATGGCCATCTGCGCGCTTCAGCCGCTTGATGATATCGGGATGGGTTTCGTGGAGCTGGGCCGGCTCTGTCATCTCTTGATCCTATCCCCCTGGAGGGGATATTACAAGGACAGGTCGGTCATCGAATCTGTCCGACAACGCTTTGTTAGGATCTGCGCAGATAATCACCGAGCATGCCAAACTGTACCCGCAGCATCGCCTTTCGCCTCGTCGTCGCTATCACGATGACTCTCGGCATGCTGCTGTCACCCGTTGGTCGCTCTGCATCGCACGATCCCGTGGCGCTCGCCGTGGCGGAGGCTGCTCGCCACGCTGAGCTCGCAGCCGACCTGAAGGATCATGGCCATGTCCATGACGACGGAGCTGCAGACGAACAGAGCCCCGGCCACTCCCATGGCCACAATCCCGCAGACCATTCGCACGAGACGCCGAACGTCCTCTCGGTGGCGATGGCACCAGTTGTTCAGTCGACCCGTGACTGGCATCCGTGCCCGCCGGTCTTCGCGCACCTTCAGGCTTCATTCAGGCTCGATCGCCCTCCGCGACTGATCTTCATCGCATGATCGCTGCCGCGCACGCGGCATCCCTCATCAGCAAAGATCGGAATTCCTATGCACGGACCTGTCTGTCAGGGCCAGTCCAGCACGCCTTGCGCGCGCCGGCGGCTCGCCCTTCCCATGCTCGTTGCTTTCCTGACTGTGCCGCTTCTGGCGGGCTCGGCCTTCGCCCACGCCGTCGCCGAGGGCGACAAGGGCTATATACAGGAAATCACTGGCATTAATCTCCTGCCCTTCATCTATCTCGGAGCCAAGCACATGGTGACGGGATACGACCACATCCTGTTCTTGCTCGGCTTGATCTTCTTCCTCTACAAGATGAAGCACATCGGCATTTATGTGAGCCTGTTCGCCATCGGGCACTCTACCACCATGTTGCTCGGCGTCTATTTCCACGTCGGCATCAACAGCTACATCATCGACGCCATTATCGGGCTCTCGGTGGTCTACAAGGCGCTCGACAATCTGGGCGCCTACCAAAGGTGGTTCGGCTTCCAGCCGAACACCAAGCTCGCCACCTTGATCTTCGGCTTCTTCCACGGCTTCGGCCTGTCGACGAAGATCATCGACTACGACATCTCGCCCGACGGACTGTTGCCGAACCTGCTCGCCTTCAACGTGGGCGTGGAGATCGGCCAACTCCTGGCGCTTGCCGCCATCCTCATCGTCATGGGCTTCTGGCGGCGGACGCCGAGCTTCTTCCGCCACGCCTACACCGCCAACGTCGTGATGATGACCGCCGGCTTCGTGCTGATCGGCTACCAGATCACCGGCTGGTTCGTCTCCTGAGCTTCCTGAAAGGACCAACCATGTATAACACGGACATGCCTACCCGCGCCGAGCTGCCGACCTCCGCCCAGCTGCTGCGATCCACCCTCATTGCCATCGTTGCCGCTGCGGCGATCCTCATCACAATCGTGCTGCCGGCGGAATATGCCGTCGACCCGACCGGCATCGGCCGCATGCTGGGGCTGACGGAGATGGGCGAGATCAAGGCCCAACTCGCCGAGGAGGCGGAGAAGGACCGCGCGGCCGGCCAGCAGGGCGCCACCCCCATCGCCGCGCCGGCGCCCGACCGGCGTTCGAGCCTGACGGAGCGGGTCTTTGCCGAGTTCCTGATCGGATCGGCCATGGCGCAGACCAATGCGGGCACGCGAACTGATGAGATGACCATCACGCTGAAGCCCGGCGAAGGCAGCGAGGTGAAGCTGACCATGCGCCAGGGCCAGAAGGTGAATTACACTTGGACCGTCACCGGGGGCGTGGTGAACTTCGACCTCCATGGTGATGGTGGCGGCAAGGAGACAAGCTACGAGAAGGGGCGCGGAGTGCCGGGTGCCAACGGCGTTCTCGAAGCGGCCTTCGACGGCAACCACGGCTGGTTCTGGCGCAACCGGGGCTCCGCCGATGTAACTGTGACGCTGCGCACCAACGGCAGCTATACCGACATCAAGCGGATGCTGTAACGAACGCAGGACGATTGTTGCTGCTAGATAAGGGGGAAGCTCCGCTCGCTGTAGCGGGGCTTCCTGATTGCAGCATTGCCAAAACACGAAGGTTTGTATAGCCGGAAAATGGGACTGGCGCCAAAGAGCGGACCTTCCCAATTTCCGCCTTGGGTCAACTCCGGCCGCTCCCGTCTTCCTCTGTTGCCGAAACATCCTCGACGACCTCCTGCCGCAGCTGAGGCCCCTTCGCCAAGCGCCGGCCGAGCGCGCGGGTGAAGGCTGCGTAGCGCTCGGAGACCTTGGCCCGAGCGGACTGGGCGGCGGGTTCGGGCAGGGCGGGGGTTGTGGCGAGCCAGAAGCGGATGAAGGTGGCGAAGGCTTCGGTCGAGATGCCGAGATCCCGCTCCAGCCGGGCCAGGCGTCGATCGATCTGGCCGAGGCGCCGGGCAAGAGCGGCCTCCTGGCGCTCTGAGCTGTCGGGCGACAGGAAGGAGGCGATTGCGGCCTGGGCGATCAGGGACATGGACTGGTCGCGCTGGGCGGCGTAGTGGGCCAGCGTGTCCATGATGTCGGGCTCGAGGTAGACCGAGATCTGCGCTTTCTTCGTGCGACCTGCCATGGCGATCACAGCTCCATGCCGTCATTGGGATTGAGACTGACCTGTCGAGCCACGCCTTGCATGAGACCGGTCATGCGCCGGTTCCGGGCGGCAACGTCGTCCATCTCGTCGTCGCGATCCGTGTCGAACTCGAACTCATTCTCGATGGGCTGCATTTTCTCGACCGGTTTCACGCGGCTGAGCTCGGGCTGATGCCTGCGCTCGGAGCCGGTCGGGTCATCGTCTTGATCTTCGATGGCGGCGCTCCCGTCCGTGCCCTCCTGCGTCACTGGCAACGGTAGCGCAGTCCAGTCATCGTGCTGGACGGTCGGGCCATGAGAGGGCTTTGGCGGCGGCATGAGCCGCTCCCGGAGGCGCGCGTCCTCGTAGTATCGCGCCTTCTTCGCGCGGATTGGCGGGGTCCCGGCGACCATGACGATCTCGTCCGTGGGCGGCAGCTGCATGACCTCGCCGGCGGTGAGCAGGGGGCGGGCGGTTTCCGAGCGCGACACCATGAGATGGCCGAGCCACGGCGAGAGCCGATGGCCGGCATAATTCTTCATCGCCTTCATCTCGGTGGCGGTGCCAAGGGCATCGGAGACGCGCTTGGCGGTGCGCTCGTCGTTGGTGGCGAAGCTCACGCGGACATGGCAGTTGTCGAGGATGGAGTTGTTCGGCCCATAGGCCTTCTCGATCTGGTTCAGCGACTGGGCAATGAGGAAGGCTTTCAGGCCATAGCCGGCCATGAAGGCGAGCGCGCTCTCGAAAAAATCGAGCCTGCCGAGCGCCGGAAATTCGTCGAGCATGAGCAGCAGCCGATGGCGTCCGCCCTTGGCCTGCAGGTCCTCGGTCAGGCGTCGACCGATCTGGTTTAGGAGGAGGCGGATCAGTGGCTTGGTGCGATTGATGTCGGAGGGCGGCACCACGAGATAGAGGGTCGCGGGTGTCTTGCGGCCAACGATATCGGCGATGCGCCAGTCGCAGCGCCGCGTCACCTCGGCAATCACCGGATCGCGGTAGAGGCCGAGGAAGGACATGGCGGTGGAGAGCACGCCCGAGCGCTCGTTGTCGGATTTGTTCAGCAGTTCGCGGGCGGCGCTGGCGATGACCGGATGCGGACCCGCCTCGCCGAGATGCGCGGTCTTCATCATGGCGTCGAGCGTGGTCTCGATCGGCCGCTTCGGATCGGAGAGGAAGGCGGCTACGCCGGCCAGTGTCTTGTCCTTCTCGGCATAGAGGACATGGAGGATGGCGCCGACCAGCAGCGCGTGGCTGGTCTTCTCCCAGTGGTTTCGCTTTTCCAGCGAGCCTTCCGGATCGACTAGAATGTCGGCGATGTTCTGCACATCGCGCACTTCCCACTCGCCGCGACGCACCTCCAGCAGCGGATTATAGGCGGCGGACTTCGCATTGGTCGGGTCGAACAGCAGGACGCGGCCATGCCGGGCGCGGAAGCCGGCGGTGAGATGCCAGTTCTCGCCCTTGATGTCATGGACGATAGCCGAGCCCGGCCAGGTCAGTAGCGAGGGCACGACCAGCCCGACGCCCTTGCCGGACCGGGTCGGCGCGAAGCACAGCACATGCTCGGGCCCGCCATGGCGCAGATAGTCCCGTTCATACCGACCGAGCACGACGCCATCCGAGCCGAGCAGCCCGGCGCCCCGGACCTCCTCCTTCTCGGCCCAACGTGCCGAACCATAGGTCTCGACCCTGGAGGCCTCCCGCGCCCGCCAGACCGACAGGGCGATGGCAAACGCGATGGAGAGGAAGCCGCCGGAAGCGGCGATCAGCGCCCCCCGGAAGAACACGTCCGGCGCATAGGCGTCGAAAAAGTACCACCACCAGAAGAAGGCCGGCGGATAGTAGATGGGCAGCCCGAGAAGCGCGAACCACGGCGCGCCCAACTGCGCCTGATAGCCGAGGCTCCAGGCCACATATTGTGTGGCGCCCCAGATGGCCCCGAGCACGATCAATAGGACGGTGAGGATCTGCCCCCAGAGGATTTTCGTCGCCGACATGGTGATAATCCCTCTCTCAGGTCAGAGGCCGAGGCCGCGCTTGCGCCCGAAGCTCCAGTCGACGCCACCATCGTCACGGGCGACGCCGGAGACATGCTTGCCGAGCTGGCGCTCCAGCGATGGCGACCAGGGCACGAGCTGGAAGCCGAGCCCGTCATCGAGCATGGCAAAGCGTCCGGACGCGAGGTTGAGGCGCTGGCGGTAGGCACCGGCGACATACTCGCCGGTGCCGGCCTTGTTGAACGGCAGGCCGGTCTCGGCGGCGAGCTTCTCACTGAGCGCCTCCAGTTCCCGGCGGCGGAGCGTGTCGATGAGGTTGCGGGCGAAGACGACGCGCCGTCCCTGCCGCTCGGCCAGCCCCTCCCGGACGAGATGCTCGGCGCGTCGGTCGAGTGCTTCGCTCACCTCGGCGCCGAAGCAGCCGTCGGAGAGAGCGACGGGCTCACGCGCGATGGCCTGCCGGTCGAGCCAGGTGGCGCCGGTGGCCGTGACCTGATGGGCGAGATCGAGATCGGAGCGCACGGCGAGAGCGACGCGCCGTTTGCCATGCGCATCGTCGAAGGCGCGTAATTCGACGATGGAGCCGGCCGCCCCGTCACCGGCGGCTTCGAGGTCTGGCAGCCGAATGTGATGGGAGCGTCCGTCCACGCCATCGACGATCGCATAGGCGGAGCCGTGGAGTTCATCATCGAGGCCGCGCGCGACCAGCCGGCCGATCACCGGCACGTCGAGGCTCTCGGCGGCAAGGACATAGCTGGCCGTGCCGCGCTCGATCCCGCGGTCGGTCAGGGCGCGGTGCATGCGCTTGATGATATCGCCACGCTCACCGAGCGCGCGCAGGCTGGCTTCCGCTTCCGGCTCCATCACCCACTGCGCGTTGCCGATCTCCTTAGCGAGGCCGAGCGTCTCGAGCTTCCGGAGGCGCCCAATCTTTAGTGCATCGTGTTCGTCCGGCTGTCGGCCTGGAGCCGGCGCCATGTCGATGATGCCGCTCTCGCGGGTCTCGTGCATGAGCTGCCGATCGAGCTCGGTCCAGCGCTCGGCCTCTATCTGGCGTTCCAAACCCCGGCGGATATCGAGCTCGGTGCGCGGGCCGAGTTCCTGGGTGATCAGGTCACGGGCGCGATCGCGCATGCCCTCCGTGATGTAGTCGCGAGAGATCACGAGATCCTGGCCGTCGTCGCGGCGGCCGCGGACGATCAGATGCACATGGGGATGCTCGGTGTTCCAGTGATCGACGGCAACCCAGTCGATCCCGGAGCCGAGGTCCTTCTCCATCTGCCGGGTGAGGTCTCGGGTGAAGGCCCGCAGGTCCTCCATCTCCAACGCGTCGTCAGGCGAGATGATGAAGCGAAAATGGTGACGATCCACGCGGCAGCGCTCGGTGAAGGCGTCGACATCCACGCTCTCGATCTCGGGACCAAACATCCGCGCCTTCTCCCCGTCGCGGGTCACCCCCTCGCGGCGAAGATAGGTGAGGTGTTGGCCGAGGGAGCCCGCGCGGGCCGTGTGCCGGACGACGCGGGCCTTCACCACGGCGCCGCGTGACCTCGGTGTGATCCGGCGACTGGCCTGAAGGCTGGCGACCTGCCCGCTGCCGAAACGCGAGCGGTTGCCGGTGGCGATCTTGGCCGAAGGGGAGACCCCTCCGCCGGCCTTGCGGGCCGCAGCAAGCGCCTGGGCGACGAAGGGGCGGGCCTGCTGAGCGCGGGTCGAGCGGATGCGGCCGGGACGGACGCGGAATTCGCGTTCATCGCCCATGGCGAAACCTCGCAATGTGCGGAAAATCGTTGATGCGCAGCACTTTGCGGCACGCACAAACCTTGTGGTTCGGCTCCGCAAGGTGCCGGGGACACAGAAAATACCTGCAGAAACAACACCCCGACCGCAGCGCAATGTGCGCCCTTTTATCCTGCCCTCGTGCGGTCGTGGTTCCTGTCCTGCGCCTCCTTCCTCGCCACGGAACGCCAGAGCCCGACAGCATGCGAAAGCAGGTCCGCCTGCTCATGGCGCCCTCCGCGATGGCAAAGGTGCAACGAACAGCGCGCCCGATCGCGGCGCGAGGAGCGCGGCATCGGCTGGATTGCTGCGCGCAGGCGGCGTGGCGAACAGCGGAGCCTCGCGCCAGCTTTGCGCCATTGGCAGCACCAGTTCGGCGGCGCCGGCTGCAGACTCTTTGTCGATGATCGGCGCCAGAGCCGCGATGTAAGTGCGCGTCTCCGGCGGCAGCGGCTTGCCGGCAAGCGACGCCTCATAGCGCGCCGGCCCGGCATTGTAGGCCGCGAGCATGGCGCGGATGCTGCCATAGCGGTCATGGAGCTGGCGCAAATAGGCGGCACCGGCGAGGATGTTGTCGCGCGGGTCGAACGGATCAGCGCCGAGACTATGATGAACGCGAAGCTCGTCCCAGGTCACGGGCATGATCTGCATCAGACCCATGGCGCCGGCGGGTGAGACGGCGCGCGGATCGCTGCCGCTCTCGGCCTGCAGGACCGCACGGATCCAGCTGGCCGGAAGCTCGAAGCGCTGCGCGGCTTCGTCGATAAAGGCAGCGTAGGACGTTACCGAATACGCTGCAGTTGGTGCCATAGGTTGCGCGGGGGCAGAGCCAGGCGATGCACCGCAGATCAACAGTCCGGATGCGAGGAAGAGCGCGGAGCGACGCATGTCAGCGCACCGCCGCGCGCCAGACGAAGTCACTGTTGCCGGCTTCATCCGTGAGGAGTGGCATCGCACGGCCGATGACGGTGCCGTCTGAAATCGGCCCGAAATACCGTCCGTCGAGACTGTCGCCGACGTCCGGGTTCATCAGGAACAGATGACCGGGAGCGATACGCCGGCACCCCTGCCAGACCGGCAGCTCCCGGCCCAAGCTATCGCGCCGAAGGGCTTCACCCAGCGGTACGCCATCGACGGTGATGGCGTCATTGAAGCGGCAGACCTCTTGTCCCGGAAGCCCCATCACACGCTTCAATAGCGGCGTGCCCTCACCGAGATAGCCACGTGCGATGAGGAACGCGGCGAGCGGCGGCGGTGGCATCACCGCGACCAGATCGGTGATCTCGAGATGATCCGCCGGCTCGACCGAGTAGAGCCCGACAGGAACGCTCGCCGAGACATTCCAGATCAGCTTGAGCGGCGTCGGCAGCGTGGTGGCGTAGGCCATGCCGACGCTGGCGGCCGCAGCCATCAGCACATAGGCGGCGCGGTTCATTGACCGCACTCCTGCCGCTTCAGCCACGCCTGATGGCGCTCCATGCTATAGGCGCGCGGCTCGAAGCCGACACTGATGCGGTGCGCGACATGGCCCCAGTGATCAGGGGCGACGGTCGTCGCATCGATGCCGATCGCCTCGATGGCGTCGATGTGCTGCAGAATTTTCTCGACCTTCGGCCAGCCATCCACCCGCAGCAGGATCTCGCCGCCGGGGCGCACAAAGGGCAGTGTCTGGTAGCCTTCGCCCGGCGCCACGCAGCGCGCGATGTCGAGGCGGGAGGCCACAGTGCCGAAGTCATTCGACGCCCACCGGACAAAGGCGAAGATGCTGCCGGGAGGGAAAGACAGGATGCGCCGGCGGCGATCCAATAGCTGCTCATGCGCGTGATGGCCGAAGCGGATCCAGTTCTCGATGCGCTTCTCGATATGGGTCAGCTCGACATGGGTCATGGCATCGGACGGGGAAACAGGTGCGAATGCCGTGCTTGCCGCACGGGGCGCAAACGCCGCGCTCATGGCAGATCTCCAGATTGAAGAGGGAATTCGTGCGCGAGGAGGTCACGCAGCATCTCGGCGACGGTGACGCCGCGCCGGAAGGCGGCGACCTTGATCCGGCCGCGCAGGTCGGGCGTCACATCGATGGTGAGGCGCGCGGTGAACGCGGCGCCGGGGCGGCGTTCGGTCGAGACATCGGCTGCCTTGATCCAGTGCTCGGGATCGGCAGGCCGGGATGCAAAGTCGCGGCGGATCGGGCGTTCGCTCATGGCGCGAGCCTTCCGAGGTCGAGACCATTGATCTCGGCGGCGAGCGCGGCGATCTCGCGCGTGGCCGCGCCGGCATCGTCGCGCTCGAAGACGAGACGTCCGGATTGCGCGGCCGCCGCAAAGGCGATGCGCTGGCCGATGGTGCTGGCGAGCACTGGCGGATCGTGATCGGCCAAAGTCCGCGCGGTTTCGCGGGCGAGAACGGTGCGCGCGCCGCAGCGGTTCAGGACGAACCGGACCAATAGCGCCGGGCGGTAGATCCGCGCCTCGCGGATCAGCGCCAGCATCTCGGCCGATGCCCAGCCGTCAAAGGGCGAGGGCTGCACCGGGATCAGCACCAGATCGGCGGCGAGCAACGCCGAGCGCATCAGCCCGGCGACGCGGGGCGGTCCATCGATGACGATGTGATCGGCGTCGCGCGCGAGCTCCGGCGCCTCCCGGTGCAGCGTATCGCGTGCAAGCCCGACGACACCGAACAGCCGTGGCAGGCCCTCGCGGCTGCGTTGCTGCGACCAGTCGAGGCTCGAGCCCTGAGGGTCGGCGTCGATCAGCGTGATCCGCTGTCCCTGGCGGGCCCATTGCCCGGCGAGATGCAGCGCCAGCGTCGTCTTGCCGACCCCGCCTTTCTGGTTGAGGAGCGCGACGATCATCGATGCCCCCTCGAGCGAGGGAGCGTCTGTGAGACGCTGTCACGCGGCGTCTTTCCCGGCCACTTCGCCCCCAGTCGGGGCTGATCGACGGCGCTCGCAAAAGCGCTCGCGCGCCTCTTAAGGTTAGATTCTGAGTTAGACTCTAAGTTAAGGGCGCAATTTCCTGATTTAGGACAGGGATTTAATGCCTGTTTGAGTTCCTGATAGCACGAGGCACCGGTTCCCGATGGCACGATAGTTCGGGTTCCCGATAGCACGAGGCTATCCACAGGTTGTCCACAGGGCGCAGCTGGCTCGAAGGCGAGCAGCAGCCGGCCACCGACCTCGACCTCAACGAACAGCATGTAGCCGGGAAGCGGCTGGCGCCGGATCAGATCCCTGAGCTCGAAGGCGAAGCGCTTGAACGGCGACAGGCTGCCCGACTTCTGGTGCAGGTGCCGGAAATCAAAGCGCCACCCGTCTTGTTGCCGCCCGCCATGCTTGCGCACCAGACGGTAGAGCCAGCGCTCCAGTCCGCCGGTCAGCCCGAAATAGGCCCGGTCGATGGTGAGCACGAGCGCGTCGTCGAGCACGGCGCGGTAGAACCAGTCCGGCAGGATGAGGTCGACGCCATCGGGCCGGCCGTTGCGGTCGGTGCGCTCCTGCCATTCATTGATCCACGAGAAGCGGTGCCGGCGCCCTTCCGCCGGCTGGCGGATGGTGGTCGACACTGTCGTCGACTGGAGACGGTCGAGCGCGGCCTTGAGGCGCTGATAGTCGCGCAGGGAGGTGCCGCGCCCGACAAAGGTGAGGATCTCATAGGGCGTCGCCGCCATCAGGCGCGAGGTGCGAAGCCCCGCGTCGCGCGCCTCGACGATCTGGCTTGCCGCCCAGATGAGAATGTCGGCGTCCCAGATGGTAGCCATGCCGTGGTCGGGCACGGCCTCGACCCGGATGGCGATGCTGCCGGTCCGGAAATCGATCGGTGCGACGCGCGGCGTCTTGGAGAGGGAGAAGAAGGGGTAGGCCATGAGATCCTGCGCATCTCGTGGCGCGAAGTCGCCCGGCAGGGCGCGGAACAGATCCAGCTGTCCGCGCTCCGAGAGGCTGTGATGCCGCGCCGCCATGGGGGCGTTCAGCGCGCGGCGCGGCCGGCGAACGAACCGGCGGCAAGCGCATGGCGCTTGGCCGGCAGGACGGTGCCGCGCGGATCGGAGGTCGATGTGACCGCACCGCGCTCGGTCCAGGCCTGCAGGTCGTCGATGGAATAGACGACGCGCCCGCCGAGCTTGCGATAGGCGGGACCGGTGCCATAGGTGCGGTGCTTCTCAAGCGTGCGGGCCGAGAGGCTGAGAAACGCAGCAGCTTCCTTGGTGCGCAGATAGCGCGGCGGGAGGGGGGCGAGATCGGGTCGCATGGAGCGGGCCTCCGTGGGTGTGGCGGGTGCTGCCGGAGTGCGGCGGCGAACGGTGACCACGGTGGCGGAGGAGGAATGTCGGGAGGGATGGGGAAGATTGGGGGGCTAAAATCCCCACCCGTCACGGGCGGCGGCGATGCCGGAACAGCCGCAAATAGCCGCCGGCAATCAGGCCGGAGCCGCCTTCCACAAGGCCGATGACGCGGTCGCGCAAGGGAGATGTCTTCCAGGGATCGGCCGCCACACGCTCTGTGCCGAAGATAGCCTCTGCGATGGCCCGGTAGCTCGCACCCCGGCTTCGTCCGTCGCAGGCCTGAAGCATCAGCCGCAGGCGCCCCCGTTGCTGGCTGGTCATGCGGGTGTCGGGGGGCACGGGCTTCCTACGGCGCGCATGCCAGAGGCGGTTCAGCGCCTCGATACGGCCCGGCAGATCGTCGTCGAAAGGGATCAGAGCGGCGATCGGTGCGCCGGGTTCAACGATGGAGAGGAAGAGGGGCAGCGGTGCTGCAGAAGCAGGTGTCTCCGCAGGAGCAGGCAGACAGGTCTTGCCGGTGTCCGGCAAATTGTCGGGCAGCGCGGTGAAAATCGTTACGGCCGGATTGACGCGCGGCGACCACTGAAGCCGTTGTAAGTGTGCAGGAAACGAGGGGTTCGCCGGGACATCGTAACCCCCAGCGATGCTCTACCTCGGCCGAGAAGTGTTCAGCCGCTCTCTCGGCATCCACGAGGTCTCGATAAGCCTGCTGGTAGGCTTCATCGCGCCTCAGGCACTCCCAGGCCAATCCCTCCACGGAGAGATCATCGAAATAGTCGTAGGTCCGACTGTCTCGCCAGCGCGACGTATCGGGCTTCATGAGCGACTCCCAGACGGTGCATGCCGTTGGGAACAGCAATTAAGGATTGCATCGCGAGGCAGAACTCACCTCACAGGCAACAGGTGATGCGGCGCGCGCATCACATGGACCGGAGGCGCTTCAGTTGACACTGTGCGGGAGCAGATCGCGATAGCCTGTCTGGGCGAGCCAACGGGCGCGCTCCAGATGGCTGTCATGTACCGCGCGGGCGCGGGCAGGCTCCTGCGCCGGATCAATCCCGAACAGGACGACCACCACTTCCTGCCAATCCGCTCCCTCGGCGGTCGCATCGAGCAGGCGCATATAGAGCTTGATATGGGCGCGGTCGTAGGCGGTCAGTTCCTGACCGGACGGCGCCTTATCCTCAAACGCCTTGGCCACGTCCATCCCCCGCAAGCTGTCGCTTCTTCTGTCGCAAGCCAAGCCGTCGGCGACGGTGTGGGGGTGCAATTTGGGATCATTCTATCATGCGTGCTCATAAAGCCGAACGCCGCGTCGCCGGTGCGCACACCTGATCCACCACCTCTTTGGCACTGCCGATGCAAGGCATCAGGCGACCGCTACCCACGCCGTGGCGAGTGCGATGTAGAGAATACTCCGTGGTGAAATACTCATCAAGCGACTGCTCTCTCGGTCATGGAGATCCGAGAGGTGTTCGCGCACAATCTGAAGGCCTTGCGGCTTGCCAAGGGGCTGTCGCAGGAGGAGCTTGCGCACCTCGCGGACATTGATCGCACCTATATCAGTTCGCTCGAGCGGTGCGTTTACAACGCCAGCATCGATGTGGTGGAGCGGCTCGCCTCGGTTCTCGGCGTCGAGGCGTCCGACCTGCTCCTGCGTCGGCCGAAAGGCCCAGCCGAGACCGCTCTCGAAGACGACGAGTAGGGAACGATTGTAGCCATCATCGCGATCGTCGCCGTCTTGCCGATGGCGTTCGTCCCCGGCCTCGGAGGCCGGGGACGCGGCCCGCGCTTCAGTCGCTGCGGCGTCCGTTGGGGCGGGACCAGATGAGGGAGAAGGACTCGCCGTCTTCGTCGTCGAAGAGATTGGCGTAGATCGGGGCGGTGAAGCTCGGATCGTCGAGCTTGAGACCCAGATAGTCGCGGCCTTCGGTGGAGCGCTTGGACCAGGCGGCCCCGATCTCGGCGCGGCCGACCAGGACCCGATGGCTGGGGGCGTTCTCGCCGGTGGCGCGGGTGTCGGGGATGATGCGCACGCCCCGGGCCTGCACACCGAGGGTCACGATGTCGCCGGTGAACTCGTTGGTGCCGGTCTTCCTGAAGGTGCCGATGGTCGCCATGTTCCGTCTCCGTCCTGTCTTCTGAGCCCGCGCCATTGCGGCCTTGATGGCGATCGAAAGGCCGAAGGCGAGCGGCGCCGCATCGCCTCGGGGTCCCCGTCGCGCTCGCGCGATGGGGTGAGGATTGCGACCGCAGCGCAGCGGAGGACGGCGCAGGCGCGACTTTGTTGCTCCGCGAGGAATGACGGCGATCCGGGGCCCCGCGCAGCGCGCGGGGTGGGCGTCGGCAGGGGAAAAAAGTCGGGACCAGCCGTTGTGGCATAGGCGCTTGAGGCGCAGCCGACCTTCGGCCAGATCAGGCCATTGAAGAGGCCCCCTGGAGCGGGCACGGGCGGATGGATGAGGGAGATGGTTTTGTCTCGCGCCGGATATCGAGACCCGACCGGCGAGCATAGGTGGACGATACCTGAGCTTGACCAAACTACAGCTTCCCCGTTCCGCCACTCCGCGAATTCTCCACGCCAAGGGGCCTTTCAACAGCGATGCGGCCGCCGTTCGCCGCACGCGCTAACCCTGCCGTAAAGCATGGCGAAACGGACGCTCTGTACTTCCGCTCCCTCCCGGCCCAGCCCATTGACGCGGACGCTATGTCATTCGCCGTCTGGTGCGCCGAGCGGATATTGCGGTGTCAGTGAGGGGAGCTGTGCCCGTCAGAAGGGCCGAACGCCTTCGTTCCGGTAATGCGCACGAAGGCGACAATGCCAACGGCGGCGGCTCCGAGGATCGAAAACACCATCTGCCACGTCTGCGAGGGCATGGTGTGCTTCACGATGCCATGGGTGGCGTGGAAGCCTGCCAGCGCAGCCGGGATGGCGAACACGGCGGCGATCAGTAGGCGCGCCGAGGTGGTGCGGACGGCAGAGAGTAGGAAACGGCCCAAGCCGAAGGTCAGGGCTGCGGCAGCAAAGCCGACAAGGATAGCGCCGAGCCAGCCGGCGCCGGTGCCATAGGCCCATGTGCCCGCCGTGAAGCCCGCAAACAGCGGCAACGCGAATACCGCCAGGGTGAAAAGCAGCCAGCAGAAGAATGCGATCGTCGCCATGCTGAGGAGAATGCCGATGAAGATCATGGGGGCGGCTCCATAAAATCAGAGGGATGCGTCGCCAACCGCCTCCGACGCAATCGCCCGATGAGCAGAATTGGCGGCGGCCACCATTCATGGCCGCCTGTTCGCCTCTCAGGAGGCAAAGGGGTCGATTTCGCGGACGATGGCGGCTTCGTCGCCGTCATATTCGGCAGCAGGAATGACGGAGAGCGTTCCGTCGCCGGCGCGGAAGATCACGACGGTGGCCATTAGGGTGGTGGCGAGGCTTAAGGCGAAGGCGTGAGCGATCTGGGCGGACATCGACCTGGCTCCTGCGCGAGCGGAGGTCCATCCCCCGCTGACAGGCGCCCGAAGAGGCCGGCCGTTGGCCGCAATCACCGCGTGAGGCGCAGCCGGAGCGGCGGCACGCGCAGCGTCGTCCGACCCTTCATGGGTTGATGGCGTCAGGCCATCGGCTGGACCCAAGGATCAGCGTCGTGAAGCGGGGATGGTCGTCCGGTCAGGAGACCGTGATGGCGGGCTACTGCGCAGGTCGCTTCCGCAGCGTTGCCAGGTTGAACACGTGCTGACTGTGGCAGGTCGTCAGCTGTCCACGTTCCACGGATTGATGACCGCCACACCGGCGGCGTCGAACGCGCTGGTATCGCGCGTGGCCGCAGTGAAGCCCCGGGAGGCTGCGATTGCAGCGATATAGCCGTCGGGCGTCGGAAAGCCCTTCCCGGCCGCGCGTGCTTTCACGGCGAGGCCGGCATAATGTCGTGCGGCAGCGATGTCGAATGGCAGGACACGGTCGGCGAACAGCTCAATCACCCCATCCAGGGCCTCGGTGAGCCGGTCCTTGCGCTTGCCCGCGGGCAGCGCACCGATGCCAAACAACAGCTCGGCGATGGTGACGCTGGAGAGATAGAGCGTCTCGGCAGCCTGCTCGTCGAGCCAAGCCCGCACGGCGTCGTCGGGGATAGGCTTCATCGCCTCCGAGATGACATTGGTGTCGAGAAGGATCATTCGAAGCTCATGGGCTCGGCAGGCGTCCTCTCACGCGCCGGGCTGAGACCGTCGATGTCCTCATTGGTCAGGCCAAGCCGGCGGCTGCGCTCCGCGAGCGCCGTTCCGAGCCGAAGGCGCGTGTCAGGGCGAACGGCGGTCTCCAGGATGTCGCGCATTTCGGCTTCGGTGCTGCGGCCATGCTGGGCCGCACGCACCTTGAGGGCGCGGTGCGTTGCCTCCGACAGATTCCGGATCGTCACTGCGGGCATGATGGCGCCTCCAGTAAGGCTGATAGCATTGATAGCAAAATAGAGGAGTTGCCATCATATTCAAGATTGCGGGTGTGGCGGCGCTTATGCGCCGCCGGAACTGAGGCGATAGACCGGAATGCCCATCTTGCGGGCCTTGTCCGCGAGATTGTCCTGAATGCCCGTGCCGGGGAAGATCACGACCCCGATCGGCACCACGTTCAGCATCTGGTCGTTGCGCTTGAAGGGCGCGGCCTTGGCGTGCTTCGCCCAGTCGGGCTTGAAGGCGACCTGCGGCACCTTGCGGCTGTCGGCCCAGAGGGACGCGATCTTTTCGGCGCCCTTTGGCGAGCCGCCATGCAGCAGCACCATGTCCGGGTGCTTGGCGTGGATCTGATCGAGCTTGGCCCAGATCTGCCGGTGATGGGCGGTGTCGCCGCCCGAGAAGGCGATCTTCGGCCCGGCTGGCACAAGCACCTCAGTATCGGCACGCCTTCTGGCCGCGAGGAAATCCCGGCTATCGATCAGCGCTGCGGTGAGATTGCGATGGTTGACCCGTGATCCGGCCCGTGGCGTCCAGGGAGAGCCGGTGGCGATGCGGTAGCGGTCGGCGGCGGCCTCGCGGAAGGATTCCATGCCGTCGCGGCGGCCGATCAGGTTCATGCCGACGTCAATCAGGCGCTCCAGCTCCAGGGACTTCACCTCGGAGCCGTCCTGTTCGCGCTGAAGCTGCTTCTGGGCCTGCTCGTTGTCGTCGAGCTTCTGCTCGATCCGGTCCACGGCGCGGTGGAACATGTTGACGGTCGACCAGAGGAGATCAGGGAGGTCGGCATCAAGGCTGGTGTCGGTGATCGTGGCGACGAGGGCGTCGAAGATATCGGCGATGGCGCCTTCGATCAGGCGGTCCTCCGGTGGCGGGCGCTGGTCGCGCTCGTCCTCGGAAGGACGATGGCCGTGGATCTGCAATTCCTGGATCAGGTGCTCGGTCGGGGATGAGACGTGGTGCGGCTCGTGGTCGTCATACGCGCTCATGGGATCCTCCGTCGAATTGGACCGCGACCTTCGCGGCCTTCATGGCGACGAAGCCGTCGGGCGGGACGGACCTGCACCCGGAGCGCGGGCATGGTCCCCGAAAGTGGGAACCGGTTTCGGGACAAGACGATGCCGGAAAGCGCAGAGGGCCGAAGCGCCAGCGGAGGATGGCGACAAGCCGGCGATTTTGCCTCGCGATGGAAAGCGGCCCGAAGGCCGCGCCGGAAAATCGTCGGCGGCAGCCATTGCCGATCCGGCCCGACTGGCGGCCGATCGCCCTCTCGAAGGCGCGAGGCGCGGTCCTTTTCCGTCGGCTCACGCATCCTTGCAGGTATGGCAGCCACGTCTCGCGGTTCAGCCCGTTCCCGCTATGGGGCCAGGCACAGAAAGCGCGCCACGTCCCCCGGGGCGAGTTGCACCCGAACACGCGTCCGGAGGGCATCGAAACCGAGCCGCTGGAGATCCTCGTTGAAGTCCCCGAGCGCTGGCGACAATGGGATGGCCTCGATGCCTCCGGCGTTCGCCCGTTCGATCAGCGTGTCCCGCGCGGCGTCACCGGCAGGATCGTTGTCGCGGACGATGTAGAGCCGCCTCAAGGCAGGCGGGAACAGGATGGCAGCCAGATGTGCTGCCGAGAGCGCCGGCATAATCGGAATGTCGGGCAGGACCTGCCGGAGAGACAGCATGGTCTCGATGCCTTCGCCCGCTGCCATCACGGTGTCGGGCTCTCCGATGCGGACGGTAGACCCCAGCAGATCACCCATCGCCTTGCGCGGTGTAGTGACCGGAGCTTTGTCCGAGCCGTCGGGCACGAGCCAGGTGCGGTGTACGCCGGTGATCCTACCGGAGAGATCGGTGACGGCGGCGATCATGGCGGGCCAGGTCTCGGTCGGGCCGCCGTCAGGCTTGTAGTAGCAGCGCGGATGGAAACGCAGGTTTGCGGTTCCGTGCAAAAGCGTAATGCCGCGTCGGCGCAAATACGTCTCTGCGAGGGTCCCGGCGATGGGCTGCGACATGGCGAACAACCGGCGAGCCGCTTCGACGGCCCCTGATGGAGCCGGCATGACGCGGCGAGGTGGTGATGTGGGTTCCTGTTCGGGGTCCGGCAGGCTGAGAAACGTCCGTGCTTCCGCAGCAACGTTTGCGAAGTCGAGGAGCCCCAGCGATCCGCGGATGAGGTCGAGAAGATCGCCATGTTCGCCGGTGGCGGCATCGGTCCATTTGCCCGCCGGGCCCTTCGCGGATGCCTGGAGCCGGACAAAGAGCGAGCGGCCGGGCGTGTTTCTGATATCGCCGGCAAGCCAGTAGCGGCCCTCCCGGCGCCCATTGGAGAGATAGTGGCGGCAGACGGCTTCGGCCCGATCAGCGAGCCGGCGCGACAGATCGTGAGCAATCCCGGACATGGCGAGCTTTTCAAAAACAAGGACCCGCCGACAGAGCCGGCGGGCCGAGGTTCAGGATCGTGTTGAGGGTTACTCCGCGGCCACGGCAGGGGGGATGTCCGTGGTGTCCTCAGTATCCTCAAGGCTTTGGTCTTCGCCCATGGCCGTTGTGCCGTCCTGCACCGCCGTTTCTTCGCCGGCCTCCGGTTCGGCTCCGCGCAGCGGTTCGGGCAGCCAGCCGGTGTCGGCCAGCAGCGTTTCTGCCTCGCGGGCCATGTCGCCTTTCTTCAGGTGCGCGATGCGCTCTGCCGCACGCGGCCCCTTGGCCTCGCTCACCGCCTGCAGAATGCGGGCCTTGGTGACCCGCCCGAGGAAATTGTCCACGGTTGGCTTCCATCCGGCGGCGGCCATGTTGAGGTCGACGGCGCGTGTGAGCTGATCGGCATGGTGGAGTGCGCGCGGGCGCCGGTTCCAGGCCTCGTGAACGGCGTTCACCGACAGGCTCACCACATGGGCGAACAGGCCGGAGCGGCTGTCACTGCCCCAGTCGCGCAGAGCCTCCCAGAGATCAGCCGAGTCCTTCGGCAGGACCTTGGCCCATCCCTCATGCCGGGCGTGGATCGCGGCGGCCGAGGTGCTGTCATTCAGCCCCGGCGCCTGCGCGCTGAACGCCACGCTCTTCAGGTCGAGTTCGAGGCAGCTATCCGAGCCGTAGCGATAGAAGCTCTTCAGCGTCAGGGCATGCAGGGCGGCGAGGAAGGCGACGTCGGGCCGTTCGCCCAGCGCCTGGCGCAGGCCGAGCGTGCGGTGCGAGGTCAGCTCGGTCATCAGCCGGTCCGAGAGCGCAGACGGCCCTTCGTCCTCTTCGGAATCGGAGATCGGTGCCTCCACCGTAACGGCATCATTCGCCCTTGTGGCCAAAGCCGCAACAAGATGCGGGCCGGCGTCTTCCGCGGCGACTTCGGGCTCGACCGGCAGTTCGTCCTCGGGTCGGACATAGCCGCGCTCAATGCGCACCGTGCCATCATGGGCGATGCTGACGAAGGCACCGGCCCGCGCCACATCCAGCGGATCGAAGGTGATCGGACGCGCCTCGAAGGCTTCGATCGCCGTCTCGATCTCGCCGAGTCGCGCGTCGACCTCCTCCGGCAGTTCATCCGCATCGGCATAGGTCTCGGACAGTTGGTTATATTCCGCCTGAAGGGCGTCGCGGCTGGCTTCTTCCTCGGTGGTGAGCGGGATGGTCTCGCCGCGCAGCTGCCGCAGGCCGTAGGTGTGGCCATAGGCGAGGTCGGGCGCCATCTCGACCCATTTCCATCCCTCGATAGCGACAGCGTCCGCCTCAGCCTTCAGCTTCTCGGCCACCAGCCGGTCGACCAGCGCGACATCCTGCAGCCAGCCGCCATCATCACCCTGGAACAGGTCACGCAGGATGGTGCCACCGGCCTCGACATAGGCCTCGAGGCCTATGAACTGGGCGCGCTTGTCACAGGCGCGGACAGCACCTTCGGTCAGCATGCGGCGGATGGCATAGGGCTGCTTGTCATAGGAGGTCTTCAGCCGCTCGAAGACATGCTCCTGGCGCGCATGGTCGCCAGAGACCGTGAAGGCCATGAGCTGGTCGAGCGTCATGCCGTCCTCGGCATAGACCTCCAGCAGCACCGGCGAGACCGAGGCGAGCTTGAGGCGCTGTTTCACCACGCCGACCGAGACGAAGAAGGCGGCGGCGATCTCCTCCTCGGATTGCCCCTTCTCGCGAAGCGCCAGAAAGGCGCGGAACTGGTCGAGCGGGTGCAGCGGCGCGCGCTGGACGTTCTCGGCAAGGGAATCCTCCTCGGCGATGCCGCCCTCCCGGATGACACAGGGCACCGGCGCGGTCCTGGCGAGTCGCTTCTGCTTCACCAGCAGTTCCAGCGCCCGATAGCGCCGCCCGCCGGCGGGGATCTCGAACATGCCGGTCTCGACGCCGGTGTCGTCAACCACAGGCCGGACGCTGAGGCCCTGCAGCAGGCCGCGCCGGGCGATGTCCTCGGCCAGTTCCTCGATCGAGACGCCGGCCTTGATGCGCCGGACGTTCGACTGGCTGAGCAGGAGCTTGTTAAAGGGGATGTCACGGGAGGGCGAGAGCGTGATCTTCTGAACATTGGTCGCCATGGAAGGCACCTCCGCGACGGGCGGCCGAGAGCCTCTCTCTCGGCCTCCAACCCGTCACGAAGCGCAGCGCCGCCCTCTCACTCTCGAGGGCAACGCCGCAGAATCGCAGAAGCGGAAAGACACAAAGCCGGAGACACGGATCTCCGCATCTCCGGCTTTCCGGAAATCAGGCGGCCCGATCGAGCAGCTTCTTGGCCCGGCCCTCGAGGTCGAGCCGGGCATCCTGGTGGGGCTTGTCGCGTGCGAGCGCGGTGATGCCCTGCACGAAGTCGAAGATGCTCTCGGGCTTTCGCCCTTCCTCGGCCAGCACCGTGTCGATGATCCTGGCCGTCTCAGCCTTGGAGAAGCCCCGGTTGCGCAGGAAGTCGCTGCGGTCCTCGTCGGTGCGCGCGACGATCTTCTCCCGTGCCGCCTTGATGCCGTTGACGAAGGGCATGGGCGAGGAATTGGCGAAGCGGGTCAGGGCCGGGGCCGCCTCATGGGCGAAGCGCGAGGCCGCGTATTTGGAGTGGCGGATGGTGATTTCCTGGAAATCCTCGACGCCCCAGAGATTACGGTTCTGGCAGACGGCACGCAGATAGAAACTCGCGATGCCGAGCGTTTTGGCGCCCACCTCCGAATTCCAGCAATAGAAGCCCCGGAAATAAAGGTCCGGCGAGCCGTCCGGCAGCCGCCCGGCCTCGATCGGGTTGAGATCGTCCACCAGGAACAGGAACACGTCGCGGTCGGAGGCGTAGAGCGTCGTCGTATCCTTGGTGATGTCCACACGTGGATTGTAGACGCCCGTCGACCAGTCGAGCACGCCCGGCACCTTCCAGCGCGTGTCGCCGGTGCCGTTGCCGGCAATGCGCTGCACCGCCTCGACCAGTTCGTGATCATAGATCCGGCCATAGTCCGGGCCGGTGACGGCGCGCAGCTCGACGCGGCCATCGGTCGTTTCGAACGTCTTGATCTGCTCGGCGCGGTGCGCTGTCAGGCCATATTGCAGATTGATGCCGGCCAGCGCGGCGGGAAGCTGGCGCAGATACGCGGCCGGTGCCCCGATCTGGGCCGCGAGCTGGCCGAAGGACCAATGGTTCGGCTCGACGGGTGCGTCCGCCCCGGGCAGCACCAGCGCCAGCCGCTCGGCATTGGAGCGGCTCGCCTCCACATGAATGCGGGACGTCTCCACCAGGCGCGACCGGCTGTGATCGGCACGGCCTTGCACCATCGCGGCCAGCTCGCCGAGCGACAGGAACCGCTCGTCATCCGGCCGGGAAAACCACTCCGACGACACGCGGCCGACCCGCTCGCCGCGCGTGACATCCACCTTGTAGCCGCCACTGGCGTCGCGACCGGCATCCAGAACCTGCATGTTCATGGGGATCAACCTCCATGACGGGCGCCGGAAGACTCTCTCCCAGCCCTCAACCCGTCACGGAATCTCGTCCGATCTCTAACTCTCTATCCTGGACAAGCGGGCTTCCGAGCGGCTGAAGATACAGCAAGGACAGGCCCTAAGGGGAGACCGCTGTCTCCAGATGGAACGTGCGCGTCAGGCGATCGGGTAGATTGATTGGCAGGCCTGATTGATTCGGGGACGAGGAGGCGAATATGCGCGACGCGTATCCTGCTGAGGCTCTGCGGGGTCCTCGGCCGCTTGTTCCAGCGGGTTGATGCACCGCGCGTCCCCGAGAAGCGCGCGCGGCGGTTCGGGATGGGGTATCTCTGCGCCAGGACAGCGCAAAGGCGCGCACCGCGAGAGAAGCCGCGCGGAACGCCAGTGCTGCGTGAAACGAGACTGAGAGACGCCTGACGCATGCCGATTCTGAGCTGGCTGACCCGAGACGACGATGTCCGCGCCGCGCAGCGCGTGCCCTATCGGCTGCTTGAGGAGGCGCCGGCGCTTTCCGCCGGCGATCCGGCATCGGGCAACATGCTGATCCAGGGCGACAATCTCGACGCACTCAAGGCGCTGCTGCCCTTCTATGCCGGACAGGTGAAGTGCATCTATATCGACCCGCCCTACAACACCCGCTCGGCCTTCGAGCATTACGACGACAATCTCGAACATACGCAGTGGCTGGCCATGATGTGGCCAAGGCTGGAACTGCTGCGCGAGCTGCTGGCGGAAGACGGATCGATCTGGGTGTCCATCGATGACAATGAGGGGCATTACCTCAAGGTCATCATGGATGAGGTGTTTGGGCGGAGAAATTTTGTAGCCAACAACGTATGGCAGAAACGCTATTCACGAGAGAATCGCGGATCTATTGGCGACGCGCACGAATATATCACTGTTTATGCAATGGATACGGAGAAGTTTAAGATCAAGAGAAATAAAGTTCCACTGAATGAAGATCAGGCAAAAATATATAGGAATCCTGACGACTCGAAAGAAACTGATCCGACGAAGCGATGGCGCGGCTTGCCTATGACCGCTCAGGGTTTTCGGCCGAACCAGATGTATAAAATCGTTGCTCCGTCTGGCCGCATCTTTACTCCCCCCGAGGGCCGGTGCTGGTCAATGATCGAGTCCGAGTTTCTAAAGCTGAAGGCGGCGGGCAGAATTTATTGGGGTAGGACTGGGGACTCGCAACCGAGTGTCATCCGCTTTCTCTCCGAGGTAGAGGGCTTGGTGCCATGGACTTGGTGGCCTCACTCCGATGCCGGGCATACGGACGAATCGAAAAAGGAAGCCAACGAGCTCTTTGGCTCGGATGTCAGTTTCGGAACGCCAAAGCCTGAGCGCTTGATCCAGAGAATCATGGAAATCGCCTCAAATCCCGGCGACCTCGTGCTCGACTCCTTCCTCGGCTCGGGCACAACGGCGGCCGTCGCGCACAAGATGGGGCGGCGCTATATCGGCATCGAGATGGGCGAGCATGCCGTGACCCATTGCGCGCCGCGCCTTGAGAAGGTGATCGCCGGCGAGCCGGGAGGCATATCGCAAAGCGTCGGCTGGCGGGGCGGCGGCGGCTTCCGTTTCTATCGGCTCGGTCCGCCGGTTTTCGACGAGGACGGCCATATCCGCGCCGATATCCGCTTCCCCGTGCTCGCCGCCCATATCTGGTTTAGCGAAGCTGCCACGCCGTGGACAGCGACGAGCGGCACGCCGCTGCTCGGCTTCCATGACGGGCGGGCCTTCGCGCTGCTCTATAACGGCATTCTCGGCGATAAGCGCCCCGATGGCGGCAATGTGCTGACGCGGGCGACGCTAGCGCTGATCCGCGCCACCATTGCCGCGCATGACCCGAACTTCGCCGGCCCGCTCACCGTCTATGGCGAGCAGTCTCGCATCAGCCCGCCCGTGCTGGAGCGCGAGCAGGTGACGTTCAAGCAGACGCCCTATGACGTGAAGGCGAGGCGCTGACAGTGGCCGACATGCAGCTGAAACCCTATCAGGCCGACACGCTCGCGGTTCTCCGGCGCTTTCTGGAAGAGGCGCGCGTTGCCGGCCCCAAGGCCGCCTATGAGGCGATCACTGGCGAACCCGAGGAGAAGCGGCGCCTCGGCCGCTTCCGCACCGGCTATGTGCCGCTCGCGGGTCTGCCGGGCACGCCCTATGTCTGCCTGCGCCTGCCCACTGGCGGCGGCAAGACCATTCTCGCCGCCCATGCCATCGGCGTCGCGCGCGATGCGTGGATTGAGAAGGATTTCCCGCTGGTGCTCTGGCTGGTGCCGTCGAACACCATCCGCCTGCAAACCGTCGAGGCCTTGAAGAACCCCCGGCACCCCTATCGGCAGGCGCTCGACACGGTATTCGAGGGCCGCGTGCGGGTGTTCGACATCGCCGATTTCGCCATGATCCGCCCGCACGACATCCGCGATAATGCCTGCGTGGTGGTCGGTACGATCCAGACCTTGCGGGTGAGCAACACCGAAGGCCGCAAGGTCTACGCCCACAACGAGAACATGGAGCCGCATTTCTCCACCATCCCGGCCTCCACCGCAGGGCTGGAGCAGCGCGACGGCTCCACCGACAAGGTTGGCGATCCGCGCTTCTCCTTCGCCAATCTGCTGCACATCCATCGCCCGCTGATGATCGTGGACGAGGCGCACAACGCCGTCACCGGCCTTTCGCGCGAGATGCAGGCGCGGGTGAACCCGTGCGCCATCATCGAGTTCACCGCCACGCCGCGCTTCAATTCCAACATCCTGCACAGTGTCAGCGCGCAGGAATTAAAGGACGCGGAGATGATCAAGTTGCCGATCATCCTCGCCGAGCATGACAGCTGGCAGAACGCGGTGAACGGCGCCATTGCCAGCCGCGCCGCGCTTGAGGACGCGGCGAAGGGCGAGGCCGATTACATCCGGCCTATCGTGCTGTTCCAGGCGCAGCCGAAGAATGGCGAGGTGACGTTCGACGTGTTGAAGACGCACCTCATTGAGGTTGAGCAGATCGCGCCCGAGCGCATCGCGGTGGCGACCGGCGACCAACGCGAACTCGACGGCATCAACCTGTTCGATCCGAAATGCCCAATCGAGTACGTCATCACCGTTGAGGCGCTGAAAGAGGGCTGGGACTGCTCCTTTGCCTATGTGTTCTGTTCGGTGCAGAATATTGGCAGCGCCACGGACGCAGAGCAGTTGCTCGGACGCGTTCTGCGCATGCCATACGCCCGCCGCCGCAAGGCCGATGCCCTCAACCGCGCCTACGCGCATGTCTCGGAAGCCTCCTTCGGCGCCGCCGCCAAGGCGCTCACCGACAAGCTGGTAGACATGGGCTTCGACGAACAGGAAGCCCAGGAGGTGATCGAGCCGGCGCAGGGACATTTCGATGAGACGGGCCTTTTCGCGCCGCGCGAGAAGCCCGCGCCGGTGTTCCGCCATACGGTGGAAGCAGGTCCAGAGGTGGCCGAGGCGCTGGCCGCCGTAGCGCAGCACGAAGCCGTCTCGATCGCTCCGGCGGCGGATGGTTCTGTCGAGATCGCTGTCACCGGCCGTGTGGCGGCGGAGATCGAGGCCGCCATCACCTCGGCGATCCCGGCAGCGGCGCGCGCCGGCTTCTCCGAGGCCGTTCGCCAATACCGGATCGAGATCAAGGATCAGCTTTCGCCCGCCGAGCAGGGCGAGCGGTTCACGCTGCCGCGCCTTGTCGCCGAGGTGCAGGGCGAACTCGAATTCGCCGATGCCGATCTGTTCATGGAGTTTCATGACTGGACGCTCGCCGCCCACCCGGTGCGCTTTGACGAGGCCGCCTTCGCCATCCGCGAGACGGCGCGCAGCTTCGAGATCGACGTGGACGGCAGGCATGTCAGCTACCAGTTCGCCAGCGAGGAGGAGCAACTCGCGCTCGACGTGGATGTTGAGGGTTGGTCCGCGCAAGGTTTGGTTCTCTGGCTGGATCGGCAGTTGCGTCAGCCCGACATTCACCAATCCGATCTGCTGAAGTGGCTCAGTGATTGCGTCGGCTATCTCACGGGCCCGAGGAAAATTCACCTCGCCGCGCTGATGCGCACGAAGTTCATTCTGGCTCGCAAGCTCACGGAGCGGATCGCGGCGATACGCCAGGCCGAACAGGGAAAGGTCTATCAGCGTTACCTCTTCGCCCCCGAGGCGAACGTGCAAGTCTCATTCGACGATGGCTTTGAGTTCCGGGACGGGATGTATCGCGACGTGCGCAAGCAGCGCGAGGGGCACTGGAAGGCGAAGAAGCACTTTCTCGGCCCCGACCAAGTGCCGGCCTTCGACGGCACTCTGGACGGCGAGGAGTTCCAGTGCGCTCAGGCGATCGACAGCCTGCCATCGGTGAAATTCTGGCTACGCAATGTTGCGCGGCACCCGCAATCCTTCTGGCTGCCCACGGCAAGCGGCAGATTCTATCCCGACTTCGTGGCGCAGTTGAACGATGGGCGCCTCGCCGTGATCGAATACAAGGGTGCGCTGCTGGCTGGCAGCGGCGTCGACGACACCAATGAGAAGCGTGCTATCGGCCGGCTCTGGGAGCAGAGCAGCGGTGGCAAGGGGGTGTTCATCGTGGTTGAGAAGCAACTGGGAGATCGCGATATGCGCGGGCAGTTGATGGATCGGTTGAGCAGAGGTTAATCGTACTTCTGCAAACTAGCGGCTATTTCCTCGCCAGCAACAGAGGCGACGCAGCCGCAGCGGTCTAAGCTAAGCCGCTTTCGCACCCCGGATGGTGTGCAGCGCCTCCGGCTTGAGGTGAGTGTAGCGGCGCAGCATCTTCCAGTCCTTGTGGCCGGTCACGAGGGCCACCTGTTCGATGGTGAAGCCGGCCTCGAATAGCCGGCTGGTCCCTTCGTGGCGCAGATCGTGGAAATGCAGGTCCTCGATCTTGAGGTCCTGGCACTGACGACGAAATGCGGTGCCGACCGAGCGGCCGTTGTAGGGGAAGATGCGGCCTTCCCGCCGGCTCAAGGCGGCTCCTTGCTCCTCGATGATCTTGCATGCGTCGTAGCCTGACACGTCGAGCAGCGGGATGCGCTGATGGTTGCCGTCTTTCCTGCGCGGATCCTTGCGGTCCCGAACGAGCAGCATCCGCGTCCTTGGATCGAAGTCGCGCCATTCGACACGGCAGATTTCTTCCTGACGCATCGCTGTGGCTACGGCGAAGCGCACGATCCTTCCGACGGGAATGTTCTGCCGAGGGTTCTCGTCCAGAGCCTTGATGATGCGGTCAAGCTCATCCTGCGTCGGCCGGCGATCCCGCTCCTTGCCTTTCCCGATCAAGCCAAGCCGCTTCAAGGCAATGCGCGCGAGATCGAGGGGTTCGGTCGAGAGGGTCACGCCGTGGACCGCCGCAGCGTGGGAGAGCACGGTCTTGATATATCCGAAGTCCATGCCCACCGTGACCGGACCAGCCCCTTCCTTCGCGCGGTCCTTGCCATATTTGATGAGACGCTCGCGGTCGAGCTCAGCAATCTTCAAGGCGCCGAGCGCCTCGTCGATGGCGGTAAGGCAGAAGTCCTTGGAGCGCCCGATCCTGCCCCCCACCTCGGCCATGTCATGCCGGTGAAGCGCGACAAGGTCGCCAAAACGTTTCGCATCCCGCGATTTGCGCGAGATGGCCGGCTCTTGCCGATCTATGCGGCGTTCGGTTTCGATCGCCCATTCTTCAGCATCCTTGCGGCGCAGGAACGTCTCACTGACGTACTGCCCCTTCCGACGGATCTGGGCTCTCCAGGATCCGGATTTTAGTTTAGTGAAGGTAGCCAAACCGTGTGCGCTCCGTGTGCACTCACGCGTCGAAAAATCGGAAATTGGGGCGTATCGTGGCGGAAAATCGAGTGCACACGGCATGCCCCAACCCGTTGAAGATACAAAAATAATGTCGAAAAATCAATCATTTAGATTTGCCGTGGCACCTATGATGGATTGGACCGACCGGCACTGCCGCGCCTTCCATCGGACCCTGTCGGCGCGCGCGCTTCTCTATACGGAGATGGTGACGGCCCCCGCCGTGATCCATGGCGACCGGGACCGCCTGCTGGGCTATTCCCCGCAGGAACACCCCATCGCGGTCCAGCTCGGCGGCAGCGACCCGGCCCTCCTGGCCGAGGCGGCGCGCATCTGCGCGGAGTTCGGCTATGACGAGATCAACCTCAATGTGGGCTGCCCCTCCGACCGGGTGCAGGGCGGGAATTTCGGCGCCTGCCTCATGCGCGAGCCGGACCTCGTGGCGGACTGCGTCGCCGCCATGAAGGCGCGGGTCAGCATTCCCGTCACCGTGAAGTGCCGCATCGGCGTGGACGACCAGGATCCCGAGCCCGCGCTCGACGCGCTGGCGGATGCTGTCGTGGCCGCCGGGGTGGACGCGCTCACGGTCCATGCCCGCAAGGCGTGGCTGAAGGGCCTGTCGCCCAAGGAGAACCGCGAAATCCCGCCGCTGGATTACAGCCGGGTGCACCGCCTGAAGGCCCGCCTGCCCGGCCTGCCCATCAGCCTCAATGGCGGTTTGGCGACCCTCGACGATGCCCTCGCCCACGGCGCGGGCCTGGACGGCGTCATGTTCGGCCGCGCCGCCTACCAGAATCCCGAGCTTCTTCTGGAGGTGGACCCGCGCCTTCACGGCGTGCCCGCCCCTCATGCCGACGCCTTCGCCGCGCTGGAGGCGTTCGAGCCCTACATGGCCGCGCATCTGGAGGCAGGCGGGCGGCTGCACGACATCACCCGCCACATGCTCGGCCTGTTCGGCGGGCGGCCCGGCTCGCGGCGCTTCCGGCGGCGGCTCGCCACCGAGGGCGTGCAGCCCGGCGCCGGTCTCGACGTCCTGCGCGCGGCGCTGGACGACATCCGCCGCCCCCAGCGCGACGCGGCCTGAGGCACGGCGGACTTCCCCTGCGGCAGGCTGGACAAGGCCGGCACCGCCGTCCAGTGTGCCGCCCTCCCCGCGCCGCCGTGGCGCTTCCCGCCCCGATGCGCCGCCATGCTCTCGTCCTTCTCGTGGAGCGAGCTTCTCACGCTCGCCGTGCCGCTACTCGTCGGCGGAATCGTCACCGGCCTCCTGGCCGGTCTCCTGGGAGTGGGCGGCGGCGCGCTGATCGTGCCCGTCCTCTATGAGGTGTTCGGCGCCCTCGGCGTGGACGAGGCGGTGCGGATGCAATTGTGCGTGGGCACCTCCCTCGCCATCATCGTGCCCACCTCGCTGCAATCCTACCGGGCGCACAAGGCGCGCGGCGCGGTGCTGCCGGGCATCCTGCGGGTGTGGAGCGTTCCGGCCTTCGTCGGGGTCTCTTTCGGCTCCGTGGTCGCGGCCTTCGCGCAGGGCTGGGTGCTCCAGGCGGCCTTCATCGTCATCGCCCTGGTCATGGCCATCAAGGCGCTGGCCGGGCGCAGCGACTGGCGCATCGCCGACACGCTGCCGGGCACCGGGACGCAGCGCGTCTATGCCTTCTTCATCGGCGTGATGGCCGCGCTGGTGGGCATCAGCGGGGGCGGGCTCGTGACCATGGTGCTGAGCCTCTACGGCGTGCCCATCCATGTGGCGGTGGCCACCTCGGCGGGCATCGGCATGATCGTCCCGCTGCCGGGCATCATCGGCTATGCGGTGGGCGGCTGGTCGCACATGGCGGACCTGCCGCCCCTGTCCATCGGCTATGTCTCGCTCATCGGCTTCGCCTGCATGGCGCCCGTGAGCACGGCGGTGGCGCCCATCGGCGCGCGCCTCGCCCATCGCCTGCCGCGCCGGGCCCTGGAGATCGGCTTCGGCGGCTTCCTGCTGCTGATGGTGGCCCGCTTCCTCATCGCCATCCTCTGGCGGTGAGGCGTCCGGCGCGCCTCACCAGGCGTGGCGGAATCCCGCGGTGATGGACTTGTTCAGCGTGTCGCCATTGTCCGCGACGCTGGTGGTGACGGAGAGCGGCCCCACGATCTGCTGGGAGGCGCTCACCGAGGGTTGCCAACGCGTCTCGCCGCTGCGATTGCCCGTGCCGACACTGACCGTGGTGCCGGTGGACTTCATGTCCACGCTCACCGACTTGCCGGTCTCCCATTGCTGGGTCCCGTCGGCGCTCGAGGTCACCGCATAGCTGTCGTTCACGCGGGCGGAGACGCCGTCCGTCACGGAGAATTCCCGCGAGAAGGTGGTGCCGAGGCGCCCCTGCTCCTGGACCGGGTCCACCCGCACGTCCACCGAGCCCTTCTCCCAGCCGGTGAGAGTGGCGACGCCGGGAATCTGCGCCCGCGCCCACGCGGCCGCGCCCGCCCCGTCCTGGCTGGACGGGCTGGCGCTCTGCACCGGGACCGGACTGCCCTGGCGGGCCGCCAGCGACATGTCCACGCCGAACTCGGCGCCGCGCCACTCGCGCACCGCGCCCGCCGCCGTGACGGCACTGCTGCCGTCCTTGTTGACGGTGCGGCTGACACGGGTGGTCACGCCCTGGGCCTGCGATCCGCCGGGGACAGACGGCTTGCTGTTGAAGAAATAGGGCTCCGGCTCCGGGGCCGATGCCTGGGCTTCCGCCTCGGCCTGGGCTTCAGCCTGGGCCTGTTCGCTGAACCCCATGGAGAGCCAATCGGGAACCCAGGACGGAGCCGTCGAGGCGGGAGCCTCGGCAGGCCGGATAGCAACGCCTGCGGCCGGTTCCTGCGCGTGCGCGAACCCGGGGGACAGGCCGCCCGCCGCAAGGGTCACCAAGGCGAGGGAAAAGGAAGAAGGGCCAAAAGAGGCCAGGGGCCGGATCAATCGCATGCGCGCTCCTCATGATTTCGCGCCCCTTTCGGAACGCGCAATCGCATCGGATGCCGCCCGGCCCAGCCCTTCCGGATCAGCAGCGTCAGTAGAATGGACAAAAGTTAACCGATGCCTGCCGCAGCGCAACATGAAATCGCCCCCGCAGGGCGGGTTCTCGTCGGCTGCGGCCAGGGGGCCACACATCCATGCGCGGATGGCATGCCTGTCCCCGCCGCCTCGCGCATCGCAGCCTTGTTGCCCCCCGCCCGGGCGGGTATGCGCAGGCCCGGGAGGACATCATGACGAACGACACCGCCGCCGACGCCACCCAGGCCCTGCTGATCCGCATCGCCGACGCGCTCGAGCGCATCGCGCCGGCCCGCGTGCCCGCGACGGACTTCGATGCCGCCGACGCCTTCGTCTGGCAGACCGAGCCGCCGCGCTGCGAGCCCGTGCCGCGTGTGAACCGGGTGGACATGGACCTGCTCCACGGCATCGACCGGGTGCGTGACCAATTGGTGGAGAACACCGCGCGCTTCGCCCGTGGCCTGCCCGCCAACAACGCCCTGCTCTGGGGCGCGCGCGGCATGGGCAAAAGCTCGCTGGTGAAGGCCGCCCACGCGCATGTGAATTCCGGGATCGCGGCGGGGGACAGCCGCCTCAAGCTGGTGGAGATCCACCGCGAGGACATCGAGACCCTGCCGGCCCTCATGTCGCGCATGCGGACGTCCCGGCACCGCTTCATCGTGTTCTGCGACGACCTGTCGTTCGACGCGGACGACACCTCCTACAAGTCGCTGAAGGCAGTGCTGGAAGGCGGAATCGAGGGGCGGCCGGACAATGTGATCTTCTACGCCACCTCCAATCGCCGCCACCTGCTGCCCCGCGACATGATGGAGAACGAGCGCTCCACGGCCATCAATCCCGGCGAGGCGGTGGAAGAGAAGGTGTCCCTGTCCGACCGGTTCGGCCTGTGGCTGGGCTTCCACAAATGCAGCCAGGACGAATATCTCGCCATGGTGGAGGCCTATGTGGCCCATCACGGCCTGCCGGTGACGGTGGAGACCTGGCGCCCCGAGGCCCTGGAATGGGCCACCACGCGCGGCGCGCGCTCGGGGCGCACCGCTTGGCAATATGTCCAGGATCTCGCCGGTCGCCTCGGCGTTTCGCTGAAGCCCGCGGGAGCCTGACGGCAAAGGTTCTGAATGCAAAAAGGCCGGGCAACGCCCGGCCTTTTTCATGATGGGTACGCGAAAGCGTCAGTTGCGGGTGACGAAGCAGGTCCCGCCCTGCGCCTGGAGCGCGTTGCAGAGCGTATTGGCCTCGTCGCGGGAGGCGAACGGCCCCACCAGCGCGCGGTAGAAGACGCCCTTGTCGCCGAGGTCGGCGCGCCGCACCGAGGCCTTGTAGCTGCCGAGAAGCTGGGGATAGCGGGTCTGGAGCACCTTGAAGGAGCCCAGCGCGTCGGCTTCCGACTTCTGCGAGGAGACCTGCACCACATAGGCCCCGTTGGCCGCAGCGGCCGGAGGAGCCGCAGCCGGCGCCGCGGCGGCGGGAGCTGCCGGGACCGAAGCCACAGGCACGCCCTGGCCGGAGGTGGTGGTGGTGGTCACGGTCTTCGGCGCCGGGGCGCCCGTGGGAATGGGGTTCTGGGTCGGCGCGTAGGCCGTGGGCGCGACGCCGTTTACGGGCGCTGCCGCGGCCGGAGGCGCGGCGCCGGGCACGATGGAGCCGTCGGAGCGCACCGCGACCGTCTTCACGCGCTTGGGATCGGTGGGAGAGGCCGGCTGCTGGGCAGCGCCCGCCGCCGCAGCAGCAGCGGCTGCCGCCGCCACGTCCATGGGCTGCTCCTCGCGGGGAACCACCTTCTCCTGGCCCGGCTGGCCGCCCACGCGGTCATAGATCAGCTTCTGGCCTTCGCCGCCCTGCCCGTTGGCCGGGGTCGGCCCGGCCACCTTGCTAGGGGTCGTGTCCGCCTTGATGACCGGCGCGGTCTCGGCCGTGGAGGAAGAGGAACCGGAACCGCCGCCCCGGAACACCATGACGCCCGCCGTGGCCACCACGCCGAGGCCCACCAGCGCCGCCACCGCGATCAGCGCCGTACGGCCCCGGTTGCGGCGCGGCTCGGTCTCGTAGACCTCCTCGCTGTGAGGCGGCATGTAGCCTTCCTCGTCGAAGGCCGGATCATAGGTGTCGTCATAGTCGGCGTAGCGGGTCTGCTCGGAATCCGCATAGGCATAGGCGCCGTCGTCGCGGGACGGGTCGCGGCCCGGCTCCTGCTCGTGGCGCGCCGCGGGGGCGCGGGGCGCTTCGCCGGGCTGGGCCTCGCCGCGCCGCGCCAGGGATCCGTATCCGGACCGCACGGTGGACCGGCCATCGGGCTGCGTCTGGGCGGCCGCCGATTCGGTGGCGCCCCAGCCGGTGGCCTCGGAGGCGCCCCAGTCATTGGGATCGGGCGCGCGGCCGCGCAGGCCGCCCACGGCGGTGCTTTCGCGCGGCGGGAAGGCGGCATCGCGGCCCGAGACGGCGGGCGGAGCGGGCAGCGGGGCCCGGGGCGGCATGGCCGGGGCCTGTCCGCCGCCGAAGCCCGGCGGCTGGCGGACGCCGGTGGCTTCGCGCGAGGGCGTCTCGCGGGCCACGGTACGTTCGCGCATGGTGGTGGGCTCGCGGGCCGGCACCGCATCGCGCGGGTCGGTCGCGGCCTCGCGGCCGGTGCGGCGGCCGGGCTGCCAGTCTTCGAAGCGGCGCTCCACGGGGGGCGCTGAGAATTGCGGGCGGGCGGCGGCCTCGCGGGCAGGCCGTGCGGGTGCCGGCGCGGGTTCCTCGGCGATGTCGCCGAAGTCCGCGAAGGGATCATCCTGGCCGATCAGGCGGGCAAGCTCCGCGAGCGCGTCCTCCGCGGACGGCGCAGCCGCCGCCTGAGGAGACCTGGAACCGGCCGGCTGGCCGGGGTAGCCGTCATCGCGCCGGTAGCGGAAGCTGCTGTCGTCGCCCATTTTGCCTCAACCGTCTGCGCACGGGGATTTCGACCCTGCTTCACCGAAGGCGTGCGGCACGGATGCCGGCGCGCAGGGTCATTTCATTTCCTGGACCGCCTCAACCCCCAGCAATGCGAGGCCCGAAGCGATCACCGTCGCCACGCCATGCACCAAGCCCAGCCGCGGCATGGTCAAACCTAGATCATTCTCCATAATGAAGCGTAAATGTGGCAAGTCTTTCCCCTTGTTCCACTGGCCGTGGAACTCGCTTGCCAATTCGTACAAGAAAAACGCCACCCGGTGCGGTTCGCGCGCCGTCGCCGCCTGCTCCACGAGGCGCGGCCATGCGGCGAGGCGCATGAGAAGCCCCACCTCGCCCGCATCGTCGAGACGCGCGAGATCCGCGTCCGCGAACCCCTCCCGCCCCTGCGGAAGGTCGGGAAACGCCTCGCGGGCATTGCGCAGGATCGACTGTGCCCGGGCATGCGCATACTGGACATAGAACACGGGATTTTCGCGCGACTGCTCGATCACCTTGCCAAGATCGAAGTCGAGCGGCGCGTCATTCTTGCGAAACAGCATCATGAACCGCACGGCATCGCGGCCCACTTCTTCCACCACGTCGCGCAGGGTGACGAAGGAGCCCGCCCGCTTGGACATGCGCACCGGCTCGCCGTTGCGGGTGAGCCGCACGAGCTGGCACAGCTCGATGTCGAGGCTCGCCTTGCCGCCGCTCACCGCCTTCACGGCCGCCTGCATGCGCTTCACATAGCCGCCGTGGTCGGCGCCCCACACGTCGATCATGCGATTGAAGCCGCGATCGAACTTGTCCTTGTGATAGGCGATGTCGCCCGCGAAATAGGTGTAGCTGCCGTCGGACTTGATGAGCGGACGGTCCACGTCGTCGCCGAAATCGGTGGAGCGGAACAGGGTCTGCTCGCGATCCTCCCAATCCTCGATGGGCGCGCCCTTCGGCGGTTCGAGCCGGCCCTGATAGACCTCGCCGCTCTGGCGGAGCTGGGCGATGGTCGCCGCCACCCGGTCCTCGCCCTGGGTCAGGGAGCGCTCGGAGAAGAACACGTCGAACGCGATGCCCAGCTTCGCGAGGTCTTCGCGGATCATGGCCATCATGGCCGTGATGGCGGCATCCTTCACCACGGGAAGCCACTGGGCCTCGGGCAGGCCGGTCAAGGCCGGGCCGTGCTCCTTGGCCAGCGCCTCGCCCACGGGCACCAGATAGTCGCCGGGATAGAGCCCCTCGGGGATGGCGCCGATGTCCTCGCCCAGCGCCTCGCGATAGCGCAGGAAGGCGGAGCGGGCGAGCACGTCCACCTGGGCGCCCGCGTCGTTGATGTAATATTCCCGCGTCACCTTGTAGCCCGCGAAGGCCAGCAGGCTCGCCATGGCGTCGCCAAACACCGCGCCCCGGCAATGGCCCACATGCATGGGCCCCGTGGGATTGGCGGAGACATATTCGACGTTCACCGGCTCCCCGGCCCCGAGCGCCGAGCCGCCGAACGCGGGGCCCTGCCGCAGCACCTGCGCCAGGATCGTGGGCCAGAAGGCGGGGTCGAGCGAGATGTTGATGAAGCCGGGGCCGGCCACCTCCACCTTCACCACCTGGGGCAGGCCCTCGAGGCGCGAGGCGATGAGGCCCGCCAGATCGCGCGGCTTCATCCCGGCTTCCTTGGACAGGACCATGGCCGCATTGGTGGCGAGGTCGCCGTTGGACGCGTCGCGCGGCGGCTCCACCACCACGCGCGACAGCGTGAGCCCCTCGGGCACGAGGCCTTCCTCTTCGAGGGCGGTGACGGCGGCGCGCACGTGATCGGCGAAGATCGCGTAGACGTTCATGGACGCATCCAATGGTCTGACGGAAAGGGCAACGGCGAAGCGCGG
This sequence comes from Hyphomicrobiales bacterium, assembly GCA_013911975.1. Classification (GTDB taxonomy): domain Bacteria; phylum Pseudomonadota; class Alphaproteobacteria; order Rhizobiales; family Xanthobacteraceae; genus Aquabacter. The sequence continues at coordinate 20,184 of JACESF010000005.1, read as the reverse complement.
CGCCTAACGCAAATCCGGCGTCAAGTCAAAGAAGCGGGCATGCTGGTCCAGCGCGTAGCGGTCCGTCATGCCGGCGATATAGTCCGCCACGCGCCGGGCGAGCCGGGTTCCATCCGCCGGGTCCAGCCCCTCGCGCCAGCGCTCGGGCATCTCCTCGGGATGAGCGAGGAAATGGCCGTAGAGGTCGCGCACCACCTGCATGGCGTCGTCCATCACCCGTTCCACGCGGGGGTGACGGTACATGCGGGCGAACAGGAAGCGCTTGATGGCCGCCTCCGCCTCCAGCATGGCGGGCGAGAAGGCGATGACGGGGCGCCCGAGCGCGCGCACCTGGGCGGCGCTCGACACGCCCGCCGCAAGCGCCAGGGCGTCGCTCTCGCGCACCACGTCCTCGATGAGCCGCGTGATGACCCGGCGCATCACCTCCATGCCGATGCGGTTGCGCTCCAGTTCCGGATAGCGGGCGCGCACCTCGGCGAGGGCCTCGCCCACGAGCGGCAGGTCGGCGATCTCCTCCAGGGAAAAGAAGCCCGCGCGCAGCCCGTCGTCCAGATCGTGCACATCATAGGCGATGTCGTCGGCGATGGAGGCCACCTGCGCCTCCGGCCCGGCATGCTGGTGCAGTTCCAGGTCCTGCGCGGCGGAGTGGACGGCGATGGCATGGGGCAGTCCACCCGCATAGCGCCCGACTCCCTGGCCGACGGAATCGGTGAGTGGGCCGTTGTGCTTAGCGATGCCCTCCAGGGCCTCCCAGGTGAGGTTCAGGCCGTCGAAGTCCGCATAGCGCTGTTCGAGGCGCGTCACCACGCGCAGCGACTGGGCGTTGTGGTCGAACCCGCCCTGCTCCGCCATGCAGGCATTCAGCGCGCGTTCCCCCGCATGGGCGAAGGGCGGGTGGCCGAGATCGTGGGCCAGCGCCAATGCTTCCGCCAGATCCTCGTCGAGCCCCAGGGCGCGGGCGATGGACCGGGCCACCTGCGCCACCTCCAGCGTGTGGGTGAGGCGGGTGCGGAAATGGTCGCCCTCGTGGAACACGAAGACCTGCGTCTTGTGCTTGAGGCGCCGGAAGGCCGTGGAATGGATGATGCGGTCGCAATCGCGCCGGAACGGATTGCGGGAATCGTCCGGCTCGGCGAACAGGCGGCCCCGTGTCTGGAACGGATCGCTCGCCCACGGCACGCGCGGCCGTCCTCCCGCCACCGCCATGCCTGTCCCCTGCCCTCTTTAACTTCGACGCGGGCGCACTTAACTAATATGCCAGTGAAGGATCAACCGCCGAATTCGGGACACCCGCCGTGGATGCCGCCCTCGACCCCAACCTGACCGTCACCGACAGCGCCGCCCGGCGTATCGGCGAAATCCTCTCCGGCGAGCCGCCGGAGAGCGTGCTGCGCGTGAGCGTGGAAGGCGGCGGCTGCTCCGGCTTCCAATACCGCTTCGATGTCACCCGCGAACGCGACGCCGACGACCTCGTCATCGAGAAGGACGGCGCCGTCGTGGTGGTGGACAAGGTGTCCCTCGACTATCTCTCCGGCTCGCGCATCGACTTCGTCGACGACCTGATCGGCGCGTCCTTCAAGATCGACAATCCCCACGCCACCGCCTCCTGCGGCTGCGGCACCAGCTTCTCGCTCTGAGATAGACGTCTCACATCAGCACGATACAGACTTTCTCAAAGGCCCGGACGCTCTGCGTCCGGGCCTTTATTGTCAGTCCGGCGAGGTCAGGTAGTCCGGCCACGCGCTGTTGAGGCACGGGAACAGGCGCTCGCCCCGCGCCACGATCAGCAGGTCCGGCTTGAAGCGCTTCACATCGGCGAAGTTGAAGTCGCAGCTTCCATAGGTGGTCTTGCTCATATGCATCCACCCCACCTCAGCGACGGGGGTGAAGGCGAACAGGCGCGGCCAGATGTTCAGCGTATAGGAATCGCCGATGATCAGCACGCGCGGCCCGTGCTCCGCATAGCGATAGGTGAAGCCGTTGAACGGCTTCGCCTCGTGCTTGCCCTCGAAGGTGAAGCCCGTGGAGGGGCCCGGCGGCTTCAGGATGAGCTGCTGGTTCTCGTCCGGCAGAGGCGGCGTGCGGCGCAGCGAGCGCGCGAGGTCGCCGAGGAAATACGGGCCGACGGCGCCCACCACCTCGGCCTCGTTCACCTGCCAGCCCGGATGGCCGGCGGCGCGCATCACCGCATTGAAGGCGAGCACGGCCGAGCGGTTGGTCCAGTGGGTATCGTTGGGCAAATAGCGCCGCGCGTCCGGTGACGCCCGCAGAACGTCCCGCAGGTCCACGGCCGTGATGCCACGGGTCTGCAATTCCTCCAGCAGGTAGGAATATTCCGTGGGCTTGGGGGGATATTTGTCCTGCCAGGCGGGAAGCTGCTCCAGGTCCACCGACTGGGCATTGGGCGGCAGGGCCACCACCACCTTGGTGCCGGAGGAGGCAAGCTCGCGCTGGAGCGCCATCATGAGGGCCGCGAAGCGCTCCACCGCGTCCTTGCGCATGAGTGCTCCGGCGGACTGGCCCGCCGCATGCTGCCCCGCGAACAGCAATTGCCCGTTCCGCCCCACATAGATGAAGCCGTTCTCCGGCGAGTTCAGTTTGTCGCGGATGGCGAGGCGCACCAAAGGCAGGCTCGCCCGGAAGCCGAAATTGTCCTGCACGAAGAAGGCGAGCCGCTGGAGGCGGCCGTGGAGCTGCTCATACCAGGGCGCGCCCGGCAGCTTCTGCCCGCCGCGCCAGATATAGCGCCCGGCCGGATCAGGGATGAGGTTGCCGATGAGCAGCAGGGCGATGATGCCCACCACCAGGATGCCCATGCGGCGGCGATGGCGGAGGAGCAGCGGCATGGGTCAGAACCGGTAATAGAGGAACGGCGCGGCCGGGCCGCCGCCGATCCAGATGACGCACAGGACCATGATGGCGGCGATCATGGCATAGTCGAGCGCGGCCACGGCGGGCCGCCAGCCGAGCGCCACCTTGATGCGCGGCCACTTCCAGAAGCCGATGAGGCCGCCCGCCACCAGCGCCGCCACGGAGAGCGGATAAAGTCCGAAGGCGATGGGGAAGCTCATGCCGCCCACCCCGTTGAAGCCGAACAGCCCGCCGAACATGCCGACGGCCCCGTCGAAGGTCTCGGCGCGGAACCACACCCAGCCCAGCAGGACCACCACCACCGTATAGAGATGCGCCAGCGCCTTGGGGCCCTGGTCCAGCCAGCGCCTGAGGCCCATGCGCTCGATCACCAGGAAGGCGCCGTGATGGGCGCCCCAGATGACGAAGTTCCAGCTTGCCCCGTGCCAGAGGCCGCACAGCAGGAACACCGCCCAGAGATTGAGATAGGTCCGCGTCGGGCCGCGCCGGTTTCCGCCCAGCGTGATGTACACATAGTCCCGCAGCCAGGACGACAGGCTCATGTGCCAGCGGCGCCAGAAGTCGGTGATGCTGAGCGCGGCATAGGGAATGCGGAAGTTGCGCGGCAGGGTGAAGCCCACCATCACGCCCAGGCCCACCGCCATGGCCGAATAGCCGCCGAAGTCGAAATAGATCTGGATGGCGTAGGCATAGACCCCCAGCCACGCCTCCAGCATGGTCGGATGGCTGGTGCCGTCGAAGATGGACATGACCAGCGGCGACACCTCGTCCGCGATCAGCACCTTCCAGGCGAGGCCGATGGCGAACAGCCGCGCGCCCGCCGAGAATCGCCCCCAGGTGGTGCGCCGGTCCCCGAGCTGCCGGGCCACCGTGGAATACCGCACGATGGGCCCCGCCACGAGCTGCGGGAACATGGTCATGTAGAGCACGAACTGGAGCGGATCCCGGTTCGCCCGCACCCGGCCCTTATAGATGTCGGCGATGTAGGAAATGGCGTGGAACGAATAGAACGAGATGCCCAGCGGCAGGCCGATGCGCGGAATGGGGATGACCACCTCGAACGGCTCCAGCAGCGCGTCCAAATTCTCGAGGAAGAAGCCGGTATATTTGAAGAAGCCCAGCAATACGACATTGAAGGCCACCCCATAGACCAACAGCCGCTTGCGCCCCTCCCCTTCCCGCGCATCCAGCGCCAGGGCCACCTTGTAGTTCACGAAAATCGAGAAAAGCAGAAGGAAAAGGTGGGGCGTGTACCCGCCCGCATAGAAGACCAGCGAGAAAATAACAAAGATGATGTTCTTGAGCTTGATCGTCCTGACTGAGAAATACAGCAGGAGAAACAGCGGAAAGAAATAGAACAGGAATTCGATTGAGGCGAAGGTCATGCCGGCGCGGGCGTCCGAATGGGGGCGGACTGCAATGCCATCCTTTTGCTGGCGGGGCAAGGTTGGCGGCATCCACAGGCCCGTGAAGCCCGGGTGAAGACGGGCGCTCACGCAGGGACTTGCGCCCGCGCCCGCCGGTCCTATCCTCGCCGCCGAACCGGAGCCTCCCCATGCGCATCGCCACCTGGAACGTGAACTCCATCCGCCAGCGGCTGGACCATGCGGTGCGCTGGCTGAAGGAGGCGGAGCCGGACGTGGTCTGCCTCCAGGAGCTCAAGTGCCAGGACGAGGCCTTCCCCCGCGAGGCGTTCGAGGGGCTCGGCTACAATGTGGCGGTGCACGGCCAGAAGGGCTTCAACGGCGTGGCGCTGCTCTCCAAGCTGCCGCTGGAGGACGTGACCACTGGCCTGCCCGGCGACGACGGCGACGTGCAGTCCCGCTTCATCGAGGCAGTGGTCTCGGCCAAGGGCATGGCGGTGCGGATCTGCTGCCTCTATTTGCCCAACGGCAACCCGCCGGACACGGAGAAGTATCCCTACAAGCTCGGCTTCATGGCGCGCCTGAAGGCGCTCGCCGCCGCGCGGCTGGAGCTGGAGGAGGCCTTCATTCTCGCGGGGGACTTCAATGTCATTCCCATGCCCGCCGACGCCGCCGTGCCGGAAGCGTGGGTGAACGACGCGCTGTTCCTGCCGCCCACCCGGTCGGCGTTCCGAGACCTCGTGAATCTGGGCCTGACGGACGCGGTGCGCGCCACCACGGATTCGGATCGCATCTACAGCTTCTGGGATTATCAGGCGGGCGCCTGGCAGCGCGACCTCGGCATCCGCATCGACCACCTGCTCCTGTCGCCCCAGGCGGCGGACCGGCTGATCGCGGCCGGCGTGGACAAGCATGTGCGGAGCTGGGAGAAGCCCTCCGACCACGTGCCGGTATGGGCGGACCTGTCGATCGCGGCGTGAGGGCCGCGCGTCAGCGCTGGGCCGTCTTGAGCCACTGCTCCAGATATTTCAGCGCCGACGCCCGCTCCTCGGGCGAGGCGTCCTGGAAGGCGTCCTCATAGAGGTCCACCACCCATTTGTCCCCCGGCCCGGCGGCGCTGTCGCGCGCGAGTGTCAGCCACATGAGGCCCCGGGCCGGCTGCGGGCTCACCCCGTCATCGCCCCGGAACAGGATGTGGCCGAGCATGGCCTGCGCCTCGTACTGCCCCTTCTGGGAGGCGAGGAACAGCCAGCGTGACGCCTGTCGCGGATCGCGCTGCACGCCCGTTCCGTCCAGATAAAGCTTGGCGAGGCGGAACTGCGCGTCCGGGTCGCCGAAATAGGAGGCGGCGTAGGAATACATGTCCCGCGCGCGGTTGGGATCGCGGCGCACGCCGGAATTGGGAATGCCCGCGAGATAGTAGCCGCCGAGCGCCACGAACGCGCTGGCCACGAAGCGAGCCTGCGGCGTGCCGGGATAGTCCTCGGCATGGCTGTTGGCGATCTTGCTGAAATACTCGAACGCCTTGATGTCGTCCCGCTTCACGCCGTCGCCGTCGGCATACATGCGCCCGAGCTTCCACTGGGCGGCGGGATGGCCCTGATCGGCGGCGTAGCGCAGGGCGTCAACGCCCTTGGCGGTCTGGCCCGAGCGCAGCGCCTGCGCACCAGAGCGGAACGCCTCGTCCACGGGCCGCAGGGGCGGCGCCATGGGCACGTTAGCGGGGGGCGTGAGGACGGTTCCGGCAGCCTCGTTGGGCTGAGCGTTGCCGTCGAAGGCGATGGCGGGGGCGATGCCCGCCGCGAGGCCCATGACGAGCACGGCCGCGCCCGCCGCACGCCGGGCGGGACCACCGAGGCCGCGCCGGAGCCGAACAAGGGCGGCTCTCGCGCCGCTATGGGACGAAACGATCATGACAGGCTGAGATTGCCAGTGGCTGCGGGCAACATCGCGGCTGCCAAAAGGCCAAGCCAAGGATTCTCCTTGGCAAGGCCCGTCCGGCCGGAAACCGCTGTCAGTCTTTTGCCCTACCATTCACATCACCCCGAATGTGACGCCGGAACCGAGGCCCGGATACGCACTTCGCCACATCGCTCCTTACCGTCTCGTTTCGTTTTGTGGCGGGATCGCGGCGCAAGGGGGTCCCGGCCCGGCCGGACGAATGGATAAGCGGCGGGTGTTGCGGGCGCGACACAGAAGCCGGTAGCGGCGGAGGAGTACAGCGCCAGGTAGTGGCCTTGACCGCACCGCATCGGTGGTCAACATGCCCGCCGGGCGGGAGGCGGACATGACAGATCGGCATGCGGCGGGCGGCAATGCGGGCGAGGTGTTCCGGGCCTTCTTCGTCCTGGGGCTGACCTCGTTCGGCGGGCCGGTGGCCCATCTCGGCTATTTCCGCGAGGCGTTCGTGGTGCGCCGCCGCTGGATCAGCGAGGCGGCCTATGCGGACCTCGTGGCGCTCTGCCAATTCCTGCCCGGCCCAGCCTCCAGCCAGGTGGGGTTCGTGCTGGGCCTCATCCGCGCCGGCGGGCTCATGGGCGGCCTCGCCGCCTGGGTGGGCTTCACCCTGCCATCGGCCCTGGTTCTGGCCGCTTTCGGGCTCGGCACCGCCCATCTGGGCGGCCCCCTCGCGGCGGGCGTCATCCACGGGCTGAAGTTGGTGGCTGTGGCCGTGGTGGCCCAGGCGGTGTTCGGCATGGCCCGTACCCTGGCGCCCGACCGCGTCCGTGCCGCCATCGCGTTCTTCGCCCTCGCCCTGACCTTGCTCTGGCCTGTGGCGGCAAGCCAGGTGCTGGCGATTCTCCTGGGCGCCCTGGCCGGGCTTCTCGCCTGCCGGACGGACGCGGGCACTGAGGCCAGCCAAATTCCCGTCCCCGTCTCCCGCCGTGCCGGGGGCGTGGCGCTGGCGCTGGCGATCGGCCTTCTCGTGCTGTTGCCGGTGGTCGCGACGCAGGCGGGCGGCATGGCCCTGTTCGCCGCCACCTACCGGGCAGGCGCCCTGGTGTTCGGCGGCGGGCATGTGGTGCTGCCGCTGCTGGAAGCCTCGATGGTGGCGCCGGGCTGGGTGGACAAGGCGGACTTCCTGGCGGGCTACGGCCTCGCGCAGGCGGTGCCGGGCCCGCTCTTCACCTTCGCCGCCTATCTCGGCGCCGTGGCGCAGGGACCGGCCGGGGCGGCGCTGGCCACGCTGGGCATCTTCCTGCCCGGCCTGCTGCTGGTGTACGGCGCCCTGCCCTTCTGGGGCGCGCTGCGCGCCGCGCCGCTGGCCCAGGCGGCCATGCGGGGCGCCAACGCGGCGGTGGTCGGCGTGCTCGCCGCCGCGCTCTATGCGCCGGTCTGGACCAGCGCCGTGGCGACGCCGCTGGACTTCACCCTGGCGGCGGGCGGCTTCCTGCTGCTCACCGTCTGGCGGGCACCGCCGCTCGCCGTGGTGGTGCTCCTGGCGGCCGCAGGCGGGCTGCTGGCCTAGGGAAAGTCCGGCGAAACTCCATTCGCCGGACTTACTCTCATCAGCCGCCGGACAATTGCCGGATGGCGGTGCGCACCTTCTCGGCGCGGGCGAGATATTCCTCGCGCTTCTCGCGCTCGGCCTCCACCACCTCCTCGGGGGCACGGGCGACGAAGCTCTCATTGCCGAGCTTGGCGTCGATGCGCGCCACCTCCTGGCCGAGCTTCGCCTCCTCCTTGCCGAGCCGCACCAGCTCCGCGCCGAGATCCACCACGCCCGCCAGCGGCAGGGCGGCCACTTCGCCGCGCACCACCATCTGCACGGACTCGGCCGGAGCGGCGGGCGCCTGCGCGATGTCCGACAGGCGGGCGAGGCGGCGCAGCGCGTCGTCCCACGAAGCGGCACGCATGCGCGTCTCGGCGGACGCATCCACCAAAACCAAGGGCACCTGCGCCCCGGCGGGCACGTTCATCTCCGCCCGCACGGAGCGGATCTCGGTGATGAGGTCCACCACCCAGCCCACTTCCGCCTCGGCGTCCGGCGCCTCCAGGCCCGAGAGGTCAGGCCAGGACGACAGAACCAGCAGGCCCTCGCGCGCCGGGCCCTGCTCGCCGGTGCGCGCCCACAATTCCTCGGTGAGGAAGGGCATGAAGGGGTGGAGCAGCTTCAGCGCCACGTCGAGCACGAAGGCGGTGGTGGCGCGGATCTCGTCCTTCGCCGCCCCGTCCGGCCCGGAGAGCACGGGCTTTGCCAGTTCCAGGTGCCAGTCGCACACCACGTTCCACAGGAAGCGGTAGACCGCCCCCGCCGCTTCGTTGAAGCGGTAGGCCTCGATGGCCGCCGTCACCTCGGACGTGGCGCGGGCGGCCTCGCCGATGATCCAGCGGGCGAGCGTGCCCTCCACCTTCGCCGGGTCGAAGCCCTCGGCGCGCACGCAGCCGTTCATTTCCGCGAAGCGCACCGCGTTCCAGAGCTTGGTCGCGAAGTTGCGGTAGCCCTCGACACGGGAGGTGGCGAGCTTGATGTCGCGCCCCTGCGCCGCCATGGCGGCCAGCGTGAAGCGAAGGGCGTCCGCGCCATACTGGTCGATGAGGTCCAGGGGGTTGATGACGTTGCCCTTGGACTTGGACATCTTCGCGCCCTTCTCGTCCCGGACGAGGGCGTGGATGTAGACGTCCTTGAACGGCACGTCGGGCATGAAGTGCAGCGAGAACATCATCATCCGGGCGACCCAGAAGAAGATGATGTCGAAGCCCGTCACCAGGACCGAGGTGGGATAGTATTTCGCCAGTTCCGGCGTCTCGTCCGGCCAGCCCATGGTGGAGAAGGGCCAGAGGGCGGAAGAGAACCAGGTGTCGAGCACATCCTCGTCGCGGGTCAGGAAGGCGGCGCGCTTGTCGGCGTCCGCCATCAGTTCCTGGGCCTCGGCGGTGGAGAGGGTCTCGTTCCCCACATTGTGGGCGAGCGCCTGCTCGAACGCCTCGTCCTCGTCGTTGGCAACGAAGACATTGCCGAAGGGATCGTACCAGGCCGGGATCTGGTGGCCCCACCAGAGCTGGCGGGAGACGCACCAGGGCTGGATGTTCTCCAGCCACTCGAAATAGGTCTTCTCCCAGTTCTTCGGCACGAAATTGGTGCGCCCCTCGCGCACCGCCGCGAGCGCCGGCTGCGCCAGGGTCTTGGCGTCCACGTACCACTGGTCGGTGAGCCAGGGCTCGATGACCACGCCCGAGCGGTCGCCATGGGGCACCATGTGCGTGTGCGGCTCGATCTTCTCCAGAAGTTCGAGGTTGGTCAGAAGCTCGATGATCTGCTTGCGGGCGGCGAAGCGCTCCGTCCCGGTCAGCAGGCTGAGCACGCCGCCGAAGTCCGGGTCGTCCACATAGGAGTCGCGGCGGTTCTGGAAATCGTCGCGGATGCCCGACGGATCGATCCGGCCTTCCGCGTCCAGCACGTTGATCATGGGCAGGCGATGGCGGCGGCCCACTTCGAAATCGTTGAAATCGTGCGCCGGGGTGATCTTCACCGCGCCCGAGCCCTTCTCGGGATCGGAATATTCGTCCGCCACGATGGGAATGCGCCGCCCCAGCAGGGGCAGCACCACATGGCGGCCGATCAGGTCCTTGTAGCGCTCGTCATCGGGATGCACGGCCACCGCCGTGTCGCCCAGCATGGTCTCCGGGCGGGTGGTGGCCACCACGATGAAGCGGTCCGGCTCATCCTCGATGGGATAGCGCAGGTGCCAGAGATTGCCCTTCACCTCCACCGGCTGGACCTCCAGGTCCGAAATGGCGGTGAGGAGCTTGGGGTCCCAGTTCACGAGACGCTTGTCTTTGTAGATCAGCCCGTCGCGATAGAGCTGGACGAACACCTTCAGCACGGCGCGGGACAGGCCCTCGTCCATGGTGAAGCGCTCGCGCGACCAATCGCAGGAGGCGCCGAGGCGCTTCAGCTGCTGGACGATCATGCCGCCCGATTCTTCCTTCCACGACCAGACCCGCTCCACGAAGGCGGCGCGGCCCATCTCGCGGCGACCCGGCTGCTGGCGCTCCATGAGCTGGCGCTCCACCACCATCTGGGTGGCGATGCCCGCATGGTCCATGCCCGGCTGCCAGAGCACGTCCTTGCCGCGCATGCGCTCGAACCGCGCCAGCACGTCCTGCAACGTGTTGTTGAGCGCGTGGCCCATGTGCAGCGAGCCGGTGACGTTGGGCGGCGGAATGACGATGGAGAAGCCGGGCGCGTGCGCGCGCTCGGGCCGACCGCACCGGAAGGCGCCCGCCTGCTCCCAGGCGGCGGAGATGCGCGCCTCGACGGCTGCGGGTTCAAACACCTTGTCCAGCATGACAGTGCTCCGTGGCGGACGGATGCCGCCGGATGAAAACGTGAGCCGCGTTAAAGCCGCTCGGTCCGCAGGTCGTCAACCGGCAGAACGGCGATCCGATCCCATCAAGGGGCGGTCGGCGACGATGATGCGGCCGCGGGAGGGCGGAGAAAGATCCCGGATTCCCGACGATGGCCGGGGCCGGATGGCCGCGTCAGCGACCGGACCGGGAGATGCGCTCGATTTCCTGGCGTACCAGATCCTCGACGACCCGGGGCAGGTTCTCGTCCAGCCAGGTCTTGAGCATGGGGCGAAGGATTTCCTTCACCAGGTCTTCGATGGTGCGCTCATGGGTGGGAACCACAAGGTCGCCCAGGGTGCCGAAGGCGGCCGCCACGGCGGCGTCCACATCGGGGGACAGCAATTCCTTGCGCCGTACGGGCTCGGGCGCCCGGTATGGGTCCGCGCTCCGCGTGGGCTCGAACGGACGCGGGGCCGCGCGGGGCCCGGGCTCCTGTGCGGGCCGATAGCTCAGCGGCGCAGGGTCGGCAGGCGGGTACGGACGGTCGGCCATGGGCTCGTCCTCCGGCATCGCGGGATAAGCGGGTGCATAGGCGGACGCGGCGAAAGGGTCCGGCAGATCCCGGCTTTCGGGCATCTGGTCGCCGAGGGCGGCGGGCACGGGCCGCTGCGCGGATGGGCGCGGGGCCCATTCGGAGCCCGGCCGAGCTGCGGCGCTCAGGGGCGCGGGCCGGCGCGGAAGGGTCTCTCCCGTGCGGTCCCCGGACGATTCGGCGGGGCGCCGGGGCGCCGGCTCATCGTCGGCGATGATCCGGCGGATCGACGCGAGAATGTCGTCCATGGACGGCTCGGAAGGCTTCGCACTCGCGGACATATCCCGACCCCGCCCGAAGACGTCCTTCCATCCGCGCGGCAAGCCGCCTTTCAGCAAGGGCGCCAGAATCACACCTATGATTGAAGTATGACATTCCAGCCCGGGCGCGCGAAAGGCCGCACCCGGGCCGCGTCCCCTACTTTCCGTCGGGCGTGCGGACCCCGGCCCAGCTGTCGCGGATCTGATGGTAATGCACCTTCGGATCGTAGACCGGCACCTTGAGGCCGAGCGAGATGGCGTCGAGCTGCCCCAGCGTGGAAATCAGCGAGTAGGCGGCCACCACGCGGTCGCGCTGGGCGACCACGAGCGCGGACTTGGAATTAGTCAGGTCCGTCTGCGCGTTCAGCACGTCCGTGGTGGTGCGCTGGCCGACCCGCCATTCCTCCCGCACGCCTTCCAGCGCGAGGGTGTTGGCGGCCACCTGGGACTGGGCCGATTCGATCTGGGCCTTGGCGGCCACCAGCGCGCCCCAATACTGCACCGCGAGGGTGCGCACCTGATCGCGGTTGACGTCCACCTCGATGCGCGCCTGGGTCAGGTATTCCTTCGCCTGGCGGATCTGGGAATATTCCGCGCCGCCCTGGTAGATCGGAACCGTCAGGTTGAGCATGACGCTGGCGCCGGCCTGCGAATCCACAGTGCCCGACTGGTCGTAGCTCTGCTGCACCTGGCCGGTGGCGCTCACCACGGGAGACAGGTTGCTCTCCGCCATGCGCACCTGGAAGTTGGCCGCATCCACCGCATATTGCGACGCCTGGACCGCCGGATGGTGCTGAAGGCCGTAGCGGATCACCGCGTCGAGATTGACCGGAATGCGGCGCTCGATTCCCGCCCCCGGAGCCACCAGCTTGCCGGGCTCAAGGCCGATCACCTGCCGGTAGACCGCCCGGTAGGACGAGAGATTCGCGACCGCCTGGGCCACCTCGTACTGCGCCTCGGCGACGCGCGCCTCGGCCTGGGCCACGTCGGTGCGGGTCACCTCACCCACGTTGAACCGGTCCCGCGTGGCCCGCAACTCCTGCTGCAGCGACGCGAGATTCTGATTCTGCAACTCCAGCAGCGCGACGCCCTGGATCACGTTCATATAGGCGGTGACGCCGTTGAGCAGCACCGTCTGCTCGGTGTTGCGCAAGGTCTCGCGCGACCCCTTCACCTGCGATTCGGCCTGCCGAGTCGTGTTGGCGGTGAGGAAGCCGTTGAAGATGGTCTGGGTGACCGTGAGATTATAGGCGCGCGGCGTCAGCGTGCCGTCGGTCGTCTGGCCGCCGGCGCTGTAGCGCGAATACTGCGTTCCCACGCTCGCACCCGCCGAAATGTTCGGCCGGTATCCGGACAGTGCCTGGGAGACGTTCTCGTCCACCGCACGGGTTCCGGCCCGCTGCGAGTTGAGGGACGGATTGTTGATATAGGCCGCCGCAAGGGCAGCATCGAGCGACTGTGCGCTCGCTCCGGCAGACAGCACGAACATGGAGGCTGCCACCACTGAAGCGAACACATTGACGCGCAGGCAAAACCGCGCCGAAAGGGACATGCACCTCTCCCCGACCCACGCAAACGATACACGCTGATCCGCCCAGTTCAGCATGTGCGTTCGGGACCATAGCCATAGGTTCCAGCCGAGGGAACCGAGCGGTCCGGTCAAAAGTAGCTTTTATGTTAACCGCGGCAGATGGGCCACAGCCGCCGCCCGATCTGCCTCAGAAAGTGAAGCGCGGCGGGGCTTCGAAGCCGGGCAGCAGCGGCACGCCGGCATTGAAGGCGGGGTAATCGGACACGGCGCTGCCCACTTTGGTGAGAACGCAGGCGCGGCCCGCGCCGCCCTGCCCCTTCACCGCCACCAGCCGCCCGCCATCCTTGAGCTGGGCGATGAGCGTGTCGGGCACCACTTCGAAGGAGCCGTTCAGGAAAATAAGGTCATAGGGCGCTTCGGAGGCCCAGCCCGCGGTCAGGGGGCCCTGGAAGGTCGCCACATTGCCGACGCCGAGATCCGCGAGCGCCGCGTTGGAGGCGGCGACGAGGTCCGAATCGTCTTCCACGGAGATCACCTGCCCGCTGAGCCGCGCGAGAAGCGCCGCTGCATAGCCGGTGCCCGCGCCGATGGTCAGGACGAGATCGGTCGGCTGCACGTCCGCGAGCTGGATCAGCTTCGCGAGGACCATGGGCTCTAGAAGGTAGCGCGCCGGAACGCCGGCGGCGGGCTGGCGGACAACGAGGTCGTCATCGATATAGGCCAGTGCACGCAGGGATTCGGGGACGAAGCGTTCGCGCGGAAGCTCCAGCATCGCATCGACGATGCGCAGATCGGTCACATCGTTCGCGCGGACCTGACTATCCACCATTCCACGACGCAACTCGGCGAAATCGATCATCGCAAGCCCCTCCGGCCATGTCCGCTTTGAGCCATTCCAGGGTCAAGAGCCACACCGGCGGGCCATTTGCAAGGGCGCGGCCTGCGTGGGCCCGACGCTTCGCGCCCGGGCGTCCGCCCCGCCGGCGGAAGGCGGGAGCGCCCGATGCGCCCCCGCCCCAGCCATCACTTCTGGCCGGTGTCGGCGATGCCGACCACGGTGACCTGACGGAAGATGACGTGGTCGCCCACGCCCAGCTTGCCGAAGCCGTCCTGCGTGCCGCTCGGAGCGGCGGGCACCTTCACGTCCACGGAATTGCCGAGCGGCCCCTGGAGGGTGATGGTGCGGGTGTCCGCGGCAACCTTGGTGATGGTGGCCGCGATCTCGCGGCGGTCGGTCACGATCACGCCGGGCTTGGCGCCCTTGGGCGCGGTGTCCAGGGTCTGGACGTCGGCCGGCAGGGGCGTGCCGTCATTGGGGTGCACCACCTTGATCTCGGTGGCCTGCTCCAGGGCGGCGGTCACGGTGTCGCCCACCTTGATCTGGGGGAAATTCTGCATTTCCGGCCCGGCCTTGAAGGCCAGCCAGTTCCCGGCCGGGCCCACGAGGGTGAAGGTGCGCGTCTTCTCGTCCACCGCGGAGACCTTCGCCTTGATCTCTTCCTTCACCACGAAGCCCACCGCCAGGATCGGCTCGGCGGCGAAGGCGAAGGTCGGCGCGAGAGCCACGAGGCCGGCGGCCAGCAGGGTGCGCATTTTCATCGGGGTACCTCCTGAAATCATCGCGTCGTTCGGAAGCGATGCGACTGCCTAGCCTTCGCTTGCGTCATCCTCAAGTCGGTCGCCCGCGCAATGTTTGGCCCATCCGGGAGGGCCTCGGAAACACCCTGGAAGCGCCCCTTTCCGGCCACCAATGCGCCGGGCGAGGGCCTCGGTCCGGGACGCGGGTCTCTTGCGGAACGGGCGCGCGTGCTTTAACACGCCGTCCGATGAGGCCACGTGGCGGAGTGGTTACGCAGCGGACTGCAAATCCGTGCACCCCGGTTCGATTCCGGGCGTGGCCTCCAACAGCGGCGAAAGCCTGAGCCGATGATCGCTTTGCCGCCCTGTTCCTTCGCGCACGCCCACACCGCCGCGAAGGAGACCCGCGCCGTAATGGCGCCGTTCGGCTCAAACCGGAGACCTTGATGATCGCTGCCCTGTTGGAGCGTGTTCGCGCCGCCATCCTGAAGGATGAGAGCCTGAGCGTGATCTACCGCCTGTTCATATCGGACGGGCTGAGGCACTGGAAGGGTTACGCGCTCGCCTTTTCCTTCATGGGCCTGATGGCCGCCTCCACCGGCGGCATGGCCTATCTGATGAAGGACGCGATCGATTCGATCTTCGTGACTCCCACCACCGCCGCCATCTGGGCCGTGGCGCTCACCATGATGGGCCTGTCCATCCTGAAGGGCTTCTCCGCCTATGCCCAAACCGTGACCATGGCGCGGGTGGGCAACCGGATCGTCGCCGACAACCAGAAGCGCATCTTCGACCGGCTGCTGGGCAAGGATGTTCGCTATTATGCGAACAACCACACCGCCAACATCACGATGCGGTTCTCCTCGGGCGCGAATTCGGCCCGCGACGCGCTGAACCTCGTCATCACCTCCATGGGCCGCGACGTGCTCTCGCTGCTGGCGCTTGCGACCGTGGCGGTGATCCAGGACCCGTTCCTCGCCATCATCTCGGCGGTGGTGATGCCGGTGGCGGTCATCGGCACCCGCAAGCTCATCAAGAAGGCGAAGAACATCTTTAAGCGCGAGTTCGGCAGCGCGGTGAAGCTGAACTCCATCGCCATGGAATTCATCCAGGGCGTGCGCACGGTGAAAGCCTACACGCTCGAAAACGTCGTCCGCCAACGTGTCCACACCTATGTGGACGAGGTGGAGCAGGCGGCCAACAATCTCACCAGCACCCAGGCCAAGTCCAGCCCGCTCATGGAGACCCTGGGCGGCTTCGCCATCGCCGGCGTCATCCTGTATGCGGGCTATAACGTCGTGGTGCTGAACCGCACCCCGGGCGAGTTCTTCTCCGTGCTGACCGCGCTACTCCTGGCCTACGAGCCCGCCAAGCGCCTCGCGCGGTTCCATGTGGACCTCACCCCCATGATCATCGGCGCCAACATGCTCTTCGAGCTGATGGACGGCGACGCGCCGGAAATGGGCGACGACAACCTGCCCCCGCTGCCGGTGGACCGCGCCCGCATCGAGTTCGACCAGGTGGTGTTCGGCTATCGCCAGGGCGAGCCCGTGCTGCGGGGCGTGAACCTCGTCGCAGAGCCCGGTCAGACCACCGCGTTGGTGGGGGCCTCGGGCGGCGGTAAGACCACTATCATCAACCTCATCGAGCGCTTCTACACGCCCGATTCCGGCACGATTCGCATCGACGGGCACGACGTGATGGCCCACGGCCTGCACTCGGTGCGCGCGGCGTCCGCGCTGGTGAGCCAGGACGTGTTCCTGTTCTCCGGCACGGTGCGCGAGAACATCGCCCTCGGCCGGCCGGGCGCCACCGAGGAAGAGATCGTCGCCGCCGCCAAGGCCGCCCACGCCCACGACTTCATCATGGGCTTCGAGCACGGCTACGATACCCAGGTGGGCGAGCATGGCGTGCAGCTCTCCGGCGGCCAGCGCCAGCGAATCGCCATCAGCCGCGCCTTCCTCAAGGATGCACCCATCCTGTTGCTGGACGAGGCCACCGCGGCGCTCGACAGCGAATCGGAGGCGGAGGTGCAGAAGGCTCTCGCCGTGCTCCAGAGCCGCCGCACCACCATCGTCATCGCCCACCGCCTCCAGACCGTCGTGCGCGCGGACCAGATCTGCGTTGTGGACGGCGGCAAGGTGGTGGAAGTGGGCCGCCACGAGGAGCTGATGGCCGCCAAGGGCCGCTATTACAGCTTCTACCAGATGCAGTTCGCCCACGAGATGAAGGGCCGGGACGGCAAGGACGCCCCCGCTCTGCTGAGCGCGTGAGCGTCTTCCGCAGATTTCTTGCGGGAGCGGCTTCACAAGGCGGCGCTGCGTTGCTATATGGCGCGCCTCGCAAGTGAGCGCCTGATCCCCGGTAGCTCAGTGGTAGAGCAACCGGCTGTTAACCGGTTGGTCGCTGGTTCGAATCCGGCCCGGGGAGCCACTTCTTCCGAAGCGCGTATGCAGCTTCGGATCTTTCCGAAAATCCCCCGTTCGCCCTGCGGATGGGGGATTTTCTTTTCAGCCTCCCGGAAGCCCCGCCGCGAACCGCGCCGCCGCCGCGCGCACGGGCGCGAGGTGCGTCACGAGGCACACATGCTCGCCATCGGGGATTCGCAGGGTGGAGGCGCCGGGAATCGCCGCCACCACCCGGTCCAGGTGCGAGACGGGCACCACGCGGTCGCCCGTGCCATGGATGGCGAGCACGGGGGCGCGCACCTTGTCCAGGGGAAGCGGGGCCATGGCGCCGAACTGCGCCACGTCGTTCAGCGTGCCCGGCAGGCGCTCCGACAGGCGGCTCGCCACGCTGTTCTGGAGCGCCACAAGCAGCGGCCCCGCCTCGGGATGGCGCAGGGTGGCCCGCAGGACGGCCTCATCCGCGATGGAGCGCCGGGCGGCGGCGGAGGGATTCGCCCGCGCCAGCAGCCCCAGCAGCCCCGCCAGCGGCGGAAAGCCCGCCGCGAAGCGGATCATGGGCAGGCGCCGCGCCGCGCCCGGCGGCATGGCGAGGCGACCCGTGCAGGCGGATACCAGTATGATCCCAAGGCAACGATCCGGGTGGCGCGCCGCGAAGCACAGCGCAGCCGGTCCGCCCGCCGACACTGCCGCCACCAGCGCCGCGCGCACGCCCAGCCGGTCCAGCAGGGCGGCGAGCAGGTCCGCCTGGGCTTCGGGCGTCGTGCGATGGCTCAGGGGCGTGCCGAGATAGCCGGGCCGCGACACCGACAGGAGGCGGAAGGGCGGCTCCCTGCCGAACAGCGTCTGGGCGAGGATCACCCCCTGGTCCCAGCCGCCCATGCCGCCATGCAGGGCCAGCAGCGCGGGCCCCGATCCGGCATCAAGCAGTTCGATGCCGCCCAGGGCCGTCTCGACGGTGCGCGGAAGGGCACGGGCCACGTCAGCGTCCCCCACCCGCCGTCCGCAGGCGGAGGGCGCGGATCAGCGCCACCGCCTCGAGCGGCGGCGCCGCTTCCTGGCGGCGATAGGCCCGCCCGTCCCGCGTGCGCCACATGAGACCGTCATCGCACATGATACGCCGGAGCAAGGCGGGATCGCCGAACAGGTGATGCGCGTTCAAGGCGTCGTTCACAGCCCGCTCGGTCAAGGTTTCCCGCACCGGCAGGCGCGACCACAGCGCCCAGATGCAGAGCGTGCGCTCGCTGGCCTTGGACGGCCAGCGCACGAGGCGCCCCTGGCCGTCGAAATGCCGGCAGACGCGCTCCACCCGGCGGTGATCCACGAGCGCGGGCGCCGAAGGCGCGGTTTCAAGCCGCCCATGGGCCTCCGCGTCCTGCCGCAGGTGCTGGTAGTTCCGAAAGCCGCCAGCGCGGGCCAGCATGTTGAGCAGCGCGAGATGGCCGGGCGTGCCCTCGGCGCGGGCCAGCTCGCGGCCGAGCGCACGCGCAAAGGCGGAAAGGTCCTTCGTTTCGAAGGACAGGGTCGTTCTGGACATCACTCATCCTCGGTCGTGCCGGGATCGCAAATCGATGTCGTTGGTCGCTGGCTTACGACGCGGCACGGGACGAGTGTGAGCGACGCGAAGCAAATGGCAGGTTTAGCTTTCCCGAAAGGAACAGCGACGCCTCGGTGAACTGCCGACCGTCGCCTTCCATGCCCGGCCGTCCGGGCTTTTTCAAGACCCTACCCGCCGAACACCGACCAGTGCATGGCCTTGGCAAGCTGCTCCAGCGCCAGCGAGCCGAGGACGGAATTGCCGTGCGGATCGAGCCCCGGAGACCAGACGGCGATGGAGGCCTTTTCCGGCGCCACCACGAGGATGCCCCCGCCCACCCCGCTCTTGCCCGGCAGGCCGACGCGGAAGGCGAAGTCGCCGGACCCGTCATAATGGCCACAGGTGAGCATCAGGGCGTTGATGCGTCGCGCCCGCTCCGAGGAGATGACCGACACACCCTTGCCCGGCAGGCGGCCCGAGAAGGCGAGGTAGCGGCCCGCCATGGCCAGTTGCCGGCAGCTCATTGTGATGGCGCAATGGTGGAAGTACACGCCGAGCGCATGCTCGACGGGATTTTCCATCATCTTGAACGCCTTCATGTAATTGGCGAGAGCGGTGTTGAGGAACCCCGTCACCTTCTCCGAGCGGGCCACATGCTCATCGATGGCCACCGTGTCGTCGTCGGCCACGAAGCGGCAGAAGCGCAGGATCTCGCCCAGCACCTCGCGCGGCTGGTGCCCGGCCAGCAGCACGTCCGTCACCGCGATGGCACCGGCATTGATGAAGGGATTGCGGGGCTTCCCCTTCTCGTATTCCAACTGGACGATGGAGTTGAACGGATGGCCCGAGGGTTCCTTGCCCACCCGGTTCCAGATCTGGTCGCCCACCTTGCCGAGGGCGAGGGTGAGGGTGAACACCTTTGAGATGCTCTGGATGGAGAAGGGAATGTCCGCATCCCCCGCCACATGCATCTCGCCATCGGCGGTGAAGACGGCCATGCCGAACTGGTCCAGGGGCACCTTGGCCAGCTCGGGAATGTAGCTCGCGACCTTGCCCCGCTCCTCGCGCGAACGCATCCGCTCGGCGATCTCCTCGACGACGGTTTCCAGTCTCGGCAAAACGTGATCCCCGCTGCGGTTGGCTTTTGCCGGACTCTATACCCATATGCCCTTCGAGCACGAGCCTTGCCGGAACATGGTCCGGCATCGGCATCCAATGGGACATCGCGCCCGTAGAAGCGCACGCCCCCCGAGGAGTTGCCATGCGCCCTTCCCTGCTCTGGTTCCGCTGCGACCTGCGCCTGAACGACAATCCGGCCCTCGCCTACGCGGCCGAGGGTGGGCGGCCGGTGGCGGCGCTCTATGTGCTGGATGAGGATTCGCCCGGCCTGCGCCCCCTCGGCGGCGCGGCGCGCTGGTGGCTGGCCCAGTCGCTCCGCGCCTTGGCGAAGGATCTCGCGGCGCGGGATATCCCCCTCCTCCTGCGGCGCGGGGCGGCGGCGGAGGTGGTGCCCGATGTGTCCCGGCGCCTCCACGCAGAGCGGGTGGCCTTCAACAGCCGCCCGGGGGCCTGCGAGGCGCGGGTGGACGCGAAGGTCGCCGAGGCCCTGGAAGCGGCGGGCACCCCCGTCAAGCGCTTCAACGGCCACCTCCTCTACAAGCCCTGCACGGTCCGCACGGCGGCTGGGGGACTGCCGCGGACTTTCAGCGCGTTTCAACGGGGCACCTTCAAGGCCCCCGAGCCCCGTCGCCC
>JACESF010000049.1 GCA_013911975.1 Hyphomicrobiales bacterium | reverse complement strand
TCCTTCGGCCCCGCGCCCAGCACCGGCTCGTTCGGCCCCCCGCCCACCACCTTCGGCCCGCCGCCCGGCGCGCAATAGCGGGCGATGGGGGGCGCATCGCTCTCGCAGCGGGCGCCCGGCCCGGGTTTTGGACCCATCCCAAATTTCGCGGTGAACCCATGCCGCGCCGCGTTGACGCGGCGCGGCATTCTTCTATGCTCCTGCCCGTCGGACGCTTCGGCTTCCGGCAAATCGGACGATCCCTGCGGGAGAGACCGGCTGTCCCGGATGGTTTCGGGATGAGGCCGGCGCCGAAGGCGCAACCGCCCCGGAACCGCTCAGGCAAAAGGGCCGCAGGGGGACGAGCCTCTGGAAAGCAGTGTCAGGGTTCGCCCTGCCGCTCACCGAAGGAGTAAGCCGGGCCCGTATCGCGGGCGCCGCGCGAAATCTCTCAGGTTCCGGTGACAGAGGGGGCGCCCCCCGGACCGAGAGGTCCGGCCCCGATGGCGCGCCTAGGATGTCCCGGAATGACCGACACCTCCACCCCGTCCCTGCGCACCGCCCTCCACGACGCCCATGTGGTGCTCGGAGGGCGCATGGTGCCTTTCGCCGGCTATGACATGCCGGTCCAATATGCCGACGGCATCTTGGCCGAGCACAATTGGACCCGCACCCATGCCGGGCTGTTCGACGTCTCCCACATGGGCCAGGCGCTGCTGATCGGCGCCTCCCACGCGGTGGTGGCCGCCGCGCTCGAAACGCTGGTGCCTGCCGACATCGCGAACCTGAAGCTCGGCCAGCAGCGCTACACCCAGCTCCTCACCGCCGACGGCGGCATCATCGACGACCTCATGGTGACGCGCCCGGCCGACCCCGGCCTCGACGGCACGCTGTTCCTGGTGGTGAACGCCGCCCGCAAGGCGGTGGACTATGCCCATCTGCGCCAGCACTTGCCGGCAAGCGTGCGCCTCGTGCCCAAGGACGAACTGGCCCTCATCGCCCTGCAGGGGCCGGAGGCTGCGGCGGTGCTCGCGCCCCACGCCCCGGAGGCGGAGGCGCTCGGCTTCATGGGCGCCACTTCCGCGACGCTGGACGGCGTGCCCTGCCACATCTCCCGCTCCGGCTATACCGGGGAGGACGGCTTCGAGATTTCGGTGGCGTCCGATGCGGTGGAGAAGGTGTGGAGCCATCTTCTGGCCGACCGCCGCGTGAAGCCCATCGGCCTCGGCGCGCGCGACAGCCTGCGGCTGGAGGCGGGGCTGTGCCTCTATGGCCACGACATCGACACCACCACCTCCCCCATCGAGGCGCGGCTCGCCTGGTCCATCCAGAAGCGGCGGCGCCAGGAGGGCGGCTTTCCCGGCGCCGCACGCATCCAGCGCGAACTGGCCGAGGGCCCGGCGCGGGTGCGCGTGGGCCTGAAGCCCGACGGCCGCGCCCCCGCCCGCGAAGGCACCGAGATCGTCCATGACGGCGCCGTGGTGGGCGTCGTCACCTCGGGCGGGTTCGGCCCCACGTTCGGCGGCCCGATCGCCATGGGCTATGTGCCCGCCGCCCTGGGCCCGCCGGGCACCGCTGTCCAATTGATGGTGCGCGGCAAGGCCCTGCCCGCAACCGTCTGTCACGTACCGTTCGTGGCCCCGCGCTACGCCCGCAATTCCTGAAGAGGGGGAAGGTTATGAGCGAGATCCGTTATTCCAAGGACCACGAATATGTGCGGGTCGAGGGCGATGTCGCCGTCGTCGGCATTTCCGACTACGCCCAGAGCCAGCTCGGCGACGTGGTGTTCGTGGAACTGCCCGAGGTGGGCAAGGCCGTGAGCCAGGGCAAGGAAGCCGCCGTGGTGGAGAGCGTGAAGGCCGCGAGCGAGGTCTACGCCCCGGTCTCCGGCGAGGTGGTGGAGGTGAACGACGCGCTCGAAGCCGCGCCCGCCACGGTGAACGAGGATGCGGAAGGGGCCGGCTGGTTCGTGAAGCTGCGCCTCTCCAACCCCTCGGAGCTGGACGGCCTCATGACCGCCGAGGCCTATGCCGAATTCCTGAAAACCATTTCCTGAACACCCGGAGCGAGCCCGCATCATGCGCTATCTCCCCCTTACCGCCGACGACCGCGCCGAGATGCTGGCGCGGATCGGGGCGGCCGGCGTGGACGATTTGTTCGCCGACATCCCGGCGGACAAGCGCCTCGCCGCACTTCCCGACCTGCCGCGCCACAAGAGCGAGCTGGAGGTGGAGCGCACACTCGCCCGCCTTGCGGGGCGCAACGTACCGGCCGGATCGGTGCCGTTCTTCGTGGGCGCGGGGGCGTATCGCCACCATGTGCCCGCCACGGTGGACCATCTGATCCAGCGCTCGGAATTCCTCACCTCCTACACGCCCTACCAGCCCGAGATCGCCCAGGGCACGCTGCAATATCTGTTCGAGTTCCAGACCCAGGTGGCGGAACTGACCGCCATGGAGGTGGCCAACGCCTCCATGTATGACGGCTCCACCGCCGCCGCCGAGGCGGTGCTCATGGCCCATCGCGTCACCAAGCGCGACACGGCCGTGCTGGCGGGCAACCTGCACCCGCACTATCGCGAGACCATCGCCACCGTGTGCGCCCATGCGGGTCAGCCCTTGGTGAGCCTGCCCCCGGCGCCCGAGGGCGGCGACGACGTGCTCGCCGCCATCGACGACACCGTCTCCTGCGTGGTGGTGCAGAGCCCGGACGTGTTCGGCAACCTCGTGGACCTGAAGCCCATCGCCGAGAAGGCCCATGCGGCCGGCGCGCTGCTGGTGGCCGTGTTCACGGAGGCCGTGTCGCTCGGCCTCGTGGAGCCCCCGGGCGCTCAGGGCGCGGACATCGTGGTGGGCGAGGGCCAGTCCATCGGCAACGCGCTGAATTTCGGCGGCCCCTATGTGGGCCTGTTCGCCACCCGCCAGAAGTTCGTGCGCCAGATGCCCGGCCGCCTCGCGGGCGAGACCGTGGACGCGGAGGGGCGGCGCGGCTTCGTGCTCACCCTCTCCACCCGCGAGCAGCATATCCGCCGCGAGAAGGCCACTTCCAACATCTGCACCAATTCCGGCCTGTGCGCGCTGGCCTTCACCATCCATCTCTCGCTCCTGGGCGAGGCCGGGCTCACGCGCCTCGCCCGCCTCAACCACGCCGCCGCCTGCGATCTGGCGGACCGGCTGGCGGCGCTCGATGGCGTGGCGGTGCTCAATTCCAGCTTCTTCAATGAATTCACCATCCGCGTGCCGGGCAAGGCGGCGGACGTGATCGAGAAGCTGGCGGCCAAGGCCGTCCTCGGCGGCGTTCCCTATTCCCGCCTCGCGCCGGGCGCGGGCCTGGACGATCTCATTCTCGTGGCGGCCACCGAGACCACCACGGCGGACGACCGCGCAGCCTATGCGGCGGCGCTCAAGGAGGTGCTGGCATGAACCGCGAAGGACGCGGCGCGACGGCGCCCATGGACACCGCTTCCACCGCTCCCGCCACCTTCACCGGAAACCGGGCGCTGGACCTGGAAGAGGGCCTGCTGTTCGAGATCGGCCGCACGGAAGTGACCGGCGTCGACCTGGAGGAGCCCGAGGCCTTCTCGCCCCGCCTCGGTGGGCTGGAGCGCACCGCCCCCCTCCCCCTGCCCGGCCTCGCCGAGCCGGAGGCCATGCGCCATTATGTGCGCCTCTCCCGCATGAATTACGGGATCGACAGCGGCCTTTTCCCGCTGGGCTCCTGCACCATGAAGCACAATCCCCGCCTCAACGAGCGCATGGCGCGCCTCGCGGGGTTCGCGGACGTGCATCCCCTCCAGCCGGTCTCCACGGTGCAGGGCGCGCTCGGCGTCATCACCGAGCTGAACCGCTGGCTGCTGGAACTCACCGGCATGGCGGCGGTGGCCTTCACCCCCAAGGCGGGCGCCCATGGCGAATTGTGCGGCATGATGGCCATCAAGGCCGCCCATGCCGCTAAGGGCCAGGCGCGCTCCATCGTGCTGGTGCCCGAGAGCGCCCACGGCACCAATCCCGCCACCGCCGCCCTTCTGGGCTATGAGGTGAAGTCCATTCCCGCCCGCCCGGACGGGACCGTGGACGCGGAGGCGGTGAAGGCCGCGCTGACACCCGAAGTCGCCGCCCTCATGCTCACCAACCCGAACACCTGCGGGCTGTTCGAGCGGGACGTGGTGGCCATCGCCGAGGCGGTGCACGCGGCGGGCGCGTATTTTTACGCGGACGGCGCCAATTTCAACGCCATCCTCGGCAAGGTGCGCATCGGCGACCTGGGCGTGGATGCCATGCACATCAACCTGCACAAGACCTTCTCCACGCCCCATGGCGGCGGCGGGCCGGGCGCGGGGCCGGTGGTGCTTTCCCCCGCTCTCGCCCCCTTCGCGCCGGTTCCGGCGCTGGTGGCGGACGGGGACGGGCTTACGCTGGTGGAAGAGGCGGGAGACGGTTCGTCGCTCGGCCGCATGAGCGCGTTCCATGGCCAGATGGGCATGTTCGTGCGTGCCCTGTCCTGGATGCTCTCCCACGGCGCGGACGGCATGAGGCAGGCGTCCGAGGACGCGGTGCTCTCCGCCAATTATATCCGCGCCTGCCTCATGGACCTCATGAGCGCGCCCTTCGCCGAGCGCCCCGCCATGCACGAGGCGCTGTTCGACGATGCGTGGCTGGAGGGCACGGGCCTCACCACCCTCGACTTCGCCAAGGCGATGATCGACGAGGGCTACCACCCCATGACGGTCTATTTCCCGCTGGTGGTGCACGGGGCCATGCTCATCGAGCCCACGGAGAGCGAGAGCAAGGCGTCGCTGGACCTGTTCATCGGTGCCCTGCGCGACCTCGCCATGGCCGCCAAGGCCGGGGACAAGGCCCGCTTCCAGGGCGCGCCCTACTACGCCCCCCGGCGACGTCTGGACGAGACGCGCGCCGCCCGCGCGCCGGTCCTGCGCTGGACCCGGCCCGCCCCGGTGCCCCGCGCGGCGGAATAAGACCTACGCCCTGCCGGGCCGCCGGCGCGGCAGGGCGATCACCAGGAGGCCTGCGAGGATCAGGACCATGCCGCCGATCCGCAGCGGCGGGAAGCGCTCGCCCAGCACCAGCGCCGCCGAGACGGTGCCCGAGAGCGGCACGAGCAGCGAGAAGGGCGCGACGAGGCTCGCGGGATAGAGCTTCAGCAGCTTGCCCCACATGGCGAAGCCGAACAGGGTGGCCGCCACCACGAGGTAAGCGAGCGCCGCGATGCCGTCCACGGTGGGCGCCAGCAGCGCGTCGCGCACCGGGACCCACCCCTCCAGGGAGAGGGAGAGCGCGAAGGCGGGCAAAGGCGGCACGAGGCTGAGCCACACCACGAGGGCCAGCATGTCCGCCGGCGGCGCGCGGCGCACCAGCACGTTGCCCGCCGCCCAGCTCAGCGCCGCCAGAAGGCAGAAGCCGAGCCCGGCCAGGGTCATGTCCCCGCCCACGCTGGCGCCGATGAGGGCGAGGCCCGCGAAGGCGACGGCGGTGCCCGCGAGCTGGCGCGCGCTCGGCGCCTCGCGCAGCACCAGGCTGGCGATGAGGATGGTGAAGAAGGCCTGGGACTGGAGTGTGAGCGAGGCGAGGCCCGGCGGCATGCCGTTGGCGACGCTCCAGAACATGAAGGCGAACTGCCCCAGGAACCAGGTGAGCCCGATGGCGAGCATGAGGCTCAGCGGCAGGGGCGGTCGCGGCAGGAACAGGGCGGGCACCGCCGCCAGCAGGAACCGCAGCGCCGTGAGCAGCAGCGGCGGGTAATGATCCAGCGCGAAGCGGATGACGACGAAGTTGAAGCCCCAGACCATGGTCACGAGGACGGCAACGGCGATGTGGCGGGGTGCCATGGGGCAGATCCGGCGGGCGGGACGGGCCGGTCTGGCCCGCATGCCCATTCCTTAGGCGAGGTGCCCGCGCCCCACAAACGACTTTCGCTGAAGCCACCCATCGCGCCCGGCGATGGATGGGGCGATGGATGGTGTCAGTCCGCGCCCGGCTCCGCCAGCGGCAGGGGGATGGTGGAGGGCTGGGGCGCCGGCACGGAATAATATTTGCGCTGGGTGATGGAGCCGGTGGCGAACGGGCCCGCCGAGGCACCGTCCTGCGGCGCATAGGAGCGGGCGGGCGCGGCACCGACATTCCATCCCGGCGGGACCGAGGACATGGGCCCCGGCGGGCGCAGAACGTTGGGCTGCGGCACGGCGCCGGGCGGCATCAGCACGGGCTGGTTGGGATCGCCGGAGGGCGGATAGGCGCGCGGCGGGGCATAGGACGGGCCACCGGAATAGGACGGCGCCACCGCCTGCGGCATCTGCTGGACCGGGCCCGCCTGCGGCGGCGCGCCGGGCACAGTGGTCTCTTCCTCGTCCTCCATGCCCTGCTCGGGGGGATGGGGCATGATGTCCACGGGCGCGCCCAGCGGCGCATTGGAGGGCGCGCTCACCGGCTCCGGCCGCCCGCCCATGAGCGGCGGCGGGCCGGACGGCGGCGCGATGCCCGGCATCGGCGCGGGTCCCGAGGGGGGCGCGATGCCCGGCGGATAGGCGCCCGAAGGCTGGCGCGCCATGAGCACCGGCGGCGGCATGGGCCGGGGCGCGGGCTGGCAGATGACCGGCCGCTTGGCACGGCGCATCAGGTCCACATGGATATGGTCGTAATGATAGATGTTCGAGCCCGGCGCCAGCGTGGTGGTGAACACCTCGCAGGCCCCCGCCTGCACCTGAAGCAGGAAGCCGCGCGCATCCTGGGGGCCGCGCCAATTGTCCTTGATGGTGATGGTGCGTCCGTCGGCGAAGGTGAAGGAGCCGATGTCCAGCGCATTGCCGAAGGCGTGCTCGGAAATCCGCGCGGTGGCGCTGCCGTTCATGCCCCGGCAGGAATAGGAGGACATCTGCTTGATGCCCACCACCGGCTGGCCCATCCAGGCCATGGCGGCGGGCTGCACCACGTTCTCCAGCCAGATATTGAGGTCGCGGATCACGGGGCAGGCGAGCGTCGCGCGGGGCGACACTTCCACCGTGCCCTCGCCGAGGGCGGTCACGCGGAAGGGATGCTCCATGCCGCAGGCGCCGCGCCCGCTGATGGAGCTCACCGGCTCCACATAGGCGGAGACGGTCACGCCCTTCTCGGCGAGGCACTTCTCTTCCGCTTCGGCGCGCCAGGGCTCCCGTCGGTCGAACATATCGAAACGACAGCCCGACAACAGGAGCCCCACGCAGACGAGCGGGGCTACGAGATACCTGAATACACCGCGCGTCATGCCCCGATCATGGGCGGCGGTCGTTGAGATGAGGTTAAGGACGCGATCGGCACCAAAACGGCCCGGCGCGCATTTCCACAGGGGGCGCCTTGCGCGCGGCGAAGCGAGCCGATATAGAGGCGTCCTTCCGGCGGATGGGCGCGTAGCTCAGCGGGAGAGCACTACGTTGACATCGTAGGGGTCACAGGTTCAATCCCTGTCGCGCCCACCATCCGCACCCCTTCCCAGCCCTGCCATATCCCGGTGGAAAACGCCCTCAGATGAGGACGCCCGACCCTGCGGCGCTGGTGAAGTCGAGCTGGACCACGAGATCGTTGTAGTCGAGGTCCCCGCCGCCATAGAGGTCTTCCCACCCCCAGGTGTTGAGGCCGTAATTCCACAGATGCGCCACCTGCTGCCCGTCCACCGTCTCGTTGGCGGCGGCGAAGGCGTAATAGGTATGCGCCGTGCCGCCCGTGGGCGCGTTGGTGAGGATCATGGCGATGATGTCGCCCTGGTCCACGTCCAGGAGGGCGGACTGCGTGTACTGGCCGAAGCCCGGCCCGTGGAGCGCCGTGCCCCCGCCGGACATTTCATAGGCCCGCTCCTGGGCGAGGGCGGCATAGCCCGCCTCCCCCGGCCGCACGCCGCCGATGATGCCGCCGAGATCGTCCACCTTGTAGAAGGTCAGCGAAAGGCCGTCGCTCGCCCCGCTCTGGCGCACCCGCACCACAGCCTCCGCATCGTCCAGCCCGCCCGCATTGGCGGCGATGGCAACCGGGCGCGCCAGTTCCACCGCGCTCGTGCCGGAGGCCGACACCAGGTCCACGAAGCCGTAATCCAGGCTGAGCGTGGACTGGGGCGCCGTGGTGCCCATGCCGCCGATGCTTGCGGACAGGCTGGCGCCGAGCCCCGCCATGGCTTCCTGGGGGCGGGCCTGGGACAGGCCGTCGAACAGGGTGACGAGGCCGGGATCGAAATCCACCTGGAGCACCTGCTGGGCGAATTGCCGCGACCATGCCTCCGGGGCGGCGGAGACGCCCGAGGCGGAATAGGTCTGGAGTCCCACCGTCACCGCGTAGGATCCGCTGCCCGAAAGGACCGGCTGGAGCAGGAGCGCCTGCTCCGCCCCGCTCACGAGGCCGCCGAGGCCGTCCACGCCAGCGAGCGCTGCGGCGTCCGACCAGACCTGGGCATGGGTGAGGGCGGAGAGTGCCCGCGCCAGCAGCACGCCGTTGGGCGTGCCGAGGCCCGAGACGAGGTCGTAGCCCGGCCCGGCCGAATAGCCGATGCCCAGCGGGGTGATGTGATCGGTACCGCCATTGCCGTCGGGCATATGGATGTCGCCGCCATAGACGAAGGTGCTGGTATTGTTGCCCACCCGCACGTCGTTGAACGCGCCGGGCGCGATGACCGCCGCGTTGTAGAGCAGGTCCGTCATGTAGCCGAGGGAATAGGGCATGCCCTGGTCGGCGAGGATGGCGTTGATCTGCAGCCCCAGCGAGGCCCAGAGCGGGGTCGCGGCGCTGGTGCCGTAGCCCCCCTGCTCGAAGGTCTCCATGGTGTCGCTGGGCAGGTTGTAGAACATGTTGCCGCCCGCCAGCGCCGACACGTCCGGCGCGCCGCGCCCGGTGCCGGTGGACGCGCCCAGCCCCTGGGGATTGAGCCCGAAGGCCTGCTGGTAGGAGGGCACGCCTTGCGTGATGTCCACGCCGCCGCCCGTGGTCTCGTTGGTGGCGTAGCCGGGATCGAGATGCGCCCCGCTCAGCACGTACTGGTTCCAGACCGTCTCCATGAAGACGGAGAGGTCCGCCGCGTCGCTTGGCAGGGTCTTCAGCCCGCCCGCCACCAGCGCCGCGAGGGTGGAACGGTCCAGCGCGCGGGCGGATGACACGAAATCCGCGAGGGTCGCGTCCGCGCCTGCCGAGACCGGCGTGCTCAGCGAGGAGCCGCCCACCACCACCACATAGGGGCTGGTATTGTTCTGCCAGACATTGGTGAGGCCGTTGCCGATCTGCGCGCCCGACCCGCCGTCCGAGGCGTCGTTGAACATGGTGATGCCGCGCAGGGCGGCGTCCACGAACAATTCCCGGTAGGCCGCATAGAAGGGCGAGCCCGGCGCGGTGGACATCTCGTCGGTCCAGGAAGAGGACAGGACGGCGGGATTGTTGGCCGTGTCCCAGATGGCGCCTTGATAGCCGGTGAAATTGCTCTGGTTGGCAAGGCCCGGCCCGCTATAGAGCGCCATGTCCGCGCCGGGATTGATGACGCCCGCCACGCCCACGTCCAGGGAGCGCTCCCCTGCCCGGTCCCAGACATCGGCCCAGAGGCCCGAATTGCCCACCTGGAAGACACTGCCGCCGGAACTGAACCCTGCCCCGAGCCGGAACTGGTCCATGAGCGCCTGGAAGCTGGCGCTCGCATCGGCGGGCAATGCCGCGCCCACCGCCGGCTCCACCAGCCCCAGCAGGCCGAGGGACAGGGTGGTGTCGCCGGAGAGGGGGAAATTATAGAGGTCGGCGATGGTGTTGGCGTAGTAGCTCACCGCCTCGTAGTCGAGCGCGGTGGCGTTGCCGGGGCTTTGCGGGCCCTGTTCCAGCGTCACCCCGGTGCCCGTCCCGCTCTGGCTGGGAACGGTGAAGGTGTCCACCCACAGGCCCTTCACCAGGTCGCCCCAGGCGTCCGGCAGGTTGAGGTTGCCGTTCCAATAGACCGCCCAGGGATCGTCTGCGGTGCCGCCCACCCAATGGAGGCGCTGGCCGGTGAGGTCGAAGAATTCCTGCGGGCTGAGGCTGACCCAGAGCGTGCGGGATTCCGCGCTGCTCACATAGCCGCTGGACGACGGCTCCACATTGATGCCCCGCGCGATCAGCCCGTTGGACACCGCGTCGTAATGGTCCTGCCGCCCTCCATAGAGGTCCCACAGGGTGCCGTCCGCATTGAGGTCCGCCAGGGCCTTCTGCCGGTCCCCCCAGTCGAGGGCCAGCAGCGCGGCCGGATCGCTCGCCCGGTCGATCACCAGGGCGATGTTCAGCGTGATGTCGGCATCCAGGCCATAGAGGTGCCCGCTGTCGAAGCCGAAGGCCTCGGGCACGGTCTGCGCATCGTTGTATCGCCAGGCGAGGAAGTTCAGATAGGAGGAATCGGCAATCTCGACCATGTCCCATCTCCCGCTTGTGAGGCAATTCGCCGGAGAGTGCGCGCAATATGGACGGCAGAGAAGCACGGATCCGGCCGGAAACCAACGGATGGCCGGCGCACCTTCCCTCTAAAGGCGAGATAAGGACTTGGGCTTAGCCTCAAGATTTCAGATAGGCGGCGAAGGCCTCGCGATGGTCCGGATGCCATCGCGAGAGCGGGGGACGGTTCCGGGCCACATCGCCCGCCGCCCAGAGCATGCGTTTCTCGTCGGTCTCGCGCGTCACGTCGTTGTCCGGGCACAGGACATAGAAGTCCCCCGCATCCACCCGGCCCAGCATGAAGTCCACGGTCTCTTCCGCCGTCCAGGCGCCCGCCGGCTTCTCCGTGCGCCCCTGGGCGGCGAGCGGGGTGAAGACGAAGCCGGGGATGAACAGGTGCGCCCGCACCTGGCAGCCGGGCGTGTTGCGCAACTCGTGCTCCAGCGCCTCGGTGAACACCTTCACCCCGGCCTTGGAGACATTGTAGGCGGGGTCGCCCGGCGGCGTGGTGATGCCCTGCTTGGAGCCGGTATTGATGACGAGGCCGGGCGTGCCCTGGGCAATCATGCCCGGCACCAGGGCCTGCGTGCCGTTGATCACCCCGAACAGGTTCACCTCCAGCACCCGCCGGAAATCCGCCCCGTCCGAAAAGACCGAGGAGCCGGGCTGGATGCCGGCATTGTTCATGAGCACGTCGATGCGGGAGAAGCGGGCGCGCACCTCGCGGTCCAGCCGCTCCATGTCCGCGCGCCGGCTCACATCCGCGTCAACGGCCAACACGTCGCCGCCGATCTCCCGCGCCGCCGCGGCCAGGCGCTCGGCGCCCAGATCGACGATGCACACGGACATTCCAAGGTCCGCGAACCGGCGCGCCGCCGCACGTCCGAGGCCGGAGGCGCCGCCCGTGACCACGGCCACATGGCCCGGAGACAAGGCGGGATGGGCATGGGGGGACGTCATGGGCGCTCTCCTGTCGGGTCCGGTGCGAACAAGAGCGCCCTTGCGCCCGCCGCGCAAGGACGGGATAGAGTCCCCCGCACACAAGCGCGGCACCGCCAGCGGCCCGCCGCGCCGCCCATCCCGGAGAGCCCCATGTTCATCGCCATGAACCGCTTCAAGGTGAAGCCCGGATCGGAAGCCGAGTTCGAGCGCGTCTGGCGCGAGCGCGACAGCCACCTCTCCACGGTGCCCGGCTTCGTCTCCTTCGACCTGCTGAAGGGGCCGGTACGGGAGGAATATGTCCTCTATGCCTCCCACAGCCTGTGGCGCAGCAAGGCGGACTTCGAGGCCTGGACCCGCTCTGATGCCTTCCGCGCTGCCCACCGCAATGCCGGGGAGAACAAGGTCAATTATCTCGGCCCGCCGGAATTCGAGGGCTTCGAGAGCATCCTCTCCCAGAGCGCCGGCTGAACCGCATGTTGAAGACCACGGACCATTTCCCCCCCGGCCACCCCGGGACCGCATTCGGAAAGATCGGCGTGCTGCTGGTCAATCTCGGCACCCCCGAGGCGACCGACTACTGGTCCATGCGCGCCTATCTGAAGGAGTTCCTCTCCGACCGACGCGTCATCGAGGCCAACCGGGTGGTCTGGTGGCTGGTGCTGAACCTCATCGTCCTCACCAAGCGGCCGGGCCCGAAGGGCAAGGACTACGAGACCATCTGGAACAAGGAGCTGAACGAGGGGCCGCTGAAGACCATCACCCGCGCCCAGTCCGACCAGCTCCGTGCCGCGCTCGGCGGCGAGGACGGGCGGCTCGTGGTGGACTGGGCCATGCGCTACGGCAAGCCGGCCATGGCGGACCGCATCACCGCGCTCCAGCAGCAGGGGTGCGACCGCATCCTCATCGTGCCGCTCTATCCGCAATATTCCGCCGCCACCACCGCCACCGTGTGCGACAAGGCCTTCGACGCGCTCAAGGCCATGCGCTGGCAGCCCACGCTCCGCGTCGCGCCGCCCTGGCATGACGACCCGGTCTATATCGAGGCGGCGTGCGCCTCCCTGAAGGGGCATCTGGCGGCGCTGGATTTCGAGCCCGAGGTGATCCTCGCCTCGTTCCACGGCGTGCCCCAGTCCTACCTCAAGAAGGGCGACCCCTATCACTGCCAGTGCGTGAAGACCGCCCGGCTGATGCGCGAGCATCTCGGCCTGAGCGCGGAGCGCTTCCGCCTCACCTTCCAGTCCCGCTTCGGCACCGAGGAATGGCTCCAGCCCTATACGGACAAGACCGTGGAGGCGCTGGCGAAAAGCGGGGTGAAGCGGCTCGCCATCGTCAATCCCGGCTTCACGGCGGACTGTTTGGAGACGCTGGAGGAGATCGGCGGGGAGAACCGCGAGATCTTCGAGCACAATGGCGGCGAGAAATTCGCCGCCATCCCCTGCCTCAACGCCACGCCCGAGGGCATGCGCGTCATCGAGCACGT
Source organism: Hyphomicrobiales bacterium (assembly GCA_013911975.1). Classification (GTDB taxonomy): domain Bacteria; phylum Pseudomonadota; class Alphaproteobacteria; order Rhizobiales; family Xanthobacteraceae; genus Aquabacter. The sequence goes on along the minus strand of JACESF010000049.1, from coordinate 19,392 downwards.
GGTCCGCAGGGAATTGAAGGGCTGGATCGACTGACGCCGGTCACTTCCGCGCCCTCTCCCGCAGGCGGGAGAGGGCGCGGACATGAGCCGGCTCAGAGATCGAGATCCACCCGCACCAAGGTCGGGTCGTCGCTGCCGGCGCGCACGGTGAAGCCCAGGTCTTCCGCCACGCGAAGCATAGCCTGGTTCTCGCGCAGCACGTCGCCGAACACCTTCTTCATGCCCTGCTGGCGGGCATAGGCGAGGATCTCGGTCATCATGCCGAAGCCCAGCCCTTTCCCCTTCTGGTCGGAGCGGACCATGATGGCGTATTCGGCCACCTCGTTGTCGGGGTCGGCGATGATGCGCACCGCGCCCACGATCTCCTTCTCCGCATTCACCGCCACCAGCGCCATCTCGCGGTGATAGTCGATCTGCGAGAGGCGGGCGGCCATGAGGTGGGGGAATTCCTTCACCGAGCCGAGGAAGCGCATGCGCACGTCCTGCGGGTCCGAGCGGCGCACCATGTCCACGAGGCCGGGCTCGTCCTCCGGCCGGATGGGCCGCAAGTCCAGCACCTGCCCGTCGCTGAGGGTGATGGTGCCCACGAGCCGCGTGGGATAGGGCCGGATGGCGAAGCGGCGCGTGCCGACGCCGTCAGACGGATGGGCGACGATGCGCGCGTCCAGCGCGATCACCCCACTGGCGTCCGCCAGGAGCGGGTTGATGTCCAGCTCCGAAATCTCCGGGATGTCGCCCAGGAGGTCGGAGATCTTCACCAGCGTCCCCTCGATGGCCTCGAAATCCGCCGGCGGGCGGTCGCGATAGCCGGCGAGCCGCTTGGCGACGCGGGTGCGCTCGATCATCTCGCGCGCCAGGAGCCGGTTGAGCGGCGGCAGCGCCACCGCCCGGTCGGCGATCACCTCCACCGCCACCCCGCCCTCGCCGAACAGGATGACCGGGCCGAACGTGGCGTCGTTGGAGATGCCGACGATCAACTCCTGCGCCTGCGGGCGGTGGATCATCTCCTGCACCGTGAAGCCCTCGATGCGGGCGTCCGGGCGGCGCTCGGCCACGGTCGCGAGCATGGTGCGGGCCGCTTCCTCCACCGCCTGGGGCGTGCGCAGGTCCAGCCGCACGCCGCCCACGTCGGTCTTGTGGGAGATGTCGTGGGAGAGGATCTTCAGGGCTACCGGGCGGCCGATCTCCGCCGCATGCCGGGCGGCGTCCTCGGGCGAAGTGGCGCGCCGCGTCGCCACCACCGGGATCTCGTAGGCCGCGAGCACGCCCTTCGCCTCGAACTCGGTCAGCGTGGAGCGGCCCGCCGCCACCACCGCCTGCACGATCTCGCGCGCCTTGGAGCGGTCCGGCTCCTCGAAGCCGCGCGCGGGCGGGGTTTCCATGAGCAAGGTCTGGTTGCGGCGGTAGGAGGCGAGGTGCACGAAGGCCTGCACCGCCTCGTCCGGCGTCTCGTAGGTGGGGATGCGCTTTTCCGCGAACTTGCGGCGCGCCTCGGCCACCGCCGTCTCGCCCAGCCAGCAGGTGAGGACGGGCGCGCCGGGGCGGCGGGCCAGCGTATCGATGACCGCTTCCGCCGCCTGGGTGGAATCCGCCACCGCCGTGGGGCAGTTCAGCACCAGAACCGCGTCGGAGCCGGGGTCCTCCAGCAGCACCGACAGGCTGTCGCCATAGCGCTTGCCGGGCGCGTCGCCGATGATGTCCACCGGATTGCCGCGCGACCAGGTGGAGGGCAGCACCCGGTCCAGCGCCTCCACGGTGGTGGGCGCGAGGGTGGCGACGCGGCCCGGCGTGCCTTCCAGCGCGTCGGTGGCAAGCACGCCCGCCCCGCCGCCATTGGTGAGGATGGTGAGCCGCTCGCCCTTCAGCCGCAGGCCGGACGAAAGCGTGGTCACGGCCTCGAACAGTTCGCGCAGCTCATAGACGCGGAGCATGCCCGCACGGCGGAAGGCGGCGTCATAGACGATGTCGGAGCCGGCGAGCGCACCGGTATGGGAGAGCGCCGCCTTGGCGCCCGCCGCGCTGCGGCCGGACTTGATGACGATGACCGGCTTGGTGCGCGCCGCGATGCGCCCGGCGGACATGAACTTCCGCGCGTCCGTGATGCTCTCCACATAGAGCAGGATGGCCTTGGTCTGGTTGTCGAGGGCGAGATAGTCCAGCAGGTCGCCGAAATCCACGTCCGCCATGTCGCCCAGGGAGGCGATGTGGGAGAAGCCGAAGCCGCGCGCATGGGCCCAGTCCAGGACCGCGGTCGCCATGGCGCCCGACTGGGTCACGAAGGCGACGTTGCCCTGCTTGGGCATCACATGGGCGAAGGAGGCGTTGATGCAGGGCTTCGTGGAGATGAAGCCGATGCAGTTCGGCCCCATGATGCGCAGCAGGTGGGGCTTGGCCGCGTCCAGCATCTTCTGGCGCAGCTCCTTGCCTTCCACCTTGTCGCCCTCGCCGAACCCGGCGGTGATGACCACCGCCGCCCGGCACCCCTTCTCGCCCAGTTCGGCGATGACGCCGGGAATGGCGTCCGGCGGGGTCGCGATCACCGCCAGGTCCACCGGGATGGGGAGATCCGCGACGCGCGCGTAATTGAGGGAGGAGCGGATCGCCCGCTCCTTGGGGTTCACCGTGAGGATGGGCCCGTCGAACCCCGCCTCGAACAGGTTGCGCGCGATGACCGAGCCCACCGACCCGGGCCGGTTGCTGGCGCCGATCAGCGCGATGGAGGACGGGTGGAACAGCGCGTCGAGATTGCGGGTCGTCATGGGGTGACTTGCCTTCCTCGCTTGCCCGCCAGGGGCTGCCTCGCTTGCCCGCCGGGGGCTGCCTCGCTTCGCCCCAGCCGGGGCCTCGTCCTGTGGGTGCCTCCTCCGGCCGTGCGCCGCCTTGATGCGGCGCAACATGAGCCGGCTTTACCTCTCCTACGCTCGGTTTTGTGCTGTCCCGCCGCTCAGTGCTTGAAGTGGCGCACGCCGGTGAACACCATGGCGAGCCCGGCCTCGTCGGCCGCCGCGATCACCTCGTGGTCGCGCATGGAGCCGCCCGGCTGGATCACCGCCGTCGCCCCGGCCTCCACCGCCGCCAGCAGGCCGTCCGCGAACGGGAAGAAGGCGTCGGAAGCCACCACGGAGCCCTTGGTGAGCGGCTCGGCGAGGCCTGCCGCCTCGGCGGCGTCCAGGGCCTTGCGGGCGGCGATGCGGGCGCTGTCCACCCGGCTCATCTGGCCCGCGCCGACGCCCACCGTGGCGAGATCGCGGGCATAGACGATGGTGTTGGACTTCACGTGCTTCGCCACGCGGAAGGCGAAGCGCAGATCCGCCAACTCGCGCTCGGTGGGCGCGCGCTTCGTCACCACCTTCAACTGCATGTCGTCCACCACCGCCGTGTCCCGGGACTGGACCAGCAGGCCGCCCGCGACGGTGCGGATGTTCAGCCCCGCCGCCTTGGGGTCCGGCAGGCCGCCGGTGAGCAGCAGGCGCAGGTTCTTCTTCGCCCCGATGATGGCGATGGCTTCCTCGCTGGCCTCGGGGGCGATGATCACTTCGGTGAAGATCTCCGTCATGGCCCGCGCCGCCGCCGCGTCGAGCGCACGGTTCACCGCGATGATGCCGCCGAAGGCCGAGACGGGGTCGCAGGCCAGCGCCTTCTTGTAGGCCTCCTCCAGCGTGCCGCCCTCCGCGACGCCGCAGGGATTGGCATGCTTCACGATCACCACGGCGGCGGTGCGCGCCGGGGCGAACTCGGCCACGCACTCGAAGGCGGCGTCGGTGTCGTTGATGTTGTTGAAGGAGAGCTGCTTGCCCTGCACCTGCCGCGCCGTGGAGACGCCCGCCCGCTGCTCGGACGTGGTGTAGAAGGCCGCCGTCTGATGCGGGTTCTCGCCGTAGCGCAGTTCTTCCTGCAGCTTGCCGCCCACCGCGCGATAGGCGGGCGCGGCGAGCTTCAGTTCGTCGGCGAACCAATTGGAGATGGCCGCGTCATAGGCGGCGGTGCGGGCATAGGCGGTCTGGGCAAGGCGGCGGCGCAGGGCGCCCGTGGTGCCGCCATGCAGCTCGATCTCGCGGATCACCTCGTCATAATCCACCGTGTCCACCACCACCGTCACGTCGTGGTGGTTCTTGGCGGCGCCACGGATCATGGAAGGGCCGCCGATGTCGATATTCTCGATGGCGGTCTCGAAATCGGCGCCGCGCGCCACGGTGGCCTCGAACGGATAGAGGTTCACCACCACGAGATCGATGGGGACGATGCCGTGCTCGGCCATGGAGGCCTGGTGGCCGCCATCGGCGCGGATGGCGAGGATGCCGCCATGCACCTTGGGGTGCAGGGTCTTCACGCGCCCGTCCATCATCTCCGGGAAACCGGTCAGCTCGGACACGTCCATCACGTCGAGGCCGGCATCGGCGATGGCCTTGGCTGTGCCGCCCGTGGAGATGAGCTGCACGCCGTTGCGCGCCAGGGCCTGCGCGAAGGGAATGAGGCCGCTCTTGTCGGACACCGAGATCAGCGCACGGGTGACAGGACGGACATCGACGGGCATCGGGTTCAACTCCGCAAAAAAGCTGGCCCGGCCTATCACGGCGCGCGGCGCGCGTCACCCGGCGCGGCGCGCGCTCCGCCCATGCCCGGGGCGCGGCTCTTCGCTTTCCCGCGTGCGCACCAGGGTCCAGAGCAGCCGGGGCGCCTCCGGCAGCGCCGCCGTCACGGAGAGCTGGAGCGTGCGGCGCGGGCCGTCGGGCGCGGCGAGATAGACGCTTTCCTCGATCTGCACCGTCTGGCCCGGCGCCACGAAGGCCCAGGCTTCCCCGCCCGGCACCACCACGAGCACAGTGGACGGGTCGTCCAGCCGCTCGATCTCGATGGCGGGGTGGAGGTGGAAGCGCGCCGTGTAGCTCACGGGGGCGAGCGTCTCCCGGCCCGGCGCGGGGGAGAACAAATCCTCCCCGTCCAGCCGTGCGCCGTCCGCCGCGAGCCGCCAGGAGCGCTGGTGCAGCACGCCGAAGGGCTCGCCATAGCCGTCATGCCGCGCCCGCACGAGGATGGCGCCCTCGCGCCCGCCGCGCTGGACGCTCACCTGGCGCGGCCCGGAGACGATGGGCGCGCCCATGGCCTTGGAAAGCCGACCGGCCTGGAGGAAGCGGCAGGACGACGTCTCGCCAACCACAACAGTGGAATGGGCCGCCGTGGCGCGCGCGGCCTGCCGCCAGCGGTCGCGGTTCACGTCCGTCATGCCGCAATTGACGATGATGCGGTGGCGCCCGCTGGACATCTCGAAGGCGAGGCACGAGGCATGCGCCTCCCCGGACACCGAGAGCGGGGGCGGCGGGCCGGTATCGGCGATCACCACCGTGCCCTTGGCCTCCAGCCGCTGGAACCCCGCATGGGGCGCATTGGCCACCGGCGCGCCGCGCGCGTCGTCATAGGCGAGGATGGTGGCCAATTGATCCGCCGCCGTGTGGCTCATGCCGTGGAACAGGGCGAAGGCCCCGTCGCCGTGCCGGAAGAAGCGCAGCATGGGCATCATGCGGTCGATGGCGTTCATCAGCGACGGCGGCGCCGGCTGGTTGCGCGCCGCATAGGCGTGGCGCAGCGGCAGGAGGTCCAGCAGCAGCACGATGAGCATGCCGGGGCTGCGGCTCAGCGGCCCGCCGTCCGGCAGGATCTGCCGGTCCAATTCCTCCACCAGCCGCTTCTGCGCGGCCCGCAGCAGGCGCGCCTGGTCGGACATGCACAGGCCCGCGAACACCAGCGCCACCAGAGCCAGCAGGCGCGGATAGCCGTCCGGCGCGTCCGACACCGCCCGGCGCAGGGCGCGCACCTGGCGGGCGAGGGAGCGCATGAAGCGCTTGTAGAAGTCGTGGTCCGCGTCCTGGAGCACGAAAGGCGCCTGGGTGAGCCAGGAAATGATGCGCCGCGCCGCCACGTCCGAGCGCGCCGCCACCTGCCGGGCAGCGCCGGGGTCGCGCATCCAGTCACCCACCAGCGCGCGGGCATTGGCGCGGGCGATGGTGGTGCCGGCGGCCCGCAGGTGCCGCAGCCAGCCGAAGCCGTGCAGCACCTCGGCCCATTCCTCGGAGGGAGGCTCCAGCTCGAAGGGAGTCTTCCCCTCCAGCATGGCGATCTTGCCCGCGAAGGCGAAGCGCCCCGCATAGATCTCGCTGGCGCGGGTGGGATCGCCGGTGCGCAGGTCCTGCGGCGCGATCACCAGCCGTTCCGGCACAGGAACGGTGACATTGCCGAGGGTGAGCGGGGGCGCCGGCGTGCGGGAGAGCAGCGAACGCACGGAACGCCCCGCGAGAAAGGCCGCGAGGCGCAAGCGTTCTGCCATGGCTCCCCGGGTCATTCCCAGACGACCGCCCTCAAATGCGTTTGCGCAGGCGGGCCGCGAAGAAGCCATCCAGGCCGGACCGTTCCGGCTCCCCGCGCACCCAATCACAGGGCAGAGTGCGCAAATCACCTTGAGGAGTCGTGAACGCCGCGAGCGCGGGGTCGTCATTTGATCCCAGGGGCACGCGTTCCAGGTCCGCGCGGCGCGCCAGGAGCGCCTCGATCTGCTGTTCGCCCTCCTCCGGCTCCAGCGAGCAGGTGGAATAGACCAGCAGGCCGCCCGGCTTCACGAGGTTCGCCGCCCGCTCCAGCAGCTTCGCCTGGAGCGGCACCAGGGAGGCGATGTCGGCCGGCCCCTTGCCCCAGGCAATGTCGGGATGACGGCGCAGGGTGCCCGTGGCCGAGCAGGGCGCATCCAGCAGCACGGCATCGAACGGGCCGCCCTCGTAGAGGGTCGCGTCGGCCGCTACCACTTCGGCGGAGAGCTTGAGGCGGGCGAGATTTTCCTTCAGGCGGTCGAGGCGCGGGCCGGACCGGTCCACCGCCACCACCTGCGCGCCCGCCGCGGCGAGCTGGGCGGTCTTGCCGCCGGGGGCGGCGCACAGATCCGCGACCTTCAGGCCGCGCACTTCCCCCAGAAGCCGGGCGGGGAGCGCGGCCGCCGCGTCCTGCACCCACCATTCACCGTCCGAGAACCCCGGCAGGGCGCGGATGGGACCGGCCTCCAGCACGCGGACCGTGCCGGTGGGCAGCACCTCGCCGGACAGCCGCTGCGCCCAGCCCTCGGGGTCGCTCTTCACCGTCACGTCGAGCGCGGGCTCATGGGCGTTGGCGGCGGCGATGGCGCGGGCGCGCTCCGGCCCATAGGCGGCGATCCAGCGGGCGCGCAGCCAATCGGGCGTGTCGGTGAGGAAGGGATCGAGATTGGCGAGCCGGGCCGCGCCCTCCCGGGCGAGGCGCCGCAGCACCGCGTTCACCAGCCCGGCGAAGCCGCCCGTAGTGCGGTCGCGCCGGGCGATGTCCACGCTCAGGCCCACGGCCGCGTGGTCCGGCACGTCCATGAACAGGATCTGCGCGCCCCCCATCAGAAGCAGCGCCTCCAGCTTGGGCGCGGACTTGGGCAGGCCGCGATCCAGGAACTGGCCGAGCACCGCCCGCAGCGAGCCGAGCCGCCGCAGGGCGATGGCGAGGATGTTGAAGGCGAGCGCCCGGTCGCGCGGCTCCAGGCCCGGCACATCCTGGAGCGCCTCGTCCAGCGGCACGCCGGCGCGCAAGACGCGATCCAGCGCGTCGGCGGCGAGCAGGCGGGCCATCAGGCCCGGCGGCTCGGCGGCGGGGCGGGGACGAGGGGCGGAACCGGGCGCAGAGCCGGGTTTTCCAGGGCGACGGGGTGTGTTCATTCAGCGCACGTAAGCCCCCGCGCGCATTTAGGCAACCGACTTCCCCCTGCGGAGGGCGTTCAGCCCCACGGCCCCCGACGCGGCGTGCCGCCCGCGCCCTGCCACGGGCCGCGCGGCGCGGCCTGGGCCCTCGGCACGCCGGGGCCCATGGTGCGCGCCAGGGCCTGGAGCGCGGCGATGCGGTTCTCGGTATTGGGGTGGGTCGAGAACAGATTGTCCATCCGCGCCCCGGAGAGGGGGTTGATGATGAACATGTGCGCGGTGGCGGGGTTCGCTTCCGCCTCGTAGTTAGGCACCTGGTGGGCCGCGCCCGAGATCTTCGCCAGCGCGGAGGCCAGGGCGAGGGGCTGGCCGCAGATTTCCGCGCCGGTGCGATCCGCCACATATTCGCGCGAGCGGGAGATGGCCATCTGGACCACCATGGCGGCGAGCGGGGCCAGGAACACCATGAGGATGGTGCCGATGGCGCCGAACGGCGAGCCGTTATTCTCCCGGTTCCCGCCACCGAAGAACAGGCCGAAATTCGCCAGCATGGAGATGGCGCCCGCGATGGTGGCGGTGATGGTCATGGTGAGCGTGTCGTGGTGCTTCACATGGGCCAGCTCGTGCGCCATCACGCCCGCCACCTCGTCGCGATCGAGGATGCGCAGCAGGCCGGTGGTGGCGGCGACGGCCGCGTTCTCCGGGTTTCGTCCCGTGGCGAAGGCGTTCGGCTGGGGATTCTCGATGAGATAGACCTTCGGCATGGGCAGGCCCGCGCGCTGGGCGAGATCCCGCACCATGTAGACGAGGTCCGGCGCCGTGCGCTCGTCCACCTCCCGCGCGCCATACATGCGCAGGACCAGCTTGTCCGCGTTCCAATAGCTGAAGAGATTCATGGCTGCGGCCACAAGGAAGGCGATCATCATGCCGCCCTTCCCGCCGATGGCGAAGCCCACCACCATGAACAGGGCGGTCAGACCCGCAAGCAGGATGGCCGTCCTCAGATAATTCATTCTCTCCTCCGGTGCGGCGCAGAATTTCCGGCCAGGGGCCGGGGCGCCGCTGCAATAAGGATGGGAAGGCGAGCCCGGTGCCGCAAGGGGAGCGGGCGGGACGGACGCGGGCAGGACGGAAGCGGGAACATCGCCGCGCGGCCGATTCGGTCAGGTTCCGTTCCCGGCCTGTCCCGGACCGCGCGTGGATGCGTCCCGCCGCGGGACGCGTCAGCCCAAAGCCACTATCAGTTCGCTGTCGTCGGGGCCGGCGGGGGATCCACGGCCCGGGGCGGCCAGGAATGATCGTCCGCGCGGCCCGCCACCGGAGCGAGGGGCGCACCGTCCTTCAGCACCCGGGCCGTGTCCCCCGCGAGCGCGGAGACCGGCATGGCCGGGGCCGGAAGCGGCGCGGCGGAGCCTCCGGCGAGCGTGTTCGCCCGGCGGGGGCCGTCGGACAGGGACTGGGCCGGCTGGGTACCGTCCGGCAAAGGCTGGCCGGCGGGCGCGTCGGTCTTGGAATCGGTGAGAAGGCGCGTCACGTCCTTCTGGGTGAAGAAGGCGAGCTTGCGGGCGCCCGCCTTGGTGAACTTCACCCCGTCGCTGGTGCGCAGGCGGCGGCGCTGGCCGTCCACCGCCGCGCCGAACACGGCGAACTTGTTCTCTTCGTCCACGAAGCCGTCCCAGACGGGAACGAAGGTCGCGCCCGCGCGCGCCGCATGGGTGCGCAGGAGGTCGTTCAGCTTTTCGTAGGAGGCGGAGGTCGCGGGATTCTGGACCGGCGCAGTCCCCACCACCATGATTCCCCCGGCCCCGCGCTGGCGCAGCGCCGCCAGCACCTCGTCCAGGCGACGGCCGTACAGCTCGTTCCAGCGGTCGGTGAGCGGCTCCACCATCTGGTCGCCGTCCCGCAGCGGGCGCAGGTCGTTGGAGCCGACCGCGAGGATGGTGGCGCTGGGCCGCGACGCTGCGACCGCGTCGGGAATCCGGGCGATGAGATCGGGGCCACCCGCCTGCTCGGGCGGCAGGGCGCCCATGTCATCGTCGGTTCGCCCGACCACGGCGGGATTGGCGCGGCCGGTCACATAAAGGTCAGCCAGCCCCTGGGCGAGCTGCGCCCCGAGGCCGTCGCCGATCACCAGGACGAATTTCTCGGGCGGCTGCTTCTTGCCCTGCGCGGCCGCGTCGGCGGTGTCATAGACCACGCCGTCCGGCTCCGGCGGCGGCTTCTTGGGCGCGGGCGCCTGCTCCGGCGGCTTCTGGGGATTGAACAAGGTCCAGCCGCCGAACAGGTTGAACGGGTTCTGCGGCACGTTGGCGGGCGGGCGCGGCACCATGCCGGGCGGGCGCAGCACCTCCTGGGCAAGGGCGCCCACGGGCATCAGGGCCGGGATGAACGCGGCCAGCAGGAACGCGGTCATGAGCGCCGCACAGGTCCGGCGTCCGCGTCTGGCGCGGACCGGCGGAGGGAGGATGCGGATCGCGGCAACGCCGCCCGGGCTGCTCATGGCTGCACAGATGACATGACCAGCCCGGCCGTTTCAAGGCGGCAATGCCGCAGCCCTGCGCGCCTCTGCCGAAACGGAAGCGAGGAAGAGGCGCGCCGTCCTGAAACGAAAAAGGGCCGCTCGCGCGGCCCTATCCCAAATCCGATGCCGACAGGCAGGCTCGGCTCAGTTGAGCTTCGACTTCACATCCGAGATGGCGGAGCCAATGAGACGCTCGGCGGTGCCGGCCTCGTGGGCGGCCCGGGACAGCAGCCCCTCGGCGGCCTTCACGGCGGCATCGGCGGCGAACGCCTTCACGTCGGCCAGCGCCTGGGTCTCGGCCTGGGCGATCTTGTCTTCCGCCATGCGGGTGCGGCGGGAGATGAAGTCCTCGAGCTTCGCGCGGGTCTCGGACGCGAGGCGCTCGGCCTCGGCCTTGGCGGCGGAGACGATGGATTCGGCCTCGGTCTCAGCCTCGCGCTGCTTGCGCTTGTACTCGGCGACCAGCTTCTGGGCTTCTTCCTTCAGGCGGCGCGCCTCGTCCAGCTCGGCGGCGATGCGCGACCCGCGCGCGTCGAGGGCGCCGGCGATGGCCTTGTGGACCCCGTAATAGAGCAGGATCCCGACGAACACCACGAAGGCGACCGCGACCCAGACTTCGGCCAATCCCATCTCACTCATGGCGGATCCTCGATCACCCGTCTCGAAGGGCTCACGGCGCCGATGGCTCGCTCATCCGAGCCCGGCGCCGGAACACATAGCTTTCAAACCTGGCGTGCCCAAGCCGTGGTTCCGAAACCCCGGCTTCACACCATGGCGCCGCGGCTCAGGGCCCGGCGCGTCGGCCCCGCCTCAGACGGCGGGCTTGGAGGCGAGCGCCTTGTCCACCGCGCCTTCCACGTCGCCCGTCGCCGGCTGGACGCCGACCAAGGTGTTGACGATGGCCTGCGCCGTGTCCACCGCGATACCGCGCACATGGGACAAGGCTTCCGACTTGGTCGCCTCGATGCGCCGCTCGGCTTCCTCGAGCCGGGTGGCGAGGGTCGCCTCCAGGCTCTTGCGGTTGGCCTCGCTCTCGGCGGCGAGCCGGTTACGGGCTTCGCCGGCGATGGAATTCGCCTTGCCGCGGGCCTCCACCAGCGCCTTCTCGTAGGCCGCCTGGGCGGCCTCGCTCTCGGCGCGGCGCTGGCCGGCTTCCTCCAGGTCGCGGGCGATGCGGTCGTGACGCTCCTCCAGGATGCGGCCGATGCGCGGAAGCGTCACGCGGCTCATCAGGACATAGAGGGCGCCGAACGTCAGCAGCAGCCAGATGATCTGGGAGAAGAAATGCCTCGGGTCGAACGGCGGGAAGCCGCCATCGCCATGACCCTCCGCCCCCGCGGCCGCCGCCAGCACCGTGCTTCCCAAGAGGAAGCACGCGTTGAACGCGGCGGACAAGGTCAGCTTAGAAATCTTGGTCATGGTCTGCGTTCCCGCTCGTCCGATGTCAGAACCTTAAGGGCTCAGGTCGTGCCGAAGCCCGTCGGGCTCACGCCACGAAGAGCAGGACGAGGGCGACGACCAGCGCGAAGATGCCGAGACCTTCCGCGAGCGCCGCGCCGATGAACGCGCGAGCGAACTGGCCATCGGCCGCGGAGGGGTTGCGCAGCGCGCCGGACAGGAAGTTGCCGAAGATGTTGCCCACGCCGATGGCGGCGAGACCCATGCCGAGGCAGGCGAGACCGGCGCCCAGGAACTTAGCTGCACTCGCGTCCATTGTTCTGCTCCTTGAGAAACGTGAAAGGTCTGGAAGGGAAGCGCGGGCCGGGTCAGTGACCCGGATGCACCGCGTCGTTGAGGTAGATCGAGGTCAGCACCGCGAAGACGTAGGCCTGGAGGATGGCCACCAGGAGCTCCATCGCGGTGAGCGCGACGATCATGGCGAACGGCAGCACCGCGCCGAACATCCCCGCGACACCCGCCGAGGCGAGGCCCACCACGAAGAAGGCGAAGACCTTCAGGGCGATGTGGCCCGCGAGCATGTTCGCGAACAGACGCAGCGAGAGGGAGATGGGCCGCGACAGGAAGGAGACCACTTCGATCAGGACGATGAAGGGCAGCAGGAAGCCCGGGACGCCCGACGGCACGAACAGGTGCAGGAAGTGGGTGCCGTGCTTCACGAAGCCGTAGATGATCACGGTGCCGATCACCATCAGCGCCAGGACCGCGGTCACCACGATGTGGGCGGTGACGGTGAAGGTGTAGGGCACGAGGCCGATCACGTTCGCGACGAACACGAACATGAACAGCGAGAAGACGAAGGGGAAGAAGACCATGCCTTCGGTGCCGGCGGAATCGCGCACCATCTTGGCTATGAACTCGTAGCTCATCTCCGCCACCGACTGCATGCGCCCCGGGACCAGGGTCCGCCCGCGCGTGGCATAGGTGAGGAAGAAGAAGATGGCGGCGACGATGCCGACCATGAACGCCGCGGAATTGGTGAAGGAGAAGGACACCCCGCTGATGTGCAGCAGCTCCACGTAGCGCTGCACTTGGAACTGGTGGATCGGATCAATGGTCATCCGACTCGCGCCCTTCGTGTCGTGCGGCTTTTGCCGCGCCTCGCCATGAACTCCCGGCCTTTGGGCCCCGCCCGAAGACCGTACCTTTTACCGGCCAGCCACAGGCTGACCTACTTGCCGACCGGCTTCTTTTTCCCGATCTCGCCCGCCGCCCGCATCATGTTGATGATGCCCGCGCCGAACCCGACCAGGGTGAAGACCAGGATGCCCCAGGGCGCCAGGTTGAACACCTGATCAATGCCCCAGCCGATGGCGGCCCCCACCAGAACTCCGGCCACAAACTCCGACCCCAGCCGAAAGGCGAGGGCCATACCGGACGCGTTCGACGTACCCGCCGAACTGCCCGGCTGCGATTGGTCTTTCGGCCGCGCCTTGTCAAGCGCGGCATTGAGCCGCTGAAGGCGATCGGAGAGCGCGGGATCACCCACATCCGACGCCCCACCCGCCTCAGGCGCGCCCGTCTCCCGGAAATCGGAATCCGAACGTTTCGTCATGCGGGCTAGCTCCGGCTTCGGATGAGGACCTCGACGATCGCGGCCTTCCGAAACCGCGCGGCACCATAGTTGCGCCCCAAATGCGTGTCAAGGATCGGAAACACCAATTTAAGCGCTTGATTTCAAACGATTATTTTCGATTTCGCAAGTGCGGCCGAAAATCAGCTCACCTCGCGTAAGCGCTCCGCCCCCTGCAGGTCCACGGAGACCAGCCGCGACACCCCCCGCTCCGCCATGGTCACGCCGAACAGCCGGTTCATGCGCGCCATGGTGATGGGATTGTGCGTGATGGTGAGAAAGCGCGTGTCGGTGAGCCGCGTCATTTCGTCGAGCAGCGTGCAGAAGCGCTCCACATTGGCGTCGTCCAGCGGCGCGTCCACCTCGTCCAGCACGCAGATGGGCGCGGGATTCGTGAGAAAGACGGCGAAGATCAGCGCCATGGCGGTGAGCGCCTGCTCGCCGCCGGAGAGCAGGGAGAGGGTCTGCGGCTTTTTGCCCGGCGGCTTGGCGATGATGTCCAGCCCCGCCTCCAGGGGGTCGTCGGCGTCGGTGAGCACCAATTGCGCCTCGCCGCCGCCGAACAGCGTGTCGAACAGCTTGCGAAAATGGCCGTCCACTACGACGAAGGACGCCTGAAGGCGCTCGCGTGCCTCCCGGTTCAGGCTCTGGATGCCCGAGCGCAGGCGCTTGATGGCCTCGATCAGGTCGTCCCGCTCCGCCGTCAGACTGCCGAACTGGGCCTCGGCCTCCTGCAATTCCAGCTCCGCCCGCAGATTGACCGCGCCGAGCCGCTCGCGCTCGCGCCGCGCCCGGTCCAGCGCCGCCTCGATCTCCACCAAGGGCGGCGGCTCGGTGCCCGGCGCAATGCCGGCGGCCTCCCGCGCCACGTCCGGCGCCCCGCCGAAGGCGTCCGCGATCTCGCGCTGCGAATCATCCCGGCGCTGGCGGGCGCCCTCCAGGCGCGCCTCGCCGCGGGCCGTGGCCTCGCGGGCGGCCGCGAGGGCCTCCAGCGTGTCGCGGGCCGCGCGGTCGGCGGCGGCCAATGCCGCCTCCCCCTCCACCAGCCGGTCGGCGGCGGCGCGGCGGGTGGCCTCGGCCGCCTCCAGTTCCGACAGGAGCCCGCGCCGTTTCAGGATCAGCTCGGCCGGCGCCTGTTCCAGATTGTCCAATTCGTCCGCCGCTTCCGCGCGCCGCGCCTCCAGGGCGGCGACACGGTCCCCCGCCCCGCCGGCGCGCTCGCGCCAGGAGCGATGCTCGCCGGCAATGGCCTCCAGCCGCTTCACCCGCGCCGCCCGCTCGCGCTCCAGGCCCGCCACGGCGGCCCGGGTCTCGGCCAGGGCGGCGCGCGCCTGCGCGGCCTCGCCCCGCGCGGTCGCAAGTTCCGCGTCGATCAGCGCCGGGGCGTCCAGCGCGGCCATGCCCGCCTCCGCCTCGCGCAGCACGGCCTCCCCATCCTCCCGGCTCGCGGCGATGCGCACCCGCGCCTCGCCCAGCGCGGAGAGGCGGGCGGCATGTTGCCCGGCCTTGCGCTCGGCGGCGGCTTCCGCCTCCCGCGCCATCTCGGCGGCCCGTTGCGCGCCGCGCCGGGCCTCCCGCGACTGAAGCTCCTGTCCCGCCGCCTCGCGGGCCAGGGCCTCCCGGTCCGCAGCCTCCTCCCGAACGGCGGCGAGCACGTCGCGCGCCGTCTCCACCTGCTCCAGAAGGTCCGAAAGCCGATTGCGCTCCGCCAGACGCCGCGCGGCGGCGGTGGGCGCGTCGGCGGCGGCGACAACGCCGTCCCAGCGCCAGAGATCACCGTCCCGCGAGACCAGACGCTGGCCGCTGCGCAGGGACGCGCGCAAGCGTTCGCCTTGCTCCCGCGTCACCAGCCCCACCTGGGCAAGGCGCCGCGCCAGGGCCGGCACGCCGCTCACCACGCTGGAGAGGGGCGCGACGCCCTCCGGCAAGGCCGGGTCGCCCGGCGCCGGGTCCGCTCCGGCCCAGCGGGCTGGCGCGGCGGCGTCCACCGGCAGGTCCAGGTCGTCGCCCAGGGCCGCGCCCAGGGCCACTTCATACCCCTTCGCCACCGTGAGCAGGTCCGCCACCGGGGCGAATCGGCCATCCGTGGTGGCGAGCAGCTTTTCGAGGGTCCGCGCCTCGGCATCGAGCCGCCCGAAGGCGCGCTCCGCTTCCGTCAGGCGCGGGCGCAGCGCTTCCAGCGCCTGGCGGGCGGCGAGGTGCGCGGCCTCTGCGTCCGCCGCCGCCTCTTCCGCAGCAATCAGCCGCTCGCGCGCGATCTCGGCCTCCTCGCGGCGGCGCTCCAGGTCCGCGCTGCCAGCCTCCTGGCGCAGGCGCGCCTCCTCCGCGTCCACCGAGGCCCGCTCGGCCGCGGTGCGGGCAAGGCGGGCGCGGGCGTCGCGCATCTGCGCCTCCAGCGCCGAGCGGCGCGCGCCCACATCCGCATAGATGCGCGTGCGCTCCTCCAGGTCCCGTTCCGCCAGGAGCAGCCGGCGTTCGGCGTCGGCCACCGCGAGCGCGGCATCGCCCGCCGCGTCGGCCGCCAGGGCCTCGTCCTCCCGCAGGCCCTCCGCTTCGTCCTCCAGGCGCTCGATCACCCCTTCCGCATCCGCCGAAAGGGCGCGCTCGCGCTCCATGTCCTGGCCGAGCTGGGCGAGGCGCCGCTCCAGCTCCTGACGCCGTGTGGCGAGGCGCGCCTCCTCCCGGTCCAGCTCGGCGCGGGCGAGCGTCAGGCGCTGCACGCGGGCCGCCGCCTCGGCGTCCGCCTGCCGCATGCCGGGCAGGTGGTGCGCCGCCAGCGCCTGGAGCCGGGCGGCTTCCGACTGGTCGCGGGTGCGCTCCGCCACCTCGCGCAGCGCGGCCTCTGCCGCCCGCTCGGCCTCCGCGAGCTGCTGGGCGGTCTCGCGCCAGCGCGACCAGAGCAGCGCCGCCTCGTGCCGCCGCACCTCGTCGGACACGAGGCGATAGCGCGCGGCCTGCCGCGACTGGCGGCGCAGGCTGTCGATCTGCCCGCCCATCTGGCCCACCACGTCCTCGACCCGCAGAAGGTTCTGCTCGGCCGCCTTCAGGCGTAGCTCGGCCTCGTGGCGGCGGGCATGAAGCCCGGCGACGCCGGCCGCTTCTTCCAGGATGCGCCTGCGCGCGGCAGGCTTGGCGCCCACGATCTCGCCGATCTGCCCCTGCCGCACGAGGGCGGGCGAGCGGGCGCCGGTGGAGGCGTCCGCGAACAGGAGGTGCACGTCGCGGGCGCGCACGTCGCGCCCGTTGATGCGATAGCTCGACCCCGCCCCGCGCTCGATGCGCCGCACCACTTCCAGCGCGTCATTGTCGTTGAAGGCGGCGGGCGCGGTGCGGTCGGAATTGTCGAGATGCAGCGCCACCTCGGCCGCGTGGCGGGACGGGCGGTTGGTGGTGCCGGAAAAGATGACGTCGTCCATGTCCTGCGCGCGGAACGCCTTGTGGGAGCTTTCCCCCATGGCCCAGCGCATGGCCTCGACGAGGTTGGACTTCCCGCAGCCGTTCGGGCCCACGATGCCGGTAAGGCCGGGCTCGATCAGGATCTCGGTCGGCTCCACGAAGGTCTTGAAGCCGAGGAGCCGGAGGCGGGTGAATTTCATGGCGCGGCGATGTGCCAGCCTTTTCCCGTTGCGGTCAAATGCAGCCTGCGGTGCGAATCGGCGGCCCGCAAGGCGTCATGCCCGCGATCCACAGGCCCGCCGCGATTTTTGGCGCGCCTGCAACCCGCGCGCGCCGCGTGCGGACACAGATTCCGGTTCCTTCCCGCCAAGTCGCGCTCTAAAACCGGCAACGATTGCGTTTCGCGGGTGCCGCCCCATCTAAGGGGCGCGGCGCCCGGCGGCGTAGCCGCGCGGGTTGGAGGAACGAAGACAGATGCTGCTCAATCAAGGCGAAGCCAACGGAGCGACGGCGGGTGCCTCCGCCGACATCATCGACACCACCACCCAGACCTTCATGGCGGACGTGATCGAGGAATCGCGCCAGCGCCCGGTGCTCGTGGACTTCTGGGCGCCCTGGTGCGGCCCGTGCAAGACCCTCGGCCCGGTTATCGAGAAGGCGGTGAAGGCCGCCAAGGGCAAGGTCAAGCTCGCCAAGATGAATATCGACGAGCATCCCGCCATCGCGGGGCGGCTCGGCATCCAGTCCATTCCCGCCGTCTATGCCTTCGTGAACGGCCAGCCGGTGGACGGCTTCATGGGCGCGCTGCCGGAAGGCCAGGTGACCGCCTTCATCGAGCGCCTCACGGGCGGGGCGGCGGAGGCCGACCTCGCGGAGGTTCTGGCGGCCGCCGAGCAGGCCCTCACCGAGGGCGACGCGCCGGGCGCGGCCGAGATCTTCGCCCATCTGCTGGCGGAAGAGCCCGAGAACCTCAAGGCCCTCGGCGGGCTGGTGCGCGCCCAGGTGCTGGGCGGCGCGCTGGAACAGGCGAAGGCGACCCTCGACATGGTGCCCGCGGGCAAGGAGGGCGATGCCGCCATCACCGCCGCCCGCGCCGCGCTGGAACTGGCCGAGCAGGCCGAATCCCTCGGCGACATCGCGCCCCTGGAGGCGGCGGTGGCCGCCGACCCGGCCGACTTCCAGTCCCGCTTCGACCTGGCGCTGGCCTACAATGCGCGCAACCAGCGCGACCTCGCCCTCCAGAACCTGCTGGACATCGTGCGCCGCGACCGGACCTGGAACGAGGACGGCGCCCGCAAGCAGCTCCTCCAGCTTTTCGAGGCCTGGGGCCCCACCGATCCTCACACGGTGGCGGGGCGCAAGAAGCTCTCGACCATCCTGTTCTCCTGACCCTCAAGGACCGCCGTGGCCGCGCACCGCACCTATCACGCCCCCGACGACATTCCTGCGGTCGTGCCCGTCTTTCCCCTGACGGGCGCGCTCCTGCTGCCACGGGCGGAACTGCCTCTGAACATCTTCGAGCCGCGCTACCTCGCCATGGTGGACGCGGCGCTGGCGGGCGACCGGCTCATCGCCATGGTGCAGCCGGATGAATCCCAGCCCACCGACGCGCGGGGGCCATCCCTGTTCCGGATCGGCTGCCTGGGGCGGTTGACCCAGTTCGCCGAAACCGATGACGGCCGCTACCTGATTACCCTCACGGGCATCTGCCGGGTGCGCATCGGCGCGGAACAGCAGGCGGGATCGCCGTTCCGGCAGTTCGCGGTGGATGCCGCGCCCTTCGCCGGCGATTTCGAGGAAGGCGTGGGCGAGGACGACGTGGACCGCTCGGCGCTCCTCGGCGCGCTGGCTGACTTCCTTGAGGCCAACAAGCTGGAGGCGGACTGGGACGGCATCCAGCAGGCGGGCACCGAGACGCTGGTGAACGCGCTCTCCGTCATGTCCCCCTACGGGGCGCTGGAGAAGCAGGCCCTGCTGGAGGCGACGGACCTGAAGGCGCGCGCCGAGATGCTGGTAGCCATCACCCAGATGATGCTCGCACGCATGCCGGGCGGCGACGACGGCGAGCCGTCCATCCAGTAAACCGGCTCACGGCTCCGCGGCGAAGCGCATGCGCCCGGCGGGCGTGAGCGTGGACAGGTGATAGGTGCGCACCTCCACCGTGCCGCCGATATCCAGCGTCAGCACCAGCAATCCGTCGGACACCGCGGTCGAGACGATGCGGCTGTCCTTGGGCAAGGTGGCGGTGACGGCGCCGGGGCTCGGGGCCTTGCTCGTGAGCATCCGATAGGCGATGACACCGAGAACCGAAGCGACGCCCAGCACCATCACCAGGATGGACACGCTGGAGAAGCGCCGCACCTTGCGCAGGATGCGTTCCTGCTCGGGCGTGAGCGGCTCCTGGGGGTCTGGCTCGGACGGGCTGAAGAACATGGGTCAACCTGAACACTTCGAGGACGACGGCGTGGTGGAGGAGGACGGCCTCGACGAGGCGAGCCTGGACGAGGCGGTTTTGGACGGCGCCGACGATGAGGCGCTGATCCGCTCCGTCACCGTCGCGGAAACCGAGGCGGGCGAGCGGACGGACCGCTTCCTGGCCGCACGCCTCGCGCCCCTGAGCCGGACCCGCATCCAGCGCCTCGTGGCGGAGGGGCAGGTCCTCAACGGCGCAAGAGTGGTAGGAGACGCAGCGGAAAGGGTCAATGCCGCAGACGTGCTGACCCTGCGCATCCCCCCGCCCG
>JACESF010000048.1 GCA_013911975.1 Hyphomicrobiales bacterium | reverse complement strand
GGCCTGGCGTGCTGAAAGTGGCCTATCGGGCCGGAACCGCCCGTCATGGAGCACCAGCAGGCTTCCGGTCTCGGCCCGATAGGCCACTTTCAGCACGCCAGGCCGCCCGGAAAGGGCAGCCGCCACGGCCTCGATGCCGGGATGATGGGCCGGCACGAGGCGCAGCCGCAGGCGCCCGGGCATGGAATGGACGAGCACGGCGTCCACGGTCGTGGTCATGATCAGCCAGCCTGGGCGGCGGGCGCGGCATCGCCGGGAGGCGCCTGCGCGGCCTCGGCGGCAGCGGCGGCCAGCCCCTCGGCGATCAGTTCCGCCTTGGCCTCGGCCACGAGATCGTCCAGCCCCTCGGCCGCCTGGGCCACCTTCACCTGCGCCTCATAGGCGGCGGCCATGGCGAGCTTCAGCGTCTTCTTAGCGGCCGGGCGGCCCTTCACGGCCAGCTTCGGCGCAATCATCACGGCGGCGGCCCCGGCGACGGCGGCGACCAGATAGCGGGCGATCGACATGGTGAGCCTCGTTCGGCGGTGGAGACGCCCCCTTACGGGAGCGCCCCTATGCGTCCCACATCCCGCGTCGGCCCGCTTTGATGCAGGTCACGCAGCGCCCGCGCCCCGCGCCAAACCCGCGCCTCAGCGCTGCAGGACATAGGTGCCCGGCGCATCCGCCAGCGGCGGATAGGCGGCGCCGCCCAAGGCGGGGGGCGTGACGAAACCGCCGGAGCGGGCGGCGAGCCACGCGCTCCACGCTTCCCACCAGGAGCCCTGGGTGAGGGGCGCCGTCGCCCACCACGCGTCGGCGTCGAGATGCCGGTCGGTGGCGAGCTTGGTGAGCAGCCGGAAATGCCGCCCCGCCCGGCCTGGCTCGCTGACGATGCCGCCATTATGGCCGCCGGAGGCGAGCGCGAAGGTGAGGTCGGTGTCGGTGAGCAGGTGGAGCTTGAAGACCGACCGCCAGGGGGCGACATGGTCCTTCTCCGTGCCCACGGCGAAGACCGGCGCGCGGATGTCCGCGAGCGTCACCGGGCGCCCGCCCACCAGAAAGCGGCCCTCCGCGAGGTCGTTGTCGAGATAGAGGCGGCGCAGATATTCCGAGTGCATGCGGTAGGGCATGCGGGTGGCGTCCGCGTTCCAGGCCATCAGATCGCTCATGGGCTCGCGCTCGCCCATGAGATAGTCGTGGATCACCTTCGACCAGATGAGGTCGTTGGAGCGCAGGAGCTGGAACGCCCCCGCCATCTGCCTTGTGTCCAGCGCGCCCTGGCTCCACATGAGGCTTTCCAGGAAGCTCACCTGGCTCTCATTGATGAAGAGCCGCAATTCCCCCGCCTCGGTGAAATCCGCCTGCGCGGCCAGCAGCGTCACCGTGGCGAAGCGCTCGTCGCCGTCGCGGGCCATGGCGGAGGCCGCGATGGAGAGCGTGGTGCCGCCGAGGCAATAGCCCGCCGCATGCACCTTCGCGCCGGGCACCACCGCGTTCACAACGTCCAGCGCCGACATGATGCCGAACTGGCGGTAATCGTCGAAGCTCAGGTCGCGGTCCTGCTCGCCGGGATTGAGCCAGGAAATCATGAACACGGTGAAGCCCTGGTCCACCAGGTACTTCACCAGGGAGTTCCGGGGCGACAGGTCGAGGATGTAGTATTTCATGATCCAGGCGGGCACGACCAGCACCGGCTCGGCATGCACCGTGCCGGTGGACGGCGCGTACTGGATCAGCTCCATCAGCCGGTTCCGGAAGATCACCTTGCCGGGCGTGACCGCCACGTCGCGGCCCGGCGCGAAGGCCTCGGCGCCCACCGGGCCCCGGCCCCGCAGCTCGCGCTCGGCGTCCTCCAGCATGTTGGCGACGCCCTGGGTCAGGTTCCGCCCGCCGGTGGCCACCGTGCGGGCCTGGACCACGGGATTGGTCCAGAGGAAGTTGGACGGCGAGGCCACGTCCAGCATCTGCCGGGCAGTGAATTCCACGATGTCCTCGTTGGCCGCCGTCACCCCGCGAACGCCTGTGGTGGCGTTGTGCCACCATTGCTGGTTCAGCAGGAAGGACTGGTACATGACGTTGAAGGGCCAGCGCTGCCATTCCGGGTCCGCGAACCGCCGGTCCTGCGGCAGGGGCTCGATGCAGGGAATTGCCCCGCCGGGGGCGGCGCAGGTGGCGACGTAGCGGGCGAGCCGCGCCCATTTGCGCGCGAGCTTGATGCTGAGCTCCATCTGCTTGCCCGGCGACAGGGCGAGGTGCATGGCCCAGTCCGCATAGGCATTGGTGAGCGCGGCGGGGGAGAGCCCGCCCGTCATCCGCGCCAGGGCGGCATGCACCGCATTGTCCAGCGTCTCGCCCACGAGGGTGACGGCCTCGCGCGCCTCGGGCGCGGGGGGCAGGTTCGATCCGGGGGCCGGGGGAGCGTTCATGATGGACCGCGCTTTCCTCTCAGGCAGGCACCGGACGGGCGCCCGCGCGGCGCCGCAGCGCCTTGTCGATTTCCACCACCGCCACCAGGGAGGCCGCGAGCGGCACCAGGAGCAGCCAGATTTCGGGCCGGATGGGCGTCACCTGCAGCACATCCCGCAGCCCCGGAATATAGGGCGACGCCAAGTGCAGGAGTTGCGCCCCGCAGACCGCCGCGACCACCCACCAATTGTCCCGCAGCGGAATGCGGAACAGGGAGCGGGTCTCGGAGCGGCAGGCGAAGACATAGACATTCTCGAACAGGACCATGAGGAACAGGGTCACGTTGCGCGCCTCCGCCTCGCTCCATCCGAGCGACAGCGCATAGGCGAAGACCGCGTAGCCCACGACACCCATGTAAAGGCCCACGATGGCCACCTGCCGCAGCATCAGGCGGTCGAAGATCGGCTCGTCCACCGGGCGGGGCCGGCGGTCCAGCAAATCGGGCTCGCCCTTCTCGAAGGCGAGGGCCACATCCTGCCCGCCATTGGTGACGAGATTGAGCCACAGGAGCTGCACCGCGGTGAGCGGCGCGGGCAGGCCGGTGAGCACCGCCAGCAGCACGATGACCACCTCCGCCGCCCCGGTGGCGATGAGCAGGAGGATGACCTTGCGGATATTGGCATAGGCCGCCCGCCCCTCTTCGATGCCGGCGACGATGGAGGCGAAATTGTCGTCGGCGAGGACGAGGTCGGACACGTCCCGCGCCACGTCCGTGCCGCCGCGCCCCATGGCGACGCCCAGGTCCGCGCGCTTCAGCGCGGGGGCGTCGTTCACCCCGTCGCCGGTCATGGCCACGAGTTGGCCGCGCTCCTGGAGCGCCTCCACGATCTCCACCTTCTGGGAAGGCTCCACGCGGGCGAAGACGCGGGCGCGCGCCAGCCGCTCCTCCGCGCGGCCGCCGAGCCGCATGCCCGCCTCCAGGTCGCGCCCCGTCACCACTTCGTCCGCCCGCTCGGCGATGCCGAGGTCGCGGGCGATGGCGAGCGCGGTGGCGGCATGGTCGCCGGTGATCATCTTCACCTCGACCCCCGCCCGGCGGCAGGCGGCCACCGCCTCCCGCGCCTCCGGACGCAGCGGGTCGATGAAGCCCACGAGGCCCAGCAGGTCGAGGTCGCGCACCTCCCGTTCGAGCGCCGCCGCGTCGCGTGCGGCGGGCACCGCGTCGAGCCGCCGGGCGGCCACGGCGAGCACCCGGTACCCGTCCCCCGCCATGGCCTCCGCCTCGGCGAGGGCGCGGGCGGCGCGCGCCGGGCCCGCGCACAGGGGGATCAGCACCTCGGCCGCGCCCTTGATGCTGAGCTGCGCCCCGCCGCCCGCCCCTGTGAGGACGGCGGCATAGCGGCGCGCGGCATCGAACGGCAGTTCGCCCAGCCGGTGCCCCGCCTCGGCAAGCGCGTCGAGATCGATCCCCGCCCCCACGGCGAGTTCGAGGAAGGCAATGTCCACCGCATCGCCCGAGCCGCCGTCGTCGAGGCTCGCGTCGTTGCAGAGCGCGCCCGCCCGGGCGAGGGCCCGCGCCGCCTCCGGCACGGCGCCGGGCTCCACCGGGAGCATGCCCGCCTCCGGCAGCCACAGGCGGCGGGCGGCCACCTTGTTCACCGTGAGCGTGCCGGTCTTGTCCGTGGCGATGACCGTGCAGGCGCCGAGCCCCTCCACCGCCGCGAGCTGGCGCACGATCACATGGCGGCGCGCCATGCGGCGGGTCGCCACCGCCAGGGCGATGGTCACGGCCACCGGCAGCCCTTCCGGGATGACCGAGACCGCGAGGGCGATGGCGAAGAAGAAGGTCTCCCGCAGCCCCACTCCGTTGGCGAGCTGGATCGCGACCACGAGCCCCACCAGCAGCAGCGCGACGATGCCCAGCAAGGTGGAGAAGCGGTCCAGCCGCCTGATCAGCGGCAGGCCGGCGGCGGGCGCCTCCAGGGCGCGGGCGATATGGCCGATGGCCGTGGCCGGTCCGGTGGCGACCACCACCGCCTCGCCGCGCCCGCGCTGGAGCAGGGTGCCCGCATGCAGCATGTTGCCCCGCTCCGCGAGCCGGGTATCGGCCGGCAGGGCGTGAAGCTCGGTCTTGTCCACGGGCAGGGATTCGCCCGTGAGCATGGCCTCGTCGGCCTGGGCGAGGCTGGCATGGATGAGCCGCAGGTCAGCCGGCACCCGGTCGCCCGCCTCCAGCACCACCACGTCCCCGGCGACCAGCGCGCGGCTGTCCACCCGCAGGATGCCGCCGTCGCGCCGCACCCGCGCCTGCGTGCGGATCCGGGCGCGCAGGGCGGCGGTGTTGGCCTCCGCGCGATATTCCTGGCTCGCGCCGATCAGCGTGTTGATGGCCACCACCACCAGGATGAAGAGCGCGTCCTCGTGGTCGCCCAGCGCGACGGACACGGCGGCGGCGGCCAGGAGCAGGGCGATGAGCGGGCTGCGGATCTGGCCGAGGACGATGCCCGCGAGGCCGCGGCGCGGCGGCTCCGGAAGGGCGTTCGGCCCGTCCTCGGCGAGGCGGCGCTGCGCCTCGCCCTCCGACAGGCCGCCCGGGCCGCTCGCCAGGGCCGCGAAGGCGTCATGGAGGCCGAGGGCATGCCAGGCCCGCGCCTGCGTGTCCGGGGCCGTGACGCTCACGGGCCGCTCCTTCCTGCGATGCGCGCGGGCCTGCGGGCCGCTCAGTGGGACATGAGGACCGGCACGGTCATGGAGGCGAGTATGCCACGGCTCGCGCCGCCCACCAGCGCCTCCCGCAGGCGCGAATGGCCGTAGGCTCCCATCACCAGCAGGTCCGAGCCCGTGTCCGCCATGTGGGAGAGGATGGCCTCGGAGAAAGTGAGGCTGCTCACCAGCGTGCGGAAACGGGCCTCGATGCCGTGCGCGGCCAGGAAGGCGGTGACGCGGCCCGCCATGCGGGCGCCCTCGGGCGCGAAGTCCTTCGCCACGCGCACCACGTCCACCGCCTCCGCCCGACGCAGCAGCGGCAGGGAATCCGACAGGGCGCGGGCGGCGGGGGCGCTGCCGTCCCACGCCACCGTCACGGTGCGGAACGGAATGCGCGGGCGGCCGGCATAGGGAATGATCAGGCAGGGACGCCCGGATTCCGTCAGCAGGTCCTCGAACGGCTCGTCGGTGGCACGGGGCGTGCCGGGCTGCGGCTGGGGAACCACCACGAGGTCGCTCAGGCGCAGCACTTCGGTCAGCGTCTCCTCGCAGACCGGGTCTTCCTTGCTGACGGCGAGCGCCTCGGCGGGCACGCCCGCCGCCTGCGCCACGCGGGACAGGGCCTCGGCCGCCGACCGCGCACGCTCCAGCGCATCGCGCTGCTCCGCCTCCACGAGGTCGTAGCGCACTTCCGCCTGGGCGAGGCTGCCCATGCGCGCCGTGGGCACGAGGCATGCGGCGTGCAGCGTGGCGCCGAGCGCCTGAGCAAGGTCGATGGCGGCGGGCGCCGCCACGGCGTCCTGCGCGCACGTCACCAGCGAGAGGGTCCGGAACGCCGCAGCGTGGGCGGCCGGAGCCTGCGCGTGTCGGGTCAGCATGAGATGGCCACCTTCAGCACGCCGTCGCGCTGGTGCGAGAAGAGGTCATAGGCCGCCTCGATGTCGTCGAGCTTGAAGCGGTGCGTCACCAGTCCGCGCAGGTCCACGCGCCCGGTGGCCACAACCTCCATGAGGCGGCGCATGCGCTCCTTGCCGCCCGGGCAGAGCGTGGTGACGATGCGGTTGTCGCCGAGCCCCGCCGCGAAGGCGCCGAGGGGAATGGTGAGGTCGGAGGAATAGACGCCCAGCGAGGACAGGGTGCCGCCCGGCCTCAGCACGCGCAGCGCCGCCTCGAAGGTGGACTGGCGGCCCAGCGCCTCGATGGACACGTCCACGCCGCGCCCGTCGGTCAGCGCCAGGATCTGCTCCACCGGGTCTCCGGCGGCGAAGTCCACCACGTCGTCGGCGCCCAGGCGCCGGGCCATGGCCTGGCGGGCGGGGATGCTTTCCACGGCGATGATGCGGGTGGCGCCCATGAGGCGCGCGCCGGCCGTGGCGCACAGGCCGATGGGCCCCTGCGCGAACACGGCCACCGTGTCGCCGATGCGCACCCCGCCGCTCTCCGCGCCGGAAAAGCCCGTGGACATGATGTCCGGGCACATGAGGACCTGCTCGTCGCTGAGCGCGTCGGGCACAGGGGAGAGGTTCACCATGGCGTCGGGCACCAGGAGATATTCCGCCTGCGCGCCGTCGATGGTGTTGCCGAAGCGCCAGCCGCCCATGGCCTTGAAGCCGTGCTTGGTGCCCGCCCCGTCCTGGGACGAGCAGCCGCACAGGCAAGCGGCGCTATAGCCCGAGGGGGTGATGGCCCCGGCGATGACGCGCTGGCCTTCCGAAAAGCCGCTCACGGCGGAGCCCAGCTTCTCGATGATGCCCACCGGCTCGTGGCCGATCGTGAGGCCCTTCGCCACCGGATATTCGCCCTTCAGGATATGGACGTCGGTGCCGCAGATGGTGGTGGTGGTGACGCGGATGAGGGCATCGAGCGGCCCCACATCCGGGACGGGCTTGTCCTCGAGGACGATGCGGCCGGGTTCCACGAACACCGCCGCCTTCATCTTGCGCACCTGGGGGCGAGGCGCCCCGGAACGCTCGCTGCCGAAAAGGTCCGCGGTCGATTGGGTCGTCATGGCGCCCTCCTTGAATGAGGCGGGGCCTTTATGGACCGGGCGGTGCAGGCGGGCTTTGACCTGTCTCAACCCGCCGCGCCGGGGAGCGCGACGGGCCGGGACACGCCGGGGAGGGGACGTCCCCGGCGCGCTCAGCGGCGTTCAGATGAAGCTGTTGATCATCTTCTTGCGCAGGTCGCGCTCGTCGATGCCGAACACGTCGGCCAGCCAGTCGGCCATCAACTCCTGGCCGATGGTGGGATTGTCGTGCTGGCAATGGTCGGCGCCCGTCTCCTCCTCGGTGACGAGGCGCAGGGTCACGTCCACGCCCTTGGACTTGGCATAGTCATAGACCTTCTTCGCGGAGGTCACGCCCAGCACGTCATAGCCGCCATGGACGATGAGATAGGGGCATTTCATGTTCTCCAGGTGCCCGTCCAGGGTGAAGGGCGCCGCCTTCTCCATGGCCGCGCGCACGCCCTCGGCGCCGAACACCGTCTTGATATGGTCCGCGAGGCCATGGTCCTCGGTGGCGGTGGCCCACAATTCGGGGATCGACCAGATGGCGCCATGGGAGATGGCGGCCGCGAGGCGCGGCTCGTAGCAGGCGGAGCGGGCCGCGTAATAGCCGCCGAGCGAGGAGCCGCACACGGCGATGCGGGCGGGGTCGATGTCGTCGCGGGTGAGCAGATAGTCCACGCACTTGCCGATCGGCACCTCATAGTCGGGCCGCGTGGTCAGCTTGTGCCGCCGCAGCGTGCCGCCCTGGCCGGGGCCGTCGATCATCAGCACGGAGATGCCCCGCTGGAGCGCGGCATGGGCCTGCATGAACCACATCTCGTCCTTGATGGAATCGAGGCCGCCCATGCAGATCAGGACCGGCTGCTTCCCCGTGTCGAACGGCGCGCGGACGAAATAGGCGAACAGCGTCTTGCCGTCCTCGTAGGGGATCTGGAGCACCTCGCCGGCCGGGTTGAGGTTCTCGATGTATTTGCGCGAGCAATTCTCCATCTGCGTGAAGGCCGGCAGTCGGCGCGGGTCGGTGTAGTCGAGCCAGAATTCCGTGTGGCGGTAATAGTTCGCCGCCCGGAGCCAGCAATTCATGGCGGTGCGGATATGGCCCTTCGCGAAGGCCGCGTCGCCGCGCTCCTGGTTGAAATCGGCGATGCGCTTCCACTCGCGGTGCCAGCTCTCCTGGTCGCCGGGGACCATGCGGGAGGCGGCCAGGAAGCATTCGGAGACGGCGCCGCCGCCCTCCTGCGTCTCGCCCAGCGCGCGGCGGAACTGGTAGCTCATCCAGGGAAACTGCGGCCAGTGGTGCCAGCCATAGGGCTGGTAGACGCCGTGGGTCACGTCCATCTGCTGGTCGATGAGAAGCTCTTCCGCCATGTTCCGCTCCGGTCCTTCCTGTGTTGGGCCTTGCTGTGACGGCCTGGCCATGGGGTCAGACTAGAGGTGCCCCACAAATATTCAAGTCACTTGATTGATAGGAAAGCACCGCGAAAGGCGCCTGAATAGCGGCGTGACGCCCGGCCCGCTCTCCGTCATGGTGGGACCATTGCCGCAGGGTGAGTCCCCATGTTCATTCGTCAGCTTCGTTATCTGGTCGCGGTTGCGCGCGAGGGCCATTTCAGCCGCGCAGCGGAAAGCTGCCACGTGTCCCAGCCCGCCTTGTCCGCCGGCATCCGCAAGCTGGAGGAGGAACTGGGCGTCCCGCTGGTGATCCGCGGCCACCGCTTCCTCGGCCTCACGGAAGAGGGGCAGCGCATCCTGGGCTGGGCGCAGCGCATCGTGGCGGACCATGACGGCCTGCGGCAGGAATTGTCCGGCGCGGGGTCCGCGCTCACGGGGGCGCTCAAGATCGGCACCATCCCCACCGCCCTGCCCGCGCTCCCGCCCCTGGTGAATGCCTTCTGCGCGCGCCATCCCCTGGTGCGGGTGCAGATCCTGTCCCTGCCCTCGGCGGCCATCCAGAAGGGGCTGGACGACCTGGAAATCGACGCCGGCGTCACCTATTTCGAGAACGAGCCCCTCGCCCGGGTGCAGACCGTGCGCCTCTATGCGGAAACCTATGTGCTCGTGACCTCGGAGCCGCGCCTGCGGGACCGGGGACAGCGCGGGGATGGCGTGACCTGGGAGGAGGCGGCGGGCCTGCCGCTGTGCCTGCTCACCCGCGACATGCAGAACCGGCGCATCCTGGACCGCCTGTTCGCGGAGGCGGGCACCGCTGTCCAGCCGCGCATCGAGGCCAACAGCTTCGCCGGGGTCTGGGCCATGGTCCGGTCGGGCCAGTGGAGCAGCATCCTGCCCGCCTCCGAGGCCCAGAGCCGGGGATGGATCGAGGGCCTCGTGGCCCTCCCTCTCACGGAGCCCGCCAGCGTCCAGCCGGTGGGCCTCGCCATCTGCGACCGCGACCCTGCCCCGCCCGTGGCCGCCGCCCTGTTCCGCCTGGCGCGCGAGCAGGCCGCCGCCTGACGCGGCTTCATTCGTGCCGTCTATGAATTCTTCCGAGCAAACGATTGGACCCCCGGCGCCCGAGCCCGTTCACTGGCTCGCGTAGGACGGAAGCCGCGCCGGCGCACGCCTCCTCCCATCCAAGGCCGACACGTCGCTCAAGGCTCAGCCGAGCGACACAAGCGGCACGTTCCAAGACAGGAGGAAACCATGGCCAAGGTGGTCTGCGTTCTTTACGACGATCCCATCGACGGCATGCCCAAGAGCTATGCCCGCGACGACCTTCCCCGGATCGACCACTATCCCGGCGGCCAGACGCTGCCGACGCCAAAGGGCATCGACTTCGCGCCCGGCGCCCTGCTGGGCTCCGTCTCCGGCGAGCTGGGCCTGCGCAAATACCTGGAGGCCAACGGCCATACGCTGGTCGTCACCTCCTCCAAGGACGGCCCCGACAGCGTGCTGGAACGCGAGCTGCACGACGCCGAGGTGGTGATCTCCCAGCCCTTCTGGCCCGCCTATCTCACCGCCGAGCGCATCGCCAAGGCGCCCAAGCTGAAACTGGCCCTCACCGCCGGCATCGGCTCCGACCATGTGGACCTCGCTGCCGCCATGGCGCGTGGCGTCACCGTCGCCGAAGTCACCTACTGCAATTCCATCAGCGTCGCCGAGCACGTGGTGATGATGATCCTCGGCCTCGTGCGCAACTACCTTCCCTCCCACGACTGGGTGCGCCGGGGCGGCTGGAACATCGCCGACTGCGTGGCGCGCTCCTATGACGTGGAAGGCATGCATGTGGGCACCGTGGCGGCGGGGCGCATCGGCCTTGCGGTGCTGCGGCGCCTGAAGCCCTTCGACATGCACCTGCACTATACCGACCGGCACCGGCTGCCGGCGGAGGTGGAGGCGGAGCTGAACCTCACCTGGCACCCCACCCGCGAGGACCTCTATGGGGCCTGCGACGTGGTCACGCTGAACTGCCCGCTCCACCCCGAGACCGAGCACATGGTGAACGAGGACACGCTGAAGCTGTTCAAGCGCGGCGCCTACCTCGTCAACACCGCGCGCGGCAAGCTGTGCGACCGCGACGCCATCGTGCGCGCCCTGGAGAGCGGGCAGCTCGCAGGCTATGCGGGCGACGTGTGGTTCCCCCAGCCTGCGCCGCAGGACCATCCCTGGCGCTCCATGCCCCATCACGGCATGACGCCCCACATTTCCGGCACCTCCCTCTCCGCCCAGACGCGCTACGCGGCGGGCACGCGGGAGATCCTGGAATGCTTCTTCGAGGGGCGGCCGATCCGCGACGAGTATCTGATCGTGGACGGCGGCAAGCTCGCGGGCGTCGGCGCCCATTCCTACAGCGCCGGCAACGCCACGGGTGGCTCGGAGGAAGCCGCACGCTTCAAGACGGCCGTCTGACCGCGTTTCCCACCCGACGACCTCGACGACCTCACCTCGGGCCGGCCTTCGCGCCGGCCCATTTTTCGTGCCGGTCAGAAGGTCGGCGGGGTGTTCACGAACAGGATGCGCGCTTCCTCGTCGCCCACGTTGCGATAGCCGTGGGGGACTTCGGAACGGTAGATGAAGGAATCCCCCGCGCTCACGCGGTAGGTCCGGTCGGCGAGGGCCAGCTCGATGGTGCCGCTGAGCACATAGCCCACCTCCTCCCCGTCATGGGTGACGAGGCCGTCGCTGCCCGCGCCCGGGGCGATCACATGGACCGAGCTCTGGAGCAGGTGGCCCTTGCTGTAGGGGATGAGGCGCTCCATGCGCACGCCCTGGCCCGCGCCGGTGTCGAGATCCACCACCACCCGTGCGTCCTCGCGCACCACCACGGTCTCTTCCGCGTCGGGCGTCTCGAACAATTGGCCGATGGTGAGGTTCAGGGCGTCGCAGATGCGCGAGAGCATGTTGAGCGACGGGCGGATCTTGTTGTTTTCCAGCTTGGACAGCAGGCTTTCGGAGCAATTGGCGGTTTCCGCCACATCCTTCAGCCGGGCCCCCAGCGTAAGGCGCGCATGCCGCAACCGCGTGCCCACCTGGATCCGACTGTCCGGCGCCATGCCGGCCGCGCCCGCCCCTTCGCTTTCCATCGCTCCGCCCGACTGCCTGCCTGACCCGGTTCCGCTGGGCTGGCCGGCGGGACATCGATCCTAGCTAGCACACTTTTGCCGGCGCTTGTCATGCCCGCCCCGGGCGGGCGGCGAACGAAAGACGCCCCTCGCGGTGGAGAGGGGCGCCTTCGTTTGTCCCGGCTGGAGCGGGCTCCAGCCTCCTCGGATGCCCCTCCCCCGCCCCGCCTGCGCGGCGATGCGGGGGCATGGGCCCCGGCGCCCGCCGGTCAGGCGGCGCGCACGGTGTCCAGGAAGCGGGACACCTCGACCCGCAGCGTCTCGGACTGCTTGGCGAGCTCGGAGGCGGAGGCGAGCACCTGGGTCGCCGCCGCCGAGGAGGTCTGGGCGGCGTGGGTCACGCCCGCGATGTTCTCCGTCACTTCGCGGGTGCCGAGCGCCGCCTGGTGGACGTTGCGCGCCACCTCCGACGTGGTGGCGCCCTGCTCCTCAACCGCGGCCACGATGGCCGAGGAGATGTGGCTCATGTCGCCGATGGTACGGCTGATCCCCGCGATGGCCGTCACCGCGTCGCCGGTGGAGCCCTGCATGCCGGTGATCTGGCCGGAAATCTCGGCGGTGGCCTTGGCGGTCTGCTCGGCGAGGCCCTTCACCTCCTGCGCCACCACGGCGAAGCCGCGGCCCGCCTCGCCGGCGCGGGCGGATTCGATGGTGGCGTTGAGGGCCAGCAGGTTGGTCTGGGCGGCGATCTCCCCGATCAGCCCCACGACCGCACCCACCTGGTCGGCGGCGGACTTGAGGCCGGTGATGCGGGAATTGGCGCCGTCCGCCTCGGACACGGCGCGGCCGGCGACCGAGGTGGACTGGGTGACTTGCTTGCCGATCTCCGCGGCCGAGGCCGCCAGTTCCTCCACGGCGGACGCCACCGCCTGGACGTTCACCGAGGCCTGCTCCGCCGCCGCGACCACGGCGGTGGCGCGGCTGGTGGTTTCCTCGGCCGAATGGGCGAGGGTCGAGGCGGCGGCCTGAAGCTCGGTGGCGGCGGAGGACACCATGTCCACGATCTGCCCCACCGCGGCATCGAAGCGGTCGGCGAGGTTCGCCATGTCCACCTTGCGCTCGTCGCGGGCCCGCGCCTCCGCGGCGAAGCGCTCCTCACGCAGCCGCTCGGCCTCCGCGAGCCCGTCGCGGAACACCTTGAGGGCGTCGGCCATGCCGCCGATCTCGTCCTGGCGCCCGCTATAGGGGATCTCGGCGGACAGGTTCCCGCCCGACACCTCCTCCATGGCGGTGGTGATGCGGGCGATGGGGGTCGTCACGCGACGGCGCACCAAGATGAAGCCGCCCACCGACACGACCACCGCCAGCACCAGGATGCCGCTGAAGATGAACAGCGCGAACAGCGCGGCGTCGGTCTGCGCCTGGGCGAAGGCCACGGCCTGGTCGGCAAAGGCAGTGGCCACCGCGCTGATGGTGTCCAGCGCCGGGGTCAGCGTGGCGCGGAACTCGGTATAGGGGATGGCCGAGGGCTTTCCGGCGCCGAGATCACGCATGGCCACAGCCAGCATGTCGGCATAGGAGCCGGTGAAATAGCCCGCCTGGACATTCTTCATGGCCTCCTGGAGGGCCGGCGACTGGTCCACCACCCCGTAAAGGTCCTTCGTGGTGTCCCAGAAGGCGAGCGCGCGGCCATTGATCCCGGCATTGTCCAGATTCTCGGCCGGGGTGAAGGGGCGCTTCTCCACCAGGGCAGAGAGGACGTTCAGAGCGAGCTGGCCGGCGGAGGAACGCACCTCCCAGGCCATCTTCTTGGCAAAGAGGAAGTCGCCCACCTCGGAATTGTTGCGCTGAACCGCTTCCGCGAGGACTTCGGAGGTCTCCTCCAGCGTCTTCATGAAGGTGGCCATGGCGGGCAGGAAGGCGGTGGCGAAGGCGGCATCGCGGCTCGCCATGGGCTTGGCCAGTTCGCTGTCCGCCTGGACGCGCAGCGCCTTGAGCGCCTCGTAGCCGGTCCGCAGCTTGGCGGATGCCTGCGCCCAATGATCCGCCGGCACGCCGCTGGCGCTCAGCACCGACTGGACCTCGCTGTCCACGATCGCGCGGCGATTCTTCACGCTCGCGACGATGGCCGCGGCGGCCGAAGGCTCCATCTTGAGGGCGGAGCTGACATCGCCACGCTCATAGCGAAACGCCTGGAGCGCGGTGAAGATCTGCTTGTCATAGGTGCTCAGCTCGACCGCGTGTTGCGCTGCGTGGAGCTCCGAATAGCGCTCCGAAACGGACCAGACGCTGATGGCCACGAGGGCCAAGGCCAGAACACCCACGAGGGCGCTCAACAGCGTACTCACCTTCATTTGCAAAAGCCGAACCATGTTCCCCTCGCGAAGTGTCAGGCGCGGACGGCGCGCCAATGAGTTCCGTGTTTTGATTTTGCGGATACTCAAAACGGACAAGCTTGCGCGGAGATGGTGGAAGGGCGTGTCACACGCCCGACATTGGATCCAGACTGGAGGATATCGGCGCCGCAGGCGCGGGGCGCGATGCCCGCCGGATCAGCCCGCCGGGGCGACGGGCGACGGGCAGAAGGCGGCATGGAGCGCCTCGACCACCCCCAGCACCTCGGAGCGGGCGATCCGGTAGAGGATGGTCTTGCCCTCGCGCCGGGCCTCCACGAGGCCGTCGGCCCGCAGCCGCATGAGGTGCTGGGACATGGGCACCTGCTCGATATCCAGTTCCGCGCGCAGGTCCGCGACCGACCGCTCCCGGCTTCCCAGCGCACACAGCACCAGCAGGCGCTGCGGGTGCGACAGGCTGCGCATCAGCTCGGCGGCCCGCTCCGAGGCGGGGATCATTTCTGATACATTCATAATCTTGAATTTATAATCTTTGAATGTTATCTGCAATCCCGTCCGCCGGCGCACCGCGCCGACAAGCCGGGCCTTCGCATCCAGACGGCTGAAGGCGGCCCGGTCAACCCAACGGGAGAAAGTCATGTCCGTCGATCGCGCTGTCATGCTGTTTGCGGGGGCCATGGTGCTCCTGTCCCTGGCGCTGGCCCTCACCCTGTCGCCCCTCTGGTTCTGGCTGACCGGCTTCGTCGGCGCGAACCTGATTCAGGCCTCGCTCACCGGCTTCTGCCCGGCGGCCATCCTCTTCCGGAAGCTCGGCTGCAAGGCCGGCGCCGCCTTTTCCTGAGCATCCGGACCGCGCCATGACCGCCCTACCCCGCCTGTTCCTGGCGGCCGCGCTCGCGGCCGCCGCCTTGCCCGCCCGCGCGGCGGACCTCGCCCTCGTTCCGCTCGCGGTGCCCGAGCTGAAGGCCGTGTTCGGCAAGGTGGAGAGCCGCACCGTGGTGCCCGCCCGCGCCCGCATCGGCGGCACCCTGCGCGACATCCGCATCAGCGAGGGCAGCGAAGTGCGCCAGGGGGAGCTGATCGCCAGCGTGGTGGACGACAAGCTCGCCCTCGAACTCAACGCCGCCGACGCGCGCATCAAGGAATTGCGCTCCCAGCTCGACAACGCTCGCACCGAGCTGGACCGCAACCAGCAGCTCCTCGCCCGGGGCGTGGTGGCGCAGAGCCGCGTGGACAGCGTGAAGACCCAGTTCGACGTGGCCGCGAACCAGGTGACGGCCGCCGAGGCGGACAAGGCGGTGATCGAGCAGCGCGTGCGCGAGGGCGCCATCCTCGCCCCGGCCAGCGGGCGCGTGCTCACGGTGCCCGTCACGCTGGGCTCGGTGATCCTGGCGGGCGAGGAGATCGCCCGCGTCGCCAGCGGCGGCTATTTCCTGCGTCTGTCCCTGCCGGAGCGCCACGCCGCCGACATCCAGGAAGGCAGCACGGTGGAAATCGGCCAGCGCGGCCTCGCGCCGGGAGAACCGGACGCGGCGCGCACCGGCCGCGTGGCCAAGGTCTATCCCGAGATCGCCGACGGCCGCGTCATCGCCGACGTGGAGATGGCCGACATCGGCGACTATTTCGTCAACGAGCGCATCCTCGTGCGGATTCCCGTCGGGGAGCGGCGCGTGCTCGCCGTCCCGCCGCAGGCCATCTCCACCCGCCACGGCATCGACTATGTGCGCCTCGCCGCGCCCGGCGGCACGCGCGAGGTGGCCGTCATACCAGGCGAGCGCATCGCCACCGCGCAGGGACCGCGCGTCGAAATCCTCACCGGCCTGCGCGCCGGCGACACCATCCTTCTTCCGGAACCGAGGGGCCAATGACGCTCGGCATCGCGGGGCGGCTCACCCGCGCCTTCATCTCCTCGCCGCTGACCCCGCTGCTCCTGGTGGCGGCGCTGGCGCTCGGCCTTCTCGCCCTCCTCACCCTGCCGCGCGAGGAGGAGCCGCAAATCTCCGTGCCCATGGTGGACATCCGCGTCACCGCCAACGGCCTGAAGGCCGAGGACGCGGTGAAGCTCGTCACCGAGCCGCTGGAGACGATCGTCAAGAGCATCAACGGCGTCGAGCACGTCTATTCCCAGACCGAGGATGACGGCGTGCTGGTGACGGCGCGCTTCCTCACGGGGACCAATGCGGACGCGGCCATCCTGCGGGTGCACGAGAAGATCCGCGCCAACCTGGACCGCATCCCCGTGGGCATCCCGGAGCCGCTCATCATCGGCCGGGGCATCGACGACGTGGCCATCGTGGTGGCGACGCTCACCCCCGTGCCCGACGCCGCCGCGCGCTGGAGCGCCAACGACCTGACCCGCCTCGCCCGCGAATTGCAGGTGGAGATTTCCAAGCTGCCGGACATCGGCCTCACCTATCTGGTGGGCGAGCAGCCCGAGGAATTGCGGGTGGCGCCGGACCCGGAGCGCCTGTCGCTCTACGGCATCACGCTCCAGCAGCTCCAGGCCAAGGTGGAGGGCGCGAACGCCTCGTTCCAGGCCGGCCGGGTGCGCGAGGGTGGCCGGCAGAAGACGCTGGTGGCGGGCCAGACCCTCCAGAGCGCCGCCGACATCGGCAACCTGCTCCTGTCCGCGCGCGACGGACGGCCCGTCTATGTCCGGGACGTGGCCACGGTGAGCCTCGCCACCGAGCCCGACGACACACGGGTCAGCGACGTGCGCCGGCAGGACGGCGCGCTGGTGCGCACCCCCGCCGTCTCCCTCGCCATCGCCAAGCGGCCGGGCACCAACGCCGTCACCATCGCCGAGCGGGTGCTGCACCGGCTGGACGCGGCGAAGGGCAATCTCCTGCCCGCCGACATCGTGGTGAACATCACCCGGAACTACGGGGAGAGCGCGGACGAGAAGGCCAACGAACTGCTGTTCCACCTGGGCCTCGCCACCCTCTCCATCGTCCTGCTGGTGGGCGTGTCCATCGGCTGGCGGGAGGCCGCCGTGGTGGCGGTGGTGATCCCCACCACCATCCTGCTCACCCTCTTCGCCTCCCGCGTGCTCGGCTACACCCTGAACCGGGTGAGCCTGTTCGCGCTCATCTTCTCCATCGGCATCCTGGTGGACGACGCCATCGTCGTGATCGAGAACATCGCGCGCCACTGGGCCATGGGCGACGGGCGGCGGCGCGAGGATGCGGCGGTGGAGGCTGTGGCGGAGGTGGGCAATCCCACCATCGTCGCCACCCTCACCGTGGTGGCGGCCCTCCTGCCCATGCTGTTCGTCTCGGGCATGATGGGGCCTTACATGAGCCCCATCCCCGTCAACGCCTCGGCGGCGATGGTGTTCTCCTTCTTCGTCGCCGTCATGCTGAGCCCCTGGCTGATGATGAAGCTCGGCCGCCGGGCGCCCGCCGGGGGGCACGCCGCCGCGCATGGCGGGGGCGGCGCGCTGGGGCGGCTCTATGTGCGCGTGGCGGAACCCATCCTGCGCTCCCGCGCACGGGCCTGGGCGTTCCTGCTGCTGGTGGGGGCCGCGACCCTGGGCTCTCTGTCCCTCGTCTATACCGGCCACGTCACCGTGAAGCTGCTGCCGTTCGACAACAAGGCCGAGCTGCAGGTGGTTCTCGACCTGCCCCGGGGCAGCTCGGTGGAGGAGACCGACCGCACCCTCCAGGAGATGGCCGCCCGCATCGCCGCCATGCCCGAGGTGCTCTCCCAGCAGACCTATGCCGGCACCGCCGCGCCGTTCAACTTCAACGGGCTGGTGCGGCACGCGTTCCTGCGCGCGCAGCCCCAGCAGGGCGATATCGCCGTCAATCTCACGCCCAAGGGTGAGCGGGCCCGCAGCAGCCACGAGATCGCGCTCGACCTGCGCACGCGGCTCGCGGACATCCCGCTGCCGAAGGGCACCATCCTGAAGGTGGTGGAGCCCCCGCCCGGCCCGCCGGTGCTTGGCACACTGCTCGCGGAAATCTACGGCCCCGACCCGCAGACCCGGCGCGCGGTGGCCGCGAAGGTGCGCGAGGCGTTCGACAGCGTGCCCTTCATCGTCGACGTGGAGGACAGCATCGGCACTCCGGCCGAGCGGGTGCGCGTGGCGCTCAACCAGGACAGCCTCGAATATTACAAGGTGGAGCAGTCGGACGTGTACGAGACCGTCCGCGCCTTCGGCGAGGGGGTGACGGTGGGCTATTCCCACCGGGGCGAGGGGCGTGCGCCCATCCCCATCCGCCTGTCCCTGCCCAAGGGCGAGCGGGTGGTGAACGAGCGCACCCTCGCGACGCCGGTCCCGGCCAACGCCCTGCCGGGCGGGCGGGGCGTGGTGGAACTGGGCGATGTCGTCACCGTCACCCGCGAGCCCGGGTCCCATCCCATCTTCCGTCATAACGGGCGGGCGGCGGAGATGGTGAGCGCCGAGCTGGCGGGCGCGTTCGAGGCCCCGGTCTACGGCATGATCGCGGTGAACGCCGCCATCGAAAACGGCGACTGGGGCGGCGTGCCCAAGCCCGAGATCCGCCTCAACGGCCAGCCGGAGGACGAGACCCGCCCCGTGCTGCTGTGGGATGGGGAATGGGAGGTCACCTGGGTGACGTTCCGCGACATGGGCGCCGCCTTCGGCGTCGCCATCGTGGGCATCTACATCCTGGTGGTGGCGCAGTTCCGCTCGTTCAAGCTGCCGCTGGTTATCCTCACGCCCATCCCGCTCACCTTCATCGGCATCATGACGGGGCACTGGCTGTTCGGCGCGCCCTTCTCGGCCACGTCCATGATCGGCTTCATCGCGCTGGCCGGGATCATCGTGCGCAACTCGATCCTGCTGGCGGACTTCATCCGCCACGCCCGCGCGCCGGGCCGCCCCCTGGTGGACGTGCTGCTGGAGGCGGGGGCCGTGCGCTTCAAACCCATCCTGCTCACCGCGCTGGCGGCCATGATCGGGGCGGCGGTGATCCTGACGGACCCCATCTTCCAGGGGCTCGCCATCTCGCTGCTGTTCGGCCTCGCCTCCTCCACGGCCCTCACCGTGCTGGTGATCCCGGCCGTGTACGTGGCCCTCAGGAACGACCGGCGCGTCACCCCCTGAAGACCGGGCGCGGAACGCGGCGTCCGGTCCGCTCGCGGCGCGGGCGGACCGGCCCCCCCAAACGGAAAGGGCGCCCGGACCGGCCCGCGAAGCAGACCGGCCCGAACGCCCTGACCTCTCAGGCCGCGGAAGGCCCGCGGCGCCCTATTGCGACTGCGACTGGGACTGGCCGCGCGTCTTGTCGTCTTCCATCAGCTCGTACCACATGGCGTTGAGCACCGCGAAGGCGGCCGCCAGAGGCAGGCCGAGGATCCAGGCGAAGTACCACATCTGTCCGTCTCCTCAGTAAGCGTGGCCGCTCTTGTCGGTGATGGACGCCTCGTCCACCTTGCCCCAGAGCACTTTGTAGACCCAGGCCGTGTAGGCCAGGATGAGGGGCAGGAAGATCACCGTCACCACCAGCATGATGAACAGCGTCATGTGGCTGGACGACGTATCCCAGGCCGTCAGGCTGGACCTCGGGTCCAGCGAGGACGGCAGGATGAAGGGGAACATGGAGAGCCCCACCGTCGAGATGATGCCGAAGATGCCCAGCGCCGAGGTGATGAAGGTCAGCCCCTCCCACCGCGCGCGCAGCGCGATGAAGGTGAGGAACGGGCCCAGGAAGCCGAGCGCGGGCGCGGCCAGCATCCAGGGATGGGCGGCATAGTTCGCGAACCATGCGCCCTTCTCCACCACCACGGTCTTCAGCAGCGGGTTGGACGGCCCCAGCACGTTGATGGGGCTCGTGATGACGTAGCCGGGCACGAGCAGCAGCAGGCCGACGCCGCCCAGGGCGAAAAGCACGATGGTGAGCAGCGCCGTCACCGAGCCGATGGCGCGCGCCCGCTCGGCCACCGGGCCGGACGACTTGAAGATCAGCCAGCTCGCCCCGTGGGTGGTGAGCATGGCCACCGACAGCAGCCCGCACAGCAGGGCATAGGGGTTCAGCAGGCCGAAGAAGCTGCCCTCGTAATAGACCCTCAGGTCCATGTCGAAGCGGAACGGCACGCCCTGGAGCACATTGCCCACCGCCACGCCGAAGATCAGCGAGGGCACGAACCCGCCGATGAACAGGGCCCAGTCCCAGCGCGTGCGCCAGGCCGTGCTCTCCCGCTTGCTGCGGTACTTGAAGCCCACCGGGCGCATGATGAGCGCGGCGAGGATGGCGAACATGGCCAGGTAGAAGCCCGAGAAGGACGTGGCGTAGAGCGCCGGCCAGGCGGCGAAGATGGCGCCGCCGCCGAGGATCAGCCACACCTGGTTGCCTTCCCAGACCGGGCCGATCGTGTTGATCACGATCCGCCGCTCCAGGTCCGTGCGGCCCACGAAGGGCAGCAGGGTCGCCACGCCAAGGTCGAAGCCGTCGGCGATGGCGAAGCCGATGAGCAGGACGCCCAGCAGGACCCACCAGATGAGCCGAAGGACGTCGTAGGAAATCAGGTCGCTCAGGATCATGGCTTCACTCCGCAGGCACGAGGCGGGGATCCACGAGCACCGCTTCCGGCTTGGTGTCCGGTTCCGGGCCCTTCTGGATCGCGCGGACCATCAGGGTCATCTCGATGATGAACAGCACGGTGTAGATCAGCACGAAGCCGCAGATGGTCAGGAGGACCGTCCCGGCGCCGAGGCTGGAGACGCCGGCAGCGGTCGGCAGCAGGCCCTCGATGATCCAGGGCTGGCGGCCGAACTCCGCCACGAACCATCCGCACTCCGCCGCCAGCCAGGGCAGCGGGATCGACAGGACCGCGATGCGCAGGAGGATGGGGAAGCGGGTGAGCTGGCGGCGGGCCGACAGGATGAAGAAGGTGATGAAGAAGGCGATGAAGTAGAAGCCGCACGCCACCATGATCCGGAAGGTCCAGAACAGGGGCGCCACCTCCGGCACCGTGTCCCAGGCCGCCTTGCTGATCTGGTCCGGCGTCGCCTGGCGCGGGTCGTCCAGGTAGGGCTTCAGCAGCAGCGCGTAGCCGAGCAGGTTGCCGTTCTCCTCGAAGGTCTTCGTCACCTCCGGCGGAACGCCTGCGGCGCCCGCCGCGCGGATCTTCTGGAGCGCGTCATAGGCGAGGATGCCCCGGGCGATATGGCCCTTGGCCCGCTCCACCAATTCCTCGATGCCCACCACCGGGGTGGTCAGCGAGCGGGTGTCGATGAGCCCGCCCACCCAGGGGATCTCCACCGAGTAATAGGTCTTGCGCGCCTCCTGGTCGGGGAAGCCCACCACGGTGAAGGGCGCGGGCACCTCCTCCGTGTGCCAGATCGCCTCCATGGCGGCGAGCTTCATGCGCTGGTGCTCGGTGGTGAGGTATCCGCTCTCGTCGCCGAGCACCACCACCGACAGGGAGGCCGCGAGGCCGAAGGACGCCGCCACAGTCATGGAGCGCTTGGCGAGGTCCACATGCCGGCCCTTCAGCAGGTACCAGGCCGAGACGCCGAGCACGAACATGGACGCGACCACATAGCCGGCCGAGACGGTGTGCACGAACTTGGCCTGCGCCACCGGATTGAAGATCACCTCGTAGAAGCTGGCGATCTCCATGCGCATGGTCTGCGGGTTGAACACCGAGCCCACCGGATTCTGCATCCAGCCGTTGGCGATGAGGATCCACAGGGCCGACAGGTTGGAGCCCAGCGCCACGCAATAGGTGGCGATGAGGTGGCCCACCTTCGACATCTTGTCCCAGCCGAAGAAGAACAGGCCGACGAAGGTCGCCTCCAGGAAGAAGGCCATCATGCCTTCGATGGCCAGTGGCGCACCGAAGATGTCGCCCACATAATGGCTGTAATAGCTCCAGTTCATGCCGAACTGGAACTCCATGACGATGCCCGTGGCGACGCCCAGCACGAAATTGATGCCGAACAGGGTGCCCCAGAACTTGGTCATCTGCCGCCAGATGCGGCGGCCGGTCATGACATAGACCGTCTCCATGATCGCCAGCAGGACCGAGAGCCCGAGCGTCAGCGGCACGAAGAGGAAATGGTAGAGCGCCGTCATTGCGAACTGCAGGCGCGACAAGGCGACGATATCGAGTTCCATTGGCATCCCCGTCAGGTCTTCCCCGGCGTCCTCTCCTTATGCTCGCCCGCCGTGACGGCGGGGAGACGTCCCAAATTCCCCGGATCAGTCGGGCCGCAGGGCGGCGAGCGCGGCGGCAAAGCCCGCCTCTCCCCGCCGCCAGCCGCCGACGATCCGCCCCTCCTTCACCACCACCAGCCGGTCGGCCAGGTCCGCCTCGCGGCGGATGTGGGTGGCGATCACCAATGTCCGCCCCTCCGCCGCCGCGCGGACGCGGGTCAGCAGATGGTGCGCGGTCCGTGCGTCGAGCCCGTCCGTGGGCTCGTCCAGAAGCCAGAGCGGCGTGTCGCGCAGCAGCAGCCGCGCCACCGCGAGGCGGCGCCCCTGCCCGCCCGACAGGCCGAGCCCGGCCTCGCCCATGACGGTGTCCAGCCCCTGCGGCAGGGAGCGGACCGCCTCGGCAAGGCCAACCTCCTCCAGCACCTGCCAGAGACGCGCGTCCCCCGCCGCCGGATCGGCGAGACGCAGATTGTCCGCAACCGTGTCGCGGAACAATTCCGTCCTTTGGGTGAGAAGGGTGGCGGGAAGCGCCAGAACCTCGCCCGCGCCAGGGGCCGTCTCCCCCGCCAGCAGGGCGAGCAGCGTCGATTTGCCCGCCCCCGAGGGGCCCACGAGCGCCACCCGCTCGCCGCGGGCGATGTCGAGATCGATGGCCCCCGCGGCGGGCCGGGACCGGCCGGGATGGCGCACCATCGCCGCCCTGAGGCGCGCCGCGAGCCCTTCGGGCGGCGCGGGCGGCAGGGGCGCGGGCGCGGCGTCCCGCAGGCGTGGGCCGATGCGGCGGATCGCCAGCAAGGTGCGGCCCAGTTCCAGGGCGCCGCGCCGGAACGCGGCGAAGGGTTCGAGCGCGGCCAGCGGAATGAGCACGCCCAGCGCGGCCACGGGCGCGTCGATCACCCCGCGCTCCATCAGCAGGGTCACGCCCGCCAGCGCGCCAGCGAGGGCCAGGGCCCCCGCAGCGGAAAAGCCGAAGGCGGTGCGCACCTCGATGCGGTTGAGGGCGTCGTCCGCCGCCGCCGCCGCGCGGTCGGAGGCGTCCACCGCCCTCCGCTGCGCCGCCAGCCGCCCGGCCATGGCAAGCTCGGCCTGCCCGGCCACGAGGTCGATCACCCGGGCGCGCAGCGTCTCCACCGCATGGGCCCGGCGACGCGCGGGGCGCCGCGCCGGCAGCGCCGCCACCAGGGGAAGCCCGAGCCCGGCGAGCGCCAGCAGGGCCGCCACGGCGAGCCCGAGCCAGGCCTCCATGAGGCCGAGCGCGACGCCGGTTGCCAGCAGCGCCGCGAGGGCGGCGGCGAGCGGCACGGCGAGGCGGAGATAGAGGGAATCCAGCGCGTCGATATCCGCCGTGAGGCGGAACAGCAGCCGCGCCGGGCGTGCGCTCAGCGCGCGGGCCGCCCCCGGCTGCGCCCAGCCCCGGAACAGGCGCTCGCGCAGGCCCGCCAGAAGCGTCAGGGCGGCATCGTGGGTGGTGAGCCGCTCCCCGTAGCGGGCGCCGGTGCGGCTGATGGCGAGCAGCCGGATGGCCGCCGCCGGGGCGAACACGTCGAACACCACCGCCGTGGCGGTGGACAGGCCCGCGATGGCGGTGGCCGTGATGAACCAGCCGGAGACCCCCAGCAGCGCGAGGCCCGACAGAAGGGTCACGGCCGCGAAGGCGAGGCCCGCCGCCAGCATGCCCCGGCGCTCGGCCAGGAACAGCCGCACCACTGGCCCGAGGTCGCGCAGAAGGCTCATGCGCTCTCTCCCAGCCGGATCACGCGGTCCATGCGCGCCGCCAGGGCGGGATCATGGGTGGCGACGATGAGGGTGCGGCCGGCAGCGAAGGCGAGCAGCGCCGCGCTCACCTCTGCGGCGGTCTCCGCGTCCAGATGGGCGGTGGGCTCGTCGGCGAGGATGAGGCCGACGCGCGGATCCAGCGCCGCGCGCGCCACCGCGAGGCGGCGCACCTCGCCGCCCGAGAAGCCGAGCCCGCCCTCGCCAACGGCGCTGTGCGCCTCGGCGCCGGGGGGAAGGGACGCCCGCGCGATGGCGGAGGACACCGCCTCCGGCCCGAAGCCGGGCCGCCCGAGCGTGATGTTGCCGCCGAGCGTTCCCGCGAAGACATGGGGCGACTGGCCGACGAAGCCGATGCGCGCGCGCAGGGCGCCCGCCGTGGCGTCGCCGAGCCGCACGCCGCCCAGATGGATCTCGCCCGTTGCGGGCGCGAGGCCCGCGAGGAGCGCCAGCAGGGTGGACTTGCCCGCCCCGCTCGGCCCGGTCACCGCCACCCGCTCGCCCGGCCGGACCACGAGGTCCAAGGCGTCGAGCACCGGCGCATCGCGGCCCGCATGGGCAAATCCCACCCCGGCAAGGCGCACCTCCAGGGCGGGAGACGGCGCATCCGCCGGGCCTGGTCCGCCCGACGCCTTG
Organism: Hyphomicrobiales bacterium; assembly: GCA_013911975.1. Classification (GTDB taxonomy): domain Bacteria; phylum Pseudomonadota; class Alphaproteobacteria; order Rhizobiales; family Xanthobacteraceae; genus Aquabacter. Next base: position 7,886 of record JACESF010000048.1, on the reverse strand, counting down.
GGCGCATGGTCCGCGCCCGGCAGCGGGACGCCCGAGCCCGCCAGCGCTTCCAGCCCCTCGAACGCGGCGCGGCCGGAGGCCCGGTCATGCCAGGCGGCGGCGAAGTCGCGCAGCGGCTCGAAGAAGGCCGGCGCGAGCATGAGGATGAACAGCCCCTCGCCGAGCGTGAGCCGCGCGCCCCAGGCGCCGAATTCCAGGTCGCCCAGCAGGTGGAAGCCCACATAGACCGCCACCATGGCGACGCCGAGGGCCGAGAACAGTTCGAGCACGGCGGACGAGAGAAAGGCGATGCGCAGCACCGCCATGGTGCGGTCCTTCACCCCCGCCGCGTTCGCCCGCAGGCGCCGGGCGGTCAGGTCCACCGCGTCCAGGGCGCGGATGGTGGCGAGGCCGCGCAGGCGGTCCAGCAGGAAGGCGTTCATGCCGCCCACCTCCACCATCTGCGCCTCGCTCGCCGCCTTCGCCCGCCAGCCCACCAGGGCCATGAACAGGGGGATGAGGGGCGCCGCCACCAGGAGCAGCACGGCCGGAACCCAGGAGAAGGGCAGGATGACGGCGAGGATGACCGGCGGCACGAGGCCCATGCGCATGCGGGCGGGCACGAAGCGGCTGAGATAGGGCACCACCGCCTCGGCCTGCTCGGCGAGCGCGCTCGCCGCCGCGCCGGAGGCCACCCGCCCGGCATCGAGGGGGGAGCGGGCCGCGAGCGCCGCGGCGGCCCGCTGGCGCAGCGCCGAGAGATCCGCGCGGGCGGCGCGGAACGCGAGGCGCGCCCCCGCCCCTTCGAGCGCGGCGCGCACGAGGCCGAGCACCAGCACGCCCAGGGCGGCGGGCAGGATGTCGGCGGCCCGCGCGCCATTGGCGAGGCGGTCGATGGAAAAGGCGATGAAGGCGGCCTGGGGAATCCAGACGAGGGCCGCGAGCGCCTGGAGCAGGCCGCCCGCCTTCACGCCGCGCGGCGTCCTTTCGCCGGACCGGGTGCGCGTGCGCGGCGCCGCTTCCGCGCGGGCAGAAGCGACCGATGCGTCCACGGGCGCGTCCACCCGCGCGTCCCGGCGTTCGAGGCGGGCGGACGGTGCGCTCATGGCTCGCCCGTCTCGGGCTGCGCGCGCGAGCGACCGAACGTCACGACCTTGTCGGTCGCCTCCATCAGCCGCGTGACCTTGCGCCCCATGGAGAGCAGCGCGGCGAGGCGCGCGGTCTCCAGCCCCTTCACGTCGTCATACCAGGTGGTGAGCTGCTCGATGAGGCGGTGCATCTCCGCCATGCGCCCCTGGGCGTGGCGTTCCGCCGGGGTCTGGGGCTCCTGCAGCAGGATTTCGCGCAGCACGGAGAGGGTGGGGTCCACCTCCCGCTTCTTGCGCTCCTCGGCCAGCGTCCGCAGGATCTGCCAGACATCGCCGGGCGTCGTGAAGAAGTCCCGCCGGTCGTCGGGCAGGTGCTTGAGAAGCACCAGGTTCCAGGCCAGGAGCTCGCGCAGGCTGATGGACACGTTGGACCGCGAGATGGCCAGCGCCTCCACGATCTGGTCGGCGCACAGCGGCTCGGGCGAGACGAAGAGCAGCGCGTAGATCTGGCCCACCGTCCGGTTGATGCCCCACCGGCTGCCCATCTCTCCGAAATGCAGCACGAAGGCCTGGATCGAGGACGGCAGGTTCATGGATTTCCATCCGGACGGAATTTTCAGAAACTTCTGAAACTTACAAACGAGAGCCGGGCCGCACAAGCGTCCCTGTTTCCTATGCCCGCCGCCCAGGCCCGCCACCTTGATCCTTGTCAAATCCTAAGGAACGCCCCTTAAGGATCGCCCGTCGGCGCCCGTGTTCCCCGCCCTGCCAGAGCCGAACAGGAGGGAAACGAAAGCGGACCGGCAGCGTCCGCAAGGACGACGAAAGTACCGCCTTTGCCTGGGCTTGGCCCGCGCCCCCGCTACGCCTTGCCGGCGCGGCGGCGCCAGACCGCCTCCATCAGCGCCACGGCCGCGAGACCGAAAGCGCCGCCCATGAGCACGTTGGCCACCCGCTCCTCCGCGATCCCGTTCGCCCCGCCGCCGAACGCGGCGGCCAGCGCGATGAGGAAGCAGCGCGAGCCGAACCCCACCACGTAGCGGGAGAAGGCGATGAGGGTGAGGATGGCGCCCAGCACCGCCAGCGAATAGCCCAGCCGGCTCGCCGGCATGGCGAAGCCCACCAGAAGGCCGAGCGGGGCGCCGATCAGCGCGCCCATGGCGCGCTGCTTCAGCTTGCCGGTGGTGGCCGACAGGTCGCCCACGATCACGCTCGCCGAAGACCAGATCAGCCATTGGCCCTGGGCGATGTCCAGCGCCTCCACCAGGGCGGCGGCGGCGAGCACGGCCAGGGCCACCGCGCCCGCCGGCAGAAGCCAGTTGGCGTCGGCCGGACCATAATCCGGCGGCGCACCGGCCGGGCGCCGCCGGTCGAGCACCTGCCCGGCGCAGACCAGCGCCAGCGCCACGGGAGACAGGGCGACGATCAAGGCCGCGTGGCGCCACGCCGCGTCCATGCTCGCGCCCTCGCGCACCTCGCAGGCGAGGTAGACGGCGGGGATGAACACCCAATTGCCCAGGGACCGCAGCCCGTTGCCGTAATGCGTCACCGCCACCGCGAGGAATGCCGCGAGCGCGGTCAGCGGCACGAAGACGGGCTTGAACGGCAGCGCCATGAACAGGAGCGAGAAGACGGCGAGGATGACGAGGAAGTGCAGCGCCACCATCCCCGGCCCCAGCCGCAGCTTGCGCGCGGGGACGAACAGGGAAATGGCGATGAGGCCGAGGCTGAGCAGCGCGGTCTCGCCCGAGACGAGATAGGCCACCACCAGCGGGCCGATGACCGCAAGCGCGTGCAGCAACTCGCGGCCCTTCACCTCCCGCGCGAACAGGTCGCGCAGCTTCCGCGTCGGCACCGACAGCCCGCTCATGGGTCCACCGTTTCCCGGACGCCCCCCGGAGCAATGAACGCTGTGGCCATGCGGTCCCCTTGCTGCACATCCCTCTCGGCGAAGGCTTGTCCCTCCAGTATAGACCCGTCCGAGACCACGGCGGGCACGCCCTGGGGCGCGACCGAATGTCAGCGCCCGCGCCCGAAGCGCCGGACGGCACCGGCATTCCGACCCTGATGCCCCGGCGGATTGGCCTCCGGGGTCGCGGGAAGGACCGGGATCAGCCCGGCAGAGAGGCGTCCCCCTGGCGCTCGACCTTCCACGCGGCATACCAGGCGGCCATGCCCGCCAGCACGATGATGACCCCGAGCAGCGGCAGGCTGTCGCGCACCGCGACGAGCATGTCGAGGCCGCTTGAGGCGAGCCATGTGCGCGATGTCCCGCCCGGGCTTTCGAGGTTCAGCGCCAGCATGGTTGCGCCGCCGGCGACACCGAGGCTGGTTCCCAGCGCACGCATCAGGTTCAGCAACGAACCGGCGGGTCCGGACAGGGCGGGCGGCACGGCCGCGATCGCCACATGGTTGTTGGGCGCGATGAAGAGGCCGAGGCCGACACCGAACAGTGCGTAGGCGGTGGCGTCGAAAGCGAGGTGATCCTCGACCCGCCCGAGCGTGGAGACCAAGAGCGCGATGGCCGTGAAGCTGAGCGCCATGCCGGCGATGCCGATCCGGCGCGTGCCGATCTTCTCCTTCACGCTGTTGCTGAACGGCGCGGTTAATCCAAGGGCCACGGGAATGATGGCCAGGTGCAGGCCCGCCGTGCGGGGCGACAGGCCGAAGCCGTGTCCCTGGGCGAAGGACATGAGGAAGAACATGCCGAAGAGCAGCGCATAGCCCAGCGCCACCCCGGCCGCGGCACTGCAGAAAGCGGCGCTCCGGAACAGGGCGGGGTCGATGAGCGGCGCGCGGAAGAGGCGCTCCCGACGCACCAGAACCGCGAGGAGCACGGCCGCCAGGGCCAGGCCGCCGAGCGTCAGGGGAGAGCCCAGTCCCCAGGTGGAGACATGGTTGAGCACGGCTACGATCAGCATGAGGGCGGGACCGATGAGCAGGGCTCCGCCCCAGTCGAAGGCGCGCTCGGGCTGCGTGCCGGTGCTTCGCGGCAAGGCCAGCCAGCCGACGACGACGGCCAGCACCCCGACCGGAACGGTGAGCCAGAAGATCCATCGCCAGCCGAGCGCCGCGAGCAGCAGCCCGCCCAGTGCCGGCCCGGCGCTCATGCCCACGGCCTGCGCCGCCGCGAACCAGCCGAGCGCCCGCCCCCGCTTCGCCGGCGAGATGGTCTTCACAAGGATGGCGATGCTGTTGGCGCCGAGGAGCGATCCGCCCAGCCCCTGGAGGAAACGGAAGGCCACCAATTGATCGAAGCTCTCCGCAAGGCCGCACAGGGCGCTGGCGAGAATGAAAACGAGGTAGCCGGCGATATAGAGCGTCTTGCGCCCGTACATTTCGCACAGGCGGCCGAAGATGGGCAGGAATGAAACGAACCCCGCCAGATAGGACAGCGCGATCCAGCTCACATGCTGGAGCGAGGCGTCGAAATAGTGCCCGAGGCTCGGCAGCGCGAGCTGCACGATGGTGGCGTCGAGCTGCCCGACGAATGCGCCCATGGAGACGAGGCCGACCACAAGCCACGGATGCCATTGCTGGCGCTCAAGCCAGGCGAGCGGCGCGGGTTCTGCAATGAGCCGGGCGATGAGGGGAGGCATTCAGGGACCAGATGGAGGGGAACGTCGTGTTCGGCAGATCGCGGCCGATCCCGTCGCCGAGATGCGGCCTTCTGAAAACGACCAGGCTTTTTGGATAGCGGAGAAGGGATCCGCGCGGCCCGAAAGCGACGGCGGCACCGCCCCGAGCGGAGGCAGAGCCGCCGTCGCGAACACTCAGCGCTTCGTCACGTCATTGCAGGTCACGACGGCCGGCTTGTCACCGACCTGCCGGGCGCCGGCCTGGAGATAGCAATAGGACAGGGTCGTGCCGGACAGGTCTCCGACGAAATAGCCGTCCGTGTCGGACATCATCACCTTGTCGCCGGCCTTCGAGAGGGTGCCGATGAAGGGTTCGGTCGTGGTGACGCCGCCCGAGGCCGCATCGCCCGCGATGACGCTTTCACCCCAGAAGCGGCGGTCGTCCTGGCCGACAATGCGCAGCGTGATGTCCCGCTGCGCCAAAAGCGGCTTTTCCCAGGTGCCCTTGCTGTCCGGCCAGTGCGGCCCGCCGACGCCCGCGACGATCGTGTTGGTCTTGCCGACCCAATCTCCCTTCATGTCGGGGGTCTGTGCGGCGGCGACGGATACCGTCATCACGTTGCAGAGCAGGATCCAGCCCAGCGTCCTCATGTTCGCCTCTTCCTTACCAAACCTAAAGCGGAGCCGGGTTGTATCCCATCCTTCCGGAGGGCGGAATGGCCACGGGCCCGGTGTGGCCGGTTTCTTTGGGCGATGCCTCCGCCGCCATCCTCGTGGCGGCGCTTTCACTTTTTATTGTCGGGCCGTTCTCGCCGCGGCGCGGTCCGAAATGTTGAACGGCAGCGGGGGATTACCATATGTGGGTCAGCTTCACTGACGTGGTAGTGGCGTCCTCGTTCACTTCAGGACATCGCCACTAACTTGTCGCGTCCGGGACGCCGAAGCAGCGAATGCTTCGACATCGGCCGAGACGGAAAGGTCGGGTGAGTTGAACCTGCTGGTATCCATAATGCCAAGCTGGCATCCCGCACTGCCGCTTCGCGCGGTGCAATGCGGAATCCGGAGTGCCATTTTTTCGCTGAAATGTGGTACCTAATCACTGCGTTTTCGTCGGCGTGGCCGGGACCGAACAGGGCCCAGGCCGGCCGACAACACCGATTGGTGGCGCTGCTTCAGCGCCATGCACCTCACGACGTTGGGATAGCGATGACCCTCTATTCAGATTACCTGGCCGAAATCAAAGGCAGAGAAACGCAAGCCCTCGCTCCCAAGCCGATCGACGATGGCGGTCTCGTCGCTGAACTCATCTCCTTGATCAAGGATTCCGGCAGCGAGCATCGCGCCGACGCCCTGAAATTCCTCGTCTACAACACGCTGCCGGGCACCACGAGCGCCGCGCGTGTGAAGGCGGCCTTCCTGAAGCAGGTCATCCTGGGCGAGACGCTCGTCCCGGAGATCACACCCACCTTCGCCTTCGAGCTGCTGTCGCACATGAAGGGCGGCCCGTCGGTGGAAGTGCTGCTGGACATCGCGCTGGGCACGGACGCGACGCTCGCCCAGCAGGCGGGGGATGTGCTGAAAACCCAGGTCTTCCTCTACGACGCCGACATGTTCCGCCTGCGCGACGCCTTCAAGGCGGGCAACGCGGTCGCGAAGGACGTGCTGGAGAGCTACGCGAAGGCCGAGTTCTTCACCAAGCTCCCGGACGTCGAGGACGAGATCAAGGTCGTGACCTTCATCGCCGCCGAAGGCGATATCTCCACCGACCTCCTCTCGCCGGGCAACCAGGCGCATTCGCGCTCGGATCGCCAGCTGCACGGCCAGTGCATGATCACGCCCGAGGCGCAGCAGGAGATCGTGGCGCTGCAGAAGCAGCATCCCGACAAGCGCGTGATGATGATCGCCGAGAAGGGCACCATGGGCGTGGGCTCCTCGCGCATGTCCGGCGTCAACAACGTGGCACTGTGGACCGGCAAGCAGGCCAGCCCCTACGTGCCCTTCGTCAACATCGCCCCCATCGTCGCGGGCACGAACGGCATCTCGCCCATCTTCGCCACCACCGTGGACGTGACGGGCGGCATCGGCCTCAACCTTAAGAACTGGGTGAAGAAGACCGGTGAGGACGGCAAGCCGATCCTCAACAACGAGGGCAACCCGATCCTCGACCAGAAGTTCTCCGTCGCGACCGGCACCGTCCTGAAGATCGACACCAAGGCCAAGACGCTGCGCGACGAGGCCGGCAACGAACTGGTGGACATCGCCTCCTCCTTCACGCCCCAGAAGATGGAGTTCATGAAGGCGGGCAGCTCCTATGCCATCGTCTTCGGCAAGAAGCTCCAGACCTTCGCCGCCCAGACGCTCGGCGTGGAGCCGACCCCGGTCTTCGCGCCGAACAAGGAAATCGCCATCGAGGGCCAGGGCCTGACGGCGGTGGAGAAGATCTTCAACCGCAACGCCGTGGGCGTGACCCCCGGCAAGGTCCTGCATGCGGGCTCCGACGTGCGCGTGAAGGTGAACATCGTCGGCTCGCAGGACACGACCGGCCTGATGACCGCGCAGGAACTGGAGGCGATGGCGGCCACCGTCATCTCCCCGCTGGTGGACGGCGCCTACCAGTCGGGCTGCCACACCGCCTCGGTGTGGGACAAGAAGGCCCAGGCGAACATTCCCAAGCTCATGTCCTTCATGAACAATTTCGGCGTGATCACCGCCCGCGACCCGAAGGGCGTCTATCACGCCATGACGGACGTGATCCACAAGGTGCTGAACGACATCACCGTGGATGACTGGGCGATCATCATCGGCGGCGACAGCCATACCCGCATGTCCAAGGGCGTGGCCTTCGGCGCGGATTCCGGCACCGTGGCCCTGGCCCTCGCTACGGGCGAAGCCACCATGCCGATCCCGCAATCGGTGAAGGTGACCTTCAAGGGCAAGATGAAGCCTTGGATGGACTTCCGCGACGTCGTGCACGCCACCCAGGCGCAGATGCTCCAGCAGCATGGCGACAACGTCTTCCAGGGCCGCATCATCGAGGTCCATATCGGGACGCTGCTGGCCGACCAGGCCTTCACCTTCACCGACTGGACGGCCGAGATGAAGGCCAAGGCGTCCATCTGCATCTCGCAGGACGAGACGCTGATCGAATCCCTGGAGATCGCCAAGTCGCGCATCCAGATCATGATCGACAAGGGCATGGACAACGCGGCGGGCACCCTGAAGGGCCTGATCGCCCGTGCCG
>JACESF010000047.1 GCA_013911975.1 Hyphomicrobiales bacterium | reverse complement strand
CCCCTATACTCGCCGCCTCCGCCCTCCTGAGTCGCGCCCGATGCCCATTCGCCGCCTGCCGCCTGTTCTCATCGACCGCATCGCCGCCGGCGAGGTGGTGGAGCGGCCGGCGGCTGTGGTGAAGGAATTGGTGGAGAATGCCATCGATGCCGGCGCGCGCGCCGTGGAGGTGGTGGTGGATGGTGGCGGGCGGCGGCTCATCCGGGTGTCGGATGACGGCGGCGGCATGGGGCCTGGCGACCTCGCCCTCGCGGTGGAGCGGCACGCCACCTCCAAGCTGCCGGACGACGATCTGCTCGCCATCTCCACCCTGGGCTTCCGGGGTGAGGCGCTGCCCTCCATCGGCTCGGTGGCGCGGCTCGCCATCACCAGCCGGCCCAAGGGCGCGGAGCATGCCTTCGAGATCCGCGTGGACGGCGGAGTGGTGTCCGAGCCGCGCCCGGCGGCGCTGAAGGGCGGCACGCGGGTTGAGGTGCGCGACCTGTTCTTCGCCACGCCCGCGCGGTTGAAATTCCTGAAATCCGACCGTGCCGAGGGCTCTGCCGCGCTGGAAGTGGTCCGCCGCCTCGCCTTGGCGCGGCCCGACATCGCCTTCACCCTGGTGCACGAGGAGCGCGGGCCGGTGACTTATCCGGCCCAGGATGCCACCCCGGAGGGCCGCGCGCGGCGCATCGCCGATGTCCTCGGGGCCGAGGCGGGGCGCAATCTCGTGCCGGTCGCGGGCGAGCGGGGCGGGGTGCGCCTCTCGGGGCTCGCGGGCCTGCCCACTTTCTCCAAGGCCAATTCGCTCTCCCAATATCTGTTCGTGAACGGCCGCCCGGTGCGCGACAAGCTGCTCATGGGCGCCATCCGCGCGGCCTATTCGGACCTCTTGCCCTCCGACCGGCATCCGCTGCTCGCCTTGTTCCTGGACCTGGACCCGCGCGAGGTGGACGTGAACGTGCATCCCGCCAAGACCGAGGTGCGGTTCCGCGACGGCGGCAATGTGCGCGCGCTACTGGTGCGCACCCTCACCGATACGCTGGCCGAGCGCGCGCCGCGCACCGCAGCCTCCATCGCCGACCGGCTGGTGGCTCTCGCCCGGCCGGAAGGGGCGAGGCTCGCCCCGCCCGCCGCCGCGCCCTTCACCGCGCCGCCGTCCGGCGGGGGCTATCGGCCGGCGGAAGCGCGGCCGGCGGGCTTTTATGACTGGCGCGCCTCGCCCGCCCGCCCCCTGGGCATGGACGATGCGGGCGAAAGCGATTTCGCCGCGTCCCGCTTCGAGCAGCCACGTTTTGATCAACCTCGCTTTGATCTTGGCGCCCCCTCCGCCGACGCCCGCGCCGGGGAGGCCCCGGTGAGCGCGGTGGACCTCGACCGGCCGCTGGGCGCCGCGCGGGCGCAATTGCACGAGACCTATATCGTCGCCCAGACCCGCGACGGGCTGGTTCTGGTGGACCAGCACGCCGCCCATGAGCGGCTGGTCTATGAGCGGCTCAAGGCCGCTTTGGAGCGGGACGGCATCGCCCGCCAGGGCCTTCTCGTGCCTGCCGTGGTGGACCTCGACCCCGCCGAGGCGGACCGGCTCGCCGAGCGGGCAGGGGACCTCGCCCGGCTCGGCCTCGTTCTGGAGCCGTTCGGCCACGGCGCGGTGCTGGTGCGGGAGGTGCCCGCGCTGCTGAAGGACGCGGACGTATCGAAGCTGGTGCGCGACGTGGCCGAGCACGCGGCCGAATGGGACGATGCCCTGCCGCTGGAGCGCCGCCTGCTGCATGTGGCCGCCACCATGGCCTGCCACGGCTCCGTGCGGGCGGGGCGGCGGCTGCGCGTGGAGGAGATGAACGCGCTGCTGCGGGAGATGGAGACCACCCCCAATGCGGGCGAGTGCAACCACGGCCGCCCCACCTTCGTCTCGCTCTCATTGAGCGACGTGGAGAAGCTGTTCGCGCGCCGGTAGGTCCGCCTGTGGGCGCCTGTGGATGACGTGCATAAGTCGGTTTGCCGCCTCAGCGTCGCGCAAGCCAAGGCTGGGCCTGAAATCCGTTCCGGCGTAAGGCCGTTAAGGGATTGTTAAGCCGGTCTGCGCCACCATATCTAGTGGGTGGACGGCCCTTGGGCCCCAAATCTGTGTTTGACGCCGGTGCCAGACTCACACTAGCGTTCGGGTCATAGACGGCGGGCATGGCTTGGTCTTGATGACCCGGCTCGCCCCCCGTTCTTCCCAAACACAGCAGCCCAGGTCCCGGGGCGGCGCACGCCGTCGTACCCGTCGCGTTGCGTCGCGGCTGCCGCCTTTTTGAGCCATCATTGCCCTTGGGGGGCTGAGGAGTTTCGGAACATGCGCGTCGAACGCCGCTACACCACGGCCGGTCAGTCGCCCTATGCCGCCATCGCTTTTCGCGAGACGGTGAGCGAGATCCGCAACCCCGACGGCTCGGTGGTCTTCCGCCAGGAGGGCATCGAGGTCCCGGCGCACTTTTCCCAGGTGGCGAGCGACATTCTCGCCCAAAAGTATTTCCGCCGCGCCGGCGTGCCCGCGCGCCTGAAGAAGGTGGAGGAGAATTCCGTCCCCTCCTTCCTGTGGCGCGCCGTGGCGGACGAGGCCGCGCTCGCGAGCCTGCCCAAGGAGGAGCGCTCCGGCGGCGAGATGTCCGCCAAGCAGGTGTTCGACCGGCTGGCCGGCACCTGGACCTATTGGGGCTGGAAGGGCGGCTATTTCGACACGGAGGAGGACGCGCAGGCCTTCTTCGACGAGCACCGCTACATGCTCGCCATGCAGATGGTGGCGCCCAATTCCCCGCAATGGTTCAACACCGGCCTGCACTGGGCCTATGGCATCGACGGGCCGGGCCAGGGCCATTTCTATGTGGACTACAAGACCGGGGAATTGACCTCCTCCACCTCGGCCTATGAGCACCCCCAGCCGCATGCCTGCTTCATCCAGTCCGTGGGCGACGACCTCGTGAACGAGGGCGGCATCATGGATCTGTGGGTGCGCGAGGCGCGCCTGTTCAAGTACGGCTCGGGCACCGGCTCCAACTTCTCGTCCCTGCGCGGCGAGGGCGAGAAGCTGTCTGGCGGCGGGCGCTCGTCCGGCCTCATGAGCTTCCTGAAGATCGGCGACCGTGCGGCGGGCGCCATCAAGTCCGGCGGCACCACGCGCCGCGCCGCCAAGATGGTGGTGGTGGATGCGGACCATCCGGACATCGAGGCCTATGTGGACTGGAAGGTGATCGAGGAGCAGAAGGTCGCTTCCCTCGTCACCGGCTCCAAGATCAATGCCCGCCACCTGAAGGCGGTGCTCAAGGCCTGCGTGAATTGCGAAGGCGAGGGCGATTCCTGCTTCGACCCGGAGAAGAACCCCGCGCTGAAGCGCGAGATCAAGGCCGCCCGCAAGGCGGGCGTGGTCGACGCCGCCATCCGCCGCGTCATCCAGTATGGCCGCCAGGGCTATAGCGACATCGACGTCGCCATCTACGACACCGACTGGGACGGCGAGGCCTACATCACGGTGGCCGGCCAGAATTCCAACAATTCCGTGCGCGTCACCGACGACTTCCTGCGCGCGGTGGAAGACGACGGCGACTGGGAGCTGATCCGCCGCATCGACGGCAAGGTGCACAAGACAATCAAGGCCCGCGAACTGTGGGAGAAGATCGGCTCGGCGGCGTGGCACTGCGCCGATCCCGGCATCCAGTTCCACACGGCGGTGAACGACTGGCACACCTGCCCGGCGGGCGGCGAGATCCGGGCGTCCAACCCGTGCTCGGAATACATGTTCCTGGACGACACGGCCTGCAACCTCGCCTCGCTGAACCTGCTGCAGTTCCGCGACGCCGAGAAGCGCTTCGACGTGGAGAGCTTCGAGCACGCGGTGCGGCTGTGGACCGTGGTGCTGGAAATCTCCGTGCTCATGGCGCAGTTCCCCTCGCGCCAGATCGCCGAACTGTCCTTCCAGTACCGCACGCTGGGCCTCGGCTACGCCAATATCGGCGGCCTGCTCATGTCGTCGGGCATTCCCTATGACTCGGCGGAAGGCCGCGCCATCTGCGGCGCCATCTCCTCGGTCATGACCGGCATCTGCTACGCCACCTCCGCCGAGATGGCGAAGGAGCTCGGCACCTTCCCGGCCTATGGCGCCAACGCGGACTCCATGCTGCGGGTGATCCGCAACCACCGCCGCGCGGCCTACGGCGAGGCGGCGGGCTATGAGACCCTGTCGGTCAATCCGGTGCCGCTCGACCATGCCTCGCTGAAGGACGCGCGCCTCGCGGCCCACGCCAAGAGCGCATGGGACAAGGCGCTGGAGGGCGGCATGGCCCACGGCTACCGCAATGCCCAGGTCTCGGTGATCGCCCCCACGGGCACCATCGGCCTCGTGATGGATTGCGACACGACCGGCATCGAGCCCGACTTCGCGCTGGTGAAGTTCAAGAAGCTGGCTGGCGGCGGCTACTTCAAGATCATCAACCGCGCCGTGCCCGAGGCGCTGCGCGCGCTCGGCTATGGCGAGGCGCAGATCGCCGAGATCGAGGCCTATGCGGTGGGCCACGGCTCGCTGGCCCAGGCGCCCGGCATCAACCACACCACGCTGCGCGCCAAGGGCTTCGACGACGCGGCGATCCAGAAGGCGGAAGCGGCGGTGAAGACCGCCTTCGACATCAAGTTCGCCTTCAACCGCTGGACCTTCGGCGAGGAATTCCTGGTGAAGACGCTCCACGTCTCCGCCGCACAGCTCGCCGACCCGAAGTTCGACCTCCTCGCCCATCTCGGCTTCTCCAAGGCCGAGATCGACGCCGCCAACGTCCATGTGTGCGGCGCCATGACCCTTGAGGGCGCGCCCTTCCTGAAGGCCGAGCACCTGCCGGTGTTCGACTGCGCCTCGCCCTGCGGACGCATCGGCAAGCGCTTCCTCTCGGTGGAGAGCCACATCCGCATGATGGCGGCGGCGCAGCCCTTCATCTCGGGCGCCATCTCCAAGACCATCAACATGCCCAACGACGCCACCGTCGAGGATTGCAAGGAGGCTTACCTGCTGTCCTGGCGCCTGGCGCTGAAGGCCAACGCGCTCTATCGCGACGGCTCCAAGCTGTCCCAGCCCCTCAATGCCCAGCTTGTGGCGGACGAGGAGGACGAGGAGGACGCGGTCGAGGCCCTGGTGGCCCAGCCCAATGCCGCCCGCGCCGCCGCCGTCACCGAGAAGATCGTCGAGCGGGTGGTGGAGCGCATCGTCGAGCACCGCGTGCGCGAGCGCGAGAAGATGCCCGACCGCCGCAAGGGCTATACCCAGAAGGCGGTGGTGGGCGGCCACAAGGTCTATCTGCGCACCGGCGAATATGATGACGGGCGCATCGGCGAGATCTTCATCGACATGCACAAGGAGGGCGCCGCCCTCCGGTCGCTGCTGAACAATTTCGCCATCGCCATCTCGCTCGGCCTCCAGTACGGCGTGCCGCTCGAGGAATATGTGGACGCCTTCACCTTCACCCGCTTCGAGCCCGCCGGCCCGGTGCAGGGCAACGACACCATCAAGTACGCCACCTCCATCCTGGACTATGTGTTCCGGGAACTGGCGGTGTCCTATCTCGCCCGCAACGACCTCGGCCATGTGGACCCGAGCGACACCGGCTTCGATGCACTCGGCAAGGGCGTGGATGAAGGCAAGGCGCCCTCGGCGGCGCGCATCGTCTCCAAGGGCCTCGTGCGCGGCAAGACGGTGAACCTCGTGGCGCCCTCCGCCGAGCCGCGCGCGGCGGCGGACAACGTCACCCTGCTCCGCCGCACCGACGGGGCCACCGCCCTGAAGGCGCAGCCGGAGGAAGAGGCGGCGGTGGGCGAGGTGGAAGAGCTGGAAGCGGCAGCGGAAACGCTGCTGGACAAGGCCCTTCCCTGGGGTGCGGCGGCCCGCAAGGCCGAGCGCCGCGCCGAAGCCCGCGCCCGCGGCTATGAGGGCGAGGCGTGCCCCGAATGCATGAACTTCACGCTGGTGCGCAACGGCACCTGCATGAAGTGCGACACCTGCGGCTCGACGACCGGCTGCAGCTGATCGGCGGGGGGCGCCGCCCTTCGCGGCGGCATCCCACAGTGCGCCGCGTCGAGAGCCGATTGTCGGCGCGCGACGCGGGACGAGATGAAGATCAAGGGCTGACGGCGCTTTCATGCGTCGTCAGCCCTTTTTGCATGTCCCTATGCTCTGGACCCCAGGACCGCCCATTCGCTCGACCGCGTCTCGCCTCATGAACGGGCACCGGGGTCCATCCCCGTCTACCCGAATCCCAGACAGCACGTCCTTTCGCGGGAGCATCGATCCCGTCCCGTGGCCGCCGCGCGACCAAACGCTCCGCGATGCGCCGACCGTTTGACCGGAGTGAAAATATAGAATATCGATATTCGAGTGTCGGAGGCGAAAGTGCTGATTGCAGGGCGTGACATCGAGCAGGTGATGAGGCCGGGGGAGGATCCGCCCAGGAGCTTGGCTTCGGCGGTTTTCGTCCACCTGCGTTCCGAGGTGATGACGGGCGAACTGAAGGCCGGGGAGCCGCTGCGCGCGGCGGCGATCGCCCAGCGCCTGCGGGTCAGCCTCACGGCGGTGCGTGAAGCGCTCGTGCGCCTGCTCTCGGATGGCTTTGTCACGTCGATCGACCAGAAGGGCTTTCGTGTGACGCCGGTCAGCCTTCACGATCTCGCCGACGTGACGGAGCGGCGCATCCAGATCGAGGGAACGGCGCTTCGCCTGTCCATGCAGAAGGGCGGAGCGGAGTGGCGTGACAGGATAGAGGCCTGCCACCAGCGCCTCGCCGCCATCCCCATGCGGCGCCCCGAAAAGCCGGGCGTGACCAGTGAGGCCTGGTCGGAAGAGCATGAGCGCTTCCACCTGTCGCTCCTGGACGCCTGCGACTCGCCCTGGCTCCTCCGGTTTCGCAGCACCCTTTTCGTCCACAGCGAACGCTATCGCCGCCTCTCCGCGAAGGCCGGCGGATCGATGCGCGATGTCGCGGCCGAACACGGTGTCATCGCACAGGCCGTCTTGAGCGGCGATGCCGACGCGGCGGTGGCCGCCCTTTCCGAGCATTACCGCCGGACCATGGAGATCGCGCGAACCGCCCTCTAGGTCCCCTCAGACAAAACGACACGTCAAACAAGAACATATTTGGGAAGCGCCATGATGAAGAAGGTTTGTGGATTGACCGCCGTGCTCGCCATGGCGCTGGCTCTGGCCTTGCCGAAGCCGCCGGCGAAGGCTGAGGAAGCCTACCCCAACCGTTCCGTGAAGATCGTCGTGGGCTTCGCGCCGGGCGGCAGCTCGGACATCGTCGCCCGGCTGGTGGCCGAGAGGCTTTCTGCCCGCCTCGGCAAGCCGGTGGTGGTGGAGAACAGGCCCGGTGCGGGTGGCTTCACCGCCACGAGCCAGGTGCTGCGCCAGCCTGCCGATGGCTACACCCTGCTTCTCCTGGCGAGCGCGCATTCGGTGACCGCGGCCATGCGGGCCAGCATGCCCTTCGATCCGGTTGAGGATATCGAATGGCTCACGACCGCCGTGACCTACGGCATGGTCTTCGGCGTGCGGCCGGACTCGCCCTATACCAGCTTTGCCGACATCATCGCCGCCGCCAAGGCCAAGCCGAAGACGCTCAGCTACTATTCGGTGGGCGAGGGCACCGCCCATCATTTGCTCGGCGAATGGCTGAACGCCGCGACCGGCGCTGAATTCCTCCACGTCCCCTATCGCGGCAGCTCCGGCGCGCTGCCCGACTTCCTCGGGGGCCGCGTGGACATGATGATCGACACCATGACCTTCGCCCTTCCGCAGACCACCGCCGGCTCGGTGCGCCCGCTGGCGGCCACCTCCCGCGCGGTGCCGCCGGAGATGGCGAAGGTGCCCTTCTCGGGGGATACCGTTCCGGGGCTGGTCTACGAATCCTGGCTGGGCCTCGCCATGCGCAAGGGCGCGCCGCCGGAGATCGTCGAGAAGCTTCGCAGCGACATCACCGCGATCATCCTTTCCGACGACTTCGCCCGGGAGGCCGCCAAGTTCGGCGCCAACGCCACGGCGAGCACGGCGGCGGAATTCTCCGGCCGGATCAAGCGCGAGATCGCCGAATTCAATCAGGTGATCGACGCGCGCGGAATCCAGCGGCAGCAATAGGCCGCCGCCGCGACCTCCAGGGAGATGCGCCATGACCATCAAAGCGCTCGGCTATATCGGGGTGCAATCCACCAGGCTGGAGGATTGGAGCGGGTTCGCCACCAACCTTCTGGGCATGCAGGCGGTCGATCGCGGCGGCGCGGTGCGCACCTTCCGCATGGACGATCGCAAGCAGCGCCTGGTGGTCACGGGCGCGGACAACGATGGTCTCGGCTTCATGGGCTGGGAAGTGGAGAACCATGATGCCCTGGAGGGGATGGCGGCCCATCTCGACCGCCACGGCGTGGCGGTCCGGCACGGGACGCGGGCGCTGGCCACGGAGCGCCGCGTCGCCGATCTCATCGTCTTCAGGGACCCCAACGGACATCGCGTGGAGATCTTCCACGCGCCGGAGATCGCCAGCGACCGCTTCGTGCCGGGCCGCCCCCTCTCGGGCTTCAAGACCGGGCCGCTGGGCATGGGCCATGTGGTGCTCAACGTCGCCAATATCGAGCAGGCACTCCCCTTCTATCGGGACCTGCTCGGCTTCAGCGTGACCGATTACGGGCTGAAGCCCTATCCGCTCTATTTCTTCCACATCAACGGCCGCCACCACAGCTTCGCCATGGTGGGCTCGGGAAAGCAGAGCTTCCATCACTTCATGGTGGAATTGCAAAGCCTCGACGATGTGGGCCAGGCCTACGATCTCGCCCAGCTCGAGGAGGGCCGGCTCGCCTACACGCTGGGGCGGCACACCAACGATCACATGATGTCCTTCTATGCGCACACGCCCTCGGGCTTCTTCGTGGAATACGGCTGGGGCGCGCAGGTCATCGATCCGCAGACCTGGGAGCCGTTCGAGACACACGACGGCCCGAGCCTGTGGGGTCACGAGCGGCTCTATCTGCCCGAGGAACCCCGCGCCCGGCTGCGCGAGATGCGGCTCGACGCCGCCCGACGGGGCGTCCGCGCCCCGAACCCGGTCAATTGCGCATGGCTCGATGCCGCCATCTCGGCGGAATGAGCGGCGCTGGAACTGATTGCCACTGAAAGGTCACCCATGAAGCTCGTATCGTTCGAAGCCGGAAACCGCGCCCGCTTCGGTGTCGTGAAGGACGAGGGGATCGTCGAGCTCGGCCCCCATTTCGAGGGCCGCGGCATCGCGAGCCTGCGCCAGCTCATCGCCGCCGATGCGCTCGACGAGGCGCGGCGGATCGGCGAGGCCAATTCGGCCGACTGGAAGCTGGCGGATGTCACGCTGCTTCCGGTCATTCCCGATCCAGGCAAGATCATCTGCATCGGGCTGAACTATCGGGATCATGTGGCCGAGACCGGCCGCACGGTCACCGAAAACCCCTCGCTCTTCACGCGCTACCCGGAGAGCCAGGTCGGCCATCTCCAGCCCATCGTGAAGCCGCTCGAATCCGACCAGTTCGACTATGAGGGCGAACTGGCGCTGGTGATTGGTCGCGGCGGGCGCCGCATCTCCGAGGAGAACGCCCTGGCCTCGGTCGCGGGCTATGCCTGCTACAATGAAGGCTCCATCCGCGATTGGCAGCGCCACACCTCGCAGTTCGGCGCCGGCAAGACCTTCGCGCGGACCGGAGCCTTCGGCCCCTGGCTCGTGACCCGCGACGAGATTCCCGATCCGGCAAGCCTCACGTTGGAAACGCGGCTCAACGGCGCGGTGGTGCAGCATTCCACCACCGACCTGCTCATCACCGACATTCCGGCGCTGATCCGCTACTGCTCGACGGTCCTGACCCTGGAGCCGGGCGACGTGATCGTCACCGGGACGCCGGGCGGCGTCGGCGCCAAACGCAATCCGCCCTTGTGGATGAAGGCGGGAGACACGGTGGAGGTCGAGATCAGCGGGATCGGCGTTCTCCGCAATCCGGTGGTGGCGGAAGCCGCCTGAACCGGCCGTCTGCGGTGCAGCGACGTGGCCAGCCGGCATCGGCATGAAAAAGGGGCGGCTCTCGCCGCCCCTTGGGTCCATGGACGATCGGCCGATGGCGCTACT
The DNA here is from genome assembly GCA_013911975.1 of Hyphomicrobiales bacterium. Taxonomy (GTDB): domain Bacteria; phylum Pseudomonadota; class Alphaproteobacteria; order Rhizobiales; family Xanthobacteraceae; genus Aquabacter. The sequence continues at coordinate 23,130 of JACESF010000047.1, read as the reverse complement.
GGAGCGTCACGCCCATCTCGGTGATCAGCGCCTTGTACTTCTCGCTCTCGCTGCGGGTGAAGGCCGCGGTCTGCTCGATGGTGAGCGGCCGCACATCGGCACCTTCCGTGAGGAAGCGGGCCTTCACCTCGGGCGAGGTGATGATGGCGTTGATCTCCTTGTTCAGCAGCGTCACCACGTCGGCCGGCGTGTCCTTGGGAGCGAAGATGCCGACCCAGAGGGTGATGTCGAAGCCGGGGATCTTGGCGGCTTCCGCGATGGTGGGCACGTCCGGGGCGGCGCCGCTACGTTCGGCGGATGACACCGCCATCAGCTTCATGCGGCCCGCGCGCACGCTCTGGAGCGCCGCCGGAAGGCCGGAGAAGAACAAGTCCACATGGCCGCCGAGGATGTCGTTAAGCGCGGGGCCCGCGCCCTTGTAGGGCACGTTGGTGAAGTTGGCCTTGGTCTTCAGCTTCAGAAGGTCCGTCGCGAAATGGCTCGGCGTGCCGATGCCGGATGAGGCGAAGGTGAGGCCGCTCGACGACGCCTTGGCCGCCACCAGCATTTCCGCCACGGTCGAATAGGGCGCCTTTTCCGGCGCCACCAGCCCGAGCGGCACCACCGCGGCGAGGGCGACGGGCTGGAGATCCTTTTGGGGATCGTAATTCAGCTTCATCAGGAACGGATTGATGGAGATTTCCGCGGTCTGGCCGGCGAGCAGCATCAGGCCGTCGGGCGCGGCACGCACCACTTGGCCAGCCGCGAGAGAGCCGCTGGCGCCCGGCTTGTTGTCCACGATCACGCCCTTGCCCAGGCGCTTCGCCAGTTGTTCGGAAATGATGCGGGCGATCACGTCGCCGGTGCCGCCGGGGGCATAGCCCACGACCATGGTCACCTCGCGCGCGGGATAGCCCTGCGCGCCGGCCGTGGCGGGCGCGAGCGCGGCGAGTGCGCCGGTGAGGGCGGCTCCCATGAGCATGCGCGTCAGGCGGCGGGCGCGGCCGGGCCGGCCCTGTTCAGTCTGGTTCATGATGTCCTCCCAGGATGTGTTGATTGAAGGCGCTCAGCGCGCGATGGGTGCCTTGTGCTCTTCGTCGATGGACCGGGTATCGCCGGTCTCGACGAGGGTGCGGGTGGCGTCGATGGAGGCGTAGGTCCACAGGATCTTCATGCCCTCGGTGTCCGAGCGGTTGATGAAGCGGTGGGGGATGTTGGCGGGGATGAAGGTGACGTCGCCGGCGGTCACCTCGTGGCGCACGCCGTCGATCTCCGCGATGGCGTTGCCCTCCAGCATCAGGACGCTCTCATCGCAATTGTGGCTGTGGAGCGGGATCGCCGCGTTGGGCGCGAAGATGGTGATGCCGTTGATGAAATCCCGCGCCCCGGTGCGCCGGGTCACGAGCGGGATGGTCTTGGCCCCGCCGCCGCGCTCGCGGGCGGGGATCTCGGAGGGCCGCAGGATCACGGCCTGGCGCTCAGTCATGATGTTCTCCCTCAGGCCTTCACAGGTCCGATCCAGACCGTCTTGATGTTCACGAATTCCCGGATGCCGTAGACGCCCAGCTCGCGCCCGTAGCCGGACTTCTTGATGCCGCCGAACGGCAGGCGGGGGTCCGAGGCGGTCATGCCGTTGATGAAGACCGCGCCCGCCTCGATGCGCCGGGCGAGCGCCTTGCCCCGCGCCAAATCCGAGGTCCACAGCGCGGCGCCGAGGCCGAACTCGATGGCGTTGGCCCGCGCGATGGCCTCCTCCGCGTCTTTCACGCGGATGATGGCGGCGGCCGGGCCGAACGTCTCCTCGCAGGCGGCGGCCATGTGGGGCTGCACATGGTCGAGCACGGTGGGCGGATAGAAGAAGCCCGGCCCGTCGATGGGCGCCCCGCCCGCGCGCAGCACCGCGCCCGCCTTCACGGAGCGCTCCACCTGGTCGTGCAGGGTGTCGCGCAGGTTGGCGCGGGCCATGGGGCCGATAGTGGTGTCGCGCTCCAGGGGATCGCCCACCTTCAGCTTGGCGACGCCCGCGCAGAAGGCGTCGGCGAAGCGGTCGGCGACGCTCTCCTCGACGATGAAGCGCTTCGCGTTGATGCAGCTCTGGCCCACATTGATGAAGCGCGCCTTCACGGCGGTGGCGGCGGCCGCCTCGATGTCGGCATCCGCCAGCACGATGAAGGGGTCGGAGCCGCCCAGCTCCAGCACCTGCTTCTTGAGCGCCTGGCCCGCCTGGGACGCGACGATCATGCCCACCTCGGTGGACCCGGTGAGCGTCACGGCGGCGATGCGGTCGTCGGCGATGAGGCCGGCCACCGCGCCAGAATCGATAAGCAGGGTGCTGAACAGGCCCTCGGGGACCTCGGCGTCGCGCATCACCTCGGCGATGGCGCGGGCGCACTGGGGCACGTTGTTGGCATGCTTGAGGATGGCGCCGTTGCCGGCGGCGAAGGCGGGCGCCGCGAAGCGGAAGAACTGCCAGAAGGGGTAGTTCCACGGCATGATGGCGAGCACCACGCCGAGCGGGTCGAACACCACCGCGCTCTCGCTGGCATTGCTGTCCGTGACTTCGTCGGCGAGGAAGCGGGGGGCGGCGTCGGCGTAGAAGTCGCAATTCCAGGCGGACTTCTCCACCTCGGCCTCAGCCTCGGGCAGGGGCTTGCCCATCTCCTGCGTGATGAGGAGGCCGTAGCGTTCCTTGCCCGCCCGCAGCACGCGGGCCATGCGGCGCAGCAGCTCGACGCGCTCGGACACGGGCACGCGCGCCCATTTCGCCTGGGCGGATGCCGCGGCCGACAGGGCCGCGTCAACGGCGGCCGGCGTGTCCGCCTCGAACCGCGCAAGCTCGGCGCCCGTCGCGGGATTTACGGAGAGGATCATGGCTTCGGCCTCAGGCAGCGCGCGACGCGGCGGCGGTGAGGCGGCGGCAGACCGCCGCGGCGAAGGCGTCCGTGCCCGTCTTTCCGCCGAGATCGCCCGTGCGGGTGTCCGGATCGGAAATGGTCTCCTCCACCGCAGCCTCGATGAGTTCGGCAGCGGCGATCAAGGCAGGGTTGCCGTCGCGCCGGCCGCGCCAGTCCAGCAGCATGGCGGCGGACAGGATGAGCGAGGTGGGATTGGCCACGTTGCGGCCCGCGATATCCGGCGCCGAGCCGTGCTGGGCCTGGGCCACGCAATATTCGTCGCCCGCATTGATGGAGCCGCCGAGACCCAGGCTGCCGCACAGTTCGGACGCCTCGTCGGAGAGGATGTCGCCGAACATGTTGGTGGTGACGATCACGTCGAACGTGTCGGGGCGGCGGATGATGTGGGCGCTCGCGGCATCGACGATCAGGTCGTCCAGCTCCACGTCCGGGAAGTCCTCCGCGACCTTGCGCACCTCCTGGAGGAACAGCCCGTCGGACAGGCGCAGCACATTGGCCTTGTGGACGGCGGTGAGCTTCTTGCGACGACCGCGCGCGATCTCGAAGGCCGCGCGCGCCACCCGGGCGCAGCCCTTCGCGGTGATCTTCCGCACGGCGAGGGCGATGTCCGGCTCCGGCATGAACTCGCCGCCGCCCGCGAACATGTTGCGGTCGGCATAGAATCCCTCGGTGTTCTCGCGGACAATCACGAGATCCATGGGCTTGCGCAGGATGGTCATGCCCTCCCGCGAGCGGCACGGACGCACGTTCGCATAGAGGTTGAACGTGACCCGCAGCGCGCCGGACGGATTGATGCCGCCCTTGTCCTTGGTCGGATACTCATAGTGCGACACCGGCCCGAGAATGACCCCGTCCATGTCAGGCACGCGCTTCATCACCGGATCGGGCAAGGTGGTGCCCTGTTCCCGGAGTGCCTTCAGGCCGATGTCCATTTCCTCGAAGGACAGGCCGAGGCCGAGCTTCGCGTCGGCGGCCTTGAGCACGGTGAGCGTCGCGGCGGTGATTTCGGGCCCGATGCCGTCGCCGGGAAGCACTAGGATCTTCATGGAAAGCACCCGTCAGTAAGAAGGAAAGTCGAACAGCCGGGCCGCGTTGACGGTCAGGATGTCGCGGAAGGTGGTCGCGTCCGCGCACCAGGAGCGCAGCAGGCGCAGGGCGGTGGCGCTGTCGATGTCGCGGAAGGGTTCGATCGCGAGGGGACCGCGCGCGGCGCGCTCCTTCCCCCCGCCGGTGTGTGGCCAGTCGGAGGCCCAGACCAGCCGGTCGGGACGGGCCGCGATGAGGGCGCGGGCGATGGGCTCCAGGTCCCCATAATCGGGCAGGGAGGAGGCGCGGTAGGCGCCGGACAGTTTCACCCACGTTTTGCCGCCCGCCAGCAAGTGCATCAGATCGTCGAAGCCCGGCTGGTCGAGCCCGGCCTCGGCCTTCGCGCCGGCGAAATGGTCGAGGATGGTGGGCGCGGCGCTCGCCTCGATGAGGTCCGCGAGGTGCGGCAGCAAGGGCATGGCGGCATAGATCTGCACCGCGAGGCCGTGTGCAGCGGCGCGGGCCGCCGTGGCCTCGAACGCCGCCCGCGCGGCCTGGCCACGGGATTCTCCGCGCGATTCCAGATTGACGCGCAGGGCCCGGACGCCCGCGGTCCGCAAGGCGCGGATTTCTGCGTCCGAAGTGACCTCGGGGTCGATCACCGCCACCGCGCGGCCCCGCTCGCCGAGCTTTTCCAGCGCATCTAGCAGGCAGGAATTGTCCGTGCCGTAGACGCTGGGCTGGACCAGGACCACCCGCGCGAGCCCAAGCCCGGCGAGATGCGCCTCCAGCATCGCGAGGCTTGCGCGGCCGGGCGTGTAGGTGCGTGCCGGGTCGAGGGGAAACAGGTCCGGCTCGAAGACGTGCACATGGCAGTCGCATGCGCCGGCCGGCAGGGCGAGCCGCCCGCCGTCTCCGCCCGCAGCCTGTGCCGGCCCATCCTCGGCCATGGCGCTCGCTCCCACGATTGTTGTTCTGCGCTGAGAGCTATCGAAGGATTTGGTTCTTTTCAACCAAAAAAAACCAAACGCCGACCGAGAAACCACGCGAGCGGTGCCACTTCCGGCGGCGACGCCTTGCGGGGCGGCCCCTGACGGGGCAGATGACGTGGATGGATTCCCCGCTCGTCATGCAGCTCGCCGCCCAGATCGCGGACCACATCCGGGCCGAACGGATCGAGCCCGGCACGCAGCTCGTGGAGCGCAAGCTCGCGGAGCAGTTCCGCGTGTCGCGCTCGCCGGTGCGGCGCGCGCTGGTGCTGCTGGAGCAGTCGGGCCACGTGGCGGCCAACGGGCGACGCGGCGGCTATCTCGTGGGCAGCCAGACCGTGGCCGCCGTCACGCCGCCCAAACCCTCCGCCTGGGACGAGGACGAGACCGCCTATCTGCGCATCGCCGAGGACAATCTGGAAGGCCGGCTGCCGGAGAAGGTCACGGACAGCAAGCTGGCGCGCGACTACGGCCTCTCACGGGCGCAGTTGCGCCGCGTGCTGGCGCGCATCGCCAATGAGGGATGGATCGAGCGGCTGCCGGGCCACGGCTGGGGCTTCCAGCCCATGCTGAAAAGCATGCAATCCTACCAGGACAGCTATCGCTTCCGCCTCGCCATCGAGCCCGCCGCCATCCTGGAGCCGGGCTTCGTTCTGAACCGCGACGCGCTGCTGGCCTGCCGGGCGCAGCAGCAGGAACTGGTGGACGGACGGATCTGGGAGGTCTCGAACCCCACCTTGTTCGACCTGAACCGGACGGTGCACGAGAGCATCATTTCGTGCAGCCGCAACATCTTCTTCATCGACAGCCTGAAGCGCGTGGACCGGCTGCGGCGCCTGATCGAATACAAGCAGTCGCTGGATCGGAAATATGCCGCCATCCGGTGCGGCGAGCATGTGCATCTCATCGATCTGCTGCTGGACGGCGACCGCGCGGAGGCCGCCGCCTTCATGCGCCGCCACCTCACGTCGGTGAGCATCGAGAAGATGATCGAGCGCGCGCCGCGCGGCTGAGCCGGCGGCGGTCGCGGCCTCAGGTCCAGGAGAGCGTGATCGCCGCCAGCGCCACGTATCGTCCCACCTTCGCCACCGTGACCAGGGCCAGGAACACCGGCAGGGGCTCGCGCATGATGCCGGCCACCAATGTCAGCGGATCGCCGATGACGGGCATCCAGCTCGCGAGCAGCGACCAGCGCCCGTAGCGCTGATACCAGCGCTGGGCCCGTTCCAGGGCCGTGTCGCCCATGGGGAACCACCGGCGATGCCGAAACCTCTCGATCCCGCGTCCCAACACCCAATTGATGACCGATCCCAACACGTTGCCGAGGCTCGCCACGACGATGAGCAGCCACGGCGAATGGTCGGCCAGAAGCAGGCCCACCAGCACCGCCTCCGACTGGAGCGGAAGGATGGTGGCGGCGGCCAGGGCGGCCAGGAACAGGCCGCCATAGGCGGCGAGGGAGGTCATGGGCGTCTCGGGACGGGTGCTGAAGAAGGGATCGGGAGCGATTCTCACCCCGGCATCGAAGCACACCCGCGTCGTCCTGTGGCAAGGGGCGCGATCAGGGCCGCGATCTGCGCCCCCGCCGTGCGTCCATATCGGGTGGCGTGGGCGCGGAGACGGGCGCAGGAAGGAACATGCAAGGTTTCGCGCCGCTATCCGCAGCGTCGCCCCAATCACCCGGACAGGACCGATGCGCATGACTGCCCCTGCGACGCTCCCCCAGTCCGCCCCGCCGCCGGTGACGGAGGATCCGCGCTGGGCGCGAATCCTCGCGCGGGACACCTCCGCCGACGGGCACTTCTGGTATTCGGTCGTCACCACGGGAATCTATTGCCGTCCGTCCTGCCCCTCGCGCACCGCGCGCCCGCAGAATGTGCGGCTGCACCACACGCTGGAGAGCGCGCGGGCCAGCGGCGCCCGGGCCTGCCGGCGGTGCAACCCCGACGCGGCGGCGAGCACTTGAGGCCGCGCGGCGTCGCCGCTCATTTCCACTTGGTGGTGTACAGGATGGGCCAGTCGTCCATGGGGACGCCTCGGCAATCGTCCATTTCCGCGAAGAAGGCGAGCTGGAAGCGGTCTCCGGTCCACACCCAGGCGGCGTGCATCCCGCAATCGCCGATGCCCCGGCCCATCATGAAGGTGTCCACCGTAAGCCCGTCGTCCGAGAGGCCGGAATTGACGAGCACGGCGGCGGAGCCCGTCTCGGGCCGGCGGCCGGGGATCTCGAAGGCGGCTTCCGCCGCGCGCCCCTGGTCCACGATCCAATAGTGCTGAAGCACGTTATAGGCACCCTGGGTCTCGCACACGCTCCACAATTCGCGCCCGGACGAGAGCCGGACCGCCTCCGGCGGGCTCGCATGGGGGCAGTCGTCGGGATCGGCCGGCGTGATGCCCGGCGGCAAGGTCGCGGGCGGATCCTTCATCTCCGTCATGAGGACGGGCGTGAGGACGGGCAGGGCCGGGGGCGGCGGCACCGTGCTGGCCGGGGCCGGTCCCGGCGTCGCCAGGGCCGTCACCGTGCCGGTGCGCATCTGCTGTGCGTCCATGTGGAGAAAGGTGTTCATGGCCCCGGAGAGCGAGACGGTGCTCCGCGTGCGGGGCCGGTCGGCGCCGGTCACTGTCGTGGCGAGGGTCTTTCCCTCGCGCAGTGCCGCCAGGAAGGCCATGGCCTGTGCGCCCTCCAGATCCACCCGCGCCGCCGCGTCGTCATTGGCGTCCGGGGCGGCAGGCAGCGGCTGCGGGGGCAGGCCGGAGACCGGGTGGCCGTCTACGCGGATGGACAGGGTGACGGGCGTCTTGATGGGGGTCTCGGTGCGCGTCACCAGGGCGATCCGCACCGGCGCCTCGGCTTCTGCGCCGCGCCGGATGACAACGTATCCCGCCGCGCTCCGCCCGGGCGCGTGGCCGGTGGCGGTGCAGCGGCGGATATTGTCGCAGCCGACGATCCAGTCGTCGAAGGTCTTCAGCTCTGGCACCGCATTCGGCACCTGTGCCGGACCGTCATCCGCCCGCGCCGAACCGGCGGCGAGCGCGCAAAGCAAGGCGGCGAGGGGCAAGGTCGATCGAAGATGTCTCATGGCAATCCCGTCCCGGCAATCCGTGAAGTCTAGGATCGATCGCCGGGCAGGACCATGACGGCGTCCTCGGGGGCGGGCGAGTCAGCGCGTCGTGCCGGGCCAGGGGGCGGCGATGGCGAGGCGGGCGGGGCTCGACCAGCTCGCCAGCAACGCGCCCAGCGTCTCCTCGCCCTTGGTCAGGAGGTCGAAGGCGCGCGGATCGTCCAGCCAGTCGAACAGGAGGCCGATGAAGAACCAGTCATAGAGCCGGGCCGCGACGCGGGGCTGCCAGGTAGCGCAGAGATGGCCCTTGGCATGGGCCGCCTCGAACAGGCGGATGGTCTGGGAATGGTAGCGCTCGTTGACCTCCTGCTTCCATTTGAGCATCTCCGCCAGTTCGCCGCGATAATCGCTGCGCAGCAGGACGCTGAAGATGCGCTGGCGCCGCTCGTCCGTCGCGATGAGGCGCATGGCTTCCAGGGCGAGGGTGCAGGCGAGGGCGAGCGGGTCCGGGCTCTCGGCCTCCAGCGCCTGCTCGAACAGGCGCTCGATGTCCACGGACGCCTGCGCGTCCAGCGCCCGCAGGATGTCGGCCTTCTTGGGGAAGTGATAATAGATGGCGCCCCGCGTCACGCTCGCGGCGGCGGCGATCTTCTCCAGCGTCACGGCGGAAACGCCGTGCTCGAAGAACATCTGCTCGGCAACATCGAGGAGGCGGGCTCGCGTCTCCTCCGCTTCGGCCTTCGTCCTGCGCATCGCTCCGGGCTCTGGATGTTGTTCTGGAAGCGCCTACGCTCTTTAGAGCGCGATTCACGACCCCGTGGAAAGCAATGAATACCACCACGGGGTCGCAGGCCGTTCTCTAGTGGGACCCCGCGGGGCCTTCCGCGGCATCGGCTCGCGGCGTTTCGCCCGGCGCGGCCTCCGGCGTGCGGTTGAAGCGGGCGAACAGCTTCATGACGAACACGAAGAAGACCGGCACGAAGAACACCGCCAGCACGGTGGCCGAGATCATGCCGCCCATGACGCCCGTGCCGATGGCCTGCTGGCTGGAGGCGCTGGCGCCCGAGGCGATGGCCAGCGGCACCACGCCCAGGGTGAAGGCGAGCGAGGTCATGAGGATGGGCCGGAAGCGCAGGTGGGACGCCTCGATGGTGGCTTCCACGAGGGACTTGCCCTGCGCCCTCAGGTCCTTCGCGAACTCGATGATGAGGATCGCGTTCTTCGCGGACAGGCCGATGATGGTGATGAGGCCCACCTTGAAATAGACGTCGTTGGGCATGTCCCGCAGCGTCACCGCCACCACGGAGCCGATGATGCCCAGCGGGATGACCAGCATCACCGAGATGGGGATGGACCAGCTCTCATAGAGCGCGGCGAGGCACAGGAAGACCAGGATGCAGGACAGGGTGAGCAGCAGGGGCACCTGCGAGCCCGACTGGATTTCCTGGAGCGACTGGCCGCTCCATTCGTAGCCGAAGCCGGCGGGCAGGGTGGCGGCGATGCGCTCCACCTCCGCGATGGCATCGCCCGAGGAATAGCCGGGCGCGGCCTGGCCGGTGAACCGCACCGAGGGATAGCCGTTATAGCCCACCGCCTGGGACGAGCCCCGGCTCCATTCGATCGTAGCGAAGGCCGAGAGGGGCACCATGCCGTCATTGGCGTTGCGCACGTTCAGCTTCAGCAGCTCCGGCGCCTGCATGCGCCCGCGCTGGTCCGCCTGCACGGTCACGCGTTGCATGCGCCCGGAATTGGGGAAGTCGTTCACATAGGCGGAGCCGAGCGCCGTGCTGATCGCGGCGTTGATGTCTGCGAAGGTGACGCCGAACGTGTTGGCCTTCTCACGGTCGATCACGAGGTTCACCTGGGCGGCGTCGGGCATGCCCTCCACGTTCACGCCCGCGAGCACCGGGCTCTTGGCCGCCTCTGCCAGGAAGAGCGCCTCGGCCTGCCGCAGGGCCGCCGGCCCCCGGCCGCCGCGATCCTGGAGGCGGAAGGAGAAGCCGTTGGAATTGCCCAGGCCCTGGATGGGCGGGGGCGACAGGGCGAACATGATGGCATCGCGCACCCCCGCCAGCGCCATGGTGGCGCGCAGCGAGATGGCGGCGGCGGAATCCTCCGGGCCGCGCTCGCTCCAGTCCTTGAGCGTGACGAAGGCGAGGGCGGCATTGGAGCCCGCGCCGTTGAAGCTGAAGCCCGCGATGCCGACCACCTCGCTCACCGCCTTCTCGCCGCTGAAGGTGGTCTCCATCTGCTTGATGACTTCGAGCGTCCGGTTGGCGCTCGCCTCGGACGGGGCCTGCATATTCACCAGCACGAAGCCCTGGTCCTCGTCGGGGAGGAAGGAGGAGGGCAGGCGCAGGAACAGGTAGCCGAGCGCGGCCACGAGCACGAGATAGATCACCATGACCCGCCCGGCGCGCTTCACCAGCCAGCCCACGCCGGTCCCGTAGCGGCAGGACGAGCGGTCGAACATGCGGTTGAACCAGCCGAAGAAGCCGGTCTTGGCATGGCTGTGCCCCTTCGCCACGGGCTTCAGGAAGCTCGCGCACAAGGCCGGGGTGAGCGACAGGGCGAGCAGCGCCGAGAACAGGATGGACGTGACCATCGTGAGGCTGAACTGGCGATAGATGACGCCCACCGCGCCCGGGAAGAAGGCCATGGGCACGAACACCGCCACCAGAACCAGCGTGATGCCGATGACCGCGCCGGTGATCTGCTTCATGGCCTTGCGGGTTGCCTCCTTCGGGGGCAGCCCTTCCTCGGCCATGATGCGCTCCACGTTCTCCACCACCACGAGGGCGTCATCCACCAGGATGCCGATGGCCAGCACCATGGCGAACATGGTGAGCACGTTGATGGAGAAGCCCGTGGCCAGCATGACCGCGCAGGTGCCGAGCAGCGCCACCGGGACGACGATGGTGGGAATGAGGGTGTAGCGGATGTTCTGCAGGAACAGGAACATCACGAGGAACACCAGCACCATGGCCTCGATGAGGGTGTGCACCACCTTCTCGATGGACGCCTCCACGAAGGGCGTCGTGTCATAGGGCAGGCTGAACTCGACGCCGGGCGGGAAGAAGCGCGACAGCTCCTTCATGCGCTCGCGCACCGCCGTCGCGGTCTCCAGTGCGTTGCCGCTGGGGGTGAGCTGCACGCCGATGGCGGCCACCGGGTTGCCGTTGAGGCGCGTGGAGAAATTATAGTCCTCGCCTCCCACCTCCACCCGCGCCACGTCGCGCAGCCGCACGGAGGAGCCGTCGGAATTGGCGCGCAGCACGATGGCGCCGAACTCTTCCGCCGAGGTCAGCTGGCCCTTCACCAGAACGGTGGCCGAGATCTGCGTGCCCACGGGGTTCGGCAGCGCGCCGATGCGGCCCGCCGCCACCTGGGCGTTCTGGGCGGAGATGGCGGCGGTGATGTCGGCGGGGGTCAGCTTGAGGCCCACCATCCGGTCCGGGTCGATCCAGATGCGCATGGCGCGCTGGGTGGAGAAGAGCTGCGCCCGGCCGACGCCGGGAATGCGGCGGATCTCGCTCAGCACGTTGCGGGTGGCGTAGTCGCCGAGGCCGATGGCGTCCAGCGAGCCGTCCGTGGAGGTGATGGCGACCACCATGAGGAAGCCCTGTCCGGCTTCCTCCACCTGGACACCCTGCTGCGTCACCGCCTGGGGCAGGCGGGATTCCACACGCCGGATGCGGTTCTGCACCTCCACCGCCGCCTGCTGGGAGGACGTGCCGGGCGCGAAGGTGACGTTGATCTCCACGCTGCCGGACGTGTCGGAGGTGGATTCGAAATAGAGCATCCCGTTGATGCCGTTCAGCTCCTCCTCGATCAGCCGGGTGACGCCCTGGTAGATCTCCTCCGGCGAGGCGCCGGGATAGGAGGTCTGGATGGTGATCTGGGGCGGCGCCACGTTCGGATATTGCGAGATGGGCAGCATGGGCAGGGTGATGATGCCCGCCAGCGAAATGAGGATGGCGACGACCCAGGCGAAGACCGGACGGTCGATGAAGAAGCTCGGCATGGGGCGCCTCAGTTCGCGAGGGTCTTGCCGCCGGGGGCGGCGCGGTCCGCTCCGGCACTCTTGTCGGGCGCGGTCCAAGGCTGGGGGGCGACCTTCGCGCCGGGGCCGATCTTCTGGAACCCGTCCACCACCACCCGCTCGCCCGGCTTCAGGTTCGCGTCGATGACCCAGCGCTCGCCCACCACGCGGCCCGCCGTGACGGCGCGCCGCTCGATGGTGTCGTCGGGCTTCACGATGAACAGTTGCGCGGTGCCGGACGTGTCGCGCTGGACCGCCTGGACGGGGACGGCGAGAGCGTCCTTCTGGACCGCCTGCTCGATTTCCACGCGCACATACATGCCCGGCAGGAGATCGCCCTGGGGATTGGGGAATTCGCCGCGCAGCACCACCTGGCCGGTGGAGACGTCCACCATGGCCTCGGAGAACAGGAGCTTGCCGGGCAGGGGATAGCGCGAGCCGTCCTCCAGCACGAGATTGACGCGGGCCTGGCCCTGCGCGACCTCCTGGAGAATGCCGTCCTTCAGTGCCCGGCGCAGGCGCAGCAGGTCGGTGGCCGATTGCGTGAAGTCGGCATAGACCGGGTCCAGCCGCTGGATGGTGGCGAGCGAGCCGGAGCTGGAGCTCACCAGCGCGCCCTCGGTGATGGTGGCGCGGCCGATGCGCCCGGAAATGGGGGCGGTCACGTTGGTGTAGCGCAGGTTGAGCTGGGCTTCGGCGAGACCCGCCTCGGCCGCCGCCACGTCCGCGTCTGCCTGCGCCAGATTGGCGACGGCGGTTTCCAGGGACTGGGTGCTATTGACGCCCCGGTCACGCAGTTCCTTCTGCCGGTCGCTCTGCTGGCGGGCCTGCAACTGCACCGCCTTGGCGCGCTCCAGCGTGGCCTTGGCGCTGGCGACGCGCACCTCGAACGGGGCGGGGTCGATGCGGTAGAGCAGGTCGCCTTCCTTCACCGTGGTGCCCTGCACGAACACCCGTTCCAGGATGATGCCGGAGACGCGGGGGACGACCTCGGCGATGCGGGTCGGCGCCACGCGCCCAGGCAGCTCATTGGCGAAGACGATGGGCTCGGGCGCGGCGGTGACGATTCCCACCGCCGGCGGCGATGCGCCGTCCTGGGCGAAAGCGGGCGCGCCGAGCGGCATCGCGGCGAGTGCGGCTGCGAAGGGGAGGGCGATGCGGGGGCGGCTGAAACGCATGGTGAAGCTCGCTGAACGGGGCCGCCCTCCCGGCGGGGAAGCGCGCATACCGTTGTAAAATCACGAATGGAGATATCATACAATCTGATTGAATGTAAAATTTCCGTCAGATGTGCGGTGCAGCATTTCTGTCGCGATCTCGTGGGGTGCTGCGGAAATCGTGTGCGCCCGGCAGTTGCGGCGACGCCGGGGCAGGCCGCGGAGCGGGGCCCGCAGGCAGGTGCCCCCGGCGGGAAGGCTGCGGCAGGGGAAGCGCGGGTTAGCGAGCGCCCGCGCGGGCCTTGAGCCGACCGCCGTCTCTTGGGCAAAAGTCAGGCCAGCAGGTCCTGCCAGTCGGGGTTGCGGCGGAACTGGGCAGCCACATAGGAGCACAGCGGCGTGATCCGGAAGCCCTGGGCGCGGGCGTCCGCGATGGCGGCGCGCACCAGATGGCCGGCGATGCCTTTGCCGCCGAATTCCTGGGGAACTTCCGTATGGGTGATCACCATCGCGTGGTCGGCGGACCAGCGGTACACCATCTCGGCCTCCGCATCCGGGGGCAGGTGGATCACATAGCGGCCGTAGGGCGGGTTTTCCTCACGCTCGACCGTGTACGCCGTATCGCTCATCGCATCGTCCCGATCTGGCTGGCGCCCACCGCGCGGCGTCCCGCGCTTCAGATGGGGAGTCCGGCCCATCGCGTCCAGGGGCCCCGGCGGGGGCGGGGCCGCCCGATGGCGCGACTTGACGCGCCGCCCCTGCCGCGCGGTAGTGGGCGCGAGGGGCGGCGCCCCGCAGGGGAGATCGGGTGGAACGGCACGGCTTCAGCTCCTCCACATTCAGGTCGGCGGCGATGCTGCTGCTGGCGTGGCTGGTGCTCGTGGGCGCGTTCGCGGCCATCACCACCCGTTCCGCCATCGAGCGGGCGCGGGAGGAGCTGAACGCCACCGGCGTCGTCCTGCACCGGGTCATCTCGCAGCGCGCGTCCCAGCATGATGCGCACCTCACCAGCTTGATCGCGCTGGTTCTGGCGGCCACGCCCCCGCCACAGGACGCCATCCGCATGGTGGCGCAGAACATCATCCGCTTCTATCCGCGCATCACCGCCATCTCCCTGGTGGAACTGGCGGAGAGCGGAACCGATGTGGCGCTCGTGCCCCTGGTGCCGGTGCCGCCCGACAACGGGGTGGCGACGCGCGCGCCGTTCGCGGGCTCGGTCTTCCAGCAGCGGCCCGGACAGGCCCGCACCTATTTCGATCCGGCCCGGCCCGGCCTCTATCTGCTGGCCAAGAAGGCCAACCAGGCCAATCCCGCGCTCGCCATCTTCATGGAGGTGGACCCCGCCTTGCTGGCCGAGCCCGGCGAGCAGCCGGACTGGGCGCGCATGATGCTGAGCCTCGGCGACCAGACCATCCTCGACCGGCCGGCGGAGGACGGCGCGCAGCAATCGCCCTGGCTCGGCACGCCGCGCTTCTCGCGCATGATCGACAGCGTGAGCCAGCCCTTCCTCCTGACTCTGGAGCGGCCGCTGGCGCTGGCCGACGTGATCCGCCTGCCGCTCATCCTCGGTTTCGCGGCGGTCTCGCTGGCCGTGCTGCTGATGCTCCATTATGCGTGGCGCCAGCGCCGGGCGGCCCGCCTGTCGGCGCGCCTCGCCCAGGCGGCCGAGCAGCGCACCGAGCTTCTGGCACGCGAGACGCGCCTCGCCCATGCCTCCCGGGTCAATTCCCTCGGGGAGCTGGCGTCCGGCATCGCCCATGAGCTGACCCAGCCTTTGACCGCGCTCCTGAGCCAGAGCCAGGCCGCCGCCCGGCTCGCCGCCACGGGGCAGGACCCCGCTTTGCTGCGGCAGGCGCTGGAAGCCAATGTGCGGGAGGCCAAGCGCGCGGGGCAGATGCTCGCCCGCATGCGCGATTACATCAGCAACCGCCCGCCGCGCCGCGCGGAGACGGACATCGACGCCGTGGTGGCCGACATCTGCGACCTCGTCCGCGCGGACCTGGAGGGGCGGGGCATCGAATTGCGGCGGGAGCCGTCGGCGCATCCCCTGGTGGCGGTGGTGGACGCGGTGGAACTGGAGCAGGTCCTGCACAATCTCATCCGCAATGCGGCGGACGCCCTCGCGACCCAGCCGCACGACCGGCGCATCACGGTGAGCACGCAGGCGGCGGGCGAGACGGTGGTGATCCGCGTGGCCGATACCGGCCCCGGCATTCCGCCGGACGTGCGTCCGCGCCTGTTCGAGCCCTTCTTCACCACCAAAGCCGAGGGCATGGGCCTCGGTCTCTCCCTGTGCGCCACGCTGGTGGAGCGCGCGGGCGGGGCCATCGAGGCGGGCACGGCCGAGGGCGGCGGTGCCCTCTTCACCCTTACCTTCCCCGCCGCCGGGCGGGCACGGCAGGCCGCCCAATGAGCACGCTGCACGTCTATGTGGTGGACGATGACGAACCGGTGCGCGAGGCCCTGGCGCTGCTTCTGCGCACCTATGGCATGAGCGTGGAGACGTTCGGCGACCCGGCCACCTTCCTCGCCCATCTGGACCCGTCCCGTCCCGGCTGCCTGCTGGTGGACCTGCGCATGCCCATGATCAGCGGGCTGCAATTGCTCCAGCGCCTGGGTGAGCGCGGCATCGCGTGGCCGGTCATCATGATCACCGGCCATGGCGACGTGAATGCCTGCCGGCGCGCCTTCAAGGCGGGCGTGGTGGACTTCCTCAGTAAGCCCGTGGACGAGCAGGTGCTGCTGGATGCCGTCCAGTCCGCCGCCGGGCTGCTGGAGCAGGCGCTGGAGCGCCGGGAGGCGCAGGACCTGCTGGGCCGTCTCACCGAGCGCGAGCGCGAGGTGCTGGACATGGTGTGCCGGGGCTGGGCCACCAAGGAGATCGCGGCCTCCCTGTCGGTCTCGGCGCGCACCATCGACGCCCACCGCGCCAACATCGCGGAGAAGCTCGGCACCAGTTCGGTGGCCGAATTCGTGCGCCTGACCCTCGCCGATCCGCAGGCGTCCCGGTGACGGGATAGGTAGGGCTACCTACGCGCCCCTGTGGCGTCGCGGATTCTGTGCCGGGCCGTCCCCCCTTAGACCTGTGCCTCGAAAGCAGCGGCTTTCCACGCAACTGCCCAAGCACAGGGGACCGACCATGAAGCGTCTCGTCATCGCCGCCACCGCCGCCCTCGCGCTCACCTCCGCCCTCGCGCTCACCTCCGCCGCCTCCGCGCAGGTGCTGCAGGAGAAGAACATCCCGGCCACCATCGCCGCCGAGATCGCCAAGGAGGCCGTCGCCGCCTGCGCCGCCCAGGGCTACAACGTCACCGCCGCCGTGGTGGATCGCGCCGGTGTGCTGCGCGCCCTGCTGCGCGCCGACAATGCGGGCGTCCACACGCCGGGCGCCGCCGAGCGCAAGGCCTACACCTCCGCCTCCACCCGCATTCCCACGGGCACCATGGTGGAGAACATCCAGAAGACCCCGGCTGCGGCGCAGCTCGTTTCCATCGACCGCTTCCTGGTGGTGGCGGGCGGCGTGCCGATCAAGGTGGGCAACGAGACCATCGGCGCCGTGGGCGTGGGCGGCGCGCCGGGCGGGCATCTGGACGAGGCCTGCGCCAACGCGGCCATCGCCAAGGTGCAGGACCAGTTGAAGTGACACGCGGCTGACCGCCACGTTGAATCCCGCGCCCCCGAGGGGCGCGGGATTTTCGCGTCTCGGGATCAGAAGTCCGCCGTCAGCGGATCGGGACCGACCCGCCCGTCCGCGCGGTCGAGCCCGTCGAGGGCCGCCATCTGCGCGGGAGACAGCTCGAAGTCGAACACCCGCGCATTCTCCTCGATCCGCGAAGGGGTGGCGGACTTCGGGATGACGATGAGGTCCGACTGGATGTTCCAGCGGATAATGATTTGGGCCGGGCTGCGCCCGTGCGCCTTGGCGATCTCCCCGATGACGGGATCGTCCAGCAGGCTTCCCCGGCCGAGTGGGCTCCAGGATTCGGTGGCGATGCCGTGCTTGGCATGGAACGCCCGCAGGGGGCGCTGCTGGAAGGTGGGGTGAAGCTCCACCTGGTTGACCACGGGCACTTCCCCGGTCTCCCCGATGATCCGCTCCAAATGCTCCGGCTGGAAGTTGGAGACGCCGATGGACTTGGCGCGGCCCTCCTGCTTCAGGCGGATGAGCGCCTTCCAAGTCTCCACGTACAGCCCCTTCTTCGGCGCCGGCCAATGGATGAGGTAGAGGTCCACGAAATCTGTCCCCAGCCGCCTGGAACTGGCCTCGAAGGCACGCAGGGTGGCATCGAAGCCCTGGTCGGAATTCCAGACCTTGGTGGTCAGGAACACCTCGCCCCGGTCGAGGCCCGAGGCGCGAATGCCTTCGCCGACGCCCGCCTCGTTGTTGTAGGCCGCCGCCGTGTCCACATGCCGGTAGCCGTTCTTCAGCGCGTGGGAGACGACGCGCGCCGCCCCGTCATCGGGCGTCTGCCACACGCCCAGGCCCAATCGGGGCATGTCCCGGCCGTCGCGGAGTTTGATGGTCTGCGTCTGCATGCTCGTTCCTCGGTTCGCACGCCGCGTCGGCGGGCGCGGGGCATCGTCCGTCATGTCGTGTCGAATGCGGCGATTGCCAGGGGGCGGGACGCCGTCGCGTCGCATGGGGTGCGGCGAATGAGGCCTTGCAATCGGGCGGCGCGTGGCGTCCGACTGCCGCCCGCTGGTTTCAATGGAGGCGAGCCATGGCGGATACGATTCCTTCCCTCGGCGGGCCGGGCCTCGCCCGCATCGAGCCCGAGGATCGCCTCGTCGTCCTCGCCCGCACCCTCCAGGCGCCCGATTCCGACGCGGCGGACGCGCTGGCGGCCAATGTCGGCCGATGGGAGCGCTTTGGCGAGACCTGCCTCGGGCAGGCGCTCTACGCGCATCGGGCCGTCTTCCGCGGTGCGTCGGACGTGCCCGCCTGGAGCCATCTGGAACTCAGCTATTTTCGCGACATGGTGCCCGCCGAGGTCATCCGCGAACTGGTGCTGTCGCCTTCGGCCACCGGGCTGCTGCGCGCGGAACTCCTTCTGACCACGCCCTCGTCCTTCGTGCTGCCGCAGGATTGGAGCGGCGCGGCGGCCCGGCCCGACCGGCAGGCGTCGCTGGAATATATCGACGTGGATGCGCCCTATCTGGCGGACTACCGGGACATCATGCGCACCTATATCGGCCCCGCCGCCGCGAAGCTCGTCCAGGCGGGACGGATCGGCACGTTCCGGACCATGGAGACGGCGGCCGTGCTCCATCACGACCCGTCCTTCGCCATAAGCTGGAACCAGATCCACCTGTGCGAGGTGCCGGCGGACGGCTTCAACGGCTTCGGCCAGGAGTTCGACGCCGCCCTGCGCGAGGTGGCGCCCGATGGCGGCTTCACCGCCGTCTTCTCCGGCCTCGACAGCATGCGGACCATCCCGCGCTGGACCTTCAATGCCTGCGTGGTGGAAGAAGACGCCGCGCTGGCGCGCGTGGGGGCTGGCGCCTAGGCGGACGCGAGCAGGCGCGCCGGATTGGCCTTGCAGATCGTCTCGATCGCCTGGGGCGACACGCCCTTGCTCAAAAGGCCCCGAACCGCGATCTCGATAGTCTCGTGCGGTTTGGGATTGAAGGGCTGGCCGCCGTCGCTGGACAGCAGGATCCGGTCCAGGGGTAGCCGCTCCAGATAGGTCACGAGCTGGTCGAGGGTGAGGCACAGGAAGACGGGCAAGAGATAGACGGCGCAGAATTCCAGATACGCCCCCGCCTTGGTGAACGTGATCATCTCGTCCAGCGACAGCTTCGCCGTGCGCAATTCGGGATGCGTCACCACCAGCTTTTCGTGGCGCAGGTCCGTGCACCGCGCGAGCACGGCGCGCATCTCTCGCACCGAAAGGTGCCCGGTGCCCAGGATCACGCCATAGTCCAGGGTCAGGGCGATCACCTCCTCCACCTCGGGCGTGAGGCATCCGGCGTCGTCGAGCACCGTATAGGCATAGGTGCGGCCGGGCCGCCGCGAGGCGAGCGTCATTTCAGCGATGCCGTAGGTTCCCGCCTCTCCATAGGCCTCGCCGTGATTCTTGGCGTCGAGGGTGGGAAGCCAGACGCATTTCGCCCCCTGCTGGAGGGCCAGTTCCACCGCGCCCGGATTGACGCCCCCGACCCCCCGGTTGAGCGCGATGCTGGAATGGACCTGGAAGTCCGGAAAGGCGCCTTCCACCGCCTTGCGGGCGTGGTGCACCTTGGAGACCGTGCTCTCGAAATGACTTTTCACGACGATGCCCGCCATGCCGGCGGACGCGCACCAGAGCGCGATGTCGGCGCTGTCGCCGATGCGGGCGAACGGCGCGGGCGCGGAATGAAGATGCAGGTCGTAATAGCCGGACAGGATGCTCATTGCCGCAGGTCGCTCTCTCTGGCGAAGAAGGGAAAGGGGGAATCGCGGGTGCAGCCGCGCCCGAATGTGCCTGCGAACGCGGCCTCGAGCATCCTCTATGTGCCACTTCCCTTGAGGAATCCCTGGCATATGCCTAGATGCAAGCGGTGACGCTGCGGTGCAGCATCGGTTGACGCGGGGCGTCGCCGGAGCCGGGCGTGATCCTACGGAGTGCACATGCAGGACATCTTTGCCGCGCTGGTCAGCTTCTTCATCCTGGATCCCCTTGAAGGCGAGTTGCGCACCCAGCTCGCCCGCGCCGGCATCGCGCAGCAGAACATCAGCCAGGTGGTGACCTGCCTCCAGGCGGAAGGGCCCGCCGTGGCCAGCCGCGCCTGGGAGGACATGGGATGGGCCGTGACCACGGCGGTCGGCCTGTGGAGCGGGGCCACGTCCCCCCGCGCCGCACTGGCGGAAGCCGCGCCCCGGTGCGCCACCGCCTTTCCCATTGGCTCCGCGTGAGGTGAGCGCGGGATCGCGGGGCGCGACGGCCTTTCGGCCGGGCGTTGCGCCGTGACCCCGGCCTCTGGGCACTGACCTCGGGCGCCCTGAGGCAGGGTCGTCGGGCGCCTGCGGATTGATAGGGATCTAGTATCGATCCCTCTCCCAAAAATATTGGATGGCTTCGGCTTTTGCTGCCACCAAGGATTGCACGCCGCATCCCCCGACGACGCCAGTCTCGGGATGGCACGCGGCGTGATGTCGGAGGGAAAAGGCTGGCACGCCATCGAAGGCCGGCTACCCCTGCGGCAAGCAAAAAGCATATCGAGGGGAACGCCCAATGACGCTGAAGGTCCTTTCGGTGGCCGGAGCCCTGCTCCTGGCCCAGTACACGCCTGCGGTCTCGGCGGAGATCGACGTGAAGATCGGCGTGCTCGCCGACATGTCCGGCCTCTATTCCGACATCGGCGGCCAGGGCGCCGTGGTGGCCGCCAAGCTGGCGGTGGAGGATTTCAATCCCGCCGCCAACGGAATGAAGGTGGAGATCCTGTCCGCCGACGCCCAGAACAAGCCCGACATCGCCGTCTCCATCGCCCGCAAATGGTTCGACACGGACGGCGTGGACATGGTGGTGGACCTGCCCACCAGCGCCATCTCCCTGGCCCTCGCCCCGGTGGCGGCCGAGAAGAACAAGGTCGCCCTCTTCACCGCCTCGGGCAGCTCGGATCTGACCGGAAAGTCCTGCACCCCCAACGGCGTGCATTGGACCTACGACACCTGGGCGCTCTCCCACGGCACGGCCTCGGCGGTGACCAAGAACGGCGGCAAGACCTGGTTCTTCATCACCGCCGACTATGCCTTCGGCCAGGCCATGGAGCGCGACGCCAGCGCGGTGGTCGTGGAGAATGGCGGCAAGGTGCTGGGCGCCGTGCGCCACCCGCTGGACAGCAAGGACCTGTCCTCCTTCATCCTCCAGGCCCAGTCCTCCAAGGCCCAGGTGGTGGGCCTCGCCAATGCGGGCGGCGACCTCGTCAATTCCATCAAGCAGGCGGCCGAATTCGGCGTGGTGCAGGGCGGCCAGAAGCTCGCCGGCATGCTGCTGTTCATCTCCGACGTGCACTCGCTGGGCCTGAAGAACGCCCAGGGCCTGATGCTCACCACCGCCTTCTACTGGGACCTGAACGCCAAGACCCGCGCGTTCGCGGAGCGGTTCGCCAAGCGCAATGGCGGGCGCTATCCCACCATGACCCAGGCGGGCACCTATTCCTCCACCATCGCCTATCTCGAAGCGGTGAAGCGCGTGGGCAGCCCCGACGACGGCCGCGCCGTGGTGAAGGCCATGCGCGATGCCGGCACCTTCGACGACCCGCTGTTCGGCAAGACCTTCGTGCGGGCCGACGGCCGCGCGGTGCACGACATGCTGCTGGTGGAAGTGAAGAAGCCCGAGGAATCCAAGGGGCCGTACGACTATTACAAGATCGCCGCGGTCATCCCCGCCGAGCAGGCCTTCCGGCCCCTGGCGGACGGCAATTGCCCGCTGGTGAAATAGCGCGGGCCGTTACGGCCGGGCTCGCGCCCGGCCGATTTTCTGCGTGACATTCAAGGCCCGCCCGGGGGAGGCGCCCGCGCCGTCCCGTCCGCGCGGGGCCGAGCGTGAGAGGCCCTGATGACGATCATCTCCGAAGACATGATGGACGCCCTGGTGGCGGACGCCCCAGCGAACCTGAAGGAGACGCGCCCCTTCGTCACCGCCGGCCTGCGGGCGCCCGGCTGCTTCCTCATCGGTCTCGGCGCCAGCCGCCGGGCGGGAAGCGTGGCGGCCGCGCTGACGGGCGGGCGCCGGGCTCTGCTCATCAGCGATCACGTCATCGCGGGCACCGGGGCGGTGGCGCTGATGGAGCGCACCCTGGCGGCGGCGGGCTTCGGCGTCGCCACCTTCCTGGAGGTGGAGCCGGAGCCGGACCTCGCCTCCATCGAGGCCGTGGAAGCCCTGGCGGCGCGCGTCGGGGCGGACGTGGTGGTGGGCATCGGCGGCGGTTCCGTGATGGACGTGGCGAAGCTCGCGGCGCTCGGCATCGGCTCCGGCAAGAGCGCGGGCGAGCATCTGCGCCGCCCGCAGGAGACGCCGCGCACGGGCGCCCTTCCGCTCATCCTCCTGCCCACCACGTCCGGCACGGGCAGCGAGGTGAGCATGTATGCGGTGGCGACCGTGGACGGGCACAAGCGCTTCCTGGCGGGGCCCGAGCTGATCCCGGACGCGGCCATCCTCGACCCGCTTCTCACCCTCACCATGCCCCGCAGCGTGACCGCCGCCACCGGTCTCGACGCCCTGACCCACGCCACCGAGGCGCTCATGGGCAAGGGCTCCAACGCGCTCAACGAGACGCTGTCCCTGGGCGCCATCGCCACCATCCTGCGCGCGCTGCCCGTGGCCTGCGAGAACGGCGCGGACCTGGAGGCGCGCCATGCCATGGCCTTCGCCTCCAGCCTCGCCATGATGAGCTTCAATCTTTCCGGCGGCCTCTGGGCGCACAGCGTGTCCTACGTGCTGACCGGGCATTTCAAGACGCCGCATGGCATCGGCTGCGGCCTCGCGCTGCCGAGCCTCGTGGAGTTCAACACCCCCGCCTCCGGCGCGCTGATGGAGCGGCTCGCGCCGGTGTTCGGCGGCGCGCCGGGCGCCCGCATCCGCGAACTCATGACCCGGATCGGCGTGTCGCCACGCCTCGCCGACCACGGCGTGCCGGAGGCGCGGCTCGGGGATTTCGCGCGCGAGATGGTGGAGCAGTATCCGCGCGCGGCGAACCCCGTGCCCATGGGCCTGCCCGAGGCGGAGCGCTACTGGCGCGGCATGTATGAGGGGCGGGCCGCCTGACGCGGCCGTCGGATCCGAAGGGCGAAGGGGCGGGCCATGTGGGGTCCGCCCCGGCCATGACGCCGCTTTCTGATGTCGATGGGACCTAGACTACCTTGTCCCCGCGCAGCGCCGCGATGCCGGCGGCGTCCATCTCCAGCCAGTCGCCCAGCACCGCCTCCGTGTCCGCCCCCAGCGGTGGGGGGGCGGACACGGAGGCGGTGCTGGGCGA
>JACESF010000046.1 GCA_013911975.1 Hyphomicrobiales bacterium | reverse complement strand
GCATGGGAACGGGGCCGGGCGGCGGCGGGGCGATGCCGGGCGGGGCGGTGCCGGTCTGGCTGCTCTCCGTGAGCTGCACGGTCCAGCCGCGCTGCTCCTTGGTGTCCACCTCAAGGAAGCCGGTGCGGTCGAAGCCGCGCGCCAGGCAATCCTCGGTGCCGCGGATGGTGAATTCCTTGTCGCGGGTGCACAGGAAGGCCCGGCCGGACCATTCCCCGCCCTGGTCGTAATCCACCGCGTAGAGGTAATAGAAGCGGGCAACGAGGTCGCCGCGCAGCAGCGTCTCGCAGGTGTTCGCGGCGATGTTCCACCAGCCTTCGCTGGTCCAGACATCGTTCTCCTTGTAGCCCACGGCCACGCCCACCCGGCTCTGGGTGCGGTTGCACAGGCGGAAGTCGGCCAGCGCCAGGGCCGGGACGAGGGGCACGAGCCCGGCGCCCAGCGCCAGCGCGCACAGGCCCGCCCGCACGCGGCCGACGGCCCGCCGGGCGGGGCCGGAAGCCGTCACGGAAGGGGCGGGGGACGGGCGTCGGCGAAACATCGGATGCGTGTGTGCCCTTGGTGAGGGGGAGGCGTCAATGGCCGCGCTGCCGATGGCGGGGCGGAAGGGTTTTCGTCAGGGATCGGGGCGAGAAGGTGGCAGGCGCCCTTGCGGCGGGCTTCCGGGGCCCACATCTTCGCGCCAAATCCTGATGATCGAGGACGCGCCCGTGACCGATGCCACCCCTGATACGCTGACGCCCGAGGCCCGTGAGCGCCTGGAGGCGGCGGCGTTCCGCCGTCTCGTGGCGCATCTGCGCGAGCGGACGGACGTGCAGAATATCGACCTGATGAATCTCGCGGGCTTCTGCCGCAACTGCCTGTCCAACTGGCTCCTGGAGGCGGCGCAGGCGGAGGGCCTGCCGCTCACCAAGGACCAGAGCCGGGAGGCGGTCTACGGCATGAGCTACGAGGACTGGAAGGCGCTGCACCAGCGCGAGGCGACCCCCGCGCAGCAGGCCGCCTTCGAGGCGGCCAAGCCCGGCCATTGAGGCCGGGCGCCCGCCTCACACGGCGGCGCGCGGGTCCACGCGGGCGAGGCGCGCCAGCAGGTAGTCCACCTCGGCCTTGGCCTTGGCGGACAAGGCGGCGGCGGGCTTGCGCTGGGCGTCGGAAGCGATGATGCCGCGCTTGGCCATCACATATTTGCGCACCGCGAGGCCCACGCCCTGCTGCTGCTCGTAGCGCACCAGGGGGAGATGGGCGTCGAACAGGTCGTGCGCCTTGTCCCGCTCGCCCGCCTGGGAGAGCTTCACCACGTCCACCAGCATGTCGGGGAAGGCGTAGCCGGTCATGGCGCCGTCCGCGCCGCGCTCCATCTCGAAGTCCAGGAACAGGCCGCCATTGCCGCACAGGATGGAGAGCGGGCGCAGCGAGCCGTCCTTCTGGAAGCCGCGCAGGGTGGAGATCTTCTCCAGGCCCGGCCAGTCCTCGTGCTTCAGCATCACGCAGGAGGGATTGTCCGTGACGATGCGGCGGATGACGCCGGGCGTCATCACCACCGAGAGCGTCAGCGGATAGTCCTGGAGCACCCAGGGAATGTCGGTGCCCACGGCCTCCACGGCCTGGGCGAAATAGGTGGTGATCTGGTCGTCGGTGCGCAGCGAGGGCGGGGGCGCGATCATGACGCCCGCCGCGCCCGCGTCCATGACGCTGCGCGCCAGCCCGCGCATGGCGGCGAAGCCGGGGGCGGAGACGCCGACGATGACCGGGATGGAGGCGCGCCGGATCACCTGCGCGGCCACCGCGAGCGCTTCCTCGCCGTCCAGCTTGGGCGCCTCGCCCATGATGCCCAGCACCGTGATGCCGGTGCAGCCCACCTGCATGTAGAAGTCCGTCATCCGGTCCACGGACGCCGTGTCCACCCGCCCGTCGGCATGGAACGGGGTGGGCGCGATGGCGAAGACGCCGGAGGTGCTGGCGGAGAGGGACATGACGGGCTCCGGGAGGCGCCGTCCCCTTGTGCAATGTGCGGGCAGGGAGCGGCGGGAGGATTTCGGCCCCTTGTTTGGCCCTCCCGGCCGGGAGCGTCAATGCGCATGCCCTTACCGCTGGCGCCGCCTACATGATGAGCCGCTGGCTGTGCTCCTTGGTGGTCCGCTTCAGGAATTGCCACACCGCCTGGACGCGGGCGATGCGCTTCAATTCCACCGGCATCATCATCCAATAGGTGCGCTGGAAGCTCACCTCGCCGCCCAGGACCGGGATGAATTCCGGCCTGTCGCGCACGAGATAGGACGGGAGGATGGCGATGCCGCCGCCCGAGGCGACGATGGCCATCTGCGAGAAGACGCTGGTGCTGCGGATGCCCGGATGGTTGGACGGGATCAAATCCCAGATGACCGGCAGTCCCTTCGCCGGGCCGGTCTCCTCGATATAGCTCACGAAATGATGCTCCCGCAGGTCCTGGAGGCTGCGGATGGGGGGATGGGCCGCGAGGTAGGACGGCGCCGCGTAGAGCCGCAGCGTGTAGTCGTAGAGCTTGGTGATGAGATAGGGCCCGCGTCCCGGCCGGTCGATGGTGATGACGATGTCCGCCTCGTTGCGCGCCAGCAGGATGGGGCGGGGCATGACGATGAGGTCCACGCGCAGGTTGGGATGGCGCGCGCGCAGCTGGTCCATGTCGGTGGGCAGAACGCCCACGCCATAGCCCTCCGTGCAGCCCACGCGCACGATGCCCGAGACCGCCTCGGCGGGCGCGCTCTGCTCCCCGTCGATGCCGAGGAACAGGTCCTCGATGGCCTGGGCTTCCGCCAGCAGGTTCTGCCCGCGCCGCGTCAGGTCGTGGCCGGACGGCGTGCGGGTGAAGAGCGGCGCGCCGATGGACACTTCCAGGCGCTGGATGCGGCGGGAGACGGTGGTGTGCTGCACGTCCAGCCGCCGGGCCGCTTCCGCCAGGGTGCGGGTGCGGGCCAGCTCCAGGAAGAACCTCAGATCATCCCATTCCATCGGCGCCTCGGACCCTTGTGCATTTTTGAACAGTAGCCTTGCGTCGAGCATGGGTTCAAGCGCGCGGCGTGCGTGATACCCCTTTTGAAGCGGGCACCGATCCCCCGAGCGCGACGCGGCCACCGCCAAGACGCTCAAGCCGACGCCGCGTGCGGAGGCGGAGAACGGACGGGCCCAGGGAGTGTGCCAATGTCCAGGATTGCCTTCATAGGCCTCGGAAACATGGGGTTTCCGATGGCGGCCAACCTCGTGCGCGCCGGTCATGAGGTTCGGGTGTTCGACCTTTCGGCGGACACCGTTCAGCGCCTCGCGGCGCAGGGCGCCCATGGGGCGGAAAGCCCGCGCGCGGCGGCCGAGGGCGCCGACCTCGTCATCACCATGGTGCCCAACGGCAAGGTGGTGTCGGACCTCTATCTCGGCCCCGACGGCCTGCTCGCCACCCTCCAGGGCCGCCCGCTTCTGGTGGACTGCTCCACCATCGCCCCCGAGACGGCGCGCACCCTCGCCGCCGCTGCGCAGGCGGCGGGCTTCGCCATGCTGGACGCGCCGGTGTCCGGCGGCGTGCTGCGGGCCGCCGAGGGCACGCTGAGCTTCATGGTGGGCGGCGCCGGGGAGGCGCTGGAGCGCGCGCGGCCGGTGCTGGAGCAGATGGGCCGCTTCGTGGTCCATGCGGGCGGCAATGGGGCGGGCCAGGCGGCCAAGATCTGCAACAACATGCTCGCCGCCATCGCCATGGCGGGCACTGCCGAGGTGATGGAGCTGGGCGCCCGCAACGGGCTCGATCCGGTCGTCCTCACCAGCATCATGCAGAAGAGTTCCGGCGGGAACTTCTTCCTGGAGCGCTGGCACCCCTGGCCGGACGTGCTGCCGGATTCCCCCTCCAGCAAGGGATACGCGGCGGGCTTCCAATTGGCGCTGATGCTGAAGGATCTCGGCCTCGCCCTCGACAATGCCCGCGCCCACGGCGCCGCTGCCCCCATGGGGGCGCTCGCCCAGAGCCTCTACGCGCTGCGTTCCAAGGAAGAGGGCGCGCCCGCCTTGGACTTCTCCTGCATCCAGACCCTCTACACGCGCAACGCCTGACCGGCGGCCCGACATTCCAAGGAGTTCATCCATGTACGGTATCGACCATTATATCGGCGGCGTGTTCAGCGCCGGATCCGGCACCCGCTCCGGCCCGGTCTTCAACCCCTCCACGGGCGAGGAGATCTATCGCTGCCACTATGCCAACCGCGAGACGGTGGACGAGGTGGCGAAGATCGCCGTGGCCGCCGGGCGCGCCTGGGGCCGCCAGTCCCACGCCCGCCGCCTCCAGGTCATCTTCAAGATGCGCGAGCTGGTGATCGGCCAGACCGAGGCGCTGGCGAAGATCATCGGCCTGGAGCACGGCAAGACCATCGACGACGCCAAGGGCGAGATCGGCCGCGCCATCGAGGCGCTGGAATTCGCCACCAACGCCCCGCAGGTCACCAAGGGCGAATATTCCGTCAATGTGGGCGGCGGCATCGACACCTTCTCCATCCGCCAGCCGGTGGGCGTGGTGGGCTGCATCGCGCCGTTCAACTTCCCGGTGATGGTGCCCATCATGATGGGCGCCATGGCGGTGGCGGTGGGCAATGCGGTGATCGTGAAGCCTTCCGAGCGCGTGCCCGGCGCCACGGCCTTCGTGAGCGACCTGTGGAAGCAGGCGGGCCTGCCGGACGGCGTGTGGAACGTGGTGAACGGCGACGCCGAGGTGGTGGACGCGCTCCTGGAGCATCCGAGCGTCCCGGCCATCAGCTTCGTGGGCTCCACGCGGGTCGGCGAATACATCTACCAGAAGGGCTGCGCCCACAATAAGCGCGTGGCGGCCTATACGGGCGGCAAGAACCACATGGTGGTGATGCCCGACGCGGACCTGGAAGCCGCCGCCACCGCCTTCGTGAGCGCGGGCTACGGCTCGGCGAGCCAGCGCTGCATGGCCATCTCGCTTCTGGTGGCCGTGGGCGACCAGACGGCGGACCGGCTGCGCGCGCTCATCGTGCCCATGGTGGAGAAGCTGCGCGTCGGCTCCTACGACGACAAGACCGCCGATTTCGGACCCGTCGTCACCGCGGCCGCCAAGGCGACGGTCGAAGGCGCCATCCAGCGCGCGGTGGACGAGGGCGCCGAGCTTGTGGTGGACGGGCGCGGCGCGGGTGCGGGCAGCAAGGGCTTCTATGTGGGCGCCTCGCTGGTGGATAACGTCACCACCGACATGCAGATGTGGAAGGAAGAGATCTTCGGCCCGGTGCGCGGCATGATGCGCGTCGCCTCGCTCGATGAGGCCATCGACGTGGTGAACGCGCACGAATACGGCAACGGCGCGGTCATCTTCACCCGCAACGGCCGCTCGGCGCAGCGCTTCTACATGGATGTGGAGGCGGGCATGCAGGGTGTGAACGTCCCCGTGCCGGTGCCGGTGGGCTACCACAATTTCGGCGGCCTGCGCCGCTCGAAGTTCGGCGAGGCCCACATGTTCGGGCCCGACGCGGCGCGCTTCTACACCAAGATGAAGACCATCTCCCAGCGCTGGCCCGAGCCGGATGCGGAGCAGGAGCGCGCGCTCTCGCTCGCCTTCCCCAGCAACGACTGACCCCGACCCCGTGCCCACCGGACCGGCCGCCCCACGCCGCCGGTCCGGTGCCCGCACGGCAAAAACAAGAAATCGCGACGTCTCACAAGAATCATAACTGGAGGAACGCCATGAGGTTCAAGCTTTCCATCGCCGCGCTCGTCGCATCCACGGCGCTGTGCCAGGCCGCGGATATTTCCGGCGGCGTGGTCAAGATCGGCGTGCTGAACGACCAGTCCGGCGTCTATGCCGATTTCGGCGGCCGCACCTCGGTCGATGCCGCGCGCATGGCGGCGGAGGACTTCAACGCGAAGAATCCCTCCATCAAGGTGGAGATCGTCTCCGCCGACCACCAGAGCAAGGTGGACGTGGCCTCCGCCATCGCCAAGCAATGGTTCGAGACGGAAGGCGTGGATGCCATCGCCGACCTGACCAATTCGGCGGTGGCCATCGCGGTCAACACCATGGGCAAGGATCTCGGCAAGATCACCCTGATGACCGCCCCGCTCACCACGGCGCTCACCAACGAAAGCTGCTCGCCCACCGGCTTCCATTGGGGTTGGGACACCTTCTCCCAGTCCGTGGGCACCGCCTCGGCCTTGCTTGAGCGCAACGAGAAGAACTGGTTCATCCTGGCGGCGGACTATGCCTTCGGCGCCGCCATGACCGCCGAACTGGACCGCGTCGTCACCGCGAAGGGCGGCAAGGTGGTGGGGCAGGTGAAGGCGCCGCTGGGCGCCGCCGACTTCTCGTCCTTCCTGCTGCGGGCGCAAAGCTCCAAGGCGCAGATCATCGCGCTCGCCAACGGCGGCATGGACACCATCAACGCCGTCAAGCAGGCGGGCGAGTTCGGCATCGCCGCCGGCGGCCAGAAGCTCGCGGGCCTCGCGGTGGTGATCAGCGATGTCCACGCGCTGGGCCTGAAGGCCGCGCAGGGCCTCATCGTGACCACCCCGTTCTACTGGGACCACAATGCGGAGACCCGCGCCTTCTCCAAGCGCTTCAACGAGCGCACCAAGCGCATGCCGGGCGTGGTGCAGGCGGCCACCTATTCCGCCGTGCTGCATTATCTCCAGGCCATCGCCGCGGCGGGCACCGACAACGGCCCGAAGGTGGCGGACAAGATGCGGGAGATGCCGGTGCATGATGCCTATGCCCCCAACGGCCGCATCCGTCCCGATGGCCGCATGGTCACGGACATGTATCTGGTGGAGGTGAAGACCCCCGCCGAATCCAGGGGCGAGTGGGACTATTTCAAGGTGCTGGGCAAGATCCCCGACGCCGACACGGCCGCCCCCCTCTCCGCCTCCAAGTGCCCGCTGGTGAAGGAGGCCAAGGCCACCGCCAAGTGACGTGTTGAGTAAGGCTCGACACAGCAGCCTCCCTTCCGGCCGCCCCGCGCGGGCCGGGAGGGAGCGTCGGGACACCAGCAGGCGCCATGGCCTCCCCGGCGCGCCGGGGACGGGCCGCGCCGGAAGGGGAAAGCCGTGGCAAACATCGCATTCATCGGGCTCGGCAATATGGGCCATCCCATGTGCCGCCATCTGCTCCGGGCCGGCCATGCCGTGACCGGCTTCGACCTCTCGCCGGAGCGCCGGGCCGCGCTCGAACAGCTCGGCGGGCGCGCGGCGACGGACATCGCGGACGCGGTTGGAGCGGCGGACGTCGTCCTCACCATGCTTCCCACCGGGCGGCATGTGCGCAAGGTGTATGAAGGCGAGGGCGGCGTCCTCGCCCATGCCCCGGCCGGCGCCCTGCTCATCGACAGTTCCACCATCGACATCGACAATTCCCGCGCCGTGTCGCAGGCGGCGGCCCAGGCGGGTTTCACCATGGTGGACGCGCCCGTGTCCGGCGCCGTGCCGGCGGCCGAGGCGGGGCGGCTCACCTTCATGGTGGGCGGCACGGCCGAGGGCTATGCGCGGGCCGTGCCGGTGCTGGAGGCCATGGGCTACCGCTTCTTCCATATCGGCGAGAGCGGGGCGGGCCAGGCGCTCAAGATCTGCAACAACATGATGACCGGGATCAGCATGGTGGCGATCTCGGAAGTGTTCACCCTGGCGGACCGGCTCGGCCTCGACCCGACCACGGTGCGCGACGTGATGCTGGGCTCCTCGGGCAATTGCTGGGCGCTGGAGCATTATTGCCCCGTGCCCGGGCCGCTGCCCACCTCGCCGGCCAGCCGCGACTATGCCCCCGGCTTCACGGGGCACATGATGCTGAAGGACATGCGCCTGTCGCAGGAGGCGGCGGCCGGCGCCTCGGCGGCCACCCCTCTCGCCGGCACAGCGGCGGCCATCTACCAGATGCTGGTTGCCAACGGCCATGGCGACCGGGACTTCAGCTACGTCTTCAAGATGATTTCCGGCCGCTGATCGTCCCGCCGCCTCCGGGCGGCGCGGGGCAAGCCTGTCCAGGGGAGTGAGTGATGAAATCCAAGGCGGTGCGCGTTCATGTGGCCGGCGGGCCGGAAGTCCTGACCTTCGAGACGGTGGATGTGCCGGCGCCCGGCCCGGGCGAGGTGCTGGTGCGGCACACCGCCATCGGCGTCAATCTCATCGACATCTACCACCGCTCCAGCACGGCCGGGCAATATGCCATCGCGCGTCCGGCGACCCTCGGCGTGGAGGCGGCGGGCGTGGTGGAGGCGGTCGGGCCGGACGTGGAGGGCCTGAAGCCGGGCCAGCGGGTGGCCTATTGGAACCTCCTCGGCGCCTATGCGGAACGGCGGATCGTGCCCGCCTGGCGCCTCGTGCCCATTCCCGACGCCGTGGACGACCGGCAAGCGGCGGCGTGCCTCGTGAAGGGGGCGACCGCCTTCTATCTCCTCACCCGCATCTGGCCCGCCAAGGCGGGGGCGAGCATCGTGGTGCACGCGGCGGCGGGCGGCGTCGGCCAGCTCCTGTGCCAGTGGGCCAGCGCCCTCGGCGTGCGCGTGATGGGCGTCGTTGGGTCCGACGAGAAGGTGAGCGTGGCGCGGGAGGCGGGCTGCGCCCTGGCGGTGAACTATCGGACGGACAATTTCGCCGAGGCGGCGCGCGGCTTCACCGGTGGCGCGGGCGTGGACGCGGTGTTCGATTCGGTGGGCCGCGACACGTTCGACACGTCCCTGGACTGCCTGAAGCCCCTCGGCCTGATGGTGAATTTCGGACAGGCCAGCGGCCCGGTGCCCCCGCTCGATCTCGGCGTCCTCGCCGCGAAGGGCTCCATCTTCCTCGCGAAGCCCACGCTCGCCACCTTCACCCGCACGCCCGCCGACATGGTGGCGCTGACGCAGGGGGTGTTCGACGCCCTGGCGCGGGGCCTCATCCGCCCCGCCATCGGCCTCACCGCGCCGCTGGAGGAGGTGCGCGCGGTGCATGAGAGCATGGAAGCCCGGCGGACCACGGGCGCCATCGTGCTCATCCCCTGAGCGGGCGCGTCATGCGTCCGGCGGCGCGCCGCTGCGGCCGCGCCGCCGGACCGTGGGCTCGTAGGGCGCCAGCATCCCGGTGGAGATCAGCTCCGAGATGCACAGCTCCACCACGCCGCGCAGGGCGCGGACCGCGGGCGGAACGGCGGGGCCGGGCCGCAGGATGATGCCGCCCGGCCGCGGGCCGGTGACGATGGGAAATGGCAGCAGGCGCAGGCCTCCGCGCACGAAGTCGCCCACCAACGTCAGCCGGGAGAGGACGGTGAGATAGTCGGTCGCGAACAGCATTTCGCGGATGAAGGACGTGGAGCTGGCGCGGATCGGCGCGGTCTCCAGGTGAAGGCCGGTCTCGCGAAGTGCCAGCTCCACGTCCTGCCCGATGCGCTGGCCGAGGGTGGGCAGCAGGAAGGGCGCCTGCCGCAGATAGGCGGCGTCCACATGGCTGCGCAGGAAGACCGGGTGGCCCGAGCGCGCGACGATGGCGAGCGGCTCGTGATAGAGCGGCTCGCGCACGAACTCGTCGGGCGTCGGCAGGTCGTAGAGCCGCCCCAGGACGAGGTCTACCGTCCCGCCGGCGAGCTGCGCCAGCAGGTCGTGCATGCGCCCTTCCGAGACGCTCACCAGAATGTCCGGGTGCTGCTGCCGGAAGCGTGCCAGCACGCGCGGCAGCAATCCCGACGAGGCGGAGATGAGGACGCCGATGGAGACGGCCTCCGACAGGCCCTTCTCCATGAGCGCGATGTCGTCCGGGATGCTGTCCACCTCGGCGAGCACGCGGCGCGCGCGGCGGACGATGACGTCGCCCTGGCGCGTCAGCACCATGCCGCGCGGCCCCCGGTCGAACAGCCGCAGCCCCAGGAAGTCTTCCAGTTCGAGAAGGCTGCGGGTGGTGGCGGGCTGCGTCATGCCCAGCGCGCGGGACGCCTTCAGAACGCTGCCATGGTCCGCCACCGCCACGGCCACTCGCAACTGGCGCATCCGCAGCCGTTGGTGGAACAGGGAATAGGTGCGCCCGGCCATCGCGATCCCTCGTGCGGAGCCGGCTTACCTATATCGATTTCGGCATAGCGCGTTCCGACAATCGCCGTAGTCCGGTTTCCCTGGCTTGGCTAGGGTCTCCCCCGTTTCGAGGCCGAAAATACATTTCGGATGAAGAAGAACGGGAGTTGTTCGTGTCGGAGCCTAACTTCGTTGTGGTCAGTGCGCATGTTGGTGACTTCGTCTGGCGCGCCGGCGGCGCTATTGCACTGCACAAAAAGCGCGGGTTCCATCCCATCGTCATCTGCCTGAGCTACGGGGCCATCGGGGAATCTGCCAAGCTCTACGCGAATGCCGAGATGAGCGCCGCGAAAGCGCGCGACATTCGCCGGGCCGAGGCGGAAAAGGCGGCGGCGATCCTGGGCGCCGAAATCCATTTTCTGGATGGCGAGGACTATCCCCTGCGGCCGACCCCCGAGATGTTCGAGTTCACGGTCCGCCTGCTGCGCAAGGCGCAGCCCGCCTTCATGCTGACCCACCCACAGGTGGACCCCTCCAACTGGGACCATGTGGAGACCTTTCGCTTCGCCCTGGAGGCGCGGCAGGTGGCGCAGGCGCAGGGCCGCCCCTGGGGGCCGGTTGCGGGCGCGCCGCAGGTCTTCAGCTTCGAGCCCCACCAGCCCGAGATCTGCGCCTATGTCCCCGACACCCTGCTGGACATCACCGAGGTCTGGGAGACCAAGTGGGCGGCCATGCAGTGCCTCGAAGGGCAGACGGCGCTCTGGGACTATTACAAGGGCGTCGCGCTGAAGAACGGCAATCTCGCCCGGCGCCGGAACTTCGGCAGCGCCTCCCACGCGGAGAGCTTCCAGAGGGTCTTTCCTTCCATCGTCCGCGGCCTTGAGAACATGTGACCGCGCCGCGCGCGCCAATAATCAAAGGGAGAAACGCCATGTTCCGCACCTTGTCGCGCATCGCCTGCGCGGCGGCTTTCCTCGCCTGCGCGCCCGCGCAGGCGGCCGAGCCCTATCCGTCCCGTCCCGTCTCCATCTATGTGGGCTTCTCGGCCGGCGGCGCCGTGGACACCGTGGCGCGCGCGCTGGCGGAGCACCTGTCCGCCTTCCTGCGCCAGCCCTTCGTGGTGGAGGCCAAGCCGGGCGCGGGGTCCAACCTCGCGGCCCGCGCCGTGGCCCGCGCGACGCCGGACGGATACACCCTGCTGCTCGGCACCAACGGCCTCGCCATCAACATGGCGCTCTTCAAGCAGCCGGGATTCGACGTGGAGAAGGACATCGCCCCCATCTCCATGGTCGGCGATATCCCGTCCGTGATCGCGGCCAACCCGTCGTTTCCGGCCAATAATCTCGAAGAACTGATCACGCTCGCGAAGGCCTCGCCGGACCAGTACGCCTATGCGACGCCGGGCAACGGCTCGCTGCCGCACCTCGCCATGGCGCTGCTGGAGCATGACGCGGGCATCAAGCTGAAGCACGTGCCCTACCAGGGCGGCCGGCCCGCCGTGACCGACGCCATCGGCGGGCATGTGCCGCTGGTGGTGGTGAACGCGCTGGAGGCCGCGCCCCACATCCAGGCGGGGCAGCTCAAGGGCATTGCCGTCACCGGCAAGGAGCGGCTGGCCGCGCTGCCGAACGTGGCGACGGTCTCGCAGGACCCGCGCTTCAAGAGCTATGTGGCGGAGACCTGGTGGGCGCTGTTCGCCCCGGCGGGAACGCCCAAGCCGGTGCTCGACCAGTTGACCGAGGCTGTGCACAAGGCGCTGGCGGACCCCGCCTTGCGCCAGCGGATCGAAAGCGTGGGCGGGCAGGTGCAGGCCTCCAGCCAGCAGGAGCTCGGCGCCTTCGTCACCACCGAGCGGGCCAAGTGGGGCGCCGTGATCTCCCAGACCGGTGTCACCGCTAATTGACGCCGCCGCCCGGCCAGCATGGGAGCCTTGCATCGTGACCATCGGATTCCGCATCCGCACCGCCTTCGACCGCCTGCCCGATGCCGTTCTGGCGAAGGCGAGGGGCCTGCCAGTCGCCGCCATCAGCGACGGCATGTGGCGCCTGACCGGCAGCGACGCCGGCCTGCGCCAGCTCCATGCGGGCGCCCCTCTGTGCGGGTCGGCCCTCACGGTGCGCACCCGGGCGGGCGACAATCTCATGCTGCACAAGGCCATCGACATGGCGCAGCCGGGCGACGTCATCCTGGTGGACGGCGGCGGCCATCTCCAGAATGCGCTGATCGGCGAGATCATGATCACCCAGGCCCAGAAGCGCGGCGTCGCGGGCATCGTCATCGACGGCGCGGTGCGCGACCTGGACTTCATCCGGCGCAGCCCCTTCCCGGTCTTCGCCCGGGGCGTGACCCATCGCGGCCCCTACAAGACCGGGCCGGGAGAGATCAATTATCCCATCGCGCTGCTGGGCATGGTGGTGATGCCCGGGGACCTCGTGGTGGGCGACGCCGACGGCATCGCCTGCATCCCCCGCGCCGAGGCGGACGAGGTGCTCGATGCGGCCCACCGCAAGGTGAAGACCGAGCAGGGACAGCTGGAGGCCATCGAGCGGGGAACCACCGACCGGTCGTGGGTGGACGAGGACCTGCGCCGCCTCGGATGCACCTGGGAATAGGTGCGTCCGTCCCCGCCTGAACCCAGGGCGGCAGGTGCAGTGCACCAACACGCGGGAGGCGCTCGACAAAGCCCGTCGGGGGGCGCACATGCGTGCCGGGAAACGGGCGTGAAGTCCCGTGGGGCCGGACCGGGGGCAGCCATGCCGCGCGGAACGTCCAGGCAGAAGGCAGTGCGGCGTGAGCACCTTAACGGTCACCGAGCAGGCGCTTCGCCTGGAACGCGGAAACGTCCTGCGGCTCGCCGTCGCCCAGGCCCTGGCAGGCATCAACGCCACCGTGGTCTTCGCCACCGGCGCCATCGTCGGGCACACGCTCGCGCCGAGTCCCGCCCTCGCGACGCTGCCCATCTCCATCTTCGTGGTGGGCATGGCGGTGTGCACCCTGCCGGCGGGCGCCATCGCGCAGCGCTATGGCCGCCGCTCCGCCTTCATGATGGGCGCCGGCTGCGGCGTGCTCGCGGGGCTGCTGGCATCCCTCGCCGTCACCGCCGCGTCCTTCCCGCTGTTCTGTTTGGCGACCTTCTTCGCCGGCGTCTACGCCGCCGTGGTGCTGACCTTCCGCTTCGCGGCCACCGACTGCGCGGCGCCCGAGCGGCGGCCCCGCGCCCTCTCCGCCGTCATGGCGGGCGGCGTCTTCGCGGGCATCCTCGGGCCCCAGCTCGTCACCCACACCATGAATTTGTCGCCGCCCTTCCTGTTCGCGGCCACCTATCTCGGGCAGGCGCTGGCGGCGGCGGTCTCGGCCCTCATCCTCGTCGGGGTGAAGCTCCCCGCGCCGACCGCCGCCGACCGGGCGGGCGGGCGGCCCCTGGGCGTCATCGTGCGGCAGCGGCGCTTCATCCTCGCGGTCGTGTGCGGCGTCGTTTCCTACCTGCTGATGAACTTCCTCATGACGGCGGCGCCGCTGGCCATGCGGCTGTGCGGCCACACCCAGGAAGCCGCCAATCTCGGCCTGCAATGGCACGTCATCGCCATGTACGGGCCGAGCTTCTTCACCGGGCGGCTCATCAGCCGCTTCGGCGCGCCCCGCGTGGTGGCCGCCGGCCTTGCCCTGATCGGCCTGTCGGCGGCGCTGGGGCTGCTCGGCCTCGAGGTGTGGCATTTCTGGGCGACGCTGATCCTGCTGGGCGTCGGCTGGAATTTCGGCTTCGTGGGGGCCTCCGCCATGGTGCTGGAATGCCACCGGCCGGAAGAGAAGGCCCGCGTTCAATCCTTCAACGACTTCGCGGTGTTCGGTACCATGGCGGTGGGGTCGTTCCTGTCGGGCGGGCTGCTCTCGGCGTTCGGCTGGAACACCCTTCTCGCTTTGTCCTTCGTGCCCCTGGTCATCGCCATCATCGCCTTGTCGGCGGGCAGCCGCAGGCTCGCATCCTCCTGAGCCGCGCCGGGGAGGGTCCTAATCCGGGCCGGGCGGCGCGCCGCCCTCTTGGGGCAGGGCGGCGACGATGTCGTGCGCGGGAACCGGCCGGCCATAGAGGTAGCCCTGGACCTCATCGCAGGCGAGGCGCGCCAGCAGGTCCGCCTGCTCCCGCGTCTCCACGCCTTCCGCCACCACCTTCAGGTCGAGCGCGTGGGCCAGCGAGATGATGGCCTCGACGATGGAGCGGCTGTCGCGCCGCTCCAGCATGGTGGCGACGAAGGAGATGTCGATCTTCAGCGCGCTCACGGGAAGCTGCGCCAGATAGCTGAGCGACGAATAGCCGGTGCCGAAATCGTCCACCGAGATGGTGACGCCCCGCTCGCGCAGAGTGGCGAGAATCTTCGCGGCCCCGACCATGTCGCGCATGGCGACGCTCTCCGTCACCTCCAGTTCGAGGCGGGGGCGCTGGTGCCCCGGCAGGGGCGGGGCCTTGGCGATGAGGTCGAGCAAGTGGGGGACGAAGTCCGGTTCGGCCAACTGCACCGCCGACACGTTGACGGCGACCGGCACCACGCCGTGCCCCAGATGGGCCCAGCGCGCCTGGTCGGACAGGGCGGTGCGCAGCACGAAATTGCCCACCTCGACGATCTGTCCGGTCTCCTCCAGCAGCGGAATGAAACGCGACGGCGCCATCACCGCGCCGTCGGTGCCGCGCCAGGAGAGCAGCGCCTCGACGCCCGTCACCGCCCCCGTGCCGAGGCTCTTCTTCACCTGATAGCGAACCTGGAACTCGCCCACGTCGAGGGCATTGGACAGGCGCACCAGAAGCTCGATGCGTTCGGCCGCCTGGCGGTGCATGCCCGGCTCGAAGAAGGCGATGCGCGC
The DNA here is from genome assembly GCA_013911975.1 of Hyphomicrobiales bacterium. GTDB lineage: Bacteria > Pseudomonadota > Alphaproteobacteria > Rhizobiales > Xanthobacteraceae > Aquabacter. The sequence goes on along the minus strand of JACESF010000046.1, from coordinate 18,510 downwards.
ATTGGTCTCCCGCGCCCGCCGCACGGCGGATTCGGCGCGGGCCAGCAGCACCTCCGGGTCCACGCCATCCTCCGGCGCGACGCTCACCCCCACCTGGATCGAGAGCGAGACGCGGGCGGCGCCGATCCGGAGCGGCGTCGAAAGGCCGGTCTCCAGCGCGTCATGGATGCGCATGGCCGCGTCCGAAGGGGTTCCCACGTCGGTGAGGAACGTGGCGAACTCATCGCCGGAAATCCGGGCCACATTGTCCGGCGTGCGGGAACGCTCCTTCAGGATGCGCGCCACTTCGCGCAGCACCTCGTCGCCGCAATGGCGCCCGAAGGTGGTGTTGATGGAGCTGAAATTGCGGATGTTGCCCACCGCCACATAGATGCGCCGGCCGTCCTTCTGCGCCGCGAGGAGCGCCTGGCGCAGGCGTGAGAGGAAGAGCACGCGGTTCGGCAGGCCGGTGAGGCTGTCATGGGAGCCGCGCTGCACCACGCGCAGGCGCTTCGCCATCTTGTGCAACTCGTCGGTGGTGCGCGCGAGCTTCTCGGAGAGCAGCTTCTGGTAGGCGCTGTCCGCGCTTTCCTTGGTGGGCAGCCCCGCAGGCGCCGGGGCCTCCGGGTCGGGTGCCTGGCTGAGCACGTCCCGCACCGTTTCGAGGATGATCTCCGGGTCGGTGGGCTTGGTGATGATGCCGCGCACCCCGCAGGCTGCGGCCAGCGCCACGGCCTCCCGGGTATTGTAGGTGGCGGTGTAGAAGATGATGGGGATGTCCGCCAGATGGGGCATCCGGCGCAGGCCCCAGACCAGCTCGTAGCCGTCGCCCGCCGGCATGACGATGTCGGAGATGACGAGGTCGGGGCGCTCTTGCTGGGCCAGCTCCAGCGCCACATGGCCGTCCTCCGCCTCCAGGAGCAGGTGCCCGTCATGGCGCAGCAGCGACACCAGCAGCGCGCGGTTCACGGAATGGTCGTCCACCACCAGGATCGTCGCCATTCGCTCAAGCCCCATCCCGGCGCGGCAGGTACCGGGAGACCTGGACCACGAAGGTCTCCGGCTCGATGGGCTTCGAGACATAGTCCATGAAGCCCGAGCGGATGATGTTCTCCCGGTCGCCGGCCATGGCCGATGCGGTCACCGCGATCAGGGGAACACCCTTGAGGTCCGGATCCGCCGCGACCGCGGCGGCCACCTCGAAGCCGGTCATGATCGGCAACTGGATGTCCGAGATGATGAGGTCCGGCCGCTGCTGCCGTGCGGCCGCCAGCCCGGCGGCGCCGTCCGCGGCGAGCATCACCTCGTAGCCAGAGCGGGTCAGGATGAAATGCATCAGTTCCCGGCTGGTGGGATGGTCCTCGATGACCAGGATGCGTGCGGCCATGGTCAGTCCCCCGGAAGGGTCAGCGTGAAGGTGGACCCCCGTCCGAACTCGCTCATGATCTCGATGCCGCCCCCGAGCCGTTCGGCGAGCCGCTTGCTGATATTGAGGCCGAGGCCGGTCCCCTCGCGCTCCGTCCGGTCGGCCTCGATGCGGGAGAAGGCGTCGAACACCATCCCCATGTCTTCCGGCTTGATGCCGACGCCGGTATCCATCACCGCCACCTGTACGCGGCGCGCGCTGCCCTCCAGGATGTCGCGCAGCGAGATGCGCACCGTGCCGCGGTCGCAGAATTTCACCGCGTTGCCCACGAGGTTGGTCAGGATCTGCGTGACCGCCCGCCGGTCGGTTGTGGCAATGCAGGGCCGGGCCGGCAGTTCCAGGATCATGGCAAGGCCCTTCGCGTCGCTCTGGGCGCGCATGGAGGCATGGACCTCCTCCACGGGCTCGCGGCAATCCACCCGCTCCAGGGCCAGGTCCAGCTTGTCGGCGTCCATGCGCGCGAGGTCGAGAAGGTCGTTGATGAGCGACAGCAGGTGCCGGCCGGAGGACCGGATGGTCTTGAGCTGCTTCTCCTGCTCCTCGTTCAGCGGACCGGCGAGACCCATGAGGAGGGTGCCCGTGAAGCCGATGACGGCGTTGAGCGGCGTGCGCAGCTCGTGGCTCATGGTGGCGAGGAACCGGTCCTTCGCCTGCATGGCGGCGGCGAGCTGGGTGTTCTTGTCCCGCAGCATGGTTTCCAACTGGCGCCGGTCGGTGGCGTCGCGGATGGCGCTGAGCACCAGCGAACCGTCGCTGGTCTCGAGGGGGCTGAGGGACACGTCCACGGGGATTTCCACCCCGTCCGCCCGCAGCCCGTGGAGTTCGAGGCCGATGCCCATGGCGCGCACCCGCGGATGGCGCGAATAGGCGGCGCGATGCCCGAAATGGGCGGCGCGCAGGCGGGCGGGCAGGAGGCGCTCCACCGGCTCGCCCACCAGCGCGGCGCGGGGATAGCCGAACAGGGTTTCCGCCTGGCTGTTCACGAGGACGATGCGCCCCGTCGCGTTGAGCACCACGATGGCGTCGGGCATCAGCTCGAACAGGTCGCGGAACCGGCTCTCCAGCATCTTGGAATCCCGCTGGAGCTGGAACCGCGTGATGTCCTTGTCCGAGATGATGGCCACGGCATTGCCCGCGCCGTCCTGCGCGTCGAGGCGGCGCAGGGTGGTGCTGACGAAGATGGGCAGGCCGTCCTTCCGGCGGCGCAGGCTCTCGATGGTGGCGTAGCCGTGTTGCGCGTCCGCCAGCAGGCGGTCGCACTGGGCGCGGGCGTCGTTGATCTGGTCTTCGGGCGTGATCAGGTCGGGGAACGCCCGGCCGACCGCCTCCGCCGCGGAGAAGCCGTAGATATCCTCGGCTCCGCGATTCCAGGACAGGATGCTCCGCTCTGCATCGATCGCGATCACAGCGTCCGGAGCATGCTCAAGAATGAAGGCGTCTGTTCTTCCTTCTCCGCCCATGTCGGCCTCGCGCGATTCCCGGCCGTCCTCCCCCCCGGGGGCGGCCGTCTGGTGCGTGAACCCGTGCTCTTCCCCCCGCCGGAGGCAGCCCCCCGGCCCTCACGTTCAAGGCTTGTTTGGAACGATTGAACAAAATGCCGCATCTGGCAAGCGGGTGTTGCAGGTGGGCGGTGCACGCACCAGTGGTGCTGCGACGCAAACAAGAACGCCGCCCCGGATTGAACCGGAGCGGCGTCTCAGGTGGCGGGCCCGGGAGGGCGGCGCAAAGTCAGTCTTCGACCACCGCGCCCATGCGCTTGCGGTCCAGCGTCACCTTCCGCGCGCCGTCGAGGCGCAGGGCGCCTTCGCTCTGGAGCTGCGAGAGGGCACGCGAAACGGTCTCGAGGGTCAGGCCGAGATAATCGGCGATGTCGCGGCGCGGCATGGCGAGGTCCACATGGCCGGTGGCGCCCAGGCGCTGGTCCATATGGATGAGGAAGGCGGCGACCCGCTCCAAGGCGGTGCGGCGGCCCAGCAGGATCATGTGCTCCTGGGCGTGGCCGAGGCTGCGCAGGGTCAGATCCCAGAGGCGGCAGGCGGCGTCCACGTTGCGGCTCGCCGTGTCCTCGATCTGCCGGCGGCGGAACAGCAGGACGGTGGTGTCGGCCACGGCCTCGGCGGTCATGCGGTGGCGCGCGCCCATCTCGAAGCCGAACAGGTCGCCGGGAAGGTGGAAGGCGTCGATCTGGCGGCGACCGTCGCTGAGCATCTTGCAGGTGCGCACCGCGCCCTTGACCACCCGGTAGACGAAGTCCGCGTCCTCGCCTTCGCCGAAGATCTCTTCCTCGCGGCCATAGGAGAAGGAGGTGCCCACGAGGTCCGGGCAGCCGCACAGCAGAAGCTCAGGTGCCACCGGGGCGAGGCCTGCGGGCTGGAGGTGCCGCGCATTCGGCAGGGTCTCGTGTCTCATGGCCGGCTCCTCGTGTTTCGATGGAGGAACGCTAGCAGCAACCCCGGGGCGAGGAATTTCGTGATCACCCCCTAGGGCGGGTACCTTAGGGGGCAAGGCTTAAGGGGAAATACCGATATGCCGGGTCCGGGCATTGCGCACCGCGCTCAGCAGCATGTCCTGAGACAGCGGCTTCTCGATCAAGGCGAGGCCGGCGGCCTCGGCGCGGGTGGCGATCTTGGGGTCGGGGTGGCCGGTCACGAGGATGACGGGGGCGGCCACGTTCAGCTCCCGCAGGCGCTGGAACACCGCGATGCCGTCCATGACCGGCATCTTGAAGTCGATGATGACGCAGGCGGGCTCGATCAGGGGCAGGTCGGCCAGAAGCTCCGGCCCGCCATGGAAGGCCTGCACGCTGTAGCCTTCACTCTCCAGCAGGAACCGAAGCGAATTGAGGGCGCCAGGGTCGTCGTCGACGATGATGATCGGTTGCGGCTCGGCGCCGGACGCGGCTTGCAATGGCAATCTCCAGCGGACCGCCCCGCCGGTCCACTCGCTACCCGACCACATTTCGCAGATCCGTCACTTGAGGCGGATCAATTCGGCCGCCGGCGGAGCGGAAAATTCCACGGGCCGCGGCCCGGGGGCCGTGAATAGCGGGGACACGTCCTTGACGGCGGGGGATTCCTGCGCCCCTATCCGCCGCTCGACAGTTCAGGAGTTGCCGCTCGTGTCGGAAGACGTGTCTGATGCCCCCGCGGGCTTCGCCAAGGAACAGCTCAAGTCCTTCATCGAGCGCATCGAGCGTCTCGAGGAGGAGAAGAAGGCCATCTCGGACGACATCAAGGACGTGTTCGCCGAGGCCAAGGCCAACGGTTTCGACGTGAAGGCCCTGCGCACCATCCTCAAGATCCGCAAGGAGGATGCCGACGATCGCAAGGAGCACGAGGCGATCGTGGAGCTTTACCTCCAGGCGCTCGGCATCTTCGTCTGATCCGGCGCGCGGGCGCTTTGCCCGCGCGGTCCGTTTTCCCCTGACCCGGACGGCGTGAGCCCCGGCCCGGCGGTGCCGGACCGGGTGACGTGCGTCACGAGCCCGGCTTGGTCACGAGCCCGGCTTGGCGGGCGCGGGCGTCGCGGGCGCCGAGATCGGGGCCGGCGAGCGGGTGTGCAGCGATTCCGCCTGCCGCTTGCCCACCGATTCCCAGAACATCAGCACCAGCGCGGCGATGGTGATGCCGAGCGTGGCATAGCGGATCCAGCGCGGCGCGGGCCCGCCGGTATGGACCGTGCCGTCCTCCACGTCGCGCTTGTGGTTGAGCGCCAGCGCGTAGAACACCATGGTGGCGATGACGAAGATCAGCGACCAGCGGGTCTGGTTGCCGTCCGAGCCCACCAGCGCCCACAGCGAATAGACCGCCGCCACCAGGGCGATGAGCGTGTAGAGGCTGTAGTCGCGCGTGGGCATCTGCTTGTAGCCCAGCACCTTCAGCGCCACCGCCGAATAGATGTAGGGCAGCAGCGTCATGATCACCGCGATGGAGGCGATCTTGCCGAACTGCTCGCTCGCGGTGGGCGACATGGTGGCGATGATCTGCACCGTCATGATGAGCGCGACGATGGCGAGGCCGATGGACGGGACGCCTTTCCGGTTCACCTTGGAGAAGGCGGTGGGGAACAGCCCGTCGTCCGCCGCCGCCTTGGCGGTCTGGCCCACCAGCAGCGTCCAGCCGGCCAGCGAGCCGAGGCAACCGATGGCCGCGCAGGCCGCCACCACGTTCGCCGCCGTGTCGCCGAGCGCGAGCCGGGCCGCGTCCGCGAACGGGGCGGAGGAGGCCACCAGCTCCTTGTTGGGGATCATGCCCATGATGGCGGTGGAGGACAGGACGTAGCACACCGCCGCGATCACCACGCCGAGCACGGTGGCGATGGGGACGTTGCGGCGCGGATTCTCCACCACGCCCGCCGAGACCGAGGCCGTCTCCACGCCGATGAAGGCCCAGAGCGTGAAGTTGAGGGTGGCGCCGATGGCGGTGAGGGGCGGGGCGCCGGAGACGTTCCAGCCGTCCGCATAGGTCTTTCCGGAGAACCAGAACCAGCCGAGGATGGCCATGCCGATGATGGGCACCAGGGCGAAGGAGGTGGTGAAGGACTGAAGCCGTCCCACCACGTTCGGCCCCAGGATGTTGGCGTAGGTGAAGAACCAGACCAGCGCGATCTGCGCCAGGGCCGACACCAGCGGGTCTTTCAGGGCGGGGAAGAAGGCGGAGAGATAGCCGAGGCCCGCCACCGCCAGCCCCACATTGCCCACCACGTTGGCGAGCCAGTAGATGAGGTTGGTCTGGTAGCCCATATAGTCGCCGAACGACTTGCGGGCATAGGCATAGGGACCGCCCGCCGCCGGGTCGATGGAGGCGAGCTTGGCGAACACCAGCGCCAGCGCCACGGCGCCGACGACGGTGATGAGCCATCCGAAGATGGCGATGCCGCCGGTGGCGGCGAGGTTGGCCGGCAGCATGAAGACGCCGGACCCCATCATGTTTCCGGCCACCATGAGGGTGGCGGCCACGAGGCCGATCTTCTTGGGCTGCACTGTCCCCGTGGCAGGGGCCGCGGCTGCGTCAGGCATGGTCCGTCCCTCCCGTGTTTTCAGGTCTTGATGCAGAGGACGCGATAGGTTCCCTCGTCCACCTCCACGCCGTGCGTGTCGTGGCCGAAGCCGGGGAATTGCCGGTCGAAGGCTTCCAGGGCCTTGAGATAGCCGAGCACGGGGCCATCCGCCGGTCCGGCATTCTCGCCGGGCATCAGCAGGGGGATGCCCGGGGGATAGGGCACGACGCCGGTGGCCACCGTGCGCCCGGCGAGCCCGTCCAGGGTGACGCTTTCCACGTTCCCCTTCACGAGCTGCTCATAGGCCTGGACCGGCGAGCGGTCGGGGTGGGGAAGCTGGGAGAAGGCGGCCGCCATGGCGGCGGTGGTCTTGAGGTCCTTCATGGCGGCGAACATGGCGTCCGCCAGATCCTTCAGGCCCATGGCGCCGTAGCGGGCGGGGGCGAGGGCGACGAGTTCCGGCAGCACCTCCTCCAGCGGGGAATTGTGGTCGTAGTCGCGCTTGAAGTCCGCCAGCTCGCTCACCAGCGTGCCCCACTTGCCCTTGGTGATGCCCAGCGAGAACAGGAACAGGATGGTGAAGTCCGTGGTCTTCTCGACCACGATCCCCTGCCGGTCCAGATACATGGTGACGATGGCGGCGGGGATGCCGGTCTCAGCCAGGACCCCCGCGGGCGACATGCCCGGCGTCACCACCGACACCTTGATGGGGTCGAGCATGCACCAGTCGCCTTCCAGCCCCTCGAAGCCGTGCCAGGCGGCGCCCGGCTCCAGCACCCAGCAGGCGGGGTCGGTGACGAGCTGTTCCTCGTCGGCGAGGTGGAAGGCCACCTTGTCGCCGGTGGCGGCGTCGCGGACATGGTCCGCCTGCCAGGTGTTGAAGAACCAGGTGCCCCGTTCCGCGTAGGCGGCGTTCATGCGCGCCATGAGCTGGCGGAACGCCACTGCCTCGCGGATGGACTCGGTGGTCAGCGCGGGGCCGGAGGGCCCGTCCATCATGGCCGCGCTCACGTCGTTGGAGGCGATGATGGCGTAGTTGGGCGAGGTGGAGGCGTGCATCATGAACGCCTCGTTGAAGCGCACATGCTCGATGGGCCGCCGCCCGTCCCGCACATGGATGAAGGACGCCTGGGAGAGCGCCGCCAGCAGCTTGTGGGTGGACTGGGTGGCGAAGATGGTGGGCTTGGTGTCGTCGTGGTCGGCCGGGTCGCCATGCATGGCGAAGCGGTCGCGATAGAGCGGGTTGAACCGCGCATAGCCGTACCAGGCTTCGTCGAAATGCAGCCGGTCCACGCTCTGGCCCAGCAAGTCCTCCACCCGGGCCACGTTGTAGCAGAGGCCGTCATAGGTGGAGTTGGTGATGATGGCGTGCACCGGCATGGGGTCCACGTCCGGCCGCACCAGGGCGTTGCCGGAGATGGAAGCGGCGATGGCGGCCTTGGTCAGGTGGGAGGGCGGGATGGGGCCGATGATGCCGAGCCCGTTGCGGGACGGCATCATATAGGTGGGAATGGCGCCGGAGAGCGTCATGGCGTGCTCCGCGCTCTTGTGGCAGTTGCGGTCGCACAGGCACACCTGATCGCGCGTGACGCTCGCCATCAGGATGACGCGGTTGGAGGTGGAGGAGCCGTTCGTCACCGTGTAGGAGCGGTGCGCGCCGAACACCCGGGCGGCATATTTCTCGCCCTGGCCGATGGGGCCGGAATGGTCCAGCAGCGAGCCCAGCTCGCCCACCGAGATGGACAGGTCCGCGCGGAACAGGTTCTCGCCGAAGAATTCGAAGAAGGCGCGGCCCGCGCCCGTCTTCAGGAAGGCGGTGCCGCCCGTGTGGCCCGGCGTGTGCCAGGAATATTCGTGCACCTGGGCAAACCGGGCGAGCGCCCCGAACATGGGCGGGAGCACCTGCTGGCGATAGCGCCGGATGGCCGCCACCACGCGGCCGGCGATGAAGCGCGGCGTGTCCTCCAGCAGCCAGATATAGTCGTCCACCTGCCCCATGGCCTCCAGGGGGATGGAGGAGGCGAGGGACCGGTCGGCGCACAGGAAGATGGGCACCAGCGTGTTGCGCGCGCGGATCGCCTTGATCACGCCGATGGCGGCGTGATGGCGCTCGTCATCCTCCGCGTCCCAGTCCAGCAGCACCGCCTGGAGGGCGGCGTCGCTGGCGAACAGCAGCGCCGCGTCCTCGCAGGTGGACGCAGCGATGACGCTCACGCCCTGATCTTCCAGCTCGTCCGCGAGGGCCTTCGCGGCCCGTCCGCCCGCGGTCCCCGCCTGATCCAGCGAGTGGACCATCAGGGCCCTCATGCCAAGGTCTTCCTCCCGAGAACGCGCCATTTCCGGTCTCCTTGCTCAGCCATGGCGCAGGGAGTGTCAGGGGTTGACCGCCCCTGCGCCTTGACTCGTGTCAGATTGTACGCGGCGGTGGTGCAGGACCACGTAGATGGGCAGCCCCGACAGAAGCAGGAGCAGCCCCCACATGCCCGCGGTCGGTCCGGAGCCGTAGATGGTCCACATGGCAAACAGGAATGCGACAAAGGCGATGGGAATGTAGGTGCGCGGCGCGAAATAGCCGAGCGAGCGGCCGAGCGTCAGGTAGAGCGCACCTTCCACCAGGCAGCAGAAGACGTAGGGCACCATCTCCGCCACGGTGGAAAGCTCCACCACGAAATCATAGACGGCGATGAGCGCCGAAGTGCCGCTGGACTGGAGCGCCAGCAGCAGGGAGGACAGGCCCACGGAGATCACGATGCCCTTGGCGGGCGCACCGCCCTTGTTCAGCTCCGCGAACACCTGGGGCAGCACGCCGTTGCGCGCCGCCGCCATGGGCACCTGGGACATGAGCAGCGTCCAGCCGTTCAGCGCGCCCAGCGAGGAGAGCATGGCGGCGGCCGCGATCACGTAGCCCGCCCACGGGCCCCACATGATTGTGGCGGCGTCGGAGAAGGGGGCGGAGGACTGGCCGAGGGCGCCGCGCCCCATTACGCCCATCACCACCAGCGTGCCCAGGGTGAAGATGAGCGCCGCCGTGGCCGTGCCCACGATGGTGGAGATGAAGATGGTGCGCTGGGGATTCTTCACGTCGCCCGCCGGGACGGTGGCGGATTCGATGCCGAGGAAGGCGAACATGGTGAGCGGCGCGGTGGCCGAGAGGGCCGTGAAGAACGGGTCCGGCGTGGGGTTGATGGGGGTGAAGTGGCTCCAGTCCACCCAGAACAGGCCGATGAAGGCGATGCCCAGGAACGGCACCAGCTTCACGCTCACCATGAGCATCTGGAACTGGCCCGCCTCCTTCACGCCCCGGATGTTGATGAGCGCCACCGCCCACATGGCGCCGAGCGCGATGGCGAGGTTGGTGAGCGGCATGTTCGCGAGCTGCGGGAAGAACACCCTGAGATAGCCCACGAAGGCCAGCGCCATGGCGGGCTGGGACGCCCACATGGAAATCCAGTAGCCCCAGGCGATGAGGAAGCCCGCGAAATCGCCGAAGCCCATGCGGGTATAGGCATAGGGACCGCCCGCCGCCGGGGCGAGGCGCCCGAGCCGGGCGAAGACGAGGCCGAGGCACATGGCGCCCACCGACATCACCACCCAGCCGATGAGGGCCACCGTGCCGTAGGGCGCCAGCGCCGCCGGGGCCAGGAAGAAGCCCGACCCCACCACGTTGCCGATGACCAGACAGGTACAGGCCCATACGCCGAGCGTTCGCGGCGCCGCATTATCCCCCGACACGGCCAACCCCATTTTTCCCCGCCAAGGCAACAGCTTCACACCGCCCCGCTCAAGCGTCAACCGCTGGTGGCAGGGTCAGGGGGGAGGGGCGTGCCGACGTCGGGAAAGGGGGGATCCGCAGGCGGCGCGGTCAGGGCCGGTTCTGCATGTGCATGGCGAGCGCCTCCACCTTGGGCAGGATGAGGGCCGTCAGCTCCGAGTCGGTCACGGTCTCCGCGAACGCCTGCCGGAAGCAGATCAGCCAGCCGTCCCGCTCCCCGGGGCCGATGGGCGCGGGGAAGTGGCGGCGGCGCAGCATGGGCGCGCCGTGCTTTTCCACGAACAGAGGCGGGCCGCCCAGCCAGTAGGAGAGATAGTCGAACAGCTTCTCCTCGCTGCCCGCGAGGCTCTCGGGATGGATGGCCCGGCAGGCGGCGGCCTCGGGCAGGGTGTCCATCAGGTCGTAGAAGCGGCGGGTCAGGCGGCGGATGGCCTTTTCGCCGCCGATGCGGTCATAGAGGGAGGTGGCGTCGGCCTCGGTCATGGTCTGGGGTCGCCTTGCTGTCGATCCGTGCCTTATAGCCGCCCGGCCTTCGCGCGGGCTTGTTCCAGATCATCCGGCGTGTTCACGTTGAAGAAGATTTCCGCCTCCGCCGCATAGGCCGCCGTTTCCTCCGGCGGCAGGATGACGGCGTCGAGCGCGCCCACGAAGCGCTCCAGCCGCAAGTCCCCGCGCACCAGGAAGGGCGGCACCAGGGGCGCCACCCGGCGCGCATAGACCGCGTGCAGCGGCTGGAGGCCGTAGCCGTCGCGCGGCACCGCCGCGTCCTTCTCGCCGATGCGTTCCGCGAGCGCCCGGATCAGGGGCGGGGAGATGAAGGGCATGTCGCAGCCGCAGACGAACACCTTGGATGTGGGCGCGTTGAGCAGGGCGGCGTGGATGCCGCCCAGCGCCCCGTGGCCGGGCATGGTGTCCGGGAAGACCGGCACGTCGCGGCCCGCATAGGGCGCGGGATCGTTGGCGATCACCATCACATGGGCGCAGGTGTCGGCGAGGCGGGCCAGGATCCGGTCGATCACCGGCGCCCCGCCCACCGTCATGAGGGCCTTGTTCACATGGCCCATGCGGCGCGCCTGCCCGCCCGCCAGAACCACGCCCGTCAGTTCCTCAAGCCGATGGCCGCTCACGTCCATTCTCCTCTTCAGGTTCCGCGCGGCTTCGCACGGCTGGTGGCCGGCGTGTTCGCGGGGTCCTCGGGCCAGACATGCCGGGGATAGCGCCCGCGCATCTCGATACGCACATCTCGCCAGGAGCCGCGCCAGAATTGAGGCAGGTCCCGCGTCACCTGGATGGGACGGTGGGCGGGCGAGAGCAAAGAGAGGGTCAGCGGCACGCGCCCGCCGGCGATGGCGGGGTGCACGGTGAGGCCGAACAGTTCCTGCACGCGGATCGCCAGGACCGGCCCCTCCTCCTCATAGAGGATGGGCAGGCGCGAGCCGGAAGGCGCGTCGAAATGGGTGGGCGCTTCCGCTTCCAGGCGCGCGCCCAATTCATAGGGCAGCAGAGACCGCAGGGCGTTGGACACCTCGTCGGCGCCGATTCCGGACAGCGCCGTCTTGCCGGACAGGAAGGGCGCGAGCCAGTCCTCGATGCCCGCTTCCAGGGCGGCATCGGACAGGTCCGGCCAGGGCGCCCCTTCCGCCCGGCGCAGGAAGGCCACCCGGTCGCGCCATTGGGAGAGCGCCGCGGTCCAGGGCAGGCGGGCGATCCCGAGGCCCGCGATGCCACGCGCCAGGGCGCGGGCGGTCTCGTCCCCCGCCGGAACCGCGCGGGGCCGGTCCGCCAGCACCAGGGAGCCAAGGCGGCGGACTTCGCGGGCGCGCACCGCCGCTGCTTGCGGGTCGAAGGCGATCTCGATGCCGGACGTGATGTCGGCCGCGAACATGCGCTCCAGTTCCGCTTCGTCCAGCGCGGCGGCGAGGGTGATGCGGGCGCCTTCCGCGCGGCCCGCCACTTCGGCCACCGCGAGATAGGGCGCGCGGGCGAGCGCCGTGGTGGGGTCCATGACGGCGCCGCGCCCGTTGGCGAGGAGAAAGCGCGTGCCGTCGCCCCGGCCCTTGGCCACGCGGTCGGGATAGGCGGTGGCAAGCAGGGCGGCGGGGGAGGGCGCAGGAGAAGCGGCGGTGCTTTTCGCTCCGGCGAGGTCCGCCCAGCGCGCCGCGAGGCGACGCGCATCGTCCGCCCGGCGGGAGCGGTCGCGGCGGAAGCCGTCCAGCCGGGGCAGGAGGTCGGCGCCGTCGCCGCCCAGGCCCCGCTCCACCAGCACCGCCGCGATCTCGGCGGCCAGAGGACCCACCCCGGCCTCGCCGCCCATCACCACCATGTGCGCGAGGCGCGGGGGCAAAGGCAGGCGCTCCATCCGCCGCCCCATGGGGGTGATGGCGCCGTCCCCATCGAGCGCGCCCAGGAGCCGCAGCAGCGCCTTGGCCTCTGCGAGCGCCGGGACGGGCGGGGGATCGAGGAAGGGCAGGCTGCGCGGGTCGCGCACGCCCCAGGCGGCAAGGTCCAGCACCAGGCCGGACAGGTCCGCCGCGAGGATTTCCGGGGTGGCGAAGGGCTGGAGGCTGGCGGTCTCGCCCTCGCTCCAGAGCCGGTAGCAGACGCCGGGCTCGGTGCGCCCGGCGCGCCCGCGCCTCTGGTCGGCGGCGGCGCGGGAGACACGCACGGTCTCCAGCCGCGTCAGCCCCACGTCCGGCTCGAAGCGCGGCACGCGGGCAAGTCCGCTGTCCACCACCACCCGCACGCCCTCGATGGTGAGGCTGGTCTCGGCGATGGAGGTGGCGAGCACCACCTTGCGCCGCCCCGCGGGCGACGGGGAGACCGCCCGGTCCTGCTCGGCCGCGTCGAGGGCGCCGAACAGGGGCACGATGTCCACGTCCCGGTCGGAGACGCGCTCGCGCAGCAGGGTCTCGGTGCGGCGGATCTCCCCCGCGCCGGGCAGGAAGGCGAGGACGGAGCCGCGCTCCGCCGACAGGGCGCGCAACACCGCGTCCGCCACCTGGCGATCGACGGGCACGCGCGGGTCGCGCCCGAGATAACGCGTCTCCACCGGGAAGGCGCGGCCCTCGCTCTCGATCACCGGCGCGGGTGCGCCCTCCGGCCCCAGCAGAGCGGCGACACGCGCCCCGTCCAATGTCGCCGACATGGGCAGGATGCGCAGGTCCTCCCGTAGCCCGGCCTGGGCGTCCAGCGCCAGGGCAAGGCCGAGATCGGCGTCCAGCGAGCGCTCGTGAAACTCGTCGAACAGCACAGCCGCGATGCCCGGAAGGTCGGGATTGTCGAGGATCATGCGGGTGAAGACGCCCTCGGTGACGACTTCGATGCGGGTGCGGCGCGAGACTTCCGCCTTCAGGCGCACGCGGTAGCCCACCCGCTCGCCCACGCCCTCGCCCAGGGTGCGGGCCATGCGCGCTGCGGCGGCGCGGGCGGCGAGGCGGCGGGGCTCCAGCACCAGGATCTTGCCGCCCTTCACCCACGGCTCGTCCATGAGGGCGAGGGGGACGCGCGTGGTCTTGCCCGCCCCCGGCGGGGCCACCAGAACCGCGCAGGCATGGGCGGCCAGCGTCTCCCGCACGGTCGGCAGGACGGCGTCGATGGGCAGGGGCGTATCGAAATCGGGCGTCTGGGCCATGGGCCCGGTTAGCACAGGCGGCACCGCCGCCGGAAGCGGACCGGCGCGGGAGGGCGACAAATGCGCGGCCATCCCCTATCTAGAGCACGTTCCGGTCGAATTGCTCCGCAGTTCGATCGGTAAAACGTTCTCTAGCATCGTGTTAGAGCCTGATCCGCAGCTACGGATGCGCCGCCTCCCATGTCCTCCGCTCCCTCCTCCCTCACCGACAAGGTTCGCACCTTCGCCTTCGACAGCGGCGTCACCGCCGCCACGTTCCTCGGGCCGAAGGCCGTGTTCCTGGAGGACCAGGGCCGGGCGCTTCTCGTCGGCAGCGAGGAGACGCGCGTGGACCTGCATGCGGGCGTGGTGCTGGAAGCCGTGGGCGACGGGCGCCGCCTGCTCTCGGCGGGCGACGACGGCACCGTGCGCGCCCTGGGCGCGGACGGCGAGGTGCGCACCCTCGTCGAGCACAAGGGCCGCTGGATCGACCATGTGGCACTGGGGCCGGACGGCAGCTTCGCCTATTCGGTGGGGAAGACCGCCTATTTCATGCCCGCCAGGGGCGACGAGCGGCGCTCGCTGGAGGTGGCCTCCACCGTGGGCGGCCTCGCCTTCGCGCCCAAGGGCATCCGGCTGGGCGTCGCCCATTATGGCGGGGTGACACTCTGGTTCCCCAATGCGCCCGGCGTGCAGCCCGAGGGGCTCGGCTGGAAGGGCTCGCACCTGGGCGTCGCGTTCAGCCCGGACGGGCGCTTCCTCGTGACCACCATGCAGGAGCCTGCTTTGCACGGCTGGCGCCTCTCGGACGGCGGCCACATGCGCATGAGCGGCTATCCCGCCCGGGTGAAGTCCTTCGCCTTCACGGCGGACGGCAAGTGGCTGGCCTCGTCCGGCTCCGGCGAGGTGATCCTGTGGCCGTTCCAGAGCAAGGAAGGCCCCATGGGCAAGCAGCCCGGCATGCTGGCGCCCGCCCCCGACACGCGGGTCTGCCAGGTGGCGCCCCACCCCAAGGATCCGGTGGTGGCCGTGGGCTATGAGAACGGCATGGTTCTGATGGCGCGCATCACCGACGGCGCGGAAATCCTGCTGCGCGCGCCCGACGCCTCCCGCATCACCGCCATGGGCTGGCGGGCGGACGGCGGCGCGGTGGCCTTCGGCACCGAGGGCGGCGCGGGCGGATTGCTGGAATTCTGATCCGCGTCGCGCGCACCGACACGCGCGCTGGACCGGCCTGGGTCCGATCGACAGTCAGATCGATGGATGGTTCCAGCCCGTCGGGGCCGTCATGCCTGGGCTCGTCCCGGGCATCCACGCCTCCGGATTGAGGGGCAACCCAGCCGAACCCCGTGGATGGCCGGGACGAGCCCGGCCATGACAACCCTTCTGAAAAGAACAGTGTCGCCCGCTTGAGTGTCGATCCGCCCTAGGCGACGCCCGCCCGAACGGCGCAGCGCACCAGTTCCGAGACGCTGGCGGCCTGGAGCTTGCTCATCACGTTGGCGCGGTAGACCTCCACCGTGCGCGGACTGATGTCGAGGATCCGGGCGATCACCTTGTTGGCGTCGCCGGCCACAAGGCGGTCGAACACCTGGCGCTCCCGGTGGCTCAGGGTGGCGAGCCGGGTGACGAACACCTTCAGCGTGGCGTCGAGCTGCTCGTCGCCGCACCGCGCCATGGCGGAGGTGAGGGCGGAGAGCAGCACCTCGTCGTCGAACGGCTTCTCGATGAAGTCGGCCGCCCCGAGCTTCATGGCCTCCACCGCCAGCGGCACGTCGCCATGGCCGGTCATGAGCACCACCGGCAGCCCGCGCCCGCTGGACCGGACCCGCCGCAGCAGCTCGATGCCGTCGATCTCGGGCATGCGGATGTCCGAGAGGATGCAGCCCACGGGCAGCTCGTCGAGATGGGACAGGAAGGCGGGCGCGCCGTCATAGAGGCGCACGGCGAAGCCGGAGGAGCCGAGCAGGAAGGCGAGCGATTCCCGCATGGCCTCGTCGTCATCCACCACATGGATCAGATTATTTTCCATCGTCACGGGGCTCTTCATTGTCTCCGGCGGGAAGCGTCAGATGGAAGAAGGCTCCGCCGTCCTGGTTCTGCTCGACCCACAGTCTTCCGCCATGGGCCTCGATGATGGTGCGGCTGATGGACAGGCCGACGCCCATGCCGTGCTCCTTCGTGGTCACGAAGGGCTGGAACAGTCGGTCCACCACTTCGGGCGCGAGGCCCGGGCCGGTGTCGGACACGCCGATCTCGACCATGTTGTCCTCGCTCGGCCGCGCGGACAGGGTGATCTGGCGGCGCGGGCAGGTCTGCATGGCGTCCACCGCATTGCGGATCAGATTGACCAGCACCTGCTGGATCTGCACGCGGTCGGCCAGGACCGTCGAGACATCAGGGTGCAGGTCGAGGCGCGAGACGATGCCGGCCTCCCGCCCGCCCACCAGAGCGAGGGCGCTCGCCTCGTCGATGAGCTGGGAGACCCGCTCCACCCGCCGGTCGGTCTCGCCGCGCGAGACGAAATTGCGCAGGCGGCGGATGATCTGGCCCGCGCGGACCGCCTGCTCGGAGGCCTTGTCCAGCGCCTCCTTCACCTTGGGGAGCGCTTCCAGGTCCTCCTGGTCCAGCAGGCGGCGGCAGCCCTTGAGGTAATTGCTCACCGCCGCCAGGGGCTGGTTCAGCTCGTGGGCGAGGGTGGAGGCCATCTCCCCCATGGCGGTGAGCCGGGACACATGGACCAGTTCCGACTGGAGCACCTGGAGCCGCGCCTGGGTCTGCTGGCGCTCGGTGAGGTCGGTGATGAAGCCGGTGAAGTGCGCCTCGTCGCCCGAGCGCATCTCGCCCACCGCCAGCTCCATGGGGAAGATGGAGCCGTCGCGGCGCTGGCCGTTGACGATGCGCCCGCGGCCGATGATCCGCTTCTGCCCGGTGCGCCGGTAATGGGCGAGGTAGCCGTCGTGGCGGCTGCGGTCCGGCTCGGACATGAGCATGGAGACGTTGCGCCCCACCGCTTCCTCCGCCGACCAGCCGAACAGGTGCTCCGCCGTGGCGCTGAAGGAGCGCATGATGCCCGAGGCGTCGATCACGATCATCGCTTCGGGCACGGTGTCGAGGATGGAGCGCAGATGCGCCTCGCGGGCCCGCAGCTCCGCCTCGGCGCCTTTCTGGACGTCGATGGCGAACAGCACGCCGCGCATCCAGGTGGGCCGCCCGGCCCCGTTCTTGCGCACCTGTCCCTGGGAGCGCACCCAGCCCAGCTGGCCGCCGGGGCGAAGCACCCGGAAGTCGATGGCGTAGCGCGTGCCGCCCGCCAGCGCCGCCGCGATGGCGGCGTCCCGGGCCTCGCGGTCGTCGGGATGCACCAGCTTCTGGAGCAGGGGGAAGTCCGACACCAGCACGTCGCCCATGCCCAGCAGGCGTGCGCAGGTGGCGGACATGAGGATGCGATTCGTTTCCAGGTCCAAAGACCAGGTGCCGATCCCCGCATCGTCCAGCGTTGCGCGCAAATCTTCCGCCGCCAGCATGGGATCGGCGATGCCGGTGTCTTGGAGCGGAGGTGTCATTCCTGGCCCTGCGGCGGTTGTGGCCGCTGACTATCGGAAACTGAAACGCGTCTTGTTCGCAAGAGGACAAACTGCCTGGGTGGTATCTCAGGGTCGGATTCCCGCTCGACCGTCCCTAAGGGACGGCCGCCGCGAGGGGGCGAAAGGTCAGTGAGACAGGAAAAGAGGTACGGGGTTGCTCTTAAGGAGCGACTGGGTCACGCCGCCGGCGAGCCATTCCCAGAACATGGAATGCTTGTAGGCGCCCATGACGACGAGGTCCGTGGGATTGCGCTCCAGGTAGCGGATGAGGGTCTGGGCGATGCCGTCCGGACCCACGGGCAGGTCGGTCTCGGTCACCTTGATCCCATGGCGCGCCAGCCAGAGCGCGGCGTCGGCGCCCGGAACCTTGCTGGACAGGGCTTTCTCGTCCACCACGCTCACCAGTTCCACCGCCTCGGCCGCCTTCAGGACGGGCAGGGCCGCGGAGACCGCACGGGCCGCCTGGAGGCTGCCGTCCCAGGCGATGACGACGCGCTTGGCGGCGAACGCCTCAACGCCGGGGGGCACGAGAATCACCGGGTGGCCGCCGTCGAACAGCGTGCTCTCGATCAGACCGCGATCCACGTCGATGGTGGCGGTCTCCGAATCGAGCACCACCACGTCATGGACGCGGGCCTGCGCCACGAAGCTCTTCAGCAGCTCGGGATAGGAAAGCTGCTGGCTTTCCACCGTGCAGTTGACGCCCGCCGCTGCCGCCTCGCCACGGCTGTGCTCCGCCACCTTTTCCGCCAGCGCCTTGAGGCGGCGGTTCTCGGCGGCGACGAGATTGTTCGCGAAATCGCTCACCACCGCGTGGTGGAGGCTGATGCGCACCGAGGTCGCCTCGACCGTGAGGTGCGCCTGGCACTGACGCGCCAGCGTGAGCGCGTAGCCGAGTGCCGACGCGGACTCGTTCACCCCTTCTTCCGTGGTGCCGACGAGAATGCTCTTGATGCCCTGAACCATGGGTTCCTCCCTTGGATGACCTCACCATCCCGCGAGGGAAGGCGGGGTGCGTTGAGCCAGATCAAGCACGCGTACCTTAGGGGATTCTACCGAGGTGGCGGGCCCGCATGCCCCCGTGTCCGGCGCGGCTTCCGGCGGGATCGAAACTCGCTTATGAACGCAATGGAAGGGG
>JACESF010000045.1 GCA_013911975.1 Hyphomicrobiales bacterium | reverse complement strand
GGGCAGCCGGACGGCGGGTTGAGGGGGGGGGGGATCTCCCCGTGCAGCGCCACGGCCGCGCTCCGGCCGGGCGTCGCGCCCGCCACCAGGGCGAGCGTGTAGGGATGGCGCGTGTCGTTCAGCACCGCGTCGCGCGCGCCCACTTCCACGAGGCGGCCCAGATACATGACGCCGATGCGGCTGCTCATGTAGGAGACCACGGCGAGGTCGTGGGAGATGAGCAGGTAGGTGAGCTTCAGCCGGCGCTGGAGGTCCTTCAACAGGTTGAGGATCTGCGCCTGGATGGACACGTCGAGGGCCGAGACCGGCTCGTCCAGCACGATGCAGCGCGGCTCCAGGGAGAGCGCGCGGGCGATGGCGATGCGCTGGCGCTGGCCGCCGCTCATCTCGCTGGGATAGCGGTGCGCCGCGTCGGCGGGCAGGCCCACGAGGTCCAAAAGCTCGCGCACCTTCTCCGCCCGGCTCGCCTCGTTGCCGATGCCGTGGATGCGCAGCGGCTCGTCGATGATGCGGCCCGCCCGCATGCGCGGGGAGAGGGAGCTGTAGGGGTCCTGGAGCACCGGCTGGAGGGTCCGGCGCAGGGCGAACGTCTCCGCGGCGCTGTTGGCCGTGATGTCCCGCGCCGCGATGCGGATGGAGCCGGAGGACGGGGGCTCCGCGCCCATGATCATCTTGGCGGTGGTGGTCTTGCCGGAGCCGGATTCGCCCACGAGGCCGAACGTGCCGCCCTCCTCGATGTCGAAGGAGATGCCCGCCACGGCCTTGAGGTCGCGCTTGGCGCCGAACAGGCCGCGCCGCACGCCATAGGTCTTGGCGAGGTCGCTCACCGCGATGAAGGGGGCGTTCATGCGAGGCGCTCCGGTGCGCGCCGGCACGCGACCCGGCGCGGCGGCGTGGTGGTGGCGAACCATTGCGGATACTCGGCCTCGCAGGCCGCTTCCGCATAGGAGCAGCGGGGCGCGAAGCGGCATCCCGGCGGCAGGCTCGACAGGGAGGGCGGCTGGCCGGGAATGAGGGTGAGGCGCTCGGCATCGTCGCCGAGGCGCGGCAGGGCGCGCAGCAGGCCCTCCGTATAGGGATGGGCGGGCCGCGCGAATACCTCGCGCACCGGCCCCTGCTCCACGATGCGGCCCGCATACATGATGGCCACGCGGTCGCTGAACCGCTCCACGGCGTGGAGGTCGTGGGTGACGAGGATGATGGCCATGCCCGTCTCGCGCTGGATGTCGCGCAGCAAAGCGAGGATCTGCTGCTGGATGGTGATGTCGAGCGCGGTGGTGGGCTCGTCGGCGATGAGCAGCTTGGGCGAACAGGCGAGATTGATGGCGATGGCCACGCGCTGGCGCATGCCGCCGCTCAACTGGTGCGGATAGGAGAACATCCGCTCCTCGGGGGCGGGGATGCGCACCTGCCGCAGCACTTCAAGCACCCGGCGGCGGCGCTCCGCCTTGTCGGTAATGCCGAGGCGATAGCGGAACACCTCGCCGATCTGCTGCTCCACGGTGAAGAGCGGGTTCAGCGAGGTCATGGGGTCCTGGAGCACCATGCCGATGCCCCGCCCGCGCACCGCCTGCATGCCCTTGTCGGTCTTGGCGACGAGGTCTTCGCCGTCCAGATGGATGGCGCCCCCCGCGATCCGCCCGCTGGCCGGCAGCAGGCGCATGAGGGAGAGGCAGGTCATGCTCTTGCCGGAGCCGGATTCCCCCACCAGCGCCAGCGTCTCGCCGGCCTTCACGGAGAACGACACATTGTCCACCGCCGCCACCACGCCGGAACGGGTGGTGAGCCAGGTGGTCAGGTTCTCCACGCGGAGGAGTTCGGGGGTGTGATGCATCACCGCGCGCGCACCGTCGGGTTGAGGCGGTCGCGCAAGGCGTCGCCGAGAAGGTTGCCGCAGAGCACCGTCGCCATGAGCGCGCAGCCGGGCAGGATGCAGATCCACCACGCCCGGTCGAGATAGCCGCGCCCGTCCGCGATCATGGTGCCCCAGGAGGGGTCCGGCGGCTGCACGCCAAGCCCGAGGAAGCTGAGGGTCGCTTCCAGGATGACGATGAGGCCGAGATCGAGGGTGGCGAGCACGATGAAGGTGTTCAGCACATTGGGCGCGATGTGCTGGACCAGGATGCGGATGGGCCCCGCCCCCGAGAGGCGCGCCAGGAGCACGAAGTCCCGGGTGCGCAGGGTGAGGGCGTCGGCGCGCACCACGCGGGCGAAGCGCGCCCAGTTGGCGAGGCTCAGCACCACGATGAGGTTGGTGAAGCTCGGCCCCACCGCGCCCACGAGGACCAGGGCGAGGATCACCGCCGGCAGGGAGAACTGCACGTCGGCGCACCACAGGACCATGCGGTCGATGATGCCGCCCGCATAGCCGGCGACAAGGCCGAGCGCCGTGCCCGCCGCCCCCGCCAGCGCCACCGCGCACAGCGCGATGAACAGCGAGACCTGACCGCCCCACATGATGCGGGAGAGGATGTCGCGCCCGAGCTGGTCGGTGCCCAGCCAGTTGGTGGCGTTGGGCGGCTGGAGCACCGCGTCGAGGGCGATGGCGTTGGGGTCGTAAGGCGCGAAGAGGGCCGCGCCCACGGCGGCGCCGCAGATGATGACGAGCAGCGTCAGCGAGCCCCAGAGCTGGAGCCGCGCGGCGAAGCTCGGCCGGTATTTCGAGCCGTCGCGGGGCAGCGAGACGTCGCGGTCGCCGGTGGCGGCGAAGGCGGTTGCTGCAACGGCTTCGGGCTGCGTGTGGGTGGGGGAATGGGGGCGCGGATCAGGCATAACGGATCCGCGGGTCGATATAGGCGTAGAGGATGTCCACGGCGAGGTTGATGCCGGTGAACATGGCGGCCGCCAGCGTCACCGCCGCCTGCACCACCGTGTAGTCGAGGTTCGAGATGGAATCGAGGATCAGCTTGCCCATGCCGGGCCAGGCGAACACGGATTCGATGGACACCGCGCCGCCCATGAGGATGCCGAACTGGAGCGAGGCGAAGGTGAGCACCGGCAGGGCCGCATTCTTCAGCGCGTGCCGGTAGATCACCACCCGCTCGGGCAGTCCCTTGATGCGGGCGAGCTTCACATATTCCGAGCCCAGCACGTCCAGCATGTTGGAGCGGGTGAGGCGCATGAGGCCGGCGGCGGAATACCAGCCGAGCGCGATGCTGGGCAGGATCAGGTATTGGATGCCGCCATAGCCCGAGGTGGGCAGCCAGCCGAGGTCCACCGAGAAGAACAACACCAGGACGAGGCCGAAGAAGAAGGGCGGCGCCGCCTGTCCGAACAGGGCCACCACCTTGGCCGCGAGGTCGATGCCGCTGTCCGGCCGCACGGCGGAGGCGACGCCGAGCGGCACGCCCACCAGCAGGCCGAGCCCGAGGGAAGACAAGGTGAGCAGGAGCGTCGCGGGCACCCGTTCCAGCACCACGTCCAGCGCCGGGCGGCTGAAGCGGTAGGAGGTGCCGAGGTCGCCCTGGAGCAGGTTCAAGAGGAAGCGGCCATATTGCACGATGATGGGGTCGGAGAGGCCCATCTGCTGGCGCAGCAGCTCGCGGTCGGCCTCGGTGGCCTCCGGAGGCAGCATCAGGTGGGTGGGATCGCCCACGAGCCGCACGATCACGAAGATGATCAGCGTCACGATGAGGATCGTCACCAGGGCCTGGATCAGCCTTTGGAAGATGTAGCGCAGCATGCCGCTTACCCCTCTCGTCGTCCGCCGCCGGCGCGCATGCGCGCCGGCAGGGAACGGGATCGGCCGGTCACTTCCACTTCAGGTCCCTCAAATCGTACCAGGCGATGCCGGGCTGGGGGTGCCATTCGAGGGCCGAATCCTTGGCGAACACGTAGATCAGCTCGGTGAGCAGGACCGAGTGGGCGTCGTCGTGCAGGATCTTGCCGATCTTCTGGAAGATCCGGTCGCGATCCGGCGCGTTCACCTTGGTGTTCACTTCGAGGATGAGGGATTCCACGTCCGGGTTCGAATAATCGGACCAGGTGCCGTCCTTGCTCGCCGCGCCCTGGACCGGATGGATGGGGTCCGAGATGGCGTTGGACATCTGCATGAGCGTGAGCGGGCCGCTCTTATGGGTGTTGTTGAGGCGGCTCCAGGCGGCATAGTCGATGCGCTGGATCTTCAGCTTCACCCCGATCTGCGACCAGTAGGCGGCGATGGTCTCCGCGATCTCCTTCGGCCAGTCGCTGGAGGAGTAGATCGTGGTCTCGAAGCCGTTGGGATAGCCCGCTTCCGCCAGCAGCTTCTTCGCCTTGGCGGGGTCGTAGCCGTAGGGCTTCAGCTCCTTGTTCACGCCAACGGGGTAGTAGGACGAGATGTAGGTGGAGAGCGGCGCGCCCACCCCGTGCATCACGTTCTTGATGAGCGAGTTCACGTCCAGCCCGTAATTCAGCGCGAGGCGGACCTTGGGGTTGGAGAGCGGCGAGCCCGGCTCGTTGGAATAGATGCGCACCGCCAGCGGGCTGCCGATGGGCAGTTCCACCACCGAGAGGCCCGGGGTCTTCTTCAGCCGCGCCACGTCCACGGTGGGGATGCCGTCGGAGAGGTCCACCTCGTTGGCGAGCAGCGCGTTGACGCGGCTGGAGGGCTCCTCGATCAGGCGGAAGATGAGGCGCTTGATGCCGGGCTTCTTGCCGAAATAATCGTCGAACCGGTCCAGCGTCACCGACTGGCCGACCTTCTGCTCCACGAACTTGTAGGGCCCGGTGCCGATGGGGGCGCGGGCGAACGCCTCGGGCGAGCCGAGCGACTGGGTGTAGTCCTTCGGGACGATGAAGAGATAGCCCGCGATCTTGTTGAGGAACGCGCCGTCCGGCTGCTTCAGGCGGAACACGACGGTGTCGGCGGAAGGCGCCTCCACCTTGTCGATCACATTGACGAAGGACGGGCGCCGCGTGCTCTTCACCGCCGGGTCCAGGATGCGCTCCATGGAATATTTCACGTCCTCGGCCGTCATGACGGCGCCGTTGTGAAACTTCACGTTGGGGCGGACCTTGAACGTATAGGTCAGAAGGTCGGGCGAGATTTCGTAGCTGACCGCAAGGCTCGGGGCGAGCTTGCCCTGCTTGTCCAGGGCATAGAGCGTGTCATAGAGCTGCCAGCCATAGCGCTGGGAATCGCCGGAGGCCGTCACCTGGCCGTCCAGATTGGCGATCTCCTTGCTGATGGCCATCACCACCGTCTCGCGGTCCACCGCCGGCTTGCCGTTGAGGGCAAAGGCGGGGGCGCTCGACAGGAGCAGCGCGGCGAGCGCGAGGCCGTTGAAGCTGCAGGCGGGGCGAAGTTTCATGAACATGGATGTGCTCCCGTCAGGGTGCGGGCCGGCGATCAGCCGCCGCGGCGCGTTTCAGGGCCGCCGCTGACATAGATGACCTGGCCAGAGACGAAGGAGGCTTCCTCGCTGGCGAGGAAGGCGACGAGATTGGCGACATCGCGCGGCACGCCCACGCGGCCCACCGCGATGCCCTTGGCGCGTTCCGCCTTGTAGACCTCGGGGTCCTTCCCCAGGCGCTCGGCGGTGAGGCGGGTCATCTCCGTGTCGATGAAGCCGGGCGCCACCGCGTTCACGGTGATGCCGAAGCGTCCGATCTCCAGGGCCAGCGAGCGCGTGAGCCCCTGGAGGCCGGCCTTGGCGGTGGAGTAGTTCACCTGCCCGCGATTGCCGAGGGCGGAGGTGGAGGACAGGTTGACGATGCGCCCCCACTTGCGGGGCACCATCAGGGCCTGGGCCATCTGCGCGCACAGGAACGCGCCGCGCAGATGCACGAAGACGATGTCGTCCCAGTCCTTCAGGCTCATCTTGTGGATGAGGTTGTCGCGGGTGACGCCGGCATTGTTGACGAGGATGTCGAGGGCGCCGAAGCGCTCCGCGATGGTCCGGCCCATGGCCTCCACGGCCTCGGGCTCGCCCACGTTGCAGGCAAGGCCCAGGGCCTCGACGCCGGTGGCGGCGGCGAGGCGGGCGGCGGCGGCTTCGGCGGCCGCCGCGTCCAGGTCGCAGACGACGATGCGCGCACCGTCCTCTGCGAGGCGCTCGGCGATGGCGAAGCCGATCCCGCGCGCCGCCCCGGTGACGAGGGCGACACGGCCCTCCAGCCGTTCAGGCATGGCATCCTCCCTCGGGACGGATCTGGCTCCGTCGCTCGTTGCGATGTATTGAGCCTGTAAAATTTGTGCAATTCAACACAAATGTATCTATTGCATTGCCGCATTGTGTGGTGCGGCGCATCAGGCGCGCGCCCATTTCACATTGCGGAAGTTCAGGAAGCCGGATCCCTCCTGCACTTCCCAGTCCAGCGTGTTCTTGAAGGCGAACACGTAGAACAACTCGGTGATGAAGACGGCAGCGGCGTCGTCGTGCAGAATTTTCCCGATCTTGCGGAAAATCTCGCCGCGTTTCTCCGCGCCCACCGTGCCGTTGAGCTGGGCGACCAGCGCTTCCACCTCCGGGTTGTAATAGTCCGACCAGGTGCCCTCCTTGGTGAAGGAACCGGCCACCCCGTGGATGGGGTCGTAGATGGCGTTGGTGAACTGGGTGATGGTGGCGGGACCGCTCTTGTGGGTGTTGTTGAGGCGGCTCCAGGCGGCATAGTCGATGCGCTGGATGTCCGTCTTCACGCCCACCTGCTGCCAATAGGCGGCGATGGCCTCGGCCAGTTCCTTGGGATGGTCGTTGGCGGAATAGAGCTTGATCTCGAACCCGTTGGGATAGCCCGCTTCCTTCAGCAGCGCCTTCGCCTTCGCCGGGTCATAGGGGAAGGGCTTGATGCTCTTGTCGGCGCCATAGGGGAAATAGGACGAGATGAAGGTCCCCATGGGCTCGCCCACGCCATGGTAGACCGACTTGATGATGGCCTTGGAATCCAACGCATAATTCAGCGCCTGCCGGACTTCGCGCTTGGCGATGGGCAGGGTCGGATCGTTGGAATAGAGCCGGATATGCATGGGGGCGGAGACGGGGTTCACCACCACCTTCAGGCCCGCCTCCTTCTCCAGCCGCTCCTTCTGGTTCACCGGCACCTGGACGGCGAGGTCCACCTCTCCCGTCAGCAGCGCGTTCACCCGCGTGGTGCCTTCGGGAATGATCTTCATGATCAGGCTCTTGACCCCCGGCTTGGTGCCGTAGAAGCCGTCATAGCGCTCCAGGAACAGGGCCTGCCCCACGTCGTAGCGCACGAATTTGTAGGGTCCCGAGCCGACGGGCGCGGCCGCGAAGGCGTCGGAATTGGGCAGGCTCTCGATGTATTTCTTGGGCACGATGAACAGGAAGCCCGCCACCTTGTTCAGGAACGAGCCGTCCGGCTGGGTCAGGCGGAACACCACGGTGAGCGGGTCCGGCGTGTCCACCCCGGCGATGACAGGCGCGAAGAAGGGGCGGCGGGTGCTCTTCACCGCGGGATCGAGGACCCGTGCCACCGTGAAGGCCACGTCCGCCGAGGTGAGGGGGTCGCCGTTCTGGAAAGTGATGCCGGGCTTGATCTTGTAGGTGTAGGCCAGCCCGTCCGGCGACACGGAATAGGACGAGGCCATGCGCGGCACGAGGCTGCCCTTGGGGTCGAAGCCGTAGAGCGTGTCGTAGATCTGCCAGGCGTAGCGCAGGGAATCGCCGCTCGCCGTCACCAGGGCGTCGAGGTTCTGGATTTCCTTCTCCAGCGCCACCACCAGCGTGTCGGCATTCACCGCCGGCTTGGTGGGCGCGGCCCAGGCGGGACGGGCCGCCAGCGCCGCCACGAACGGCGCCCCGAGCAGCATCGCATTGATGCTGCGGCGTGAAAATTCGGTCATGGCTTTCCTCCTCCAGGCGTCGGCTGATGCCGATCTATATAATTTCTATGGTTTTAATCAATAAAAGTCTACGACTTGTCTGCATGAAAATTCGACAATGTCGCCACTTTGCCGCCGGATTGCGCGCCCTGATTGGCGTCAGGTCGCGTCCGCAAGCAAGTTGGTGCCCTCGGCCAGTGCCGCCAGGGCCTGCTCCTTCAGCTTGAATTTCTGCACTTTTCCGGTGCCTGCCGTCATGGGCAGGTCGTCCACGAGGAAGACGTGTTCGGGTAGCTTGAAGGAGGACAGGCGGGGCCTGAGATACTCCAGCAGCGCATCCTGGGAGGGGGCGTCGTCCACCGCCTTGGGCACCACGAACGCCGCGCCCACCGCGCCCCAGCGCGCATGGGGAATGCCCACCACCGCACACTTGGCCACGAGGGGATAGGCATTGATCACGGCTTCGATCTCGGCCGGGGAGACGTTGAAGCCCCGGCTCTTGTAGCCGTCGCCCAGCCGCCCGCGATAGGCGAGGCGGCCGTCCTCGTCCATGACGCCGCCGTCGCCGGTGCGGAACCAGCCGTCCGGGGTGAGCGCCTTCGCGGTCTCTTCCGGCTTGTTGTAATAGCCGGGCGTGATGCAATAGCCTCGCGCCCAGATCTCTCCCAGCTCGCCGGGCGGAAGCGCGGCTCCGGTCTGCGGATCCACGATGCGCAGCTCGATGTCCGGGAGGGCATAGCCCTGGGTGGTGATCCGCAGCTCCAGCGGATCGTCCCAGCGGTTGCGGGTGAGAACGGTGGTGGTCTCGGTCATGCCGTAGCCGGTCATCATGCCCGGCACGCCGAGCGTGTGCACCACCGCCTCCAGCACCTCGCGCTCGTTGCTGAGCACCCAGCCGATCCTGAGGGTGGACAGGTCGTGGCCGGCCCGGTCCGGCGCGGCGGCGAGGGCCTCCACCATGGGGGGCAGGAAATGGACGCAGGTGCAGGCCTCCGCCTCCACCGTGCGCATGAACAGGTCCACGTCGAACCGTTCCGCCAGCACGATCGCCCCGCCCCGCGTCCAGAGCGGCAGCACGCCGTTCATCATGGCCATGGAGCCGAACAGGGGAATGCAGAGATAGAGCCGGTCCGCCTCGGTGAGATCGACGCGCTCGCCGATGTCATAGGCCTTGCGCCAGACGCAATGGGTAATGAGCGCGCCCTTGGGAAGGGCGGTGGTGCCGGACGAATAGGAGATGAGGCCCGGTGCGTCCGGGTTGCTCTCCAGCGGCACGGGGGCATCGTCGGAGGCCGCCGCACCGAACACGGCGCCGGCGGTGAGGCCGGGCAGGGGCGTGGATGGCGTGTCGCAGACGATCACGTGGCGCAGGTGCGGCAGGTCCGGGCAGGAGAGGCGTCCGGCCTGCTGCGCGTCCAGCGCGGGGCACAGTTCGCGCACTTCGGCGAGGAAGTCGCGGAAGGACGGCTGGCCGGGAATGATGAGCGCCACGCTTTCCGACTGGGCGAGCTGGTAGCTCGCTTCCGGCAGCTTCAGGCGCGTGTTGAGCACCACCACCACCAGCCCCGCCTGGGCGGCGCCGAGCCAGTACCAGAGGAATTCCGCCCGGTTGGGAAGCCAGAGCGCCACGTGGTCGCCGGGCTTGAGGCCGAGCGCGAGAAGATGCCTGCTGGCCGCATCGACGTACCGTTTGACATCCCCGTAGGAATGACGATCTTTGCCGACGATCAGCGCCTCCCGGTCCTTGAATCGATCGCAGATGAGCGCGATCGATTGGCCGTAGGTCTTGCCGACGAAGCTGTTTCCTGGAGCTGCCATGTCGCCGTTCTGCTTTGCAGCCTGCCCGGGGCGCCGGCGGAACCGGTCCCAGTCCTGCGTGGGGATCGCGGTGATGACAGAGGGTGCGAAGGAAGCGGCCGGACCCCATGAGGACACCCTCGGGGATCTGGCCCGGTCGTCACACGCTCTGACGAGACATGTCGATACAAATGGATTATAAGTGGCGATATTGCTCTGTCAATGTCCCTATGAGCATCGATACACCAAGCGCAGGTGGGATGTATGAACTGGGTGCCGAAGATCGAAAACCTTGAAGGCCCGCGCTATCTGGCGGTGGCGAGCGCCATTGCCCAGGCGATCGACAGCGGCGAGCTGGCCCCAGGCGCGCAATTGCCGCCGCAGCGGGACCTGGCGGGGCATCTGGGGGTGACGGTCGGCACCATCACCCGGGCGTACTCTTTGGTGCGCAAGCAGAATCTGGTGACAGGCGAGGTGGGCCGGGGCACCTTCGTGCGTGACGAGCACAAGGACAGCGGCCCGCGCTTCGAGTTCCGCCCCGACGAGCGCGACCAGCGCATGATCGACCTGTCCTGCTACCGCACCCCGGTCAACGGCCTGTCGGATCTGGTGGCGGACGCCATCAACGATCTTTCGGAGCGGGCCGCCCTGCTGCCGCTGCACAAATATCCCCCGGCCGCCGGGCTTCCCGTCCAGCGCACGGTGGCGGCCGAATGGCTGAACCGGACGGGCCTTGAGGCCTCCAGCGACCGGGTGCTGCTCTGCGCCGGCGCGCAGCAGGCCATCCTCGTGGCCCTGTCCGGGCTGGCCAGCTTCTCGGACACCATCCTGACCGATGCGGCCACCTTCCCCGGCTTCAAGGCCATCGCCAATTTGCGCGGGCTCAAGGTGCGCGGCGTCCCCATGGATGCGCACGGCATGGTTCCGTCGGCGCTGGCGGAAGCCGTGGCGCGCACCGGCGCGCGGGTGGTCTATCTCCAGTCCACGTTGCACAATCCCTGCCTGACCACCATGCCCGAGGAGCGGCGGCGCGAGATCGCGGCCGTGGCGCGAGCGAACAATCTCATGATCATCGAGGACGATGCCACGGCGGCGGCCCTTGCCGAGCGGCCCGCCCCCATCGCCGCCTTCGCGCCGGACCATGTCTGCTACATTTCCGGGCTCGCCAAGTGCCTGAGCCCGGCCATCCGCATCGGCTTCCTCGTGACCCCCAAAGCCTGGGTGGACGTGTTCTCGAACCTGATCCACGTGATGACGCTCGGCACCTCGCCCATTCTCGGCGAACTGGCGAGCCTGCTCATGTCCTCCAATGCGGCCGAGCAATTGCGCCGCCGCATGAACGAGGAAACCGCGCTGCGCTGTGCCGAGGCGCGCCGCATCTTCGCCGGGCAGACGCTCGCCTGCCATCCCGCGTCGGTCCATATGTGGCTGCAGCTTCCTACGCCCTGGCGGGCGCTGGATTTCGAGGCCGCGGCCCGGCGCAACGGGGTCGCGGTGGTGGCGTCCGATCATTTCGCGGCGGACGAGGAGACCCGGATAGCCCCGGCCGTGCGCGTCTCCCTGAATGCGGGGGCGGGCGAGGCGGTGCTGGGGCGCGGGCTGAACGCGCTCGCGGGGCTGCTGGAGTCGCGGCCCTATCTCATGGCGACCATCGTCTGATCCGGCTCCGGCGGTGCGGGCGCCTCAGGCTCCCGGCCGGTGCAGCGTCTGTTCCCAGTCCAGATAGCGGCGCATTTCGCCGAGGCCCTTCGCATAGGGCGGCTCGACGAGGTCGGTGCCGAAGCCCGGCTCCGGCGATCCCCCGGCTTCTAGAAACCCGCCTGCCGCTCTCCAGCCTTCGTTGCCGCCCCGCAGGACGAGGGCCGCATGACCGTGCTCCGCCAGCGATGCCGCCGCCAGAAGGGCCTGCCGCTCGTCCGTGGCGGTGAGCACCCAGGTCCGTTCGGCCGGCAGCCGCCCGACGCGCAGTTCCAGCGACCCGCGCGGGCACCAGAGCGCGCCGGGAACGTGACCGGCGGCGAAGTCGCGGCTCGTTCCCACATCCAGCACCAACGCCTCGTCGGGCGCCGCGCGCAGGGCCTGCGGGTCCAGGAAGCGCGCGCCCGCGCGGGCCTGGTCGAGGTTCAGCGGCCGGCTGCGGCGCGGCCCGCTGGCCGTCGCGCCACCCGCCGCGCTCCAGGCCGCAAGGCCGCCTTCCACCACGCGGACATCCGGAAAGCCCATGCGCGACAGCCAGTAGCCCGCCATGGCGGCGCGGGCATCCCCGTCATCCATGAGCAGGATGGGCAGGGTCGCCACGGCCACATACTCGTCCGTGCATTGAACAAGCTGGCCTGCCGGCGCGTGCATGGCCTCGGCCGCGTGACGCTCCGCGAAGGCCTCGGCCCCGCGCACATCGAAGACATAGGGGCGGGCCGTGTCCCCGGCGAGGGCCGCCGCCTCGGCCGCGCTCACGAACCGGACGCCCGCCGCCTGCGCGCACACCTTCGCCCGCTCGGCCATTGCGCGCACGTCCGCCACACGGGGCGGCGGCAGGGCGCGGTCGGCGCCGCGCTCCAGCTCCCGCCCGTCCAGCATCCAGCCCATGGTGCCGTTCTCCACCGCCGTAACATCCGTAAAACCCAGCAAATGCAGGGTGCGGGTGGCGATGATGGAGCGGGTGCGGCCGGCGCAGTGGAGCACGATGGGGGCGCCCGAGGCCGCCGCGCCGGGCGCGCTCAGGATCAGCTCGAAGCCCGCGCCCCGGACCGCGCCGGGCAAGGTGCCCGTCCTGTATTCGGCGGGGGTGCGCACGTCCCAGAGGGTGAAAGGGCGGCCGGACGCGGCGAGGGCGGCGAGGGCGGCCGGGGTCATGGACGGCACGCCCTCGTCATGCACTTGCTCGCCGAAGGCCTTGCTGGGCACGTTGAAGCCGGTGGCGAGGGGCTGACCGGCCGCCCGCCAGGCGGGAAGGCCGCCCGCCAGCGTCGAGACCCGGCCATAGCCAGCGCGCTCCAGCGTCTTGGCTGCGAGGTCCGCGCGGCCGTCGCCGTCGTCATAGAGAATGACCGGCGTGTCGCGGTTGCGCACCAGCGGCTCGATGCGGAAT
The DNA here is from genome assembly GCA_013911975.1 of Hyphomicrobiales bacterium. Taxonomy (GTDB): domain Bacteria; phylum Pseudomonadota; class Alphaproteobacteria; order Rhizobiales; family Xanthobacteraceae; genus Aquabacter. The sequence continues at coordinate 22,650 of JACESF010000045.1, read as the reverse complement.
TCCAGCAGGCGGCGGGGCAGGGCGGAGGCGCCGGGAATGTGCCCGCGCTCCGCCTCGCCCGCTTCCCGGATGTCCAGCAGCGCGAAGGCGCGCGGGCGCGCCTCCATCTGGCGGGCAAGGTCCTGCGCATCCACCGCGCGTGCCATGGGCGTCCGCTCCCGGTTGCTGCTGCTCAGTCCTTGGCGCCGGGCTTCTCGCGCCGCCACTGGCTGTTGGAGCGGCCGAGAATGGCGCCGGCGATCATGTTCTTGTGGATCTGGATGGTGCCGCCATAGATGGAGCCGCCGCGCACCTCGGCATAGCGCCGGGCCAGGGGGAATTCCTTCATGTAGCCGTTGGCCCCGAAGATCTGGATGGCCGCGTCGCAGATCTCCTTCGCCGCCTGGGCGGTGAAGACCTTGGCCATGGAGGTCTCGGTGGGGTTGGGCAGCCCGTGTCCGGCATTGGAGGCGGCGCGGTAGACCAGGAGCTGGGCGGCTTCTAGCTTCACCTTCATCTCCGCGAGCATCCACTGAATGCCCTGGAACTCGCCGATCTCGCGGCCGAACTGGCGGCGCGTCTTGGCATAGTCCACCGCCAGGTTGAAGGCGGCCTCCGCCGAGCCGAGCATGCGCGCCATGCTGCCGAGCCGCTCCGCATTGTAGACGCTGATGAGGCGGCCGAAGGCGTTGCCGTCCAGCAGGATGTGCTCCAGGGGCAAGGTGCAGCGGTCGAAATAGAGCTCGAACAGCAACTCGTCGGCCATGTTGACCGACCCCTTGGAGTGGGAAAAGCCCGGCGCATCATGGGGCACGATCACCGCGCCGATGTCCGAGGGCTTCCCGCTGGTGCCGAACCGGCAATAGGTGAGGGTATAGGCGTTGTTGTCCACGAAGGACACGAACTGCTTGCGGCCCTCCATCACGACCCTGTCACCCTCGATGCGGGCGCGGGTGGTCATGGAGGTGGCGGCGGAGCCCGCCTCCGGCTCGGTGATGCCGATGCCGATGCCGAATTCGCCCGCGCACACGCCGCGCACGTAGCGCGCCTTCTGGGCGTCGGTGCCCAGTTCCGCGATGGCGCCCACGGCGCCGGTGGAGGTGCGATGGGCGAGGCCGCCGATGATGGAGGCGCGGGCCTGGAGCGTCTGGATCAGCAGCAGCGTGTCCACCAGCGGAAGGCCGATGCCGCCGTGCTCCTCGGGCATGTTGAGGCCGAGCAGGCCGGCCTGCGCCATGGCCTCGCGCAGCTTCTGGACGCCCGCGGGCGTCTCGTCGGCGGCGAGCGGCAGCAGGTCGCGCTCGGCGATGCGGGCGGCGCCGTCAATCAGCTCGCGTTGGCGCTCGGTCAGTCGAAAATCCATTCTGAGTCTCCGTCCTGCGCCGGCGGCGCACGGTCAGGGATCGAGGCGCACCAGCACCTGTCCGGCTTCCACAATGTCGTTGATGTCCACCAGAACCCGCGCGACGACCCCCGGGGCCGGTGCCTGGACCACGATTTCCATCTTCATGGATTCGAGGATGAGGAGGGGAGCGCCCTTGGCCACCGTCTCCCCCTCGCGCGCGAGAATCTCGAAGACGGCGCCGGCGACTTCGGCCTTGATGTCCATGGGTGCGAAATCCACCTGCCGCGGGCTGCTCCCGCTTGTCCTGTCGAAGCCGTCCACCGTGCGTGGCGGCCTGTCCCTGCCGGCCGGCACATGCAGTCCGGGCAGGGTCATGGGCATTCTGACGAAATGAAAGTGATTGTCTACCGGCAATTTCCGCTTTGTGCCTATTGCATGCGATACAATGTGCGATATTGTCCGCCTGAAATCGACGGGTGCCCAACACCCGCGGGACCCGAAGGGACCGAGGTCCGCCCATGGACAAGAAGATTCTCGACGAACTCGACGCGCGTCGCGGCGTCGCCCGGGCCATGGGCGGCGAGGCGGCCATCGCCCAGCACAAGGCGGCGGGCAAGCTGACCGCGCGCGAGCGGCTGGACCTGCTGCTGGACCCCGGCTCCTTCGAGGAGATCGGCCTCCTCGCCCGCAGCCAGCACCCCGACCTCAAGGCCCGCACCCCGGCCGACGGGCTCATCGCCGGCAGCGGTACCATCGATGGGCGCACGGTCTATGTCACGTCCGAGGATGCCACCATCCTCGCCGGCACGCGCGGGCGGGTGGCGGAGGCCAAGACCGTGCGGGTGCGCGAACTGGCGCTCATCCACAAGAAGCCCTTCATCGCGCTGATGGAGGCGGGCGCGGGGCGCTTCCAGGAGAATGGCGGCGCCATCGCCGCCGCCATGGGCACGCGTTTCCGCGAGCATTTCGAATTGTCGGGCGTGGTGCCCCAGGTGGCGGCGCTCATGGGCGCGTGCTTCGGCGGCCCCTCCTTCACAGCTGTCCAGTCGGACTTCGTCACCATCGTGCGCGGCACCGGCTTCATGGGCATGTCCGGCCCCGCCGTGGTGCGGGTGGGCATCGGCCTTGAGACCACCGCCGACGAGATCGGCGGCGCCGAGCACGTGGCCGTGGAACGGGGCATGGTCGACCACCTGGGAGAGAGCGAGGCGGAGAGCATCGCCGCCATCCGCCACATCCTGTCCTACCTGCCCTCCAGCAGCGACGAGCGCCCGCCCAGCGTAGCGCCTGTGCCCGCGCCCATCGAGACGCCGGAGGGGCGCGCGGAGATCGAGGCCATCGTCTCGGAGAACCATCGCCGCGCCTATGACATGCGCGTGCTGCTGCGGCTCCTGGTGGACGGCGGCGCCTACACGCCCTATCGCGAATTGTACGGGCCGAACCTCATCACCGCCTTCGCCCGCATGGGCGGGGAATCGGTGGGCATCATCGCCTCCAATCCCCTGTTCATGGCGGGCGCCATGGACGAGAAGTCGGCCATCAAGGCGCGCCGCTTCATCGACATCTGCGATGCCTTCCACATTCCGCTGGTGTTCCTCACCGATTGCCCCGGCTTCATGGTGGGCCCGGTGGTGGAGCAGCAGCGCATGGTGGTGCTCGCCTCCCAGCTTCTTAACGCCGTGATCGGCGCCAGCGTGCCGCAGGTGACGGTGGTGCTGCGCAAGGCCATCGGCCTCGCCTACATCGCCCTCGGCGGGCGCGCGACCCGGCCGGACGGCATCGCCGCCTGGCCCACGGCCCGCTTCGATGTGATGGGCACGGCGGCGGGCGTGGAACTGGTGCACGGCAAGGAGATCGCCCGCGCGGCCGAGCCGGCCAAGCGCCGCGCCGAGATCATCGAGCAGGTGGAGGCGAAGTCCTCCGCCTACATGGCGGCGGAGATGGCGCTGATCGACGACGTGATCCATCCGGCCGAGACGCGGGACTTCATCCTGAAGACGCTGAAACGGGCGCGGGCGCGCATCGTGCCCGGCTTCAAGCGTCGCATCATGCCGTAGGAATGCCCATGCCGACGCGCGCGCCCGAGATCGCGAAGGACGACATCGCCTTCGACCTGGAGACCGACGTGGTCGTGGTGGGCTACGGCGCCGCGGGCGCGGTGGCCGCCATCGAGGCCCATGACGTGGGCGCCGAGGTCATGATCCTCGAAAAGATGCCGGAGCCCGGCGGGCTCTCCATCGTCTCGGCGGGCGGCATCCGCATCGCCTTCGACCGGGACGCGGCGCTCACCTACCTGAAGGCCACCTGCGGCGGCCGCACGCCGGACGACCTGCTGGAGGTGCTGGCCGACAGCATGATGGCCGTCCCCGACCGCATGCGGGCCTATGCGCAGGCGAGCGGCGCCACGGTGAGCGTGACCGCCGCGCCGGGCAATTACCCGCTGCCGGGATACGAGGCGCTGGGCTATTGCGAGATCAGCCACATGCCCGCCATCGAGGGCGCGGCGCGGGTGCATGGCGTGAAGGGCGTGCGGCCGGGCTGCCGCCTGTTCGCGGTGCTTGAGGACAACGTGGTCCGCCGGGGCATCCCGGTGCACCTCAGCGCCCCGGCCGAGCGGCTTATCCACCGCACGGGGCAGGGCGTTCTCGGCCTGAGGGCGCGCATCGACGGCCGCTCCGTCGCCATCCGCGCCCGCAAGGGCGTGGTGCTGGCCTGCGGCGGGTTCGAGGCGAACGAGGCCATGAAGGCCGATTATTTCCAGGCTATTCCGGTTTTGGTGGGCTCTTTTCTCGGCAATACCGGCGATGGCATCGCCATGGCTCAGGAGGCCGGGGCCGCGCTCTGGCACATGTGGCACTATCACGGCCCCTACGGCCTGCGGCACCCCGACCCCGCCTATCCCTACGGCCTCTATCTGAAGGCGGTCCCCATGTGGACGCCGGGCCGGGCGGACGCGGTCTCCGACCTCGGCGTGGTGGATGCGCTCGGCAAGCCGCTCCCGGCCAAGACCCTGCCCAAGCTCGCCTGGATCCTGTGCGACAAGACCGGGCGGCGCTTCATGGACGAGTATCCGCCCTATCCCGGCGATTTCGGCGTGCGTCCGCTGGATGCCTACGATTCCAAGACCCAGTCCTTCCCGCGCATTCCCGCCTTCCTCATCTTCGACGAGGCGGGGCGGCGCATGTACCCCATGGGCCGCTGCGCCATCAACGGGCGGGACGAGGATTTTTATGACTGGAGCGCGGACAATCTGAAGGAGGTCGAGCTCGGCGTCTTCCAGCGCGCGGAGACCCTCGCCGAACTTGCCGCCCTCATGGGCGTGCCCGAGCCGGTCCTGATGGAAACGATGGACGCCTGGAACCGCGACTGCGCGTCCGGCGAGGACACGGCCTTCGGCCGCCGCCCCGAGACCATGACCCCGCTCGCGACCCCGCCTTATTATCTGGGGCAGGTGTGGCCCATGGTCATCAACACCCAGGGCGGCCCGGTGCATGACCGGGCCCAGCGCGTGCTCACCCCGTTCGGCGCACCCATTCCCGGCCTTTATGCGGCGGGCGAACTGGGGAGCGTGTTCGGGCACCTCTATCTCAGTGGCGGGAACCTGGCGGAATGCGTGATCGGCGGCGCCATCGCGGGGCGGTCGGCGGCCGGGCGGGAGGACAGTGATGTCTGACGACGATCTTCTCCACGTCATCGATCACGGCGCGGTGCGTCATCTGGTGCTGAACCGGCCGGGCGCGCGCAATGCCCTGAACGCGCGCCTCATGGACGCCCTGATGGCCGCCCTGGAGGAGGCTGGCCGCACGCCCGGCGTGCGGTCGGTCCTCCTCCGGGGGAACGGCGCCGGCTTCTGCGCTGGCGCGGACCTGAAGGAGACGGCCGCGCTCGCGGACGCGGCCTCCATCCGCAGCCATGCGGACCGCCTCGGGCGCCTGCTTCTGGCGCCATCCGGGCTCGGAAAGCCCGTGGTGGCCCAGGTCCACGGCTTCGCTCTCGGCGCGGGTTGCGCGCTGGCGCTCGCCTGTGACGTGGTGATCGCGGCGGGCGATGCCCGGTTCGGCTATCCCGAGATCCGCCACGGCATGCTCCCCGCCCTCGTCGTGCCGGGCCTCGTCCAGCGCCTCGGCCGCGCGCGGGCGTTCGACCTTCTGACCAGCGCGCGCGTCTTCGACGGGCGGGAGGCGGCGGCGCTTGGCCTCGCCCATCTCGCGGAGGACGTGGGCATGGCGGCGGAAACCCGCGCGGCGGAACTGGCGGCGGCGCCGGATGGCCTCATCGGCCGGGTGAAGGCGCTGATCGACGCGGTGGAGGGCGTTCCCCTGGAGAGCGGGATGAAGCGCGCCGCCGACGCCAATGTGGGCGCCCGCCTGGAGCGCCTCGCGGCGCAGGAAGGGGCGAGCCATGGGTGAGGCGCAGATCCTGCGGGATGCCGCGACGCCCTCGCGCCGGGCCCCCTTCGCCAAGGTGCTGGTGGCCAATCGCGGGGCGGTGGCGGCGCGGGTGGTGCGGGCGCTGCGCGCCCTGGGCATCCCCTCCGTCGCGCTCTATTCCGACGCAGACGCGGGCGCGCCCTATCTGGAGGCGGCCGACGCCGCCTTCCATGTGGGCCCCGCTCCGGCGCGCGCCAGCTATCTGGACCAGGACCGCATCCTCGACATCGCCCGGCAATGCGGGGCAGACGCCATCCATCCTGGCTACGGCTTCCTGTCGGAGAATGCCGGCTTCGCCCGCCGCGTGGCGCAGGCGGGGATGACCTTCATCGGCCCCTCCGCCGCCTGGATCGAATCCATGGGTCACAAGACCCGGGCCCGTGCGCTGATGGCGCAGAAGGGCATGCCCGTCGCCGCCGGGTCCGGCCTGCTGGAGGCGGACGCGGACCTTCCCGCCATTGCGCGCGCCATCGGCTATCCGCTTCTCGTGAAGCCCGCGGGCGGGGGCGGGGGCATCGGCATGCAGGCGGTGGAGAGCGAGGACGGGCTGCTGCGCGCGGTGGAGCGCGCCCGGACCCTCGCCGCCCGCAGCTTCGCCGATCCGCAGGTCTATCTGGAGCGCCTGCTGGCGCGCCCCCGCCATATCGAGTTCCAGGTGATGGGCGACCGCCATGGCGGCCTGCGTCATTTGTTCGAGCGCGACTGCACCATCCAGCGCCGCCACCAGAAGGTGATCGAGGAGGCGCCCGCGCCCGGGCTGCCGCGCGCCGTTCTGGAGGCCATGGCCGAGCATGCCGCCGGCGTTCTGCGCGGCCTCGCCTACGACAATATCGGTACCGTGGAGATGCTGCGGGACGCGGACGGCACCTTCTCCTTCCTGGAGATGAACACCCGCCTTCAGGTGGAGCATGCGGTGACGGAGATGGTGACGGGCGTCGATCTCGTGGCCACGCAGATCCTGGCCGCGTCCGGCCTGCCGCTCGCCGACATCCTGCCCGGGCGGATCGCCCTGACGGGCCATGCGGTGGAGGCGCGCATCTATGCGGAAGACCCCGTGCGCTTCCTGCCCGCGCCTGGGCGCCTGGAGCATTTCCGCCCGCCGCCCGCCACGCCGCACCTACGGATCGAGACGGGATACGCGCAGGGGCGCGCCGTGACGCCCTTCTACGACCCCATGATCGCCAAGGTGATCGCCCATGGCGACACCCGCGACGAGGCGATCGCGCGGCTCGCGGCGGGGCTCGAAGGGTTCGAGATTTCCGGCACCCAGACCAACGTCCCGTTCCTTCTGAAGGTGCTGCGCGATGCCCGCTTCCAGGCGGGCGACATTCACACCGGCCTTGCCGGCGAGATCGCGGCGGGCCACTGACACCGCCGAACCGAGGAGATGACCATGACCCCCGCGCAGCTTGCCGACCGCGAGCCCGTCATCGTCGATATGGTCCGCACGCCCGTGGGCCGGCGCAACGGCGCCCTGCGCGATTGGCATTCCGCCGCCCTTCTGGGCACGGTGCTGGAGGCGCTGGTGGCCCGCACCGGCATCCCCAAGGCGGCGGTGGAGGACGTGGTGGCGGGGTGCGCCGCGCAGGTGGGCATGCAGGCGGGCAACGTGGCACGCACCGCGCTGCTCAGCGCCGGCTTTCCCGTCACCGTGCCGGGCACCACCGTCCAGCGCGCCTGCGGCTCGTCCCAGCAGGCGGTGCATTTCGCCGACAACCTCATCCGCTCGGGCACTTGCGACGTGGTGATCGCGGCCGGCGTCGAGGTCATGTCCGTGACCCAGGGCGGCAATGACGACACCCGCTACGGGCGGCGCTACCCGGAAGAGCTGGTGGCGCGCTTCTCCATGCCCTCCATGGGCGAGGCGGCCGAGCGCATCGCGGAGCGCTGGGACCTCTCGCGCGCCTATCTCGATGAACTCTCGCTGCGCAGCCATACCCTGGCGGCGGCGGCGCAGGACGAGGGCCGGTTCGCCGGGCACCTCATCCCCGTGGCGGCGGCCGAAGGCGGCCTGCTGGAGCGGGACGAGGGCGTGCGCCGGGAAACCTCGCTGGAGAAGCTCGCCACCCTGAAGCCGTCCTTCCGGCCGGACGGCGGGCGCGTCACCGCCGGCAATGCCAGCCAGGTGTCGGACGGCGCCGCCGGCCTCCTGCTGATGACCGCCGCGAAGGCCCGCGAATTCGGGCTGAGGCCGAGGGCACGGCTGCACGCCCAACTCGTGGTGGGCGTCGATCCCGAGATCATGCTGACCGGCCCCATTCCCGCCACCCGCGCGATCCTGGAGCGCGCGGGTCTGTCGCTGGCGGACATCGACCTGTTCGAGATCAACGAGGCCTTCGCCAGCGTGCTCGGGGCGTGGCTGAAGGAGATCAAGCCGGACCTCGACAAGGTGAACGTCAATGGCGGCGCCATTGCCATGGGCCACCCGCTGGGCTCCTCCGGCGCGCGGCTGATGACCATCCTGCTCTCGGAGCTGGAGCGGCGCGACGGGCGGTTCGGGCTGCAATCCATGTGCTGCGGCGGCGGGCTCGGCACGGCCACCCTCATCGAACGGATCGGGTAGAGCCATGGCCGAGATCGACCGTTCCCTCATCGGCTCCGTGATGCCCGCCTTCGAGGTGGAGGTGGAGCGCGGCGCCATCCGCAAGTTCGCCCGTGCCATCGGCGACGAGAACCCGCTGTTCCACGACGTGGCCCATGCCCGGACCCACGGGCACGCGGATATCGTGGCCCCGCCCACCTTTCCCACCACCTTCCGCCCGGTCGCCGACGCGCCCTGGATGGCCCCGCTGGACCGCCGCCGCATCATGGCGGGCACCGTCGCCTTCACCTATGAGCGCCCCGTGGTGGCCGGCATGCGGCTCGCCTGCATTCTCGGCCTGACGGGCGTGGACGAGAAGCGCGGCAGCAAGGGCCTGATGGAATTGATGCGGCAGGACATGCGGGTGGAAGACGATGCGGGCGGCCTCGTCCTCGTCTTCAGCCGCACCACGGTTTACCGGTCGCTAGACCAGGTGGAGAAGGCGAGCCTCGCATGACCGATACGCCCCACCAATGGCAGGCGGGCCACGTGTTCGCGCTGGAGACCGAGCCCGTCACCACGCAGCAGCTCGTGCGCTATGCCGGCGCATCCGACGACTACAACCGCATCCATTACGACCTGCCCTTCGCCGAGGCGTCGGGCCTGGGCGGGGTGATCGCCCATGGCATGCTGACCATGGCCTTCATGGGCCGGGCGGTGACGGATGCCGTCGGCCCGGCGGGCTTCGTGCGCCGGCTGTCCGCGCGCTTCGTCGCCCCTGTGCGCCCCGGCGACGTGGTGCTCGTCGAGGGCAAGGTTCTGGAGGCGCGGGACGAGGCCGGTACGTGCCATGTCCGCGCGGACCTCACCGCCCGCGTGGGCGGGCGGCCGGTGGCGGTGGGCGAGGCGGAGCTGCGGCTTCCCGGCGCCTCCGCCTGAGCGCGCGCCGCGCGCGGCAAGTTCGGCGGGCGCCACGGGCGCCGCCCCAATAATCGCCCGCCGCAAGACGCGGGCTCAGCGCCGCCGGGCATGTGCGGCCGGCGCGGTTCGGGAGGAACGAGCATGCAGACCCATCGTCCCCTCATTCTGGGCTTGGGCGGAACGCCCCGGTCCGGCTCCAGCACCGAGCGCGCCCTCGCGGTGGCCCTGGCGGCGGCGGCCGCAGAGGGTGCCGAGACGGTGCTCGTCTCCGGGCCGGACCTGCTCCTGCCCATGTACAATCCCTCCGACCCCGACCGCACGCACGAGGCGCAGCGGCTGGTGGATCTCTATCGGCGGTGCGACGGCATCGTGGTGGGCTCGCCTGCCTATCACGGCTCCCTGTCCGGTCTCGTGAAGAACGCGCTGGACTATGCCGAGGACCTGCGCGGCGAGGCACGCCCCTATTTCGACGGCCTTGCCGTGGGGCTGGTGGCGTGCGCGGGCGGGGCCCAGGCGGCGAGCCAGACGCTCGCCACCCTGCGCTCCGTCGCCCATGCCCTACGGGGATGGCCGACGCCGCTCGGGGCGACGCTCAACACCTCCACTGCGCTGTTCGACCCGGAGGGGCAGTGCGTGGATGCCGCCGCGCGCTTCCAGTTGGAGACGGTGGGGCGGCAGGTGGTCCAGTTCTCGCGCATGCGCCACGCCATGTGCACGGCCGAGCAGGCCCGCCCGCCTTTGATGTAGGCGGCGCGGGCGCGCGAGGTCCCGTCAGCGCGGCTCGATCTCGGGAAGGTCGAAGTCGCGCCAGCCGGGCACTTCGGACACGTCGGGGAATTCCACCCCGAACGGCCGGGTGGCGTCGATGCCCACCGAGGAGGAATAGCCGCCGTCCGTATAGGGATCCAGCGGCGCGGCCGCGGTGCGGTCCACCACGAACACGTCCTCCCGGGGCTTCACGCGGAACGACATGGCCCATTCCACCTCGGAGGATTTGCGGATGTCGATGTCGGGATCGACCACCACCACCCATTTGGGGTGCAGGTTCGAGGCCATGGCCGCCAGGATCGCCTGCCGCGCCTCGCCCTCGTAGCGGGGCGTCATGGCGATGACCACATAGGTCTGCACGCCGCCCGAACTGGTGATGGCGATGTCGGCGATGGTGGGGAACTGGGCCTGAAGCTGGCGCAGGATCGAGGCCTCGAACGGGATCTGCTTGAGGACATGGTTCTCGGTGATGGGCTTGCCCGTCAGCAGGCCCTGGAAGACGGGGTCGCGGCGATGGGTGATGGCCGTGACCTTGGCGGTGGGCTTGGGGGAGGCGGGCGTGTAGTAGCCGGTATATTCCCCGAGCGGCCCCTCGATGCGCTGGTCGTCCTCGTCCACCACGAACTCGATGATGAACTCCGCGTGGGCGGGCACTTTCACCGTGCTGGTGACGGCTTTCGCCAGCTCCACCGGCGCCCCGCGCAGGCCGCCTGCCACGAACCAGTCGTTGGTGGCGTCGCCGCCCTGCACCTGGCAGGAGAAGGCGGTCATGGGGTCCACGCCGATGACGATGGCGCCGTGGAGCGGCACCTTTCGGGCGATGGCCTTCGCCATGTTCTTGCCGAAGCGGTGGTTGGGCGCGGAGAACACGCCCAGGATCTGCGGACCGTGCACCTGGAAGCGGTAATTCCCGATGTCCGGGACGCCGGTGTCGGGATCCTCCGAGACCACGATGCCCGCCGTGATGTAGGGGCCGCCGTCCTTGGGGCTGTAGATGGGGATGGGGAGCTTCGTCAGGTCCACCTGGTCGCCCGTCAGCACCACCTCCTGGCAGGGCGGGGCGCCGGAAAAGTCCACGGGGGCGAGGGGATTGTCGATGCCCTTCGTCACCCGCGCATGGATGGTGTCCTCGCTCGCCTCGAAGGCGATGAGCGCGCGGCGCCGGTTTCCGTAAAGTCCGGCGACGAGCGGGAAGTCGGTGCCCGTCTGCGTGAACAACAGCGCCGGACCATCCAGGGCGCTGCTCTTGGCCAGAGCTTTCGCCACGTCATACTTGAGAGCAACCGGCCGTGCTATATCAACAAGATCGCCGGCTTGCCTTAAGCTAGACAGGAAAGCGCGCAGGTCTTGATAGGGCATGGTCCCTCCTTCTGTCTTCCAGCTCGGTATTGGAATGCTCAACTCTATTTTCGGAGTGACGGCACAGGACGCGCGGGCCGCGCTGCGCGTCGCCGCGTCCGTGGGCGTGCCGCTGCTGGCGCTCTACCTGACAGGGCACCTGGACATCGCCGTCTATGCCGCGTTCGGCGCGCTGGCCTCGCTGTACGGACACAGCGAGACGGCCCAGAGCCGGGCCGAGACGCAGGTGGTGGTTGCCATCGGATTCGTGGCGACGGTGGCGGCGGCGGTGGCCTATTCCGCCGCGGGCGGCCCGCTTTGGCTGCTGGGCGCCCTGCTGTTCGCCGTGGTCGTTGGGGCAGGCACGCTCGGCACATTGATGGGATGGGTGCCGCGCGGGGAGATCTTCTTCATCCTGGTGCTGCTGGTCATCGCCGACATTCCCGTGGCGCCGGACCGCGCGGCCCTCGTGATCGCCACCAGCGCGGGCGGCGCGGGCTTCGCCGTGCTCCTCACGCTGCTGGGGCCGCAGGGTACGGCCAATCCCCAGTCCGCCCTGCGCGCTTTGCCCGGACGCCTCGCAAAAGGGTCCGCCGCGCTCGATCTGCGGCGGCACGTCATCATCATCACCACGGCGGCGGTGGCCACGGTCTGCGCCTGGGCCCTCGCCCTGGCCCTGGGCATCGGCCATCCCTTCTGGGCGGCGGTGGTGGTGGGCGCGCTCATGCCCGCCTTGGCCTCGCCGGACGCACTCGCGCGGATGCTCCAGCTCATCCTGGGCACGCTCGGCGGCGTTGGCGTCGCGGCCGGGCTGTTCGCGACGCAGCCGGGGCCGCTGGCCCTGGTGCTGCTGATCGTCGTGCTCCAGGGCGTGGCGGAACTGTTCATCGCCCGCAGCTACGGCATCGCGCTGCTGTTCATCTCGCCGCTGGCCATCGGCATGAGCAATCTGGGGCGCGGGCTGCCCTGGCCGCCGCTGGTGTTCGACCGGCTGGTGGAAGCCGGCATCGGGACGGCGGTGGCCGTCCTCGCCATCCTGGCCGGGCGCATCCTCCTGGGGCGTCTCCTCCCGGAGCGCATGCTGGGGCGGATCCCCGGGCGGAGCGACGTTTCTCCGGGAGGATGACACCGCTCAGGTCGTTTCGGCCGGGTCGGAGACGCCCTCGTCCGGCGCGAAGCGCACCTCTTCCTCCTCGCCCCAGCGCGGGAACGCCTGGAGGTCCAGGTCGAACAGGTCGAGCGCGCGGCCGATCGTATGCGTCACCACGTCGTCCAGGGACTGGGGGCGGGTGTAGAAGGCCGGCACGGGCGGCGCGATGATGCCGCCCATCTCGGTCACCGCCAGCATGGTCTTCAGGTGCCCGGCATGCAGCGGGGTCTCCCGCAGCAGCAGGACCAGCCGCCGCCGCTCCTTCAGGCAGACGTCCGCCGCCCGGCTGATGAGGCCGGACGTGACGCCGTTCGCGATGTCGCTCATGGTGCGGACCGAGCAGGGCGCCACGATCATGCCCATGGTGCGGAACGACCCGCTGGAAATGGGCGCGGCGATGTCGCCGGGCGCATAGACCACGTCCGCGAGGCTGCGCAGTTCCTCGGACGTCATCTCCGTCTCATAGGCGCGGGTCATCTCCCCCGCCTTCGACACCACGAGATGGCTCTCGATCTTCAACTGGCGCAGCGCCCGCAGGAGACGGACGCCGTACACGATGCCGGTGGCGCCGGTGATGCCGACGATCATCCGGCGGCGGACGGGACCCGGTGGCGTGTGGCGGGTCATGCCGGGGTCGTGCCAACGTGCTTCGGATCGAAGTTCGACGGCGGGGCCGGCTTGGCCTCGAAGGCGAAGGGACGATCGGACAGCGTGTAGCGGTACCACGGCGCGTCGTTCAGCCGCCCGAGCTTGTGACGGAGATTGCCGAAGGCCCGGTAGATCACGGGATAGGGCTGGCCGTGATAGTGCTTCAGCACGTCCAGCCACGCCCGCGGCGCGGCGCCGATGAAGGCTTCCATGTCCTTCGTGAGATCGTCCTCGGACATTTCCACCACGTCCGCCGGCGGATCGCCGAGGTCGGTGACGGCGCTCTTGATGAACTCGTCGGGGTTCCAGTTTCCGCCCAGCGGGATGGTGCAGTCCATGCCGATCTTCGACGCCACGCCGGGATCGATGCACATGGGGTCCACGGTCATCGTGTTGCAGTCCTTGATAATGACCGTGTCGCGATCCGGCATGAAGCGGAAGGCCATGGCGGCCAGCACCGCCTGGTCGTTCCAGATGTCCACGTCGTCGTTGAACACCATGGCCACCTTCGGCAGGCCCTGCTTGGAGCAGGTGAGCATGAGACCGAGCGCCTGCTTGGCATCGCCGATGCCCAGCGGCCGGATCTTGGCGTAGGCGATGTTCGAGAGGCCGCCCAGGGGGCACCGCACTTCCACCACGTCGATGCCGGCAAGGCGCAGGGCGCCGTAGAGGTCGGCCTCGATGGCCGGCAACTGGAGCATGTTGTCCGTGTACCAGGGATGCATGCCGCCGATGGTGCAATGCTGGTAGATCGGGTTCTTGCGGTGGGTCATCGCCTTCACCTTGAGGCGATAATTGTGCTTCATCCCGCCGCCATACATGCCGGTATATTCGCCGTACGGCCCCTCGTCGAAGGTGAGGCCCTCCAGGGCCATCAGCTCGCATTCGAGCACCAGCTCGGCATTGGCGGGCACCATCACGTCGATGGTCTCGCACTTCACCATCTTGGCGGGCGCGCCGTAGAAGCCGCCCAGAACCTCGAAGTCGTCCGTATCGCCGGGCACGCCCACGAGCGCGGAGATCTTGTCGAGGGTCGGGCCGCCGATGACCATGGCGACTTCCAGGTTCTGCCCTTTCGCCGCGGCCGCCATGGCGTGGATGCGCTGGCGGTGCGAGGTGCAGGTCATGTCCACCGACTTCTCGGTCTTCGAGCGGAACATGGAGCGGTAGATGCCCCAGTCATAGACCCCCGTGTCCGGGTGCTTGCTGATGAAGAGGTTGTCGTTGGTATAGGCGTGGCCGTCGCGGTCATGGTGCAGGAACAGCGGCAGGCGGGTGAGGTCCACGTCGTCGCCGGTGAGGATCACCTCCTTGCACGGCGCGGTCTCGACCACTTCCCACGGCTTGCGCAGCTTGGCGCGGGAGACCATCTGCAGCCCGGTCTGCGTCTTGTCGCATTCCATGGCCCAGGCATACATGTCCTGGTTGGAATAGGCGTTCGCGAGCACGCTGAATTCGCAGTCCTTCACCTTCTCGATGAGGACCGCCTTGGTGGGATTGGCCTCGATGATCTTCGGGATCTGGTCCACACGGACCTCGTCCGTTATGCGGACGAGAAACCCCGCGCTGTCCATGGATTGCACGAAATCGGGGAGCGATTGCTGGGACGCCATGATCTGATGTTCCGGGAGAGGATCAGTAGAAGGCGGGTTCGGCCTTGCCGGACTGCACATATTCGCGCAGGTGGTCCAGCAGGGCGCCCCAGAGGGTGTTGCACTTGGTGAAGTTCGCTTCGTCGTGGGGCCAGCCGCCATGCGTCACCCGCAGGCGCACCTTGCCGGTGCCCAGGGGCTCGATCTGATAGAGGGCGGTGGTTCCCACCGCGTCGCCCGGGCCCTTCGTGCAGGTCCACAGGATTTCCTCGGGGTCGTCGAGGTCGATCCGCCAGGCGAAGTCCGGCCGGTTCGGATATTTCAGGATCCATTCGGTGCCCAGATCGCCGGTGCCGTCCACCAGCGGGGTGTTCCACCCGCGCAGGCCCTCCGCGCTGCTGAGCGCGCTCCTCACCTGATCGGCATCCGCGGCGACGATGATCTCGTGCTTTAATGAATGGGCGCCGACCATGAGTTATTCCTCCCAATGTTATAGGCCGATCTTCTCCGGCTCGAATTGGCCTTGGCAAGGCAATTTTTCATGTCAGTTCCATGCAAAGGCCGCCTCTATGCTTAGGCTTAAGCTTAGCTGCCCTTGGGAAAGTGAGAGCAGAATGAATGGTTTCAAGGTCGCGGCCCAAGATGCGGCTGCCCCGCTGCTCCTGCGGCGTGGAGGTATTTGTTGGGGTGAGCGGGCATGAAGCTCTACATTTATGAGCATTGCCCGTTCTGCACCCGGGCGCGGATGATCTTCGGCCTCAAGGGCCTCCCCCTCGCGCTGACCGTCATCATGGAGGGAGACGCGCAGACGCCGACCCGGCTCATCGGCAAGAAGGCGGTGCCGATCCTCGAGAAGGAGGACGGCACGCATATGGGAGAAAGCCTCGACATCGTCCGCTATGTGGATGCCATCGGCCCGCCGGTCCTGACCGCGCCCGCCGATCCCGCTTTGGATGCCTGGGGCAAGGATGTGTGGCCCCTGGGCCTGAAGCTGTTCATCCCCCGCTTCACCAAGGGCGACTTCGCGGAACTGGCGACGCCGGACGCCCGCGAGGCCTATCGGCTGCGGGAGGAAAAGGCATTCGGGGATCTGGAGGCGCTGATGGCGGCGACCCCCGCCCTTCTGGCCGAGGTCAACCCGAAGCTGGAGGCGCTGGCGCCACTGCTGGAGCCGCGCGGCGACGCGCTGGGAATCTCCGACATCCAGCTCTGGCCGATCCTGCGGTCCCTGAGCATCGTGGACGGCCTGCATTTTCCCGCGCCGGTCCTCGCCTATGCCCGCCGCCTGGAGACGCAAGGCGGCGTGCCGCTGCTGTTCGACCAGAAGATGTGATCCCCGCCGAAGCGTCGCGCCCTCGCGGCGCGGCCTCTCGGCATGCGCGTGACAGGTACGCCGCCGACGGGGCGCATGTCGTGGCCGCACGAGGCGCCCGTCCGTCCTGCGGCTTGCGCACCGGCCCCAGCCACCGCGAGCTTGAGAGTTTGCGTGCATCGAATGTCATGCTCAACTCTAAATATCGCTGTCGGGCGCTCCGATTCTCTGGCTGATGGCTGAGCCCGGCACCGAGCCGAGATGGGAACCCGTGCGGGGCGGGGGGAGGATGACGTGACGGATTTCTATGCCCATTCACTTCCCGGGGCGCCGTTCGCGCGCTGGGAAACCTATGCCCAGCATGCCGTGAACGTGGCTGAACGCGCCGCCGGCCATGCCGCGGCGTTCGGCTTCGCGGAACTGGCCCGCCTCGCCGGTCTCCTTCACGACCTCGGAAAGCTGTCGCCGGAATTCCAGGCCTATCTTCGTCAGGAGCGCGACAGCGGTGGCGACCATTCCTCTGCGGGTGCCCGGCTGGCGCTGGACACCTATGGGGAGAGCGGGATGCTGGGCATCGCGCTCGCGGCTGTCATCGCGGGCCACCACGCCGGACTTGCCGACGGCAAGGCCCTGCGCGGCAGGATGGACGGGCAGCGTCTGCCGCAGAACTGGCGCGCCGTCACGGGTGCCTTGCCGGCTCCTCCGGCGCTCGTGCCGTCCCGACATTTCGACCTCAAGAAGGGCCCGCCGGGATTTGCCGCCGCATTCCTCATCCGCATGCTGTTCTCGTGCCTTGTGGATGCGGATTTCATCGCCACGGAACACTATTATGCGCAGGCCGCTGGCATTCCCGTGGACCGTGGCGGCCATACCCCGCTTCCGGTCCTGCTGGAGCGGCTGCGCGGCCACATGGCGGGCCTCGCCGCCGCCGCGCCCGCGACGGAGCTGAACGCCTGCCGCGCCCACATCCTGCGCCATGCCGTGGAGAAGGCCGCGCTGGAGCCGGGCATGTTCACGCTCACCGTTCCCACGGGCGGCGGCAAGACCCTGGCCTCGCTCTCCTTCGCCCTCGAACATGCGGCCCGCCACCAGCTCGACCGCGTCATCTACGTCATCCCCTACACCTCCATCATCGAGCAGACGGCGTCCGTCTTCGAGCGGGCCCTGGGTGGCAAGGACGACATCCTCGAGCATCATGCCAGCTTCGATTGGGAGGGGGCGCGCCGGACGCGGACCGCGGACGACGAGGCGCCGGATGCCCTCGCCAAGCTCCAGCGCGCGGCGGAGAATTGGGACGCGCCCATTGTCGTGACCACCGCGGTCCAGTTCTTCGAGAGCCTGTTCGCCGACAAGACCTCCCGGTGCCGCAAGCTGCACAACATCGCCCGGAGCGTGGTCATCCTGGACGAGGTGCAGACGCTGCCGGTCCATCTGCTGCGCCCCTGCATGGCGGCGCTGGAGCAATTGGCGTGCAACTACGCCGCGAGCATCGTCCTCTGCACCGCCACCCAGCCTGCGCTGCGCCAGATGGACGGCGCCATCCGCGACAGGCAGGGGACGCCGCTGGGATTTGTCATCGACGACACGCGCGAACTCGCGCCCGATCCCAAGGGCCTCTACGAGAAGTTGAGGCGGGTCCGGGTGGAGCGGCGCGCGGACACGGTGGCGGACGGAGAGATCGCGTCCCGTTTCGCCGACCAGCCGCAGATGCTGTGCATCGTCAATACGCGGGCTCATGCGCAGGACCTGTTCGCGGCGATCCGCCACCTGCCGGGGGTCGTGCATCTGTCCACCCTCATGTGTGCGCGCCACCGCCGCCTCGTCCTCGAAGACCTGCGCGCGAAGCTGCGCGAGGGGGCGCCGGTTCGGCTCGTCGCCACGTCCCTCATCGAGGCGGGCGTGGACATCGACTTCCCCGAGGTGTGGCGCGCCGCCACGGGCGCGGACGGCATTGCGCAGGCTGCGGGCCGGGCGAACCGGGAGGGGCGGCTGACGGACGAGGCGGGCGGCCCCAGGCTGGGGCGGGTGGTGGTGTTCACCCCCGCCGAGCACGCGCCGCAGCGCGAGATGAAAGTCCGCTGGCAGGCGGCGCAGGAACCGTTCCGTCGCTATGACGATCCGCTCGTCCCGGATGCGGTGACGCTGTATTTCCAGGAGCTCTATTGGCAGAAGGGCCCGGACGATCCCTCGGCCGCGCTGGATGCGGTGGAGATGCCCGACGAGCCGCGCGGCTTCCTCGCCACCATCGCCGAGCGGGGCCGGTCGTTCGATTTTCCGTTCGCGAAGATGGCCCTCGCTTTCAGGATGATCGAAGAGGCGAACGCGCCCGTGATCGTGCCCTGGCAGGCGCACGCCGGGGACACCGACGCGCAGGAGCTCCTGGCGCGCATCGCCCACGCGGAGAAGCCGCGCCGCGACGACATGCGGCGCCTGCAGCAATATGTGGTGCAGATCCCGAAGACGGCGCGCGACGAATGGCTGGCGCGCGGCGTGCTCGTGCCGGTCCGCCCGTCGCTGCGGGAGGTGCTGCTCCGGTTCCAGGATCTGTCGCACTACCGGGCGGAGACGGGCGTGGACCTCGCGCAAAGCTCCTATCGCGCGTCGGAGAGCAACCTGGTTTGAATGGTTTCAATCTCCGATTGCGAATCGCGCGCGCGGACCTAAGCTTCCCCTGGGGAGACAACGCATGGGCTATGGCATCCGGCTGCGGGTGAAAGGGGAACGTGCCTGCTTCACGCGGCCCGAAATGAAGGTGGAGCGCGTTTCCTACGACGTGATGACCCCTTCGGCGGCACGCGGCATTCTGGAGGCCATCCTCTGGAAGCCCCAGATCCGCTGGGTGGTGGACAAGATCCACGTGCTCAAGCCCATCCGCTTCCAGTCCTTCCGGCGCAACGAGGTGGGGGCCAAGATGAGCGCCGACAAGGCGCGCAGCGCCATGCGCTCCGGCAATGCCGCCGGTCTCGGCCTGGTGGTGGAGGACAATCGCCAGCAGCGCGCCACCACCCTTCTGATCCATGTGGACTATGTCATCGAGGCGCATTTCGAGCTGACCGCGAAGGCGGAGCTAGGCGACACGGCGGCGAAATACATTTCCATGTTCAACCGCCGCGCGGCCAGCGGGCAATGCTTCCACCAGCCATGCCTCGGCACGCGCGAGTTCGCGGCGGATTTCGAACTGCTTCCGGAGGGCGCGGACCTGCCGTCCCATGCCTTGCCCGACAATCAGAAGGACCGCGATCTCGGCTGGATGCTGCACGACATCGACTTTACCGATGGCCGCAATGAATCCCGTTTCTTCCGCGCACGCCTGAAGGACGGTGTCCTGGACGTGAATGCCTGCCTCGCCGAGGGGAGCGCCGCATGACCATCCTCCAGGCGCTGAGTGGCTATTACGACCGCATGGCCGCGCGGGGAGAGGCCGAGCCGCCTGGATTTTCGCGCGAGAACATCAGCTACGCCATCGAGCTCACCGCCGACGGCGAGCCGGTCGCGGTGCGCGACCTGCGCCAGCAGAGCGGGCGAAAGCTGGTTCCACAACGCCTCTCGGTGCCGGCGGCGGTCAAGCGCACGGTCGGAATTCTCCCCAACGTGTTCTGGGACAAGACCGCCTATGTCCTCGGCCGCACGGCCGGGGAGGGAAAGCGCACGGCGCAGGAGCACGCCGCCTTCAAGCTCGCGCATCTGGACATGATCGCGGGCAGCGAGGACGCGGGCCTCGCCGCCCTTCGCCGGTTCCTGGACGCCTGGACGCCCGAACGCTTCGACGCCCCTCCGTTCACGGCCGACATGCTCGACGCGAACGTGGTGTTCCAGGTGCAGGGCAGCCGCGAATACGTGCATCAGCGTCCCGCCGCCCGCGCGCTCCTTGCGGCGCGCCTGGTGCGTGAGGCAGGCACGACCGCCTGTCTCGTGACCGGCCAACGGGCGCCCGCACAGCGCCTGCACCCCACCATCAAGGGCGTGAACGGGGCGCAGTCGTCCGGTGCCGCGCTCGTCTCCTTCAACCTCGATGCGTTCACCTCCTACGGCAAGGAGCAGGGCGAGAACGCGCCCACCTCCGAGGACGCGGCGTTCCGCTATGGAACGGCGCTCAACGCCCTACTCGATCGCAGGGGGGCCAATCGCCTGAAGCGCGGCATCGGCGACAGCACCGTCGTGTTCTGGGCGGATGCCTCGGAGGCGGCGCTGGAAGAGGACGCGAAGGCTGCCGAGGATTTCTTCGCCCAGGCGGTGGAGCCGATCTCCGATGGAAACGAGGCGGTGAACATCCGCGATGCGCTGCTGCATGTCGCCCAGGGCAAGCCCGTGGATGGGCTCGATCCGAAGCTCCACGGCAGGACGCGGTTTTACATTCTGGGCCTGTCTCCCAACGCGGCGCGCCTGTCCGTCCGCTTCTGGATGAGCGACGATTTCCAGCAGTTCGCCGAGCG
The DNA here is from genome assembly GCA_013911975.1 of Hyphomicrobiales bacterium. Lineage (GTDB taxonomy): Bacteria > Pseudomonadota > Alphaproteobacteria > Rhizobiales > Xanthobacteraceae > Aquabacter. The sequence goes on along the minus strand of JACESF010000045.1, from coordinate 2,213 downwards.
GCTCGGCCGGCACTACGAGCTTCTGCGGATCGAGCCCACGCCGGTCGGCTGGACGCTGCCCTCCGTGAACCTGCTGCTGGCGCGCACCACCGCCCTGCTCGGCAAGTTCGAGAACATCCCCGACCTGCTTGCCGGCGAGGTGACCCGCGCCATCCTTACTGGCTCCCCTTATCCGCGCACCCTGCTCTCGGCCACCATCCAGCGGCTGCGGGCCGGGGACAGTCCGCGCCTCGGCTGGCACGCGGCTGTCATCAAGGCATGTCTCAACCGGCACTCCGGCGAGGAGGATCTTACCGTGGCTCTCAATCCTGAATCAAAGAGCGCCGCCTACCAGCTCGGTCGGCTGTTCGCCCTCATGGAGGCGGCGCAGTTTGCGGCCCTTGGCCAGGTCAATGCCCCCATCGGCGATCGCTATTACGGCGCCGCGTCCGCGACGCCCGCGCGGGTCTTTCCGGCCCTTCTGCGCGGCCTGAAAGTGCATGTCGCGGATGCGCGCAAGCGTGGCCGGGGCGGATGGATCGAGCCCAAGGCCGCGGAGATCATCTCCCATCTCGACGAGAACCTGCCGCGGACGCTGCGCCTGGAGGACCAGGGCCGCTTCGCCGTCGGCTATTACCACGAGCGCGGCCAGGCCCGCGCGAAGGCCGAGGCAACGGCCCAGGACCAGCAGGGGGGAGAGACCGGTGAGTGAAGGCAAGCCGCTGCAGAACAGGCACGAATTCGTCCTGTATTTCGACGTCGCCAACGGCAATCCCAACGGCGATCCCGATGCCGGCAACATGCCGCGCATGGACCCGGAGACCGGGCACGGGCTCGTCAGCGATGTGAGCCTGAAGCGCAAGGTGCGCAATTTCGTCGAGATGGCGAAGGCCGATGCCCCGCGCTTCCGCATCTATGTGACGGAAGGCGCCATCCTCAACGAGAAGCACCGCGAAGCCTATCTGCGCGCGCGGCCAGACGATGCGGACGTGAAGAAGGCCAAGAAGCTGTCGCCGAAGTCCGACGAGGAGGCGGCGGAGGTTCGCCAGTTCATGTGCGACAACTTCTTCGACATCCGCACCTTCGGCGGCGTGCTCTCCACCGGCATCAATGCCGGGCAGGTGCGCGGCCCCGTCCAGTTCGTGTTCGGCCGCTCCGTCGAGCCGATCATGCCGCTGGAAGTGTCCATCACCCGCATGGCGGCCACCAGCGAGGCGGAGAAGAAGGACCGGACGGAGGGGGACGACGACAGCGAGAAGCGCGGCGACAAGCGCACCATGGGCCGCAAGCACATCGTGCCCTACGGCCTCTACCGGGCCCACGGCTATGTCTCCGCCTCGCTTGCGTCCCATCCCGCGAAGGGCACCGGCTTTTCCGAGGCCGACCTGGACCTGCTGTTCGATGCGCTGGCGAACATGTTCGAGCATGACCGCTCGGCGGCGCGCGGGGAGATGTCCACGCGCAAGCTGATCATCTTCCGCCACGCCTCCGCGCTGGGCAACGCCAAGGCCCAGGACCTGTTCGACCGCGTGAAGACGCGGCGCGTGTTCAAGGGCGAGTCCCACGAAATCGACGCGCCCGGCCTGGACAACGCGCCGCCTGCCCGCGCCTTTTCCGATTATGCGATCACGGTGGATCGCGAAGGTCTGCCGGCGGGCATTGAGATTATCGAGAGATAGGGCGCGCGGCGGCGCGGGATCCTGCCCGCAGGAGGTCTCGACATGGCGCTTCCTCCCCATGCTCCGCCCGCAGCAACCCTTCTCGATCCGGCTGCCGAGGATGCGCTGATCCCCTTGTCGGCGCTCCATCCCGGCTTCATCTGGAAATAGGCCATGCTGATCCTCGTCACCTATGATGTGAGCACCGAGAGCGCGGCGGGCCGCCGGCGTCTGCGCCGGGTCGCCTGCGCGTGTCTCGATTTCGGACAAAGGGTGCAGAATTCGGTGTTCGGGTGCGAGGTGGACCCGCCCCAATGGACCGCTCTCAGGGCGCGGCTCATCGGCGAGATCGACCCCGCGAAGGACAGCCTGCGCTATCGCCTGGGCGCGGACGGGCGCCGCCGTGTGGAGCATGTGGGGGCCAAGCCGGCGCTGGACCTTGAGGGGCCGCTGGTCTTCTGATCCCGCGGAACCTCCGGCGCCCATGGTTTCCCCGGGAGGTTCGCGCTGCGCCCAAGGCGCTGTGATCCCGCCGCTTTCCCTCCCCCGGCGCGGCCCGCGCGCCATATCCTCCCC
>JACESF010000044.1 GCA_013911975.1 Hyphomicrobiales bacterium | reverse complement strand
GCCCTCTCCCGCCTGCGGGGGAGGGTTGGGAGCCGATCAGCCCGGCCCGACGCCCGTGCCGGACGGGCGCCAAAGCCCTCTCCCGCTTGCGGGGGAGGGTTGGGAGGGGGCCGAGCGCAAGCGAGGAGGTGCAAAGCGCAAGCGAGGGGGACCAGGAGCGCACGTCTCGCGGGCGCGCGGGCCTCTTCCCTCACGCCCTCGCCAGCGTCTCCCGCAGCATGCTCCGCCAGCGGTCCAGCGCCTCGCGGAAGCCGGCCTCCGACAGGTCGCGCAGCCGGGCCTTGGTGAGGCGCATGGCCCGTTCCGGCTTCGTCGCCAGCTCACCGGCGAGGCGCACCGCTTCCGGCACCACCTCGTCCGGCGCCGTCACCACCCGGTTGAACAGGCCGAGCCGCCGGCATTCCTCGCCGCCCATGATGCGGCCGGACAGGCAGAGGTCGGCGGCATGGGCCGCGCCCAGCGTCTCGCGGATGATCCACGGCCCCATGGCGCTGGCGACGCCGGAATTGATCTCCGGCTGGCCCATGCGCACCCCCTCATGGGCGACGCGGAAATCCGCCATGAGCGCGAACTGGAAGGACGAGCCCGCCGCCACGCCGTTGAGCGCCGCGATGCTGGGCTTGGAGAGGCCGCGCAGAGTGCCGAACAGCGCCGCCCACTGGTCGATCCAGGCATCCGCCGTCTCCAGGGTGGGGCCGGGTTCCTTCAGGTCCTGCCCGGCGCCGAAGGCACGCGGCCCGGCGCCGGTGAAGATCACCGCCCGCACGTCCGCGTCCGCGTCCGCTTCCGCCATGGCGGCGATCACGTCCGCGCGCATGGCGAAGGTCCACGCATTCATGGCTTCGGGGCGCTGGAAGGTGATGATCGCCGCCGGTCCCTGGCGCTCGACGCTGATCAGGCGAAGCACGTTGCGTCTCCATTCATCATATATGTGATTATTTTCATCGTATTGACGAAAAACACCATGTCCTTTAGCACCGTGAAAGTCCAGCCGCAGGGCTTGCGCCCGCATCCGCGCCATCGCGGTGGACGCGACGAAGCGGGGCCTGCCCGCCGCCGCGACCCGAAACAGGGATGGAATGACCGTGGGCCCCCTTTCCGGAACCCGAATCCTCGACCTCACCACCGTCATGATGGGCCCGTCCGCCACCCAGATGCTGGGCGACATGGGCGCGGACGTCATCAAGGTGGAATCCCCCGCCGGCGACCCGGTGCGCCTCATCGGCCCCGGCCGCTCCCCCGGCATGGGCGGGCTGTTTCTCAACGCCAACGGGTCCAAGCGCAGCGTGGTGCTGGACCTGAAGAGCACGGGCGGACGCGCCGCTCTGCTCAAGATGGCGGAAGGCGCCGACGTGATCGCCTACAATATCCGCCCGCAGGCCATGGCGCGCCTCGGCCTCGCCTATGAGGACCTGCGCGCGGTGCGCCCCGACATCGTCTATGCGGGCATGTTCGGCTACGGCCAGAACGGCCCCTATGCGGCGCGCCCCGCCTATGACGACCTCATCCAGGGCGCCAGCCTCATTCCCTTCCTGATCGCGCAGGTGAGCGAGGAGGGGCCGCGCTACGTGCCCTCCGCCATCGCCGACCGCATCGTCGGCCTCGCCGCCGTGGGCGCCATCTGCGCCGCCTTGGTGCACCGGTCCAAGACCGGCGAGGGCCAGCGGGTGGACGTGCCCATGTTCGAGACGCTGGTGAGCGTGATCGCCGCCGACCATCTGGGCGGGCTCACCTTCGACCCGCCGCTGGACGGGGGCGGCTATCCCCGCCTGCTCACCAAGCACCGCCGGCCCTACCAGACCCGCGACGGCTATATCTGCGCGCTGCTCTACAACGACAAGCAATGGCGCAGCTTCTACGCGGCGCTCGGCCGGGCGGACGCGTTCGACGCGGACCCGCGCCTGCGCAACATGGGCACCCGCAACAGCCACATCAACGACCTCTATGGCGAGGTGGCCGCCATCTTCCGCCACCGCACCACGGCGGAGTGGGAAGCCTTCCTGGAGGCGGCGGACATCCCGTTCGCGCCGTTCCACGACCTCCATTCCATCCTGGAGGACCCCCATCTGGGGGCGGTGGGCTTCTTCGCCCATGAGGAGCACCCGACGGAAGGGCCGATCCGCCGGATGCAGCCCGCCAGCACCTGGTCGCGCACGCAGCCGGAAGCCGCGCTCCCGGCGCCGCGCCTCGGGGAGCATACGCGGCAGGTCCTGTCCGAGGCGGGCCTCACCGAGGGCGAGATCGACGCCTTGATCGCCCAGGGCGCGGCCGTCCCCTCCGCCGCCGCCTGAGGCGGAGCGCAGCCTTTGGAGGCTCCTGGGCGGCGGGACGTCGTTATTCTGGATCACCTTTGGGGAACGTGCGTATTTCCGCTGTATTATGCGTCGTGGCGGCAGGTTTTATGGGTGCTTCGCGCTGATTGAAAAGCCGTCTGCCCCTGGGATATGGTCCCGCCCGTAAGGGCATGGGTGGGAATGGATCATCGATGATCGTCAAGCAGGTGGCATTCGCGCTGCAGATTCTGGAGCTGTTCGCGGAGCGCAAGTCGCCGGCCACGCTGTCCGAGATCGCGGATCATTTCGGCTGGCCGCGCTCCAGCACGTTCAACCTCATCGAGACGCTCAGCAAGGCCGGCTATCTCTACGAGCTGCGCCATCGCTCTGGCTATTATCCCACGCCCCGCCTCCTGAAGCTGGCGCAGGCCATCGTCACCGACGGGCCGGTCTCCGACGCCCTCAAGGCCATGGTGGAGAGCCTCGCCGCCCGCACCGGGGAGACCGCCATCCTCGCCGCGCCGTCCGGCACCAGCGCGGTGTTCGTGGAGGTGGTGGAATCCACCAATCCCATCCGCTACTTCGCCCATGTGGGCCAGCGCGTGCCGCTTTACGCCACCTCGGCGGGGCGGGCGATCCTGTCCCTGTTCTCGCCGAAGGAACGGGCGGCCATCCTCGACAAGGCGGAGTATGAGCGCTTCGCGCCCGCCTCGCTCATGAACCGGCAGGAAGTGGAGGCGGAGATCGCCCTCTCGCTCGCGCGCGGCTGGTTCTTCAACAATAACGGCTACTCGCCGGACCTGCTGGGCGTGGCCATTCCCCTGCCGCTGCCGGACCGCCATTTCTGCCTGCTGGTGGCGGGCCCCGCCTATCGACTCGAAGGCCACGTCCAGACGCTCGTCACCGAGGCGCGCGCCGCCATTGCCGCCTATGTGGACACCGGCGACATCCAAAAATAACCCTGCAAAATCAGTTATTTAATGCTTGCGGTGCCGCTCGGTGCCCGCCGGCGCGCGTCTTTGCGTCTTGATCTGTCTATTCATGTCCGTGTATCAGTGATCCATGATCATGAACAAATGATCGATTGGGAAGGACGCGACGGTATGGGTGCGCCGAAGAGTGATCTGCCTTATGTGGGGCTCGGGATTCCGTTCGAAGAGTGGACGGTGGGCCGCCGCTTCCGCACCGTCGGGCGGACGGTGACGGATGCCGACATCACGAATTTCGTGTGCGTGACCGGCATGCTCGAAGTGCTGTTCACCAACCTCGACTATCTGGAGAACGAATCCCTCATCAAGGGGCGCCTCGCCCCCGGCGCGCTGGTCTATTCCTTCGCCGAAGGGCTGCTCATGCAGTCCGTGATGCAGCACACCGGCCTCGCTTTCCTCGGCATGGAGCTGAAGGTGAACAGCCCCACCTTCGCCGGCGACACGATCCACGTGGAGTGCGAATGCACGGCGGCCCGCCCCACGTCCAAGCCCGGGCGCGGCATCGTCACCGCCATCGTCAACGTGGTGAACCAGAAGGGCGAGATCCCGCTGACCTACACCGTCACGCGCATGGTGAAGTCGTTCAAGGATCACTGATCCGGCACACAGAACGCCGGGAAAACACAATAAACGGGAGGAAGACATGAATATCGCCAAGTCTATCGGCTTGTCCGCCGCCGCCCTGGCGGCGGCCCTCGTGGTGCAGCCCGCGGTGGCGCAGACCGTCATTCCCCTCGCCACCTGGGGCGGGGCGAACCATATCGGCGTGCGCCAGTTCGTGCCGGCGCTGGAGGAGGCCCTGAAGAAGGCGCCCGCCGGCACCATCACGTTCCAGCACTTCCCCGGCGGCCAGCTCGCCCAGGACAAGGACATGCCCGTGGGCATTCCGCTGGGCCAGGTGAAGTTCGGCTGGATCACCGTGAACGGCTGGTCCGGCACGGTGCCCGACACCAAGATCATGGACGCGCCCACCGGCCTCACCATGGCCGATCTGGACGCGCTCGTGGACAAGCCGAACGGCCTGCTGGCGGTGCTCCAGAAGAAGTTCGCGGAGAAGAACGCGGTGTTGCTCGGCCTCGCCGATCTCGGCCCGCCGGCCGTGGTCTCCAAGGTGCCGCTGAAGACCCCCGCCGACTTCGCGGGCAAGAAGGTGCGCGTCTTCTCCGAGGGCCAGGCGGAAGCCGTGCGCGCCTTCGGCGGCTCGCCCGTCACCATCCCCTTCGCGGACGTCTACTCCGCCATGCAGTACGGCACCGTCGACGCCGCCATCCTGGGCTTCCAGGGCGTGGACAGCCAGCGCATGTACGAGGTCTCCAAATACGTGCTCGTGCCGGCCTCGTTCCTGGGCACCACCATGATGGGCTGGGCCGCCAACAAGCAGTGGGTGGACAAGCTGCCCGCCGACGTGCGCAAGGCCCTGATCGCGGCGGTGGACGAGGCGAGCCACTCCAACCGCAAGGCCATCGTGGCCGAGATCGACGACCTCACGAAGCAGTATCGCGACCGCGGCCTCGAAGTGACCATCCTGAAGCCGGACATGCCGGAATTCGCCGCCTGGCAGAAGGCCACCGCGCCGCTTCTGAAGTCCACCCTCGCCAAGCTCAGCCCCGACGTGGCGGCCCTCATCCAGCCGAAGGACTGAGGCCCACCATGACCGGGACAACGGAACAGACCACGGCGCCCAGCGCCGTGGTGAAGGCCCTCGATCGCCTCGGCGACGTGGGCGGCGCCCTTTCCACGCTCGTTGTTTGGCTGCTCGCCATCACCGTCACCTATGACGTGATCCTGCGCACCCTCGGCCTGCCCACCCTGTGGGCGGCCGAGGTGAGCATCTATCTCATGATCGCCATGGCGTTCCTGGGCATCGGCGCCACCCAGAACGTGGACGGGCATTTCCGCGTGACCTTCGTGCGCGACCTGTGCCCGGAAGGCGTGCGCAAGGCGCTGGACGTGTTCGCGCTGCTGGTCTCGCTCGTCTTCGCGGTGGGCTTCACCTACGGCGCGTGGCTGCTGGTGTCCTTCTCCTGGATGCTCAACTTCACCACCTCCACCATCCTGCATGTGCCCATGTGGCTGCTGCAGGGCCTGCTGCTCGTGGGCGGCGTGCTGCTCATCCTGGCCACGCTGCGCGACCTCATCATGGTGTTCGCGCTCGGGGCGGCGTTCCGGGACAAGTCCGGCGCCGGAGAGGTGATCTGACATGGCTCTCACCTTCGGCATCGTCGGCCTCTTCCTCGTCCTGCTCGCCACCAGCGTGCCGGTCTTCGTCGCCATGGCGGTCAGCGCCATCGCCGGCAACTACCTGATGGGCGGCTCGGACCTGCTCCAGGACGCCGCCATCACCGCCTACAATTCGCTGAACAGCTTCGTGCTGCTGGCGGTGCCGCTCTACATCCTGGCGGGGACGCTGCTCCAGCAGACCGGCCTGTCCGACCGGCTGTTCGCCTTCGCGGCCTCGCTGGTCTCCGGCCTGCGGGGCGGGCTGGGCGTCGCCACCGTCATCGCCTGCGCCATCTTCGCCGCCATCTCCGGATCGAGCGTCGCCACCGCCGCCACCATCGGCCTCGTGGCGATCCCGGTGCTCACGCGCAACGGCTATCCGCTGGCCCGCTCCGGCGGCCTCATCGCCGGCGGCGGCACGCTGGGCATCCTCATCCCGCCGTCCATCGCGCTGCTGCTCTATGGCGTGCTCACCGACCAGTCCATCGGCGCGCTGTTCGTGGCGGGCGTGGTTCCGGGCATCCTGCTGGCGGTGCTCATGGCGCTGTACACGATCGTCGTGAACCCGAGGGACCCCAATGCCCAGAAGGTGAGCGCGGGCCAGATCATCCGCGCGACCCTGGATGCGGGGCCGATCCTGCTGCTGCCCATCCTGATCTTCGCGGGCATCTATTCGGGCATCGCCACGGCCACCGAGGTGGCGGCGCTGGCGGTGGCCTACACGGTGATCGTCGGGCTGCTGACCCGCACGCTGGGCTGGCGGCAATTCTACCGGGCCGGCCTCACCGCCACCCATGCCTCGGTCATGATCTTCATGCTGGTGGCGTTCGGCGCGCTGATGACGAGCTTCTTCACCGTCACCCGCGTTCCCCAGGCCATCACCGAGCTGATCGCCTCCTCGGGCCTCGGCTTCTTCGGCACCGTCACCGTGATGGTAGTCTTCTATCTCATCCTGGGCATGTTCCTCGAAGCCCTGTCGATGATGCTGATCACCATCCCGATCCTCTATCCGGTGGCCATGTCCATCGGCATCGATCCGCTCGCCTTCGGCATCTTCGTGGTTCTGGCCATCGAGGTGGCGCAGATCACCCCGCCGGTGGGCATCAATCTCTTCACCGTCTCGCAGATCGGCAAGATCCCGTTCGAGCACATGGCCAAGGCCATCATCCCCTACGTGATCCTGATGATCCTCATGATGTACGTGGTCGTCTACTGGCAGGACCTGGCGACCTGGCTTCCGCACACGATGGAATACAGCAAATGACCGAGGCCGTTTCGAGCGAGGTGCTGCCGGTGGATACCGGCGCCCTCTGGCCCGCGCTGGTGGAGGAGACCTATGTCTCCCGGCTGCGCGACTATGTGGCCCGGGTGATCACGCCCGAAGGCGACCGCATCGACCGCGAGGATGTCTATCCGGTGGAGATCATGCGCGATCTCGCCCGGCAGAACATCAGCACGGTGGTTCTCCCCAAGGCGTTCGGCGGCCAGGAACTGTCCTACTCCCACGCGGCGGCCGTGTGCGAGGAGGTGGCGGTGGGAAGCGCGGCGGTGGGCGTGTCGCTCATCACCATCTTCCAGGCGCAGACCATGATCCGCCTGTTCGGCGAGGAGAGCCTGAAGCAGCGCTTCCTGCCCGCCTTCGCCCAGGGGCTGCTTTCCTCCTACGCCCTCACCGAGGCGAACCACGGCAGCGACATCCGCAAGCTGGATACCAAGGCCCGGCGCGAGGGCGCGGAATGGGTGATCAAGGGCGAGAAGCACTTCATCACGTCCGGCTCGGCGGCGGAACTGTTCATCATCCTGGCGGAGACGGACAAGGGCGTCTCCGTGTTCGCGGTGCCGCGCGACGCCAAGGGCGTGTCCATCTATGAGGGGCGCAACTCCGCCACGTTCGGCCTGCGCAACGGCCCGCACATGAACGTGGTGCTCGACGAGGTGCGCCTGCCGGCGGACCACCTGATCGGCGAGGAAGGCAAGGGCGTGCGCCAGGCGGCGAGCGTGCTCAACCATTCGCGCACCCTGGCCGGGGCCATCAGCCTCGGCATCGCGCGCGCCGCCTTCGAGGGCGCGCTCCAGTTCGCCCGCGACCGCATCGCGTTCGACCAGCGGGTGCTCGATTTCCAGGGCATCCAATGGTACCTCGCCGACATGCTGACGGAGATCGACGCGGCGCGGCTGCTGATCTACCGGGCCACGGAAGCGCTGGATTCCAAGCAGCAGGTCCCCCGCTGGGGCAGCGAGGCGAAGCTGAAGGCGTGCGTGGTCGCGACCTCTGTCGCCACGCAGGCTGCCCAGATCTGCGGCGCCTACGGCATCATGGAGAACGCCCCGTTCGGCCGCTACCTGCGGGACGCCAAGGCCTATGAGATCGCCGGCGGGTCCAACGAAATCCTGAAGAACACCATCGCCAAGTTTCTCTCGACCGCCTCGGGCGCGCAGAGCCTGAAGAAGTCCGCCTGATGACCACCCTTTCCGACAAGCTGATCCTCCAGGCGCGGACGCGTCCGGACGCGACCGCCGTCGTGTCCGACGACATGAGCCTGACCTGGGCGGAGGTGTGCGACCTCTCCCTGCGCGCCTCCACCCTCCTGCGCGGCCACGGCATCGCCAAGGGCGACCATGTCGCGCTGCTGTGCGGCAACCGTCCGGCGTTCCTCGTCGCGTGGTTCGGCCTCGCCAATATCGGCGCGGTGACGGTGTCGCTGAATACCGGCCTCGTGGGGGAGGGGCTGCGCTACTCGGTGCGCCAGTGCGAGGCGAAGGCGGTGCTGGTGGAGCGCGCCATCCTGGAGGCGAAGCGCGCGGACCTGGAGCCGGTTCTGGAAGGGCGGACCTTCATCGTGTTCGACGGCGAGGACGACCTGTTCGCCGCCGCCAGCGCCCTGGCGCCCGATGCGCCCTATGAGGGGCACGGCTCGGACCCCATGAGCATCATCTACACCTCGGGCACCACCGGTCTGCCCAAGGGCGTGCTGAACTGCCACGAGGCGTTCCTGGCCAGCGGGCGCTGGATGACGCGCTACCTCCAGATCGTGGAGAGCGACCGCATCATGGTGTTCCTGCCGCTGTTCCACACCAACCCGCAAATGTATGCGGTGATGTCGGCGCTGGAGGTGGGCTGCACGCTGGTTCTGCGGCCGAAATTCTCGGTGAGCAATTTCTTCGAGGACGCCAAGCGCTTCGGCTGCACCATGTTCACCTATGTGGGCACGGTGCTCGCCATGCTCATGACGCGGCGCGCCGAGCCGAACTTCGACCATTCCCTCACACGCTGCGTGGGCGGGGGCTGCCCGCAGGAAGTGTGGCGGGCCATGGAGGAGCGTTTCGGCATCAAGCCGCACGAACTTTACGGCATGACCGAGGTGGGCGGCTGGGTGACGGGCAACAGCCACGCGGACTACCGCTTCGGCTCTTGCGGCAAGGCCCGCCCGGACGTGGACGTGCGCGTGGTGGACGGCGCGGATCGGGAGGTGCCTGCGGGCACGCCCGGCGAGATCGTGGTGCGGCCCATCGAGCCCTTCACGCTGCTGCTCGGCTATTGGGCGAACGAGAAGGCCACCTGGGACACCTCCCGCAATTTCTGGTTCCACACCGGCGACGCGGGCGTGATGGACGCCGACGGCTATCTCTATTTCCTCGGCCGCATCAAGGAGATCATCCGGCGGGGCGGGGAGAACATCTCGCCCTTCGAGCTGGAGACGGCGCTGCTCAACCATCCCGAGATCGACGACGCGGCGGTGGTGGCGGTGCCGGACCCCATCTTCGGCGAGGAGATCAAGGCGGTTGTGGTGGCGCGCCGGGCGTTCGCCGCGGGCGAGGTGCGCAGCTTTCTGAAGGGACGCGTCGCGGACTTCATGCTGCCGCGCTACGTGCAGTTCGTCTCCGCCATTCCCCGTACCGAAACACAGAAGATCCAGCGCCGCGCGCTCCAGGAAAACGCGGACGGCGTGGTGGATTTGGAGGCGCGCGAACATGCCTGAGACGGCCCGTGGACTGAATTTTCGGATCGACGATATCCGCGCGCCCTGGGCGCAGGAGGCCCTGCCCGTGGTGTTCAACCACGGCATCGGCACGTCCATGGACATCTGGGCGGGCTGGGTGCCCGTCATCGCCGCGCAGCGCCCCATGGTGCGCTTCGACATGCGCGGCTTCGGCCGCTCCGTGGTGCCGCCGGAAGACCATGTCTGGTCCATGGCGGAGATGGTGGACGACCTGTGGGACGTGGCCGACCAGGCCGGGACGGGCAAGGTTCACCTCATGGGCGAATCCATGGGCGGGACCATCGTGCTCGCCGCCGCTTTGGCGCGACCGGAGCGGGTCGCCTCGGTCTCCATTTCCAATGCCTCCTTCAAGGGCAAGGGCATCGGCGAGCTGGCCTATTGGACCGAGCAGTTCGCCAGCGGCGGCGCCGAGGGCTGGAGCCGCCGCATGATGGCGAACCGCTTCCTGCCGGGCGCCGCGGACCCTGCGGCGCTGGACTGGTTCCAGGCCGAGCAGGCCACGACCCGCCCCCATGTGGCGCTCGGCCTCGGCGGCGTGCTCGCCATGTCGGACCTCACCGAGGCCCTGCGCACGGCGCCGTTCCCGGTCTGCGTGGTGCTGCCGGATTCCAGCCCCTTCGTGCCCGTGCTGCACGGCGCGGAGCTGAAGGAGATCGTGCCGGACTGCCGCCTGCGCGTGGTGCCCCGCATGCGCCATGGCCTGCCCTTCGCGCAGCCCCGCGCGGAGGCGGAGCACCTCGCGCGCTGGATGGCGGAAATCGAGGGCTGAGGCGTTCCGGCGGGGCGCGGCTTCTGGCATGAATGATGCCTTGAGGATGCCTGCCCCGCCGTTCTAACCGCCTGGAGTCGTTATGCCTTTCGCCTGCACCATTCCCGCCGTCCCGACCCTGCTCGCCGAAGATGAGAAGGCCCGCGTCACCCGCTGGGATTTCGAGCCCGGCGCCACCACGGGCTGGCACGAGCACGGCCTGGATTATGTGGTGGTCATGATGACCGACGCCGTCATGGCCTATGAGGTGGACGGCGTGGTCACGCGCACCGAGCTGAAGGCCGGGCAGAGCTATATCCGCCCCAAGGGCGTCACCCACGACGTGAAGAACGACGGCGACGCGCCGATGGCTTTCATCGAGGTGGAGTTCAAGCGCTAGGTCGGATCGACATCGAAGCGGTCTTGAGGGATTTTCCAAGCAGGCCGCGTCATGGCCGGGCTTGTCCCGGCCATCCACGGAACTGCGCTGGGTGCGCGCTCGACAAAGCGGCGTGGATGCCCGGGACAAGCCCGGGCATGACGGGTCGCAAGAGGCTCAAATCCGTCCATCCATCCGAATGTCGATCCGTCCTAAAGAGCATTGAGGTGGCGCCCTCCGCGCGGAGGGCGCCGTGGGGTCAGCCCTTGACCACGTGGATCTGGTCGTCCGCGCCCCAGGTGAAGGGCTCGAAGTGTAGCGGCACCACCACCCGGGTATCGGGTGCCACCGCCTTCACCTCGTCGATGAAGCTCTTGGTGCCCGCCAGTGCCCGCTCCTGCGCCGCGCCGAAGGGCAGGCCCTGGTCGTCCCAATGGGTCGCGACCACGATGCGGGGATTGCCCAGCGCGCGCATCAGCCGCTCGGTATAGGCGTGGATCTCCAGGCGGGGCGAGGAGGAGGCGATGAAGGCCGCGTCGGGGCGCAGGCCCTCCACTTCGCGCTCGATATAGTTCATGGAGCCGAACAGCAGGATTTCCCGGCCCGCGAAGCGCAGCAGGTAGCCGAACGTGCCGCCCTCCACATACTCGTCGAGGCACAGGGGGCGGTTGATGTTCTGCACCGTCCCGAAGTCGCGATAGAGCTTGCAGGAGAGGGCCGAGTGCAGGCTCGGGATCACCTTCAGGCTGAGTTCGGGGAAGGCATAATCCTCGCCGCCCTTCACCGCATAGAGCTGGTCTTCCGGCACCTCGCCGTTCAGCGCCACGTTGATGGTGCTCTCCGAGCCGATGATCTTCGCCCCGGTCTTCCGGGCGATATAGGGCACGTCCATGCAATGGTTGAAATGGGTGTGCGTGACCAGGATGTAGTCCGCCTTCGGCACGTGGGTGTCGATGGTCTGCGTGTCGTATTGCGGCGGATCGGTCATCTTGATGAGGGGGCGCGTGTCGCCGGGAACGGTGGTGGCGTCGGCGGGACCGAAGCGGCGGCCCTGGAAGCGCACGCGCGACAGATAGGGGTCCATGAGGATCACGGTCTTGCCATCCGTGATGGACCAGCCCGCGGCGCCCAGATGGGTGAAGGTGAGGGGGGCGTGATTGCTCTTGCCCTCGGCGGATTCGGTCATGCTTCGTCCCTTTCTTCTCTGACGGAAAAGGCACCCGAGCGCTCAACGCGCGCGGGTGCCCGGCGGCAGGTCGGTGCCGTCCCGGTTATTTGGCGGAGATGTTCCGCTGCTTGATGATCTTGGACCAGAGGTCGTACTGGTCCTTCAGGTAGGTATTGGTCTGCGCCAGCGTATAGGGCATGGCGACGGCGCTCAGCTTGTCGAACTTGGCCTGCACCTCCGGCGTCTTGATGATGTCGACGACCGTGGTGTTGAGCTTCTGGAGGATGGGCTGGGGCGTGCCCGCGGTGGTGGCGACCACGTACCAGGAGCCGAACTCGAAGCCCGGCACGCCGGCCTGTTCCATGGTGGGGATGTCGGGCAGCACGCTGGAGCGCGCCTTGGTGGTGACGGCCAGGGCCCGGAGCGCGCCGCTCTTGATGTGCGGCAGGGCGGTGCCCATGGCGCTGAACAGCACGTCGATGCGGCCCGCCAGCAGGTCCGGCATCACCTGGGCATTGCCCTGGTAGGGGATGTGGGTCATCTCCACGCCGGTGTCGTTCATGAACAGCTCGGCGGCCAGATGCAGGCCGGTGCCCGCGCCGCCCGTGCCGAAATTCAGCTTGCCCGGGTTGGCCTTGGCATAGTCGATCAGCTCCTTGACACTCTTGATGGGCAGCGCGGCGGGCACCACCAGCACCAGGGGCGCGATGGAGACCATGGCGACGCCGGTGAGGTCCTTGAAGGGATCGTAGTTCACATCCGGATACAGCGAGGGGTTGGCCACGAGCGGCGTGGCGGCCAGCAGCAGCGTGTAGCCGTCGGGCTTGGCGTGGCCCACATAGGCGGTGCCGATATTGCCGCCGGCGCCGCTGCGATTGTCGATGATGACGGGCTGGCCCAGCGCCTTGGCCATCTCCTCGCTGATGCTGCGCGCGACGATGTCGTTGGGGCCGCCGGGCGGGTAGGGCACCACCATGGTGATGGCGCGGTCGGGATAGGCCGTCTGGGCCAGCGCCCCGCCGGTGGCGAGCACGGCGCAGGCGAGGCCCGCCAGGGTGTAACGGCCGATCGTCTTGATCATCTTCATGCAGCGGCTCCCGCTAACTCGTCAGAGGTCGATTGGGTCCCGTCCGTGGGGCGGGACCTGCGTCAGGCGGCGAAGATGCGACCCCATGGGGCGGGCGACGGGAGAGGAAAATTGGCATAGACCAATCTGGACATCCTTCCCATATCGGGTAAGGTCCACTTGCTCTCTCGGCGAGAGATGTGCGGAGTGGGCCAAACCATCGTGGCATGAGTCGAGCTTATGAAATCAATGAGCACAACATCAAGTCTCGATTCATCGATCTGTCGCATCTTATTATCAACAAACACGATCAATTTAATGCATATTAGCCCAATCGATGCAATGGCTCGAATTTGGTTCGCCCAATTTAGGGGCATGGCGTGGGAAAAAACTGGGCACGGCGGAGGGCGGCGTGGCGGTTGAGACTGGGCATGAATCGGAGCGGGAGGCCGGCGGCGCGGATGCGGCCATGGCGCGCCTGCTCGTTCGGAAGGCGGACACGGGCCGCGAGCTTCAGCAGCGTCTGGAGGCGGCCATCCGTGCCGGCGACCTGCCGGTGGGCAGCCGCATGTTCACCGAACGGCGCATCGCGGAACTGGTCGGCCTCTCCCGCGCCACGGTCCGCTCGGCGCTGGACGGGCTCGAACGGGCGGGACTCGTCACGCGGCAGGTGGGGCGGGGCACGTTCGTCTCGGCCGCGCGCGAGCCCAATGCGTTCAGCGCGCTGCCGGTCCGTCCCTCGCCGGCGCAGCTCATGGAATTCCGCTCTCTCATCGAGCCGCAGCTTGCCGACGTGCTGGTCCTCTCCGCCTCCGACGAGGCGCTGGATTCCATCGCCCGACTGGTGCGGGACAGCCGGGGCGCGAAGGACTGGCGCGAGACCGAGGCGGTGGACACGGCGTTTCATGGCGCCCTGTGCCGTGCCACCGGCAATCCGCTGTTCATGGCGTTGGCGGAACTGATGACCCTCGCCCGACAGCAGCCCGGCTGGATCCACCTGAAGGAAAGCCGCTTCGACTGGGACCGGTGGCATCGCTACCAGAGCGAGCATGAGGCCATCATCGCGGCCTTGCAGGCACGAGACGCGGACTTGGCGCGGCGCCTGCTGCGCGAGCATCTCTCGCTCATTTCCCTGCGCTTCGCCCTTTAGCGGCGCAGCCTTCCGGCACGGCGTGGCGGCCGCCGTGTCCGGCTCACAGCCGCCGGGAAACGCAACGCATTCACGGACGGGCCTATTTCAATGAGAGATTTCGAGACCTCCGGCCGCTCCCTCGCGGTGGGAACCCACGGCATGGCGGCGACCTCCCATCCCGCCTCGACGCTCACCGCCATCGAGGTGCTGAAGGCGGGCGGCAACGCCATGGACGCGGCGGTGGCGGCCTGCGCCGTGCAGTGCGTGGTGGAGCCGGGGTCCACGGGCATCGGCGGCGACTGCTTCGCGCTCTATGCGCCGGAGGGCTCGACGCGCATCGTCGCCTTCAACGGCTCCGGGCGCCTGCCCGCTGCCGCGACGCTCGCCTGGTATGAGGGGCAGGGCATCCGCGCCATCGAGCGGCATTCGCCCCATGCCGTCACCGTGCCCGGCGCCGTGGAAGCCTGGGCGCGGCTGGTGGCGGACCATGGCCGCATGAGCCTGTCCGAACTGCTCGCCCCCGCCATCCGCATGGCGCGGGAGGGCTTCGCGGTGATGCCGCGCGTCGCCTTCGACATCCGCATCAACCGCGACCTGCTGCGCCGGGATCCCAGTGTGCGCGCCACCTTCCTGGTGGATGGCGAACCGCCCGCAATCGGCACCGTGCTGCGCCAGCCGAAGCTGGCGCAGACCCTGGAGCGCATCGGCCGCGAGGGGCCGCGGGCCTTCTATGAAGGCGAGGTGGCGGCCGACATGGTGGACCATCTGCGCGGTGCCGGCGGCCTCCATACGCTGGAGGATTTCGCCGCCGCCGCCGGGGAGTATGTGACGCCCATCTCCACCACCTATCGCGGCCGCACGGTCCATGAATGCCCGCCGAACGGGCAGGGGATCATCGCCTTGCTGATCCTGAACATCCTCTCCCGCTTCACCTTCAAGCCGGAGGCGCTGGACGTGGACGACCTGTTCGTGAAGACCGAGGCGACGCGCCTTGCCTATGCGGAGCGGGACGCGGTGCTGGCAGATCCCCGCCTTGCCGAGGTGCCGGTGGACTACCTGCTCTCCGACGCGCTGGCCGACCGCCTCGCCGCGCGCATCGACCGCGCGCGGGCGGTGAAGCCCCTGCCGGCGGGCGGCGGCACCGAGCACAAGGACACCGTCTACATCTCGGTGGTGGACAAGGACCGGAACACGGTCTCCTTCATCAATTCCATCTTCAACGCGTTCGGCTCGGCGCTGATGGCGCCGAAGTCCGGCGTGCTGTTCCACAACCGCGCCCAGAGCTTCTCCCTGGAGGCGGGCCATCCCAATGCCGTCGCGCCCGGCAAGCGGCCGCTTCACACCATCATTCCGGCCATGGTGTCGGAGGAGGGGCGCGTGGTCCTGTCGTTCGGCGTGATGGGCGGGCATTACCAGGCCATGGGCCATGCCTATTTCCTGTCGGCGGTGCTTGACCACGGGCTCGACCTTCAGGCCGCCGCCGACCTGCCCCGGCTGTTTCCCAAGCCGGGAACCAACGAGGTGGAGATGGAAGCCAGGCTTCGCGCCCTGGTGGGCGTTGATTTCGAGCGGCGCGGCCTGAAAGTGGTGGCGCCCTCTATCCCCATCGGCGGCGCGCAGGCGGTGGCCATCGACTGGGAGCGGGGCGTCCTGTTCGGCGGCTCCGATCCGCGCAAGGATGGCTGCGCCCTGGGATATTGAGCGCGGCGGGCCTGCCGCCCCCGTCTCTCCTGCCGGGATCGTCTCCCGATTGCCTCCCCCTTGCCGCCGGCGCGGTTGCCGCGCCATACAATGGCCCGTGGCGATTGCGGCGAGTGGACCGGGCGGCATGGCGCGCGTGACTTTGGCGGATGTGGCTCGGGCGGCGGGGGTGGATATGTCCACCGCCTCCCGCGTGCTGCGCGGGGAGGCGACCCAGCGGGTGCGCGAGGAGACGCGGGCGCGCATCCTGAAGGTGGCGGGCGAGCTGCAATATCTCGCCAATCCGCTGGCACGCGGCCTGCGCACCCAGCGCACCGACACGCTGGGCATCGTGGTGCCGCAGCTGGACAACCCGGTCTTCGCCTCGGCCATCCGGGGCGCCGAGCTTGCGGCGGCGCGGCTCGGCTATTCGCTGCTCATCTCCCACCGCGAGCCGGGCGAGACCGCCACCACCATCGCCAAGATCTCCCAGACCAACCGCGTGGATGGCCTGCTGGTGGCGAGCCTCGACGACGACGAGGTGCTGCGCACGGACCTCGCCTCCGCCGAGGTGCCGTTCGTGCTCATGAACCGCATCCTTCCCGGCGCGCGCCTGTCGGTGGTGCTGGACAGCCGCGCGGCGGCCCGCAAGGCGGTGGACCACCTCACCGCGCTCGGGCACCGGCGCATCGTGCACTTGGCGGGGCGCGCGGGCGGCTTCAATGCGCGCGAGCGCCTCCAGGGCTATCGCGACGGGCTCGCGGCGGCGAAGATCGCCTATGACGAGGACCGCGTGGCGGTGGCCGGCTATACGGCGGAAGGCGGCGCCCTGGCCATGCGCGCCCTGCTGTCCCAGAAGCCCACGGCGGTGCTCGCGGCGACCCTCGTGTCCGCCGCCGGCGCCATGGCCACCTTGCACGAGGCGGGCCTGCGCATTCCCGAGGATGTCTCGGTGATCGGCCTGCACGACGCGCCCGTGGCGGCCATGCTGTATCCGCCCCTCACCAGCGTCGCCATGCCCACCGAGGAGATGGGGCGGGTGGCCGCCACGCTGCTCATCCGCGCCCTGGCGGGCGAGACGCCCGACCCCGTCCCGCCGCTGCCGCCGGGCGACCTCATCGTGCGCCGCTCCACAGGTCCGCTCCTTCCCTGAATTCTGCCGCTTGACGGGAAAAGCATTCTCTGACAGCTTTGAACAAACGATTGTTCAATAACGATATGGGAGGGTGCCAGAATGAGGGATCTTATCGACACCTCCCATTGCGAGAGGTGCTCATGACCGCCGCCGACGCCCTGAAGGACAGCCAGACCGCCGACGCGGCCACCTCCGCGCTTGCGACGGCGCTCGCCGGAATCGTCGGCGCCGACCATGTGATCGCCGATGCGGACGGGCGGCGCGCCTATGCCCACGACCGGCTTCCCTTCGCCAATTTCCGCGAGCGCGCCGGGCGCCTCGCCGGCGTGCTGCCGCGCCTCGCGGTGCGCCCCGGTTCCGCCGCCGAGGTGGCCGCCATCGTGCGCCATGCCCGCGCCCACGGCATCCAGATCATTCCCTACGGCAACGGCTCGGGCGTGCTGGGCGGCGCGATCCCCCTGGCGCAGGAAGTCATGGTGGACCTGCGGCGGCTCGACCGCATCGTCTCCGTGGACCCGGTGAACGCGCTCGCCACCGTGCAGGCGGGCATGAACGGGGCGGAGTTCGAGGCGGCGCTGAACGCCGAGGGCTTCACCTGCGGGCACCTGCCCCAGTCCATCGAGATTTCCACCGTGGGCGGCTGGGCCGCCTGCCGGGGCGGCGGACAGGCGTCCTCGCGCTATGGCAAGATCGAGGACATCGTGGTCGGCATGAAGGCCATCCTGCCGGACGGCACGCCGCTGGACATCGCGCCCCTGCCGCGCCGCTCCGTGGGGCCCTCGATCCGCGATCTCCTGGTGGGCAGCGAAGGCACGCTCGGCATCATCACCGAACTGACCCTGCGCATCTGGAAGAAGCCGGAGATCGAGCGCGGCGTGGTGCTCGCCTTCCCCTCGCTCCAGGCGGCCTGGGACAGTGCGCGGCGGATCATGCAGGCCGAGCTTCGCCCCACCATCGCGCGCATCTACGACGCCGTGGAGAGCAAGGAGCGGACCGAGGGCCTGGAGGTGTTCGGCGACAATCCCATCCTCGCCATCCTGGTCTTCTCCGGCTCCGAGCCCATGGTGAGCGCGGAGCAGGAGGCGGCGCTCGCCATCTGCGCCCAGGAGGGCGCCAAGGTGGCGCCCGACGGCCCCTTCCACCACTGGAAGGCCAACCGCTACGTGGCCTATTCCCAGAAATGGCAGGCGGCGGGCTATTTCAACGACACCATCGAGGTGACGGGCAACTGGTCCGCCATTCCCGGCATGTACGCGGCCATGGCGGCGGCGGCGCGGGAGATCTTTCCGAAGATCCATTTCGGCGCCCACTGGTCGCACATCTATCCCGAGGGGGCGTGCCAATACATGACCATCCGCCTGCCGCCCATGGAGCAGGCGGAGGCCCTGCCCCTGCATGCGCGGCTGTGGGACGCGATCCAGGGCCTCACCCTGGACCATGGCGGCTCCATCGCGCACCATCACGGCGTGGGCGTGTTCCGCAATCCCTGGCTCGCCCGCGAGCTGGGTGCGGGACTGAGCGTCCTCCAGGCCATCAAGGACAAGCTGGACCCGGACAATCTGATGAATCCCGGAAAGCTCGGCCTGCGTCCCGCCCCCCGCGCCGTGGATGTGCGTCATGACTGATCGCGCCTTCTCGCGCAGGTGGACGGAGGTTCGCCGTGGCGCGTGAGCTTCTCGTGGGTATCGACCTGGGCGCGGGATCGCTCAAGACCAGCATCATCCGTCTCGACGGGACGCTGGCGGGGGAGGCGTCGGCGCCGGTGGCGACGAGCGCGCCGCATCCCGGCTGGAGCGAGCAGGACCCCCACGAATGGTGGGCCGCCATCTGCGAGACGGTGCCGCGCGCCCTTGCGGCGGCGGGCGCGGACGCGGGGGAGGTGGCGGCCGTGTCCTTCTCGGCGGGCGCCCATACGCAGGTGCTGGAGGATGCGGACGGAGCGGTCATCCGTCCCGCCATCCTGTGGAACGACCAGCGCTCCGGCGCCGAGACGCAGATGCTGCGGGCGCAGGCCGATGCCCGTATCCTGGAGATCGGCGCCAACCGCGCCAATCCCACCTGGACGCTGCCGCAGATGCTGTGGCTGCGCCGGAACGAGCCTGATGCCTTCGCCCGCGTGAAGCGGCTCTATGTGGCCAAGGACTGGCTGCGCTCCCGCCTCACCGGGACGTGGGAGACCGACCATATCGACGCCGTGGGCACCCTCATGGCGGACGCGCGCACCAACGAATGGTCGGCCGAACTGTGCGCCATGATCGGCTGGCCGCTGGAGACGCTGCCGCCCATCGTCACCCCGACCACCGTGGTCGGCGAGGTGACGGCGCAGGCGGCGCGCGCCTGCGGGTTGAAGGCGGGCACGCCGGTCGTCTGCGGCACCTCGGACACCGCCGCCGAGACCTATGGCGCGGGCATGGTCCGCGAGGGGCTGGGCGTGGTGAAGCTCGCCACGGCCGCGACCGTGAGCGTGCTCACGCCCGCGGCGCACCCCGATTTCACGGTCATCAATTATCCCCACGTCATGCCGGCGCACTGGTATGTGATCGCCGCCACCAATTCCTGCGCGTCCGCCCACAAATGGCTGCGGGACACCTTCTTCAAGCGGTCCGGCGAGGACGGGACGGCGGTGTTCGACGAGATGGACCGCCGGGCGGCCCTGGTGGCGCCGGGTGCGGAGGGCTTGTTCTTCCACCCCTATCTCAACGGCGAGCGCAGCCCCCATTGGGACCCGCTGCTGCGCGCCGATTTCGTCGGCATCGGCTTCAACCACGGGTCCGGCCATTTCGTGCGCGCCCTGTATGAGGGCATCGCCTATTCCTTGAAGGATTGCCTTCTGGCCTTGCGGGCGAAAGGCCTCGACTTCTCCACCGCGCGCCTCACGGGCGGCGGCGCGCGCAGCGCCTTGTGGCGCCAGATCGTCGCCGACGTGCTCGACGTGGAGGTGGAGCTTCCGGCGGTGGCGGACGCCTCGTTCGGGGCGGCGCTCATCGCCGGTGTCGGGGTGGGGGCCTATGCCGACGAGCGGGCGGCGGCCGACGTGGTCCGGGTGGTGTCGCGCGCCGTGCCCGATGCCGCCCGTGCCGCCCGCTATGCGGACGGCCACGGCCTCTATTGCGAAGTCCAGGCGGCGCTCGCGCCGCTCAACCACAAGATCCACGCCTTCGTGCGGGGACATTGACGCCGGGATCACCGGTGCCACAGCGGGAGCAGGAGACATGGCCGAGGTCAGGCTGAAGCAGGTCCGCAAGGCCTATGGCGCCACGGTGGCGGTGCATGGGGTGGACCTGGACATCCGGGACGGCGAGTTCGTCGTCTTCCTCGGACCCTCGGGCTGCGGCAAGTCCACCACGCTGCGCATGGTGGCGGGGCTGGAGGAGATCACCACCGGCACCGTCGAGATCGGCGGGCGCGACGTGACGCGCCTGGAGCCCAAGGACCGGAACATCGCCATGGTGTTCCAGAATTATGCGCTCTACCCCCACAAGACCATCTACGAGAACCTCGCCTTCGGCCTGCGCATGCGCAAGATGGACACGGCCGAGATCGACCGGCGCGTGAAGTCCGCCTCCACCATGCTGGGGCTCGATCCCTATCTGGCGCGCAAGCCCAAGCAGCTCTCCGGCGGCCAGATGCAGCGCGTCGCCTTGGGTCGCGCTTTGGTGCGCGACCCGGACGTGTTCCTGCTGGACGAGCCCCTGTCCAACCTCGATGCCAAGCTGCGGGTGCGCATGCGCGAGGAGATCGCCCGGCTCCACCAGGAGGTGGGAACCTCCATGATCTACGTGACCCACGACCAGGTGGAGGCCATGACCCTGGCCAACCGCATCCTGATCATGCGCGAGGGCCATGTGCAGCAGGTGGGCGCGCCGCTGGAGGTCTATGACCGCCCGGCCAATTTGTTCGTGGCGGGCTTCATCGGCTCGCCGGAAATGAACCTCGTGGAAGGCCATGTGAGCGGGCGGACCGTGCGCTGCGGCGACCTCCAGGTGAGCCTGCCGCCCGACGTGGACGCGGGGGAGGGGAGCGAGGTGGTGCTGGGCATCCGGCCCGAGCATGTGAGCGTTTCGGACGGCCCCGGCGCGCGGCCGTTCCATGTTGCGGTCATCGAGCAGCTCGGCGCGCAGACCCTGTGCATCGGCGACGTGGACGGCGCGCGCCTGCGCGTCCTCATGGACCGCTCCGACGCGGTGCGCCACGGCACCACGCTGCCCGTTCAGTTCCGGCCGGAGCGCCTGCATGTGTTCCTGAAGGAGACCGGCGCGCGGCTCAACCGCGCGGGAGCACGGGAGGGCCATCGCCCCGCCGCGTGAGGACCAGGAAAAGCCAGATCAACCACGTCCGGAAAACCAGGACGGGAGAGGGAGGAAGAGCCATGGACGAGACCAGGACGGGCGGCGTTTCGCGCCGCAATCTCTTGAAGGGCACCGGCGCGCTGGTGGCAGGCATCGCCGCGGGAGGGCTCGCCGCGCCGGCGGTGGTGCGGGCGCAGAGCACCAAGACCATCCGCTTCCTGAACGCGGAGACGTCCATCGACAGCATCCGCGCGCTGAAGGTGGCGGCGGCCGAATATGAGAAGCAGACCGGCACCAAGGTGGTGGTGGATTCCGTGCCGCTGGACGGCATCTTCACCAAGGTGACCACCTCGCTGCGCGGCGGCACGCCCTACGACATCGCCACCTTCGCCTTCGTCGGCCATGTGCTCATCCTGGCGAGCGAGGGGCACCTGATGCCGCTCAACGTGCTCACCGATAAGTACAAGTGGGGCCCCAACATCCTCTTCCCGCTGGACGGGAAGGTCTACTGGTATCCCTACGACTACAACCTCGCCTGGGTCTATTACCGCAAGGACCTGTACGAGAAGAACAAGCTGGAAGTGCCCAAGACCTGGGACGGGTTCCTGAAGAACTCCCAGGCGCTGAACGGCGACGGCATGTCCGGCTCGCTCTTCCCCATCGGCTCCAACGGCGCCACCAACTGGCTTTCGCCGGGCTTCATGTGGGCCGAGGGCGTCCAGCTGTTCGACGACAAGTGGAACATCATCTTCGACAATGCCGACATGGGACCGCGCGCCACGCGCTACCTCGACTTCTTCGGCGAGCTCTACAAGACCATGCCGTCGGGCACGAGCCAGGCGAGCTTCGGCGAGGTGCTGTCCAACTTCACCTCCGGCAAGGTGGCCCATTCCGCTTATGCGGGCCGCATGATCGAGACCCTGGAGCGCAACAACCCGACCCTCGCCGACAAGTACGGCATCATGCCCTACATGGATTCCACCGGTAAGCACCAGGCGGTGAACCACGGCTATGACGGCTGGGTGGTGCTGAAGACCCCGCAGTCGGACGAGGCGATGAAGTTCATGGCCTGGTTCACGGAGAACCAGTACATCAACTTCCTCCACACGGCCCCGCTGCACTTCCAGCCGCCGCGCCTCGACGTCTATGACGATGCGCGCTGGCGGGCCCATCCGCTCATTGAGAAGCATAACGGGGCGGTGGAGATGATGAAGTCGTTCCTCACCGACAAGAACATGATCCTCACCTCCATCGATACCCAGGGCCCGGCCCCGAGCCTCAAGCCCGGCAAGATCTTCGAGGCGTTCGTGTTCCCCGAGATGCTCCAGAACAAGGTGCTGAAGGGCATGTCCTCGGCCGAGTGCGTGAAGACGGCCGCCGACCGCATGCGGCAGGTGATCGCCTCCTGACCGGCGCCGCCGGGCCGGCCGGGCCCTGACACGACGGCCGGCCCGCCTTCTGCGGCCCCCTTTCCTCTCTCGCGGGGGACGAGGGCGGGGGCCGTCCGGCGGCGTGCAACATCTTCATCCTGAACGAGGCGCCCCAGGTGAGCTCGAAAGCGACGATCTACTCCTTCCTGTTCATGGGCCTCGCGGTCACGGCGCTGCTCATCGTGGCGCCCGTGGTCTATGCGGTGTCGCTGAGCTTCTACCAGATGGATTCCTTCGTCGGCGCGCCCCGCTGGGTGGGCCTCGACAATTACGCGCGCATGCTGTCGCAGTGGATCTTCTGGCGCGCGCTCATCAACGGCTTCATCTATTCGCTGGGAACCATCGTGTTCCAGGTGGTCCTGGGCATCGGCTTCGCCCTGGTGCTGA
This sequence comes from Hyphomicrobiales bacterium, assembly GCA_013911975.1. Classification (GTDB taxonomy): domain Bacteria; phylum Pseudomonadota; class Alphaproteobacteria; order Rhizobiales; family Xanthobacteraceae; genus Aquabacter. The sequence goes on along the minus strand of JACESF010000044.1, from coordinate 13,289 downwards.
ACCAGGTCTTTCCCGGCCGCAACATCGTGCGCGGCCTGTCCATCCTGCCCTATCTGCTGCCGACCGTTGTGGTGGTGCTCACCTTCAAATGGATGGTGGACGGCTCCATCGGCGTGCTCACCACCATGATCGCCGCGCTCGGCCTGCCGCCGGTCCAGTGGTTCGAGAGCCCGGGCGCGGCCATGGCGTCGGTGATCCTGGTGAGCGTGTGGATGTGGACGCCGTTCGTCACCACCACCTTCCTCGCCGCGCTCCAGACCGTCCCGTCCTCGCTCTACGAGGCGGCGAAGGTGGACGGGACCAACGCGGTGCAGCGCTTCTTCCACATCACGCTGCCCATGCTCAAACCCATCCTCACGGTCATCGTGCTGCTGCGCGCGGTGTGGATGTTCAACAAGTTCGACGTGATCTGGCTGCTCACCCAGGGCGGCCCGGTGGGCGCCACTGAGCATCTCGCCATCCTCTCCTACAAGCAGGCGTTCGGGCAGTTCGACATCGGCGGCGGTGCGGCGGTGGCCACCATCTCCTTCGCCATCCTCTCGGTGGCGGTGTTCATCTATTTCCGCCTGTTCCCGCTGGATACGGAGTAAGCCCGATGTCTCCGCGCTCCCTCTCCGGCCGTCTCGCGCTCTATTCCGCCGCGCTGGTGATCGCCGTCTATTCCGCCTTCCCCATCTATTGGATGGTGGTGTCCTCTACCCGTGGACCGCAGGCGCTTTTGAACTCCACCTCGCTTCTGCCGGGGCCGTTCACCTGGGAATATTATTCCAACCTGCTGGAGCTGACGGACTACCCCTCCCAGTTCATGAACTCGCTATTCGTGGCGGCGGTGACGGTGGTGGTGACCATGGTGTTCTCGGTGATGATCGCCTACGCGGTCACGCGCCACCGCATCCGGGGCAAGGGGCTCATCGTCGGCGCCATGCTCTACGCCTACATGTTCCCGCCGCTGCTCATCGCCATCCCGCTCTTCTCCATCTTCGCGAAGCTCGGGCTGGGCGACACGCTCACCAGCGTCATCGTCTCCCATCTCACCCTCACCTTGCCGCTGGGCGTGTGGTTCCTGTGGGGGTTCTTCAAGAGCATGCCGTTCGAGCTGGAGGAGGCGGCCATGGTGGACGGCTGCACGCGGCTCGGCGCCTTCCTGCGGGTGGTGCTGCCGCTGTCCCTGCCGGGGCTCATCACGGTGGCCATCTTCTCCTTCCTGCTGTCCTGGACCGACTACACCTACGCCCTGATCATGATCGGCTCCGACGCCAACAAGACGGTGCCGGTGGGCCTCGCCTCCATGATCGGGTCGTTCGACCTGCGCTGGGGCGAGATCATGGCGGGCTCCACCCTCATCGCCCTGCCGCTGTTCGGCGCCTTCGCCCTTCTGAGCCAGTATTTCATCCAGGGGCTCGGGGCGGGCGCGGTGAAGGGCTGACGGCGGAACCGAAAAACAGGGAGAGACCCATGGATCTGGGGCTGGAGGGCCGGGTGGCCCTCGTGACCGGCGCGGCGCGCGGCATCGGCCGGGCGGAGGCGCTGGCGCTCGCCGCCGAGGGCGCGCGCATCGTCATCAACGACATCGACGCGGACGCCGCCGCCGCCTGCGCGGACGACCTGCGGCAGGCGGGCCACGAGGCGGCAGCGGCGCCCGGCGATGTCTCCGACACGGAGGGGGCCGCGGCCGTGGTGCGCGCGGCGGGCGCCGCGTTCGGGCGGCTCGACATCCTCGTGAACAATGCGGGCGCCGGCGGGCGGCATCTGGGGCGCAAGGCCGAGGATCTCGATGTCGATGACTTCGACATCATCGTGCGCACCCATCTGCGCAGCACCTTCCTGTGCTCGAAACATGCCGTGCCGCTGATGCGCGCGGGCGGCTTCGGGCGGATCGTGAACACCTCCTCCATGAACGTCACCGGCGGTGGGCGGCCGGGCGTCACCAATTATTCCGCCGCCAAGGCCGGGGTGCTGGGCTATACGCGCACCATGGCGAAGGAGGTGGGGAGCGAGGGCATCACGGTGAACGCCATCGCGCCGGGTTATGTGGCCACCGATTTCATCGCCACCTTCTCGCCGGAGAAGCGCGCGGTCATCACCGGCCAGAATCCCATCGGCCGCTTCTGCCAGCCGGAGGAGGTGGGGGCGCTGGTCGCGTTCCTGTGCTCCACCCAGGCGGCCTTCATCAACGGCGCCCTCATCTGCATGGATGGGGGCAAGCGGGACTTTCACTGGGGGGAATCATGAGCCTGCGCGCGTTCGGGGCACCAAGCCGCTACATCCAGGGGCCGGACGCCCTGTCGGAGCTGGGCGCGCTGGCGCGCCTGCACGGCCGCCGCCCGTTCGTGGTGGCGGATGCGATCGTCACCCAGCTTCTGGGCGACCGGCTGCGGCGGGAACTGACGGTGGCCGAGACGGTGACGTTCGCGGCCTTCTCCGGCGAGTGCACGGCGCAGGACATCGACGCGCTGGCGCAGGCCGCGCGGGTGGCGGGGGCGGACGTGGTCATCGGGGTCGGCGGCGGCAAGGCCATCGACACCGCCAAGGGCGTGCGCATGGCGCTGGGCCTCCCCATCATCATCGTGCCCACCATCGCCTCCAACGACAGCCCCACCTCGCGCCTCGCCGTGCTCTACACGCCGGACCATGTGCTGAGCGAAGTGCGGCTCATGTCCGCCAACCCGGACGCCGTGCTGGTGGACACATCCGTCATCGTCCAGGCGCCCGCGCGTTTCTTCGTGGCGGGCATCGGCGACGCGCTCTCCAAGAAGTTCGAGGTGGAGCAATGCGCCCGCGCTGGCGGCCTGAATTTCTTCAAGGCGCGCCCCACGGACCTCGCCGTGACCATCGCAGACGCCTGCTACGGGGCGATCCGGGCGGACGGTGAGGCGGCGCTCGCCTCCGTCACCCGCAACACCGCCTGCGGCGCGGTGGAACGGGTGGTGGAGGCGACCATCCTGCTCTCCGGCCTTGCCTTCGAGAGCGGCGGCCTCTCCATCGCCCATTCCCTCACGCGCGGCTTCTCCACGGTGCCTGAGGTGGCACGGGCGCTGCACGGCGAGCAGGTGGCGCTGGGGCTGCTGGTGCAGCTTCTCGCGGAAGGGCGGGACGATGCGTTCATGGACGACCTGATCGCCTTCTACCGCCGCCTTGGCCTGCCCCGTGCGCTGGAGGATTTCGGCGTCTCGGGCGGGGATGCGGTGGGCCGCATCGTCTCGGTGTCCTGGGAGACCGCGCCCTATATCCGCAACTTCGTGGAGCCCCTGTCGCCGGAGATCCTGACGGCGGCGTTCGAGGCGCTCTCGCGCCGGGCGGCGGCGCGCGGCTGAGGGGCGGTTGCCCGCCCGCCGGGATCGCGCTATCGCCGTGTGATGATGAATGACGACGACGCGGCGGGCGCGCGCCCGGAGAAGGACGATGCCCAGCCGGGCATGGTCGTCCGCCAGGTTCCGGCCGTCACCCGCGCCATCGCCGTCCTGCGGCTTCTCTCGCGCAGCGAGACGCCGCTGGGCGTGCAGGCCATCGCGCGTCAGGTCGGCCTCGTGCCCAGCACATGCCTCCACATCCTGCGCGCGCTCGCCGCCGAGGAGATGGTGGACTTCGACCCGCACACGAAGCGCTACCGGCTCGCCAGCGGCGTCGTCGCCCTGGCGCGGGGCATGCTGCGGCACGATCCCTTCAGCAAGATGGCGGAACCGGCGCTGGACGAGATCTGCCGCCGTCATTCCATCACCGCCATCGGCGTGGAGGCGGCGAGCCTCGACCATATCGTCGTGGTGGCCATCGCGCGGCCGAGCCAGTCGCTCCACCTGGAGGCGGACCTGGGCAGCCGCTACCCGGCGCTCATCAGCGCCACGGGACGGCTCATCGCCGCCTTCGGTGGACATCCGCGCGGCGAGATCGAGAAGCGGTTCAGGGCGCTGCGCTGGGAGAATCCGCCGGCGCCGGAGGAATGGCGCGCCGATGTGGAGGCGTGCCGGCGCCTCGGCTACGCGGTGGACGAGGGGCGCTATATCGCGGGCGTCACCGTCGTCGCCGCGCCGGTCCTGGTGCATGGGCGCATGAGCCATGCCTTGGTGGCGGTGGGCGTGAGCGACCAGATGCGCCGGCAGGGGCACGACGCGCTGGGCGAGGAGCTGAAGCGCAACGCCGACGACCTGTCGCGCCGCCTCGCGGCCTATTGAGGGGCGGCCTCAGGCCGTCCGGTCGATGAGCCCGCGCGCCGCGAGCCCGGCCACCTGCGCGTCCGTGAGGCCCAGTTCCCGCTTCAGCACCTCCGCCGTGTGCTCGCCCAGCCGGGGCGGGGGCTCCAGCGGCGCCTGGGGCGCGCCGGGGAACTTGATGGGGCGGCCGAGCAGGCGCAGGCGCCCGGCGGTGGCGTGCTCCACGTCCACCACCATCTCCCGCGCCCGGGCCTGGGCATGGTTGAGCGCGGCGGTGATGCCCAGGAGCGGCGCGTTGGGCACGTCGTGCGCGTCCAGCACGCCTTGCCAGTGCGCCACGCTTTCCCCGGCAATGATATCGGCGATCCTCGGCTCGATCTCGCCGCGCCGGGCGCGGCGGTCCGCCATGGTGGCGTAGCGCGGGTCGCGGCCCATCTCCGGCACGCCCAGCGCGTCGCACAGCTTGGGCCAGAAACGGTCGGCGAGGCAGGCGATGATGATGGCGCCGTCGCGCGCGGCGAAGCTGCCATAGGGGACGACAGTGGCGTGCGCGGACCCCACAGGCGCGGGATCCTCGCCGGTGACGAAGGCGAGCTGCGCGAAATAGCCGAGCATGGACATGGTGCCGTCATAGAGGCTCACGTCGATAAGCCGCCCCTTGCCCGTCTCGGTCCGTTCCACCAGGGCGGAGAGGATGGCGATGGCGCCGAAGAAACCGCCGGACATGTCGCCCACCGGCAGGCCGATCTTGTGCGGCGCCCCGCCCGCCTCGCCGTTGATGCTCATGACCCCGCTCATGGCCTGGGCGACGATGTCGAAGGACGGCATGTCGCGCAGGGGGCCGGTGAGGCCGAAGCCGGAAATGGCGCAATAGATGAGGCGCGGATTGGCCTTCATCAACACATCCGCGCCGAGGCCCAGGCGTTCCATGACGCCGGGGCGGAAATTCTCGATGAGCACGTCGGCGGTGGCGCACAGGTCCGTCAGGATCCGCGCGCCCTCCGGCGTGGCGAGGTCCACCACGAGGCTCTTCTTGCCCCGGTTCAGGCTGAGGAAATAATGGCTCTCGCCCCCCACGAAGGGGGCGAAATGCCGGGTTTCGTCACCCCGGCCGGGGGGCTCGATCTTGAGCACCTCCGCGCCGAGGTCGCACAGGAACTGGGTGGCGAGGGGACCGGCGAGCACGCGGGTGAGATCGATCACGCGCAGCCCGGACAGCGGCCCGCGCCAGCGGGACTCCCCGCCTGTGGCCTCTGCGTGGCCGTCCTCGATGCCATCCATGACGGCGGCGCCTCCCGCGTCCATCCGATCCATCCCTGTGGCTCCCTCACTGCATGGTCAGGTTGAGGCTCTTGATGGCCGGGCCCCATTTCGCCCTGTCCGTGTCCACTTGTGCCGCCAGTTGCTGCGGCGTGCCCCCCGTGGGTTCCGCACCGTCCTTGATGATGGCGGCACGCAGGGCCGGGTCTTCAAGGCCCGCATTGATGGCCTTGTTGAGAATCCGGATGATCCCCGCCGGGGTACCCTTGGGAGCATAGCAGGCGTTCCACGCCTCCGCCTGGACGTCCAGGCCTGCCTCGCGGAAGGTGGGCACGTCCGGCAGGCTGGCGGAGCGCTGGCCGAGGGAGATGGCGAGCGCGCGGGCCTGTCCGGAATGGATCGCCCCGAGGGTCGCCGTCACCGTGTCCATGGCGATGGGGATCTGGTCGCCCAGCACGTTGGACAGGGCCTGCCCGCTGCCGGAATAGGGCACCGGGTAGAAGTCCCCGCCGGAGGCGGCGCGCACCATCTGGAGCACGGCGCGCGCGGTGGTGGAGGGCACCGCCACGTCCACCTGCCCCGCCTTGGCCCGCGCGAGCAGGTCGGCGAACGAGCGGATGGGCGAGTTCTGGCGCACATAGAGCACCATGCCGAAGCTCACCACCCGCGCCACCGGCTCGAAATCCTTCACCGGATCGTAGCCGAGATGGGTGTAGAGATATTCGTTCATGGCCGAGGTGGCGTTGGTGCCCCACAGCAGGGTGTAGCCGTCGGGGTCGGCCCGGGCCACCATGGCCGTGCCGATATTGCCGCCCGCGCCCGGCTTGTTCTCCACCACGAAGGGCTGGCCGAGCGTGCGTTGCAGGAAGTCGGCGAACCGGCGCGCGAAGACATCAGTGCCCATTCCGGGCGGATAGGCCACCACAATGCGTACCGGGCGCGTGGGATAGCTGTCCGCCCGTGCGGCCGGCATGCCCATGGCGCCCGCGGCCAGGCCCGCGAGGGAGCCGGCCAGAAAGGTTCTCCTCCTCATGTCGTGTCCTCCAGCGTGGATGTTGTTCTTGTTGCGTCAGGCGTCCAGTCTTTCCGGCGCCCACCCTGCGTCGTCTCCGCATCGGCCCGGCCTTGGCGTGTGCCGGGAGGCCCGATGCGGTCCTTCTGTCCCGGGCGGCGCGGCCTCCTGCCGTCCGCCCTTCGGCCGCCCGATCAGGGGCGGCCGTTCATTTCTCGCTTGAGGGCATCCCCCGGCCGGCCTTGGCGTGCGCCCGCCGGGGTGCCGCATGTCAGGCGCTGCGCGAGGGCAGGGCCACGGTGGCGCCGCCCAGCACGGAGAGCTCGCCGTCCTGGTTCACGGCGGACTGCTCGATCTCCACCAGGTTGCGGCCGTTCTCCACCCGCTTGGCGGTGACGGTGCCGTCGATGAACAGCAGGTCGCCCTCCGGGTTGTGGCGGCGCAGCTTGCTGTGGGCGCGCACCAGGAAGCCGGCATCGCCCATCCAGTTGGTGACGTGGTGGGTGAGCCACGAGCAGCGCTCCGGCCCGTAATCATAGGCGCCGGGCGCGCCCACCATGAGCGCCATCTCGGGCTCCCAATGCACGCGCTCGGGGCAATCCGGGATGCCGAAACGGTTCTTGATGCCGAGGCCGGGATGGTTGCGCACCTGCTGCCAGGCGAGCTTGTTGGCGCGGATATAGAGACCGCCCCAGCCCTGCGCGAAGGCGATGAAGCCGGTGACGGTCATCGGGCCCTTGGCCATGGTCTGGAGCTTGTCGCCCACCTGCACGTCCTCGAAATAGCGCGGGGTCGCGCCCCGGACTTCCTCTTCCGCATAGAGGCGGTAAACCCGGTCCAGCTCCTCGTCGGTGTAGCGGCGGGGGGCCTTGTTCTTGACCGCCGTGTACTTGCTGCCGCTCTCGCGGGCGGCGTCGCGGTCGGTGCGGAAGCACCAGCTTTCCGCGTCCGCGACGAGGTCGCCGTTCTCGCCGTAGAAATTCACATGGTAGACCTGCCGGATGGCCCGGCCGGCGAAGGTGGTCTCGTGCTCCACGAGGTCGGAGAGCCACGCCTCGGTGCGGATCGCCTCGTTGCGCTTCACCCAGCGGTGCCAGCGCCAGTCGGCGCCGGACCACATGGCGTGCACGCCCGGCAGGCCGCCCACATAGCCGGAGATGATGCGGCTGGTGGTGAACAGGAAGCTCGGCAGGGCGACGAGGCCCCCCAGCACGCTCTGCTGGGCATAGGCCGGATCGCACCAGAGCGGATTGTCGTCGCCGATGCCGTGGGCATAGTGGCGGATATTGTCCCGCGTGGCCTCGTAGCACCACGGCTCGGCGGTGTTCTCGATCTTCTTGCCCATGCGCTCGCGCAGCTCGTCCAGCGCGGCATCGGTGATCTTCGGGAAATGCCGGATGGCCGGCTCCGCTCGGGTCTCGGCGAACATGGTGGACGTCCTCTCTTCTCGCTCTTGCTTTGGGAAAATCAGGCGACCGCGGCGGCGGCGCGCGCGGCTTCGGCGTCGCGCAGGACCTTGCGGTTGATCTTGCCGGCCGGGGTCTTGGGCAGTTCGGGCACGAACGCCACCTGGCGGGGATATTCGTGCTGGCTGAGGCGGGCGCGGGTGAAGTCCTGAAGCTCGCGGGCGAGGCTGTCGTCGCCCGCGTCCCGCGTCACCACGAAGGCCTTCACCACCTGTCCGCGCACGGGATCCGGCACCCCGATCGCCGCCACCTCGCGGACCTGGGGATGCTTGAGCATCACGTCCTCGATCTCCACGGCGCTCATGGTCCAGCCGGCGGAGATGATGACGTCGTCGGCCCGGCCGCCATGGAAGAAATAGCCGTCCTCGTCGATGCGCCCGAGATCCTTGGTGGCCACCCAGGCCCCGCGCCGGCGGATCTTGATCTCACCGGTCTCGCCGGGACGGCAGGGGCGCCCGTCGGGGCCCTGCACCTCCACTTCGAGGCCGGGAACCGCCTTGCCCAGCGATCCCGGCTTCACCGGGAAATCCGGCGCGCCGGGATAGTTCACCAGCACGACGCCCACTTCGGTGGTGCCGTACATGGAGCAGACCGGCACCGCGAACACCTCGTCGATGAAGCGCAGCGTCTCGCTGTCGATGGGCTCGCCGGTATAGGACAGCTTGCGGATGGAGAAGGTGAACCGCCCCGCCTCGCCGCTGGCGCGCATCATCCGGTAGTGGGTGGCGGCGGCGGAGAGGTTGGTGATGCGGTAGTCCTGGAGCGCCTGCATGAGGCGTACGGGATCGAACTTGCCGCAGAAAGTGCCCGTGGTGATGCCGAGCGCGAGGGGCGCCAGGGTGCCGTGGGCAAGGCCGTGGCCCCAGGCGGGGGAGGAGGGGCAGAAGAATTCGTCCCCCGGCCGCAGGCCCGTGCCGTAGAGCGCCGCGATCATCAGCGTGACGATGGTGCGGTGGGTGTGCTTCACGGCGGCGGGAAGCTCGCGCGTGGTGCCGGACGTGTACTGGAACAGCGCCAGGTCGTCGGCGCGGGTGCGCGTCTCGTAGCTGTCGGGATAATTCTCGAGGTCCGCCCAGAAGCCGGGCGTCGGGAACAGGACGCGGGTGCCGTCCAGGTCTTGCGTGGCGGAGGCCTTGTCCTGCGTGGTGACGAGGATCTTCGGCTTGCAGTCCCCCACACGCAGCCGCACGCCTTCCGGGCCGAACAGGGTGAAGAGCGGCACGGCGATGGCGCCGCGCTTCATGGCGCCGAAGATGGCCGCATAGAAGGCGGGGGAGGGGTCCAGCATCACCGCCACGCGGTCGCCGGGCTCGACGCCGTTGGCCTCCAGCCAGTGGGCGAAGCGCGACGAGGCCAGCGAAATCTCGCGGAAGGTGACGGTTTCGTCGCGGCCGTCCGCATGGGCGATGCGCACCGCGGGGCGGTCGCCCTCGGCGTGACGGTCGATGCATTCGTGCGCGATGTTGAAGGCGTCCTGCGTGCCGTCGAAGAATTCCCACAGCCGCTGCGGGGAGAAGCTGGCCTGCGCGAAGGCATAGCTCGTGCTCTCCGACAGTTTCGACATGGCGCATCCTCCCGTTCGTTTGTTGTGGCCGAACTATCGGGAGGTGCCAGTTTGTTGTCAATATACAAAATTGTTGTCTATATACAACAATAAATTCGGCATTCGGGACACGCCCGCTCCCCGTTTCCGATAGCGGAAGAGAGGGGTTCCGAGAGCCGGAAAGGCGGAACGAAGCGGCGGCCTACGGCGCGGGCGAGAACTCCCGCTTCAGGCATTTCAGGGCGAAGGAGGAGCGGCTGTGGCGGATGCCCGGCACCTTGTAGAGACGCTCCCGCAGGAAGCGCTCATAGCCCGCCGTCCCGTCCACGGCGACTTTGATGAAATAGTCGTATTCTCCAGTGGTTAAATAGGCTTCCAGCACTTCCGGAAGGTCCGCGAGCGCCTGTCCGAAGCGCTGGATCTGGTCCTCGTCGTGCCGGTCCAGCGTCACTTCGATGATGACGATGTCGCCGAGGCCGAGCTGCCGCTGGTTCAGGACCGCGACGTAATTCTCGATATAGCCGGCCTCCTCCAGGCGCCGCACCCGCGTCCAGCAGGGGCTGGGGGAGAGGCCCACCTTCTCGGCCAGTTCCTGGTTGGTCAGGCGCGCCTGCTTGCGCAGCGCCCGCAGGATGCGGCGGTCGATCTCGTCGATGCCCTTGTCCTTCTGCATGGGGCCTCATCCTTTCCATCGAATTGGCGTGAACGGAAGAACCATCCGTCGATAGGTGCCTTTGCGTGTGATCCTTCCAGATTAATACTTCACGAGCGAAAGAACGGGAAAAAATTACGCCGGAACGCCGATAGGCTCTCCCGTCACTGAACGAGCGCACGGGAGGAACGGCCATGGCATATCGGCTCCGCATGAAGGTCCAGGGTGTCGATGCCGCCATTCGCGCGCTCGACCTGCTGCGCCGGCTCGACGTGGACATGCTCGAACTGGAGACCGCGCGGCGCGAGGAAGGCTTCCTGGTCCATCTCAGCTACGACGCCACCGGCGAGGACGCCGCCCGCCACATCGCCGTGCGCATCGGCCAGATCGTGGGCGTCAGCGCCGCCGAGATGGTGCCCCACGGCGCCCGCGAGCCCGGCCCCTTCGCCGCCGCCCTTCCGCTGCTTCCGGCCTGCTGAACACCGCCCATCGCCCCGAGGATGGCCATGACCGAAATTCCCAGGAACCTGCCCCGGCTCGACCTTCACATCCCCGAGCCGGCGCGGCGGCCCGGCGACGCGCCGGATTTCAGCGGCCTCGTCATTCCGGAAGCGGGCGCCCTGCCGCGCCCGGACATCGCGGCGCCCGCCGAAGCGACGCGCGACCTCGCCTATGGGCTGATCCGCGTGCTGGACGGCGAGGGGCGGGCGGTGGGGGACTGGGATCCCCATCTCGACCCGCAGACGCTGCGGCGCGGCCTGCGCGCCATGATGCTGACCCGCGCCTATGACGAGCGCATGGTCCGCGCACAGCGCCAGGGCAAGACCTCCTTCTACATGAAGTGCACGGGCGAGGAGGCGGTGGCGGTGGCGCAGGCCTTCGCGCTGAGCCGTGGCGATATGTGCTTTCCCACCTATCGCCAGCAGGGCCTGCTGATCGCCCGCGACTGGCCGCTCGCCGACATGATGTGCCAGGTCTATTCCAACGCCGGAGACCGCCTGAAGGGGCGGCAGATGCCGGTCTTCTATTCCAGCAAGGAGGCGGGGTTCTTCTCCATCTCCGGGAATCTCGGCACGCAATACAGCCAGGCGGTGGGGTGGGCCATGGCCTCCGCCTACAAGCGCGACGACCGCATCGCCGCCGCCTGGGTGGGCGACGGGGCGACGGCGGAAGGGGATTTCCACCACGCGCTCACCTTCGCCTCGGTCTATCGCGCGCCCGTGGTGCTGAACGTGGTCAACAACCAGTGGGCCATTTCCAGCTTCCAGGGCATCGCGGGCGGGGAGGCCACCACCTTCGCCGCGCGGGGCCTGGGCTTCGGCATGCCCGCACTCAGGGTGGACGGGAACGACTTCCTCGCCGTCTATGCGGCGACCCGCTGGGCGGCGGACCGGGCGCGCACCAATGGCGGCCCCACCCTCATCGAGCTGTTCACCTACCGGGCCTCCGCCCATTCCACCAGCGACGATCCCAGCAAGTACCGGCCGGCGGGCGAGGAGAGCCTGTGGCCGCTGGGCGACCCCATCGACCGGCTGCGCGACCATCTCGTGGCCCTCGGGGAATGGTCGCAGGCGCAGCACGACGCCCTCGCCGAGGACCTGAAGGAGGAGGTGCGGCGCGCGGGCCAGGAGGCGGAGGCGCTGGGCACGCTGGGCACCGGCCCCGCCCACAGCCCGGCCACCATGTTCGACGACGTCTTCAAGGAAATGCCCTGGCACCTCAAGCGCCAGCGCCAGGAACTCGGGGTTTGACATGCCGGCGATGACCATGGTCCAGGCCATCAATTCCGCCCTCGACGTGATGCTCTCGGAAGACCCCGACGTGCTCGTCTTCGGCGAGGACGTGGGCTTCTTCGGCGGCGTGTTCCGCTGCACGCAGGGCCTCCAGGGCAAGCACGGCAAAAGGCGCGTGTTCGACACGCCCATCGCCGAGGCGGGCATCGTCGCCACCGCCGTCGGCATGGGGGCCTACGGCCTGCGCCCCGTGGTGGAGATCCAGTTCGCGGACTACATCTATCCCGCCACCGACCAGCTCATCTCGGAGGCGGCGCGCCTGCGCTACCGGTCGGGCGGGGAATTCACCTCGCCCCTCACCGTGCGCACGCCCTATGGCGGCGGCATCTTCGGCGGCCAGACCCACAGCCAGAGCCCGGAGGCCATCTTCGCCCATGTGTGCGGGCTGAAGACCGTCATCCCCTCCAATCCCTATGACGCCAAGGGCCTGCTCATCAGCGCCATCGAGGACGACGATCCGGTCATCTTCCTGGAGCCCAAGCGCCTCTATCACGGTCCGTTCGACGGCCATCACGACCGGCCGGTGAAGCCCTGGGGAGACGATCCGCGCGCGGATGTGCCGGAGGGCCATTACCGCGTGCCGCTGGGCCGCGCGGCGGTGGTGCGGCCGGGTGCCGACGTCACCATCCTCGCCTACGGCACCATGGTGCATGTGGCGCTCTCCGCCGTGGAGGAGAGCGGGCTCGACGGGGAGGTGATCGACCTGCGCACCATCGTGCCCGTGGACATGGAGACCATCGCCGCCTCGGTGAAGAAGACCGGGCGCTGCGTGGTGGTGCACGAGGCGACCCGCACCGGCGGGTTCGGCGGCGAATTGTCCGCCCTGGTGCAGGAAGCGTGCTTCTACCATCTGGAGGCGCCCGTGCAGCGCGTGACGGGCTGGGACACGCCGTATCCGCACGCGCTCGAATGGCACTATTTCCCCGGCCCCGCCCGCATCGCCGACGCGCTCGCCCGCGTGATGGAGGACTGAGCATGGGCCGCATCAGCTTCAAGCTGCCTGATATCGGCGAGGGCATCGCGTCCGCCGAGGTGACGGCGTGGCACGTGAAGGTGGGGGAGATGGTCCAGGAGGATTCGCCCCTCGTGGACGTGATGACCGACAAGGCGACGGTGGAGATTTCCGCCCCCGTCACCGCCCGCGTCGTCGCCCTCAACGCGGCGCCGGGCCAGATGATGGCGGTGGGGTCAGAGCTTCTGGTGTTCGAGACGGAGGGGGAGGGCGCTCCCGACCTGGAGCCGGTTTCGGCGCCGGAGGTCGTGGCCGCCGCGCCGCCTCCCGCTCTTGCCGCCGCTTCTGCCGCTGCGCCCGCCGCCAGGGCCGCGCCGCCGCCTCAGGCCGCTCCTCCCCCTCCCGAGCCCGCCCCGCGCCGGGCGCCGGGCGCGGGGCGGGCTCGGGAGGGGGAGGAGCGGCC
>JACESF010000043.1 GCA_013911975.1 Hyphomicrobiales bacterium | reverse complement strand
TGCCGCCTGGGGCGGCGTCGGCTCCGGCGGGGGCGACGCGACCGCCTGCGCCTCGGGTGCCTCTGGCGCGGCGATCTCGGCCGGCGCGTCCGGGGTTGCGGCCGCAAGGTTGCTGGGCGGCGGCAGCGCGCCGGCGCGGGCCGCAGGCGGCGCCTCGGGAGCGGCGGGCGCCTCCGCCGGGCGGGGCCGGGGAACGGGCACCGCCGCCACGGCGGCGCGCGCCGGCGGCGCGGCAGCGGCGGAAGGAGGAGCGGGCGAAGCGGATGCGGGCGCCGGGACGGGGCGAGCCGGACGGGCGGGCGGCGGCGTGCCTTCCCCATCCCGCCGCATGCCCGTCCACGGGTCCTCCGGCGCCGGCTGCGCCAGGGCGGTGCCGTGCGCGAACACCAGTGCCAGAAGGGCCAGAAGGGGACCGGACCGCCTCACTTACCGGGCTCCCGCAGCAGGATCTCGATGCGCCGGTTCTCGGGCGCGTTGGGGTCGGACGCGTTCTTGAGGTTGCGGTCCGCGAAGCCCTCGATCTTGGCGAAGCGCTTCTCGTCCAGGCCGCCGCGGGCGAGCATGTAATAGGTCACGTGCGCGCGGGCCATGGAGAGGCGCCAATTGTCGTAGGTGTCCGAGCGGAACGGCCGCCCGTCGGTGAAGCCGCGCACGATCACCTCGCCCGGACGGCCCGCAAGGATCTGACCGACACGCTCCATCACCCGCACGAGCCGCCCGTCCGGCACTGCGGAGCCCACGGAGAACATGCTGAAATTGGTGTCGTCGGTCAGGTTGACCACAAGACCTTCCTTGGTGGCGCGCACCTCCACATGGGGGGCACCCATCGTGCCCATATTGGCGCGCACCGCCTCGTTGATCTGCGCCTCGACCGACTGGGCCTGCGCCTGGGCTTGCGCCTGAGCCTGGGCCGCCGTCTGTCCCTGGGGCGCCTGGCCCTGCATCTGCAGCGCCTGGGCCTGTCCGGGCTTGGTGGCCGCGGCCGCAGCGGCAGCGCCGCCAGCAGCGGCAGCGCCGGCAGCGGCAGCCGCATTGCCCTCGGCGGGCTTGTCGGCCTTCCCGCCCTTCGCGGGCGCGGGCCCGGCGGGCATGGCGCCGGCCTGGTCCTTCCCGGTCAGCTCGGGGCGGGCCGCGGCGGCGTCGGGCTGATTGCCGCTCGGCGGGTGGATGGCGTTCTGCCGGGTGCCGCGCTGATCGGTGGCGGGCTTGGTGGCTGAAGCCATCTGCCAGTAGACCGGATCGAACGGGTCGCGATGCACCTCGCCCTTCCCGTTGCCGTCGACGGCGGTATCGCCCACGGGCACGTCGGCGGTGGTGGGCGCCGTGGGCTCGAACTCGGCGGCAATCTGGGCGAGCGTCGCGTAGGGGTCCTGGAACAGCGCCTTCTCGCGGGCCCCCTGCTGGAGGTCGTCGCCCTGGCCGTAGCGCGGGCCCACCGTGTTCTTCAGCGCCGAGGTCTGCTCGCCATTGTCCGACGTCCCCTCGGCCTTCACCTCCTCGGGGTCGCCGAGACCCCGGCGGGGGGAGAGATTGTCCGCGAGATTCACCGGGTTGAAATAATGGGCGATGGCCTTCCGGACATCCTGGTCGGTGACGTTGATGAGCCACATGATCAGGAAGAAGGCCATCATGGCCGTCATGAAGTCGGCATGGGCCACCTTCCAGGCGCTGGAATGGGCCTCGTGCTCCTCCTCCTCATGACGCTTGATGATGATGAGTTCGTGATTGGCGTGATCGGACATGGGCTCACGCCTCGCTCTGGCCGAGCCGCTCGGCCCAGGCGCGGATTTGGGTTTCGAGCACGGTTTCCCCGGCCACCACCCGCACGTCGGTGGTGTCGGACGCCTCGAACACGCAGGCCGGCGGATCGCCGAGCCGCGCCTTCAGCCGCTCCAGCAGGTCGGCCGGACCGGAAATCTTCAGCACCGGGCGGTCTTCGCGGGCCAGGAGCGGGCCCATGAGGCCCTCCAGCTCGTCCAGCGCCTGTCGGCCCACCGTCCCGCGCAGGAACGGCAGGAGAATGGGCACGATGGCGGCGGAGAGGCGCCCTTCCATCTCGGACAGCGCCTCGGTGAGGGCGCCCTCAAGCCGCGCGGCCTCCTGCGTGACCCATTCCGTTCGGGTCGCGACGAGGCGCTCCTCGAACCGGCGCGCCGCCTCGGCCATCTCCCGGGCGGCGATCTCGCGCGCCTCGGCCAGCCCCGCCTCGCGCCCGCGCGCCTCCGCTTCCCGGGCGAGGGCTTCCAGGTCGACCTTGGGGGGCTCGGGCGCGGCGGGCGCGCCGATGGGCGCCGGCGCCGCGGCGGGCACCGCCCGGAACATGGCGTCGGTGACCTTCTTCGCCTTGGGAGAGAAATCGGGCAGGTGGCGGACGACGGCGTGCATGGATCAGGCCCTCGCTTCCTGGCGCAGCCACTGCCGCAGGATCGCCGCCGCCTGCTCCTCGTCGTATTCGACGATCTGCTCCAGCTTCTTCTGGGGCGAGCGGTTGAGGCGGCTGGTGAGATCCTCGATCAGATTGACCGAGGGCTGGTTGGCGGCGGTCAGCGGCACGCCGCCCACGAGGCCCGCGGCCTCGGCCAGTTCAGCCTCGCCCTGGGGAGAGGCCAGCATGGCGGCCTCGATGGCTTCCACGTCGCTCTCGGGCCGGGCCAGGATCGCACGCACCGCAGGCCGCAGGCCGAACCAGATGAGCAGCGCGGCGACCACCAGGATGGTGAGGGCGTTCACCAGCGTGCCCGCCTGGCGCAGCAGCAACTCGCTCCAGCTCAGCGGCGGGATGGGCTCCAGGGAGTGGCCGCCGTCCGCGAACATGGTCGCGACCACCTTCATCTTGTCGCCGCGCTCCTTGTCGTAGCCGGCGGCGGAAGCGGCGAGCTGCTCGATCTCGTAGATCTGCGTCTCGATCGGCACCACGTCCGAGCCCTTGCCGGCATTGGCGGCCAGCCGGTCGCGGTTCACCAGGATGGCGATGGAGAGGTTCTTCAGCCGGAATGCGTCGCTCACCGTCTGGGTGGTGCGGCTGGAGATCTCGAAATTGGTCAGTTCCTCGCGCCGCTCGTTCTGCTCGTTGGAATCGGTGCCCGCGGAATTGGCGTTGGCCTGCTGCTGGGGGATGTTCTGCTGCACCGAGGTGGGCGGCTGCTGGGACTTGTTCTGCGACAGCTCCTTCTCCCGCACCACGCGCACCGAGCGCTCGGTCTTGGAGGCGGGATCGAACACCACCTCGCTGGTCGTGGACTTGTCGGTGTCGAGGAGCGCCGTGACGCTGATCTCGAAATTGCCGATGCCGAGATAGGGGGTCAGCGTGCGGCGGATCTTCTCTTCCGTCTCGCGCGCGGCCTGCTGCTGGAGCAGCGACTTCTTGCCGGCGGGCGCGTTCTCGGCGTCCTCGCCGGACGTGAGCACCGCGCCTTCGGTGTTGAGCACGGTGACGGCATCGAGCTTCATGCCGGGAATGGCGGCCGCCACCAGGTGACGGATGGCCTGGGCGGTGGAGGCGTCCTCCGCATTCTCGGTGCGCACCACCACCGAGGCGGTGGCCTGCTGCGCGTCGCGGCGGAAGGAGGAGCGGTCGGGCAGCACGATGTGCACCCGCGCGGCCTTGATGCCCTTCATGGTCTGGATGGTGCGGGCAAGCTCGCCTTCGAGGGCGCGCACCCGGGTCACTTCCTGCATGAAGGAGGTGAGGCCGAAGGAGCGCACGTCGTTGAACAGCTCGTAGCCGGAGCTGTTGCTCTGGGGCAGGCCTTTCACCGCAAGCTGCATGCGCGCCTTGGCGGTGTCGGAATGGGCGGTGAGGACGGTCGTGCCGTCGGAGCTTACGTCGAACGGAATGCCCGCGTCCTTCAGCGCCGCGCCGATGCGCGTCACGTCCTCGCGGGAGAGGTTGGCGTAGAGGGTCTCGCGCTCGGGCTGGCTCAGATAGTAGGCGCCGAGCCCGATCATGGCGATGACCACGGCCCCGATGATACCGAGCGCCACCAGGCGCCGGGCCCCGAGGGCCTGCAGATTGGCGAGAAGAAGACTGAGTTGCTCGCGCCCGATCATGTCCGCCCGTCACGCTGGATGCACCGCCGGGAAGCGGCGCTGACGCAGGCGCTGTCATGGCGCCCGGCGGAGCGCCCGGTTCCCCGGGGCGTCCCACAGGGGGCAATCTGGGTGAGCAACCTTGCCTGGGCATTGCAAAAGAAAAAGGCCGCGCCCCCGTGGGGACGCGGCCGGTATGGAGAGCCCGGACCCACGCGCCGGACGAAGCCGGCGCGGGGCCGATCCGCGATCAGCGGAAGAGGCTGAGGACGTTCTGCGAAGAGGAGTTCGCGATGGAGAGCGCCTGCACACCGAGCTGCTGCTGGGTCTGGAGGGCCTTCAGGCGGGTGGACTCTTCTTCCATGTCCGCGTCGATCAGCGAGCTGACGCCCGCGTCGATGGTGTCGGTCAGCGAGGACACCAGGGTCTTCTGGGTGTCGATACGGGTCTGCACCGCACCGAGCTTGGAAGCCGCCGTCGTCACCTGGGTCAGCGCCTCGTCCACGATCTTCAGGTAGTTGGTCACGTCGGCCGTGGTGGCACCGGTGATGTCGATGGTGTCGACGCTCTCGGAAACCGTCGCGGCGGCCTTGGTGGGAGCCGTGGTGGCCAGGCCCAGAGAGATCAGCGTCGGAGCGGTGGTCGCGCCGGCAGTCGCCCCGCCCATGTCGAAGTCCTCGGTGGAGGAGAACACGGGGATCTTGGTGGCGTCGTCGACTTCCACGGAGATGCCCTGGATGTCCGAGTTGGCCAGGGCCTTCTCGAAGACCGCCTTCAGGTCAGCGCTGGTTTCGATGACGCTGGCGCCGGAAAGGGCGTCGTTCACCACAGCCTGATTGATGGTCACGGTCTTGGCGATGCCGCCATTCTGAGCGATCGAGAAGGTGATCTCGTCGTCCGCGTCGAACGTGGCAGCCGCGAAGGTCGCGGCGGCACCGGTCGCCGTGGTGGTGTCGATGGAGATCTGCTTGTCCAGGATGCCGCCGTCGGCCGTCGTGTAGAGGGCGTAGTCGGCGGTGTTCACGTCGATGGTGCCGACGTCGAGCTTGTTGTTCGCGTCGCGGGAGATGGACGACACGATGCTCTTGGAGCCGGTCGTGCCCACGTCCAGCCAGTTCTGGCCGGAGAAGGACGAGGTGCCGGCAGCGGTCTTGAGCTGCTCCTGGAGGGCGTTGATTTCCTCCTGGACGGCGGCGCGGTCAACGCCTTCGCCGGCGGCGGTGGTCAGCTTGTCCTTGATCTTGCCGAGGAGGTCCTTGGCCTGGTCGAGGCCGTTATAGGTCGACTTGGCGATGTTGGCGCCGAGGCTCAGGGAGTCCGTCACCGCGCCGAGCGAGGAGGAGTCGGACTTCATGGTGGTCGCGATGGACCAGTACGCGGCGTTGTCCGAAGCCGTGGCAACCTTCAGGCCCGACGAGATGCGGTCGCTGGTGGTCTCCAGGGACTTGTTGGTGGCCTGCAGGGTGCGCAGGGCGTTCTGGGCGGAGACGTTGTTCAGGATGCTAGACATGGTGATGTCCCTCAGTCTTGAGAAAAGATGAGTTGGGGGACATGCCGGATCGGAACCGGAATGGCAGGGCGGCATCATGCCTTTGATGGGATTTGCCGCTCGGGCTTCAATCCCGCCTGCTCAACGAAGTGAGCAGTTCAACCTGCCATGAAAGTCAGCCTGGACCACCAAGCTTGCGTGAAGCTTGCACCGCGTCGAAAAGATCGTCAACGGGAAATTTTTCATATCCGGCAAACGGTTTTGGATGCCGTCCATCAGACCCACACGCATCCGGTCGCGCATTTTTGAGCGCTCTGAACACCCATTGAGGGGGACGATGCGGAGGCACTCAGGCCTCGCGTTCGCCTTTGATGGCGCAGGTCGTGGCCGGGCCTGTCCCGGCCGTCCCGGAGGCTCCGCCTGTCGCAGGGCCGTGGATGCCCGGATCAGGTCCGGGCATGACGGTCGGACAATGTTCGGCGCAGACGGAGAAAAGGCGCTCAGAAATAGGAGCGCACGAGGCTGCCCACCAGCAGGTTCCAGCCGTCGATGAGGACGAAGAACAGGATCTTGAACGGCAGCGAGATGATGGCCGGCGACATCATCATCATGCCCATGGACATGACCAGCGTGGCCACCACCATGTCGATGATGAGGAACGGCAGGACGATGAGGAAGCCGATCTCGAATCCGCGCCGCAGCTCGGAGATCATGAAGGCGGGGATGAGGATGCGCATCTCCACCTTGTCCACGCCCTGGTTCGGCGGCGTGCGCCCGTTGGCGGCGGCAAGGTCGGCGAAGAGCTGGAGGTCCTTCGGCCGCACATGGGTGACCATGAATTCGCGGAACGGCGTGATGATGCGCTCGAGCGCCTGCTCCTCGGTGATCTCGCGGGCGGTAAGCGGCTTTACGCCCTCCTCCCACGCCCGGTCGAAAGTGGGGGCCATGACGTAGAAGGTCATGAACAGGGAGAGCGACAGGAGGACGAGGTTGGCTGGCGTGGAGGGCAGGCCGAGGCCGGAGCGCAGGAAGGAAAACGCCACGATGAAGCGGGTGAAGCTCGTCATCATGATGAGCAGGCCCGGCGCCACCGAAAGAACGGTGATGAGGGCCACCATCTGGATGATGCGCCCGCTGGCCGCCCCGCCGCCAGTATCCTGGAGGATGGCGTCGAGCGGGGGCACCTGCGCCGCCGCCGGCCCCGCCAGAAGCAGGCCGGCGCCGCCGGCCAGCCAGGCCAGGGCCAGGACGACGAAAATCCTGCGGGTGACGGACCACCAGCGGGCGGGCGCCACATGCGGGCCCGCCTTCCCCACGCGCCCCGTCCGCCTCATTGAACGACCATCTGCTCGATCACGAGTTCGGCCAGCTTGCCTTCCACCCGCAGCTTCGCCCGCTCATTGAGGTCCTCGCGCAGGTTCTGCATGGCGCTGGGGCCGCCGAGCTGGCTCAGCGTGAGCGTACGGAAATAGGTGGTGATGTCCTCGCGGATCTGCGCCGCCGCCACCTGCGGATTGGCCAGGTCGCCATTCTTGAAGATGATGGCCCCCTCGATGCGCACCCACGCATTGGTGGGCGCGGCGAGGTTGGCGACGATGGGCTTCAGGGGCTCGATGACCATGTCGCCGTTATAGCGCAGCGCGGCCGCTTCGGGCGGGCGATCCCCGCTTTTTTGCAGGACCACCTGGCGCAGCGTTGAGGCGAGCTGGAAGCCGAGCCCGACGCCGGTGGCGATGGCCACCAGCGTGAGCAGGCCGAGGGCGACCAGAAGGCCGCCCTTCTTCTTTTCCTCGCCGCTGCCGGTGACCTTGATGGTCACCTTGGTCGGCGTCTGAGCCGCCTTCGCCATCAGATTTGCCTCACCAGGGCGCCGCGGCATCGAACAGGCGCTGGCCCCAGGCCGGCTGCTGCATGTCCGTGAGGCGCCCGCGCCCGCCATAGGTCACACGGGCCTCGGCGATGCGATCATAGGGAATGATGTTGTTGCTGGAAATATCCAGCGGATTGACGATCCCCTGGATGTTGAGGACGCGCAGCTCGAAATTGACCTGCGTCTCCTGCGACCCGCTGATCAGCAGGTTCCCGTTGGGCAGCACCTCGATCACGACCGCCGCCACGTTGATGCGCAGCTTCTCGGACCGGTCGATGGTGCCCTTGCCCTTGGTGGACGTGTCGTTGGAGACACCGAAATTGCCCGACGCCGCACCCGCGTTCACGCCCCGCCCGAAGCCGGACAGATTGAGCCCGGTGTCGAAGCCGAAGTCGGACGAGCCGTTGCGCGAGCGGTCGGTCTGGTTGTCAAACTCCGCCTTGTCGTCGATGGCGATGGCCACGGTCAGCGTATCGCCCACCTTCGCCGCGCGGATGTCGCCGTACATGCTCTGGCTG
The DNA here is from genome assembly GCA_013911975.1 of Hyphomicrobiales bacterium. GTDB lineage: Bacteria > Pseudomonadota > Alphaproteobacteria > Rhizobiales > Xanthobacteraceae > Aquabacter. Next base: position 29,030 of record JACESF010000043.1, on the reverse strand, counting down.
TTCTGATTCCAGGTGGAGCGGAACGAACGCTGCACGGGCGGCGTGAAGGTGACGGGCAGCGCCTCGCGCTGCGGCTGGAGGCCGTGTCCCACCGGGGTCAGGCTCGGGCCGTAGGCCAGGCTGTCATAGCCGGTCTGGCAACCGGCGACGGCGAGAGCAGCCATGAGAGCGAAAGCGTGTTTCATCCGGGCTTGCCTTCGTTCGGATTGCGGCGGGACATGCCGGCGATGGTGGTCGCGAGGACCGCGGCGCGGCTGGGGTCCATCTCGTTGAGGATCGCGCTGGCGGTGCGCGGCGTGAGGCGCGTGAGGATGGCGGCGGCGGCATCCTCGCTCATCACGGTGAGCTGGGCGGCGGCGGCGTCGGGGCGCATCTGGGAGACCATGGCCACCAGCGACTCGTCCGCCTTCTTCAGGAAGGTCTCGCGGCGCGTGAGCCAGGTCTGGTACTCCGCGCGCTTCGCCTCCAGCTTGGCGATGCGCTCGTCGATCTCCTTCTCCATGGCGACCAGGGCCGCCATCTGGCGGGCGTAGCGCGCGTCGTTCGCCGCGTTGGCGATGCCCGCGCAATATTGCGCGGCGTTCGCTTCCGGGCCGTCCGGCAGGCGGGCGGGCACCGCGACCGGAGCCGTCTGCGCGAGGCAGGCGGCACCGGACAACGCGAGGGCGATCAGGCCGAGGGTGGAGGTTTTGACAAGCCGGATCATTGCACGATGAGCTCCGCTTGGAGGGCCCCGGCGGATTTGATCGCCTGGAGCACCGAGATGATGTCGGAAGGCCGCATGCCCATGCGGTTGAGGCCGCGCACGAGGGTCTGGAGGTCCGATCCGCGCACGATGGAGAGGTAGCCGCCGGTCTCCTGCGCCGTGACCTCGGTGCGCGGCACCACCACCGTCTCGCCGTCCGAGAACGGCGCGGGCTGGGACACGACCGGGGTTTCGGTGACGCTGACCGTCAGGTTGCCCTGGGTGACGGCCACCGTGGAGATCTGCACGTTGGAGCCGATGACGACCGTGCCCGTGCGCTGGTCCACGACCACCTTGGCGGCCGTATCCGGCTCGACCCGCAAGTCGCCGATATCGGCGAGGAACCGGGCCACGGACACCTGCTGCGGGCGCTGCACCACCACGGTCCGCAGGTCGCGGTCGCGGGCGAGCGGCTTGCCGAAGCGGGCGCGGGTATAGGCATTGACCGCGTCCACGATGCGCAGGGCGGTCTTGAAGTCGGGATTGTCCAGCTCGATCACCAGTTCCGGCAGGTCGCGGAGCTGGCCGGGGATCTGCCGCTCGACGAGCGCGCCGTTGGGGATGCGGCCGGAGGTGGGCACGCCCTGGGTGAGGCGCTCGGCCTGGCCCTGGACGGTGAAGCCGGACACCGCGAGCTGGCCCTGCGCCACCGCATAGACCTGCCCGTCGCTGCCAGAAAGCGGGGTCATGAGCAGCGTGCCGCCCATGAGGGAGGACGCGTCGCCCACCGAGGAGACGGTCACGTCGATGCGCGAGCCGGTGCCCGCGAAGGCGGGCAAGTTGGCGGTGACGATCACCGCCGCGATGTTCCGCGCCCGCAGCGGCAGTCCCTTGATGTTGATGCCCATGCGGTCGAGCATGGATTGCAGCGCCTGCTCGGTGAACGGCGAGTTGCGCAGCGTGTCGCCCGTGCCCTGGAGGCCCATCACGAGGCCGTAGCCGATGAGCTGGTTGTCGCGCACGCCCTGGATGGAGGAGATGTCCTTGATGCGCGTCATCGCGCCGGCCGGGACCGCCGCCAGCGGCAGCAGGGCCAGGACGAAGAGAAGGGCATGGACGAAGCGGCGCATCATCCACCCACCCGGACGGTGCCGTCCGCCTGCACGATGCCGTTGATGACGTGGCCGGAATCGATGTTCTTGAGCCGGATGGAGGCGCCCACCGTGCCGGAATCCAGCGGCATGGCGACGCCGCGGATGGCGAGGCCGCCTTCCTGGAAGACGATGGTGGCGGCGACGCCGCGCGTGATGAGCTTCGGGTCGGACACCGCGAAGGCCGGAATGGGGTTTCCCGCCACCAGCATCCGCTTCGCCACCTTGCCCACGAGGTTCGAGCGGCTGGCCGCCAGCGGGTAGCGCTGGGCGTTGGCCACGGAGAACACGCGGTCCTCCAGCATGTCGTCGGTGATGACGTCGCCCGCGCTGATGGTGCCGCTGGGCACGGTCAGGATCGTGTCGGGCGCGGCGAGGGCCTGCTGGGCCCGCACCGGCGCGACCTGGGCGGCGTCCTGCCCCCTGCCCTGCTCGCGCACGGCCCGCGCCTCCTCCGCCAGGGCGGACAGGCTCTGCGCGCCGGCGGCGCCGGCGGTGCCGAGCGCGGCGGCCAGCACCAGCATGAGGGCGGCGGCGAGGCGGGTCATCAGCGGATTCCCTTCGAGACCACGCCGGCCATGTCGTCGGCCGCCTGGATCACCTTCGAGTTCATCTCGTAGGCGCGCTGGGCCGAGATCAGCTCGGTGATTTCCTTCACCGGATCGACGTTGGAGCCTTCCAGATAGTTCTGGTGGATCTTGCCGAGGCCGTTCTCCGAGGGCGGGCTCACGACGGGCTGACCCGACGCGGCGGTCTCGCGATAGAGGTTGTTGCCCAGCGGCTCCAGGCCCGCGTCGTTGGCGAAGCTCGCGAGCGTGAGCTGGCCCAGCAGCTGGGGAAGCTGCTGGCTGGCGCGGTTCACATAGACCTGGCCCTGGTCGTTGATGATGATCTGGGTGGTGTCCGCCGGGAAGGTGATGGCGGGCTCCACCAGATAGCCGTCGGCGGTCACCAGCTCGCCGTTCGGTCCCTTGTTGAAGGAGCCGGCGCGGGTATAGACGGTGTCGCCGTTGGGGTTCGTCACCTGGAACCAGCCGCGCCCGTTGATGGCGAGGTCGAGGCTGTTGCCGGTCTGGGTCAGGGGGCCCTGGATGTGCAGGTTGCGCACGCCCACCGTATGGACGCCGAGGCCCACCCGGGCGCCTTCCGGCACCGGCAGGGCGCCGTCCACGATGGGAACGCCGCTGGCCCGCTCGGCCTGGTAGAGAAGATCCGTGAATTCGGCGCGGGCGCGCTTGAAGCCGGTGGTGTTGATGTTCGCGATGTTGTTCGCGATCACTTCAACGTTGGTCTGCTGCGCCGTCATCCCGGTGGCGGCAATGGCCAATGCTCTCATGACTTAGTCCTCAGATCGCCATGCGGGAGATTTCTTGGTAGGCCGCGACCACCTTGTCGCGAACGGCTACCGCGGTCTGGAGCGACTGCTCGGCGGACATGATGGCTTCCACCACGTTCTGCACCGAGGTCTTGCCCTGGACGCCGGAGATGGCAGCCGCCTCGCCCGCCTTCAGGGAGCCGACGGCGTTCTGGGCCACTTCGGCGAGCACGTCGCTGAAGCTCGCGGCGCCCACGGGCTGGGTTGCGGCGAGCGCGGAGGGCGCGGTGGAGACCGAGACCTGGGAGGTTCCGCCAACGCCGCGGAACTGGCTCGTGAGCGAGGAAATCGCGTCGATCATCAGCTGCTCCTCAGCAGGTCGATGGTCATGGCCACCATCGAGCGGGCCTGCTTGATCATCTGGAGATTGGCGGAGTAGGACCGCCCGGCTTCACGCATGTCGGCCATTTCGACCGCCATGTTCACGTTCGGGAACTTCACCTTGCCGTCGGCGTCGGCCGCCGGGTTTCCGGGATCGTGCTCCACCTGGAACGGGGCGCTGTCCACGCCCGTGGACTTCACCGTCACCCGGTTCGAGCCCAGCGCCCGGTCGTACACCTGGCTGAAATGAATGGTCTTGCGGCTGTAGGGATCGGCGCCCGTCGTGGCGCCGGTGGAGCGCGCGTTGGCGAGATTTTCCGCCACGATCCGCATGCGCATGCCCTGGGCCTCGAGCCCGGAGCTGGCGATGGCGGTGGCGGACTTCAGCGGATCGATCATCCCTGTGTCCTCACGCTGGCGATCATCAGACGGTGGAAGGACCGCATGATGTTCATGTCGAGGGTGTAGGCGCGATTGACCTCGTCGGCCTTCAGCATCTCCTGGTCGAGGGTGACGCTGTTGCCGGAATAGGTGACGCCCCAGGTCTCCTTGCCGTCGAGCCTGGATTCGCGCGTGCCGGCGCCCCGGATGTCGAGATGGGCGTCCGCTGTCTTGGCGAGCTCGAGATGGGTCTTGTCCAGCACCGAGGTGAAGGACTCCACATCCATCGCCTTGAAGCCAGGGGTGTTGGCGTTGGCGATGTTCCCGGTGATCGTCGCCTGCCGAAAGGTCGCCCAGTTGGCGTGCCTTGAAACGAGATCGAGGAGGAAGATGGGTTGCAAGGGTGGTCTCCGCACCGTTCACGAAGACCCTAGGACCACAACCTTGCACGAGGCTGGCAGCCTCGTGCGAAGTTCGTCTTACTGGCGGCTCAGCCGCGCTTCCGACAAAGCATGGGCGAAGCGCTGGAGATTCTCCTCCGGCTCGCCGAGGGCCTCGCGGAACAGGATGCCGTCCAGGTGGACGCCCACCGCCTGGGCCTCGAACACCACGCGGAAGAAGGCGGCGAGGCTCACATGGTGCAGCTCGAGGTCGATGGAGACCTCCGGCGGGAAGCCCCAAACGCTGTCGATGGTGGCGTGCCGGCCATAGCGCAGCAGGCCGGGCTTCAGGGACAGCTCCGCCGACGAGGCGACGATGTCGTTGATGTTCTCGCTGTTGTCGGCCTCAATGTAGGAAATGAAGATGCCTGCATTGATCAGGCACAGCTCCGATAGGAAACCCCGCAAGCTATCGGCCAGCAGCTTCTCATACGGGAAGACCGCGCGACCGCTCAGGGATCGGGGATCGAGAAAGCGATTATTGCTTACTGTTTCCATTTTTTCCCCTCGAATAAATATAATACAAGATATTAGCAACAGGACGATAGAAGTCGGGAGGGATCCAGCGATCCACCTCGACGGCATTGTACAAAGCGCGCGCCAATTGCTTGTCTTCGACCACGGGAACGCCATGACGCTCGGCGATCTCGCGGATCTTGAGGGCGATGAGGTCCAGCCCCTTCGCCACCACCAGGGGCGCCCCGCCCTTCGTGCGGTCGTAGCGCAGGGCGATGGCGTAATGGGTCGGGTTGGCGATCACGAGGGAAGCCTGGGGCACCGCGCTCATCATGCGCCGGCGCGCCCGCTCCTGGGCCAGCGCCCGCAGGCGCCCCTTCACCAGGGGGTCGCCTTCCGCCTGCTTGAACTCGTCCTTCACCTCCTGCTTCGACATCTTCAGTTCGCTGCGCCAATGGAAACGCGACCAGACCAGGTCCGCGGCCACCAGCACGATGGTGGCCACGCACACCGCCGAGATCAGCCGGGTCGCCAGCGACAGCATCACGGCGGGCAGGGAGAGCGGGTCGGTGAAGATGGCGTTCACCACGCTCGACTGCTCCGACATGAGCAGCGCCAGCACCACGGCGCCGATGACGGCGAACTTGAACAAGGACTTGCCGAATTCCACGTGGCCCTGCGTCCCGAAGATGCGCGTCCAGCCCTTCCGGATGGACAGGCGCGACCATTGCGGCTGGATGCGGTCCAGCACCAGCCGCGGCGTGTTCTGGAACAGCGAGGCCACGAGGCCGGTGAGGCTCAGGACCGCGATGATGGGGAGCAGGAAGTCGCCCGCGAACAGCATCGCCGTCCACATCACCGAGGTCGCGTCCTCGCCGTTCGAAATGGGATAGCCGCCGGCATCGTCGAGGAAGCGCGCGAGCCCTTCCGTCAGCGCGCTGGTCTGCGGCCCGGCATAGAAGGAGAGGCAGGCGAGAATCCCGAGCATGGAGGCGAACAGGGTCGCCTCCCTGGAGAACGGCACATTGCCCTTCTCCACCGCGTCCGAGATCTTCTTCTCGCTGGCGTCTTCTGTTTTGCTCTCCTTGTCCTCTTCGTCCGACATCGGCGCTACCGAAGATAGGCGTCGTTTTCGTCGCCCGAATTGAGCTCGATCTCGCCCTTTCCGGCGAGGTCGAGCGCAAGGTCGGTGATGAGGCGGCGCGCCTCCTGGACGTCACGCTGCGAGGAGGGCTCGCCTGTGGTCAGCTCCTGCTCGATCATGCGGCGCACGCGTGCGCCGAGCGACGACAGGATGATGTCGCGGAATTCCGGATCCGTGCCCTTGAGGGCGAGCACCACTTTGTCCGGCGGAACCTTGTCGAACAGCGTGGTGCGCCCGCGGGGGGGAAGGCCGATGATGTCGTCGAAGGTGAACAGGAGGCTCTTGAGGATTTCCGCCGACTTTGGCCGGGTGACGGAGAGGTTCTGAAGGACGTTGTCCATGTCGTTCCGCTCCATCTTGTTGATGATGTCGGCGATCCGGGCATGGGTGTCGGCGGCGGCGTTGCGCGCCAGGTTCATCATGAAGTCGTCGTGCACGGTGTGCTCGATGATGTACATCGTCTCGTCGACGATGGGCTTCACCGTGAGCATGCGGCGCATGACGCCGTTGCGCACATGCTCGGGCAGGTGCGCCATGACCTTGGCGGCGCAGGCCGGCTTCACCTTCGTGAGCACGAGCGCCGCCACCTGGGGATGCTCCTTCAGGATGTAGGAGGCGATGATGTTCTCCGACACGCCCGAGATGCGGTCCCAGATGGAATGGTTCGCGGCGCCGAGGACGTCGTTCATGACCTCGGCGACGCGCTCGGCGGGCATGAATTCCGCCAGCAGCCGCTCCACGTCCCCGGGCGTCCCGGAGAGGTTGGCGCCGGTGGCGAACTGGGCCGCGAACTCCTCCACCGCCACTTCGATCTGCGTACTGGTCACAGAGCGCATGTCGGCGATCGCCCGGGTGACGATCTTGAGTTCGTCGGCGCTGAAATACTGCATGAGGCGCCCGGCCAGCGGCTTGCCCATGGTCATGAGCAAGGCGGCGACACGGTCCACGCCCTGGAGCGGGCGGCTGGAGGGGCGGACGGCAGCGGCGGCCATGGCCTAGGCTCAGACGAGGTCGCCGCCGGCGGGGCCGACGATTTCCGTCAGCGACACGCCGAACCGCGAGCTGTCATCCTCCACCACCACCACTTCGCCGCGCGCGATGATGCGGCCGTTCACCACGATATCCACCGGCTCGCCCACGCGGTGGTCGAGCGGGACCACGGCGCCGCGGCCGAGCTTCATGAGCTGGGCGACGGGCATGGACGCGGAGCCCAGGACCACCTGGAGCTGGACCGGCACCCGCATGAGGGCTTCGAGCCCCTTGCCGGAGCCGAACACCTCGCCGGAGCCCGCAGCGGCGCCCGTCGCGGCCGCGGCCGCATTCTCTTCGTGCTCGTCCAGACCCTCGGCGAGGAAGGAGGCCATGGTGTCCCTCGAATTGCTCATAACCGTTGAACCTTCAGTGGCGCGCGGCGTCAGCTGCGGCGCTCATAGGAAACCGGGCGCCCCTGCCCCCGCGCGGGCGGCGTCTGATACTGGCGGCGGTCCAGCTCGACGATGACGGACTGCGCCTCGTCGATCTTCTTGCCGAGCGTGAGGATGAGGTTGCGGCCGTCCCGGTTGAGCGCCGCCACCGCCTCGCGGGCGGTGTCCAGCGCGGCGACGGTCTCGCCCAACGCATGCTCGTACTCGATCTGGCTGATCCGCAGGGCGCGGAGCTTCAGATAGAGCATCACCACCACCGTGCTCGTCGCCACGAGGGCGAGGAGGAGGACGATATCAACGGGGAAGGATGTCATCGAGGAACTCCTGCTCAAGGTCCACGGGGTCTTCGATCCGCACCACATAGGAGCCCTCGGCCTGGCCGAGATGGCACCAGAACAGCGGCTGCTTGCTGCTCTCGAGCTTCATTTTAGTCCTGGGCGTTGCCTGGAGCTTGAGAACCTGCCCGACCTTCAGGTCGGCGGCCTCGCCGAGCGTGATCTGCCGCTCCTCCATGACGAGGCGCAGTTGCACCTCGGCGCGGTTCACCTCGCTGCGGATGTGGCGGGTCCAGATGGGATCGCGCACCGTGGTCTCGCCGGCCGAGGTGCGCGAGAGCTTCTGGCGCATGGGCGAGAGGGCGGTCTGCGGGATGATGACGAACATCTCTCCGCCGCGATTGATGGCCTGGAGCAGGAATTTCGCGCACACGGCGAGGTTGGCGCGCCGGCCGATGACCGCAAAGTCCATGCGGGTCTCGGTGCGCTGGAAGGTGATGTTGGTCTGCTTCACGAGGGCGAAGGACGAGGAGAGTGCCTTGCCCATCTGCTCGAACAGCGCCTGGGCGATGCGCATCTCGATGTTGGAGAAGGAGCGCTCGTCCTCGATGGGCGGCTCGGAGCCGTCGCCGCCGAACAGCACCTCCACCATGGTGAAGACCACGTCCCGGTCGAAGCCGATGATGACCTGGCTGTCCCATTCGGCCACGTGGAAGACGCCGACCACGGCGGTGCCCTCGTACATGTCCAGCATGTCGCCGATGCGCCCGCTCTCGATCTCGCTCAGCGAGAAATAGGCCTGGGAGGCGGCGTACTGGCGCAGGGCGTCGGCGCAGAACGTGGACATGCGGTCGAAGATGATGTTGAGCAGCGGCAGCTTGTCGAGCGACAGGCCCGCCGCGTCCAGCAGCATGTCTCGAATGTCTTGGTGGGAAACGGCCGCGTTCATGGCTTATGCCGCCTGTTGCATGGCGCCGCCGGTCGGGGCGTTGGTGATGGCTTCGCTCTCCACCTCGTCGATGGTGGGGCGCTCGGAGGATGCGATGGTCTTGCGCCCGTGCTCCAGGGCGATCTGGGGCAGCGCGCCGTTCATGTAGGCGATGAGCGACTGCTTCACGATGATGAAGGGCTGGCACTGCTTCTCGCGCGTCAGCTTGATCTTGGTCGCGAGCGGCGAAAGGATCGCATAGGACGCGAAGATGCCGATGAAGGTGCCGATCAGCGCCGAGCCGATATAGTGGCCGAGGATCTCCGGCGACTGGTCGATGGCGCCCATGGCCTTCACGATGCCGAGCACGGCCGCGCAGATGCCCAGCGCCGGCAGCGCCTCCGCCACCGTGGAGACCGCACCCGCCGGCTTGGTCTTGTGCTTCTTCACAGTCGCGATCTCCTGCTCCATCAGCCCCTCGATCTCGTGAGAACGGGCATTACCGATCACGATGAGGCGCGCATAGTCGCAGATGAATTGCGTGAGCTCCTTATCCTTCAGAATGGTTGGGAAATTCTGAAAGATCGCTGAATCGTGCGGGTTGTCGATATGCTGCTCCACCTCGTTGCGAGGCTTGGAGCGCAATTCCCGCATCAGCGCGTAGAGCAGGCCGAGCAGCGCCAGGAAATCCTTGCGCTTGGGTGCCTTGCCGGTCACCGCCTGCACGATGCTGACCCCGGTGTCCTTGATGGTGGACATGGGGTTGGCGATGATGAACGTGCCCAGCGCGATACCGCCGATGATCACGAATTCAAAGGGTTGCCAGATCACCTCGACATGGCCGCCCATGGCGATGAAGCCGCCCAACAGGGAGGCGATGCCCACCACGAGTCCGATCAAGACGCCCAAAGCCAGGCCCTCCAGTCTGTCGTGACGTTCTAGGACACAAGGATTGCGCGAGGCTGGTGTCGCGCGATGCCGCAGGAGCGCCTCCCCGGCAGCCGGGAGTCGGCTTGGCGCAAGCTTGAGGATGCAGGCTGCGAGAGGGCGCCCTCCGGCGACCGAGCGACCTTGCACTGATCGAGCGACCTGAGATGGATTCCACCTTTTCCACCTACACGCTCATTACGAAGAACCTGACGCGCACCCTGGAACAGACCCAGAAGGAGCCGTCCGTCGCCCGCGAGACGAAATATTACGAAGAGACCATTTCCAGCATCAAGAGCATCGAGGACTTCGTCGGCAACACGCGCGTGTTCAACTACGCGATGAAGGCCTTCGGGCTCGAGGATATGGCTTTCGCCAAGGCCTATATGCGCAAGGTGCTGGAAGGCGGCATCGAGGACAAGAAGTCGTTCGCCAACCGGCTGAACGACGACCGCTTCGTCCAGTTCGTCGAGACCTTCAATTTCGTCAAGACCGGCGAGGCGACGACCCAAGCCAGCGCCGTCAAGCAGCCGGTCATCGACAAGCACATCCGCCAGACTCTCGAAGTCGAAGAGGGCAACTCGAACGAAGGCGTGCGGCTGGCGCTGTATTTCCAGCGCGCCGCGCCGGACGTGACGAGCACCTACGGCCTCCTCGCGGACCCGGCTTTGCTTGAGGTGGTGCAGACGGTGTTCGGCATCCCCTCGGAGATGTCCAACGCCGATATCGATCGCCAGGCCGCCTACATCGAATCGAAGCTCGATGTCGCGGACCTGAAGGATCCGGCGAAGCTGGACAAGCTGATCAAGCGCTTCACGGTCATGTACGACGCGGAGAATTTCGTGGCGACTTCCCCCGTGCTCCAGCTGTTCCAGGACAACGGCTATTCCACCAGCCTCGACCTCTCCATGACCATCCTGAACCTCAAGATCGGAGGCTGACCCGTGAGCGCCCCCGTCTACCTCGCCCTGTCGGCCCAGATGACGATGGAGCGGCGCCTCGCCACCATCGCCACCAACCTCTCCAACATGAGCACGCCTGGCTATCGCGCCGAGGAGGTGAAGTTCGAATCCATGGTGGAGCGGCTCGGCAAGGACGGCGTGGCCTTCCCGGTGGAAGGCGAGATGTTCACCTCGCTGAAGGCGGGCGCGCTCACCCACACCGGCAACCCGCTCGACGTTGCGGTGCGGGGCGACGCGTGGCTGGGCATCAGCACGCCGGACGGCCGCGTCCTCACCCGCGACGGCCGCCTCCAGATCACGGCCAATGGCGAGTTGCAATCCATCGACGGCTTCCCCGTGACCGATCCCGGCGGCACGCCGATCCTGCTCGATCCCGACGGCGGGCAAGTGACCATCGGCGCCGACGGCTCGCTCTCCCAGCGGGGCGTGACGGTGGCGACCATCGGCCTGTTCGAGATGGCCCCCGGCCCCTCCCCGACCCGCTATTCCAATTCCGGCATCATTCCCAACGCGCCGGTGAACGCGGTGATCGACTTCACCCATCGCGGCCTGCGGCAGGGCTACGTGGAAGGCTCGAACGTCGATCCCATCCTTGAAATGACCAAGCTGATCAAGGTCCAGCGCGCCTTCGAGAGCGCCGCCATGGCGGTGAACCGGAGCGAGGACCTCGTGCAGGAAGCCATCACGTCCCTCGGGCCGTCCTCGTGACGCCGGCGGCCGATCCCCTCGCCCGCCTCCGGCTCGCGGTCAGCGCCGGCCTCGAGGAGGTTCCGAAGGTGCGCGTCTGCGGGCGCGTGGCGGAAGTCTCCCCGACCCATATCCGCGTGGCCGGCCTGTCCTCCCATATCCGCCTCGGCGACCGCGTCGGGATCCATGAGGACGACCGCACCACCATTGGCGAAGTGGTGCGCATCGATTCCGCCGGGGCCACCATCAAGCCCTTCGACGAGCGGGTCCCGGTGGGCATCGGCGCCCTCGCGAGCCGCATCGGCGCCCTCACCGTCAGCCCCGATCCGGCCTGGAAAGGCCGCGTGATCAACGCGCTCGGCGCGCCGCTGGACGATCTCGGGCCGCTGCCCCGCGGCGACCAGCGCATGCCGCTGGACGTGGAGCCCCCGCCCGCCATGCGGCGCGGCCGGGTGGAGACCCCGCTCAAGACCGGCGTGCGCGTCATCGACCTCTTCACCCCCATCTGCAAGGGCCAGCGCGTGGGCATCTTCGCGGGCTCGGGCGTGGGTAAGTCCACCACGCTGGCCATGCTGGCGCGGTGCGAAGGCTTCGACACCGTGGTGGTGAGCCTCGTGGGCGAGCGCGGCCGCGAGGTGCGCGAGTTCCTGGAAGGTCCCCTCTCCCCCAACCGCCACCGCTCGGTGGTGGTGGTCGCCACCAGCGACGAAAGCCCCATGATGCGCCGCCTCGCCCCGCAGACGGCGCTCTCCGTGGCGGAATATTTCCGGGACCGGGGCGAGAGCGTCCTCCTCATCGTGGACAGCGTCACGCGCTACGCCCATGCGGCGCGCGACGTGGCGCTGGCGGCGGGCGAGCCGGCGGTGGCGCGCGGCTATGCGCCGAGCGTGTTCAGCACCTTGCCGAAGTTGCTGGAGCGGGCGGGCCCCGGCATCGAGGGCGCGGGCGCCATCACCGCCGTCTTCTCCGTCCTGGTGGACGGCGACGACCATAACGACCCGGTGGCGGACGCCATCCGCGGCACTCTCGACGGGCACATTGTGCTCGACCGCTCCATCGCCAATGAAGGCCGCTTTCCCGCGGTGAACGTGCTCGGCTCCATCTCGCGCCTCGCGGATCTCGCCTGGACGGCCGACCAGCGCGAGCTGGTGCGGCGGCTCAAAGCGATGATCGCCCGGTTCGAGGACACGCGGGACCTGCGCCTCATGGGCGGCTACCACCCGGGCGCCGACGCCGACCTCGACCGCGCGGTGATGATGACGCCGCGCATCTACGACGCCCTGCGCCAGACCACGGACGCCCCGGCCAGCCGGGACGCCTTCGCCGAACTCGCCCAGACCTTGCAGTCCTAAGAACAAGTTTCGCACAAGCTAAGTGGTCTTTTATCTCACCGCGCATCCCGGAAAAGGGACGCCGAGTTTCAGGAGCATTTCCATGAGCCTTTACGGTATGCTGCGCACCGGCGTCTCCGGAATGAACGCGCAGTCCAATAAGCTCGCGACCATTTCCGACAATATCGCCAATTCCAGCACCACGGGTTACAAGCGCGCCTCCACGGAATTCTCCTCCCTGCTTCTGAACAGCAATGGCGGCCAGTACAATTCCGGCGCGGTCAATACCGACATCCGCTACGCCATTTCCACGCAGGGCGCGTCCAACTACACCACGTCCGGAACCGACCTGATGATCCAGGGCGACGGTTTCTTCGTGGTGCAGGACAGCTCCGCCCAGACCTACCTGACCCGCGCCGGTTCCTTCACGGTGGACGCCTCCACGGGCAACCTGGTGAACACCGCCGGCTTCACCCTCATGGGCTATGACATTTCCGGCGGCGCGGCCGGCGTGATCCTGAACAGCACGGAGGGGATGGTTCCGGTGAACCTCGCCGCCGCGAAGTTCTCCGCCAACCCGACCACCGAGGGCACGTTCGCCGCCAACCTGCCGCTGGGCACGTCCCCCTCCGTGGCCATCGACGACCAGAGTTCGTCCATCACCACCTACGACAACCTGGGCAATGCGGTGACGCTGGACATCACGTTCAGCTACGCGCCCGGCACCGACGCCGTGGTGGATGATCCCGCGACCGTCGCGGACGAGACCGCCGCCGCCGTGCCCGGCACCTGGACCATGAGCATCACCAACCGCGCCACCGGCGAGGAATTGTCGAACCAGACCCTGTCCTTCGACGCGACCGGTAACCTGAACATCGCCGATCCCACGCTGGACGTCGCCATTCCCGGCGGCGCGACCATGGTGCTCGACATCGGCAACATGACCAACCTGAACGGCGGCTACACCCCCACCCAGGCCGAGGTGAACGGCAACGCGGCCAGCCTGGTGAAGAACGTCTCCATCGGCGACGACGGCATCGTCTCGGCACTGGATTCCAAGGGCAACAAGATCCCGCTCTACCAGATCCCGCTCGCCACCGTGGCCAGCCCGGACAATCTCCAGCCCCGCGCGGGCAACGTGTTCCTGCCCACCACGGAATCCGGCAACGTCCAGATGGCGACCGCCAACGAGGGCGGGGCGGGATACATCCAGGCCGGCGCGCTCGAGAATTCCACCGTGGACATGGCCACCGAGCTGACCGAGATGATCGTCTCGCAGCGCGACTACACGGCCAATTCCAAGGTGGTCCAGACCGGCTCGGAGCTGCTGGACGTCCTCATGAACCTCAAGCGCTGACGGCGGTCCCCCGCCGTCTCGCGCGTCACACTGAGGGATCGTCATGAGCCTTTCGCTTGCGTTCAACACCGCGCGCTCGTCTCTGATGGCCACGGCCACGCAGATCGAGACGACCACCCGCAATGTCGGCTCCGCCGGCGATGCCACCGCCTCCCGCAAGATCGCCGTCACCACCACCATGGGGACGGGCGGCGCCTATGTGGTCCAGATCTCCCGGGCGAGCGACACCGCGCTCTACACCCGCATGATCAGCGCCACCTCGGACACCGCCAAGGCCCAGGCGGTGCAGGGGGGTCTCGACCAGTTGCAGACCCTGGTGGGCGACCCCACCAGCGCGCAGAGCGCGGCCGCCCAGCTCGGCTCCTTCACCAGCGCGCTCTCCAACTATCGCAATAGCCCCGAGGAAGGGTCGGTCGGCACCGCCCTCGTCACCGCCGCCAAGAACCTCACCTCCGCCCTCAACACCGCGGCCACCGGCGTCAACACGGTGCGCCAGGACGCGGACGAGGCCATGTCGGAATCGGTGACGCGCGTGAACGACCTGCTCCAGCAGTTCGCGGTGCAGAACGACGCGGTCGTGAAGGGCACCTCCCTGGGCTCCGACATCACCGACGCGCTCGACAAGCGGGACGCCATCCTGTCCCAGCTCTCCGAGGAGATGGGCATCTCCACGGTGACGCGCCCCGGCAATGACATGGTGATCTACACGGACAGCGGGGCCACCCTGTTCGAGACCACCGCCCGCACCGTCTCGTTCCAGCCGACCTCCAATTATTCGGCGGGAACGGTGGGCAACTCGGTCTATGTGGACGGCGTGGCCGTGGCCGGCCCGGACGCCACCATGACCCTGAAGTCCGGCGCCCTCGCCGGGCTCGCCGAGCTGCGCGACGAGACCACGCTCACCTACCAGAACCAGATCGACGAGATCGCCCGCGCCCTCGTGGAGAGCTTCTCGGAGAGCGACCCCACCGGCACCCTCCCGGATGCCCAGGGCCTGTTCACGGCCACCAACCTGTCGGACCCCGGCGTCGCCGCGCGCCTGACGGTGAACGCGGCCGTGGACCCCGCCCAGGGCGGCTCCACGACGCTGATCCGCGACGGCGGCATCAACGGCGCCGCCTATGTCCAGAACGCGGAGGGCGGGGAGAGCTATTCCGGCTGGCTGGAGACCCTTTCCAGCAACCTGTCGGCCGGTCGCACCTTCTCGGCGGCGGGCGGCATCCCCACCTCGGCGACGCTCGCGGACTATTCCACCAGCTCGGTGGGCTGGCTGTCGGGCCAGCGCCAGAGCTGGACCACGCAGGCGACCTCCCAGGCCGCGCTGCTCTCCCATTCCTCCACGGCCCTGTCCAACGCCACGGGCATCAACCTGGACGACGAATACGCGTACCAGCTCGCGCTGGAGAAGACCTACCAGGCGTCATCGAAGCTGCTGGGCATCGTCAACCAGCTC
Organism: Hyphomicrobiales bacterium; assembly: GCA_013911975.1. Taxonomy (GTDB): domain Bacteria; phylum Pseudomonadota; class Alphaproteobacteria; order Rhizobiales; family Xanthobacteraceae; genus Aquabacter. Next base: position 13,733 of record JACESF010000043.1, on the reverse strand, counting down.
TATGACACCCTGCTTCAGATCGGGTGACGGCATGCGAACGACCTTCATCTCCACCCAGACGATCCAGAACTCGCCCCGGTCCTCGATCCAGCGCCTCCAGCAGGAATTGTCGAAGACCAACACGGAACTGGTCACCGGCTCGCGGGCCGACATCGGCCTGGATTACGGCGTGCGCGCGGATGCCAGCGTCGAGCTGCGCAACCAGAAGACCCGCTACGAGGCGACGATCCAGAACAACACCGCCGTCTCGATCCAGCTCAAGACGACGGAAAACGGCCTCACGGACCTGCGCGACAACGCGCAGGAATTCCTCAATTCGCTCATCAGCCTGAACGATGCCAGCGCCTCGCCCGGCACGCTGGCCAGCGACGCGCGGGCGAAGCTCGACAGCGCCATCTCGACCCTCAACGTGTCGGACGGCCGGCGCTACCTGTTCGGCGGCGTGCAGAGCGGCAGCGCGCCCATGAGCGAGTATGACGCCGGCGCCCAGGGCGCCGTCATCACCGCCTTCCAGACCGCGTTCGGCGGCCGCACGCCCGACGACACGAGCATCAGCGACATCACGCCGGCGGACATGGAGACGTTCCTCAACGGCGCCTTTGCGGCGGAGTTCGACGATCCGAACTGGGGCACGAACTGGTCGTCCGCCTCCGACCAGGTGCGCACCAGCGCGGTGTCCCCGTCCGAGACGCTGACCACCTCGGTCAGCGCCAACGAGACAGCCATGCGCAAGCTCGCCATGGCATACACGATGGTAGCGGAATTCTCGACCAGCAACCTCGATCCGACGACGCTCGAAGTGGTGGTCAACAAGGCCCGCGAGATCATGGGAGAGGCCATCAACGGCCTCACCGACGCGAGCACCCGGATGGGTGCCACGCAGGCCCGGATCACCACGGTGAATGAGCAGATGACGAAGTCCGTGGACAGCCTCTCGAACAAGATCAGCCTGTTCGAGGGCGTGGATTCCTCGGAAGCGAAGACGAAAGTGGACCTGCTGACGACCCAGATCGAGATGTCTTACTCGCTGACGTCCCAGATCATGAAGCTCTCGATCCTCAATTACGTGTAATCGGCGAGGTATGACGATGTACAGGATTTCCTACGCAGAGATCGTCGATGACTCCAGCGCCGAGCGCCGCGCCCAGGAGCGCCTCGCCCTCGACCACGCCATCGACCTGCTGACCGCCGCCGAAGACAAGGGCCCGAACTCCCCCGAGGCCATGCAGGCGGTGCTCTACCTCCAGAAGCTCTGGGGCTTCCTGATCAAGGATCTGGCCGATCCGAACAACGAGCTGGGCGAGGCGCTGCGCGCGAACCTCATCTCCATCGGCCTGTGGATCATCAAGGAAGCCGACCAGATCATGCAGGAGAAGAACAAGAGCTTCTCGGGCATCATCGACGTGACCCGCACCATCCGGGACGGCCTGAAATGACCAAGACCATGCGGATCAACCTCAAGCCCGGCGAGCGGATCTTCATCAACGGGGCCGTGGTCCGGGTGGACCGGAAGGTCACGCTGGAACTGATGAACGACGTGGCCTTCCTGCTGGAGAGCCATGTCCTGCAGGTGGAGGACACCACGACCCCCCTGCGCCAGCTCTACTTCACCGTCCAGGCCATGCTCATCGATCCGCGCAATGCGCACGGTGCCCTCGGCCTGTTCCGGCAGCAGATCGACGCCCTGAGCCAGGCCGTCGAGACCCACGCCATCCTGGAGGCGCTGCCCCAGGTGGAAGTGCTGGTTGCCCGCGATCGCCTCTATGACGCGCTGCGCCAGATCCGTTGCCTTTTCCCGCTCGAGGATGCGATCCTCGCCACGCCGTCCGCCCCGAGCCGCGCGCTCGCCCCTTCGCGCGCGTCCCGCGCCCCTGTCCTGGAGAGCACGCTATGACCACCGTGTCGTCCCTGAGCGGCAGCAGCACCAATTCGTCGTCCTCCTCGGCCACCTCCAAGACGGTGGACTATGATGCGTTCCTGCAGCTCCTCATCGCGCAGATGAAGAACCAGGACCCCACCTCGCCCATGGACAGCTCGGAATACATGTCCCAGCTCGCCTCCTTCTCCCAGGTGGAGCAGGGCGTGGCCACCAACAAGAAGCTGGACTCCCTGCTGTCCTCCACCTCGCTCCAGAATGCGCAGGCCCTGGTTGGGCAGACCATCACCAGCGCCGACGGCAACACCACCGGCGAAGTGGCGTCCGTGAAGATCTACAGCGACGCCACCGTCGCCACCCTGACGAGCGGCAAGGAAGTGGTTCTCGAAACCGGCATCACCGTCGCATGACCGAGGCGGACGCCCTCGACCTCGTCCAATCGGCCATCTGGACCATCCTGGTGGCCGCCGGGCCGGCGGTTGCGGCCGCCATGCTCGTGGGCGTCGTCATCGCCCTGCTCCAGGCCCTGACCCAGGTGCAGGAAATGACGTTGACCTTCATTCCGAAAATCCTCGCCGTGCTGGCGGTCGCCGCGTTGACCGGGCCTTTCATGGGTGGCCAGATTCTGGCATTCACGGAACTGGTCTATGGCCGCATCACGACGGGGTTCTAAGGCACCCGTAGGGGCGGCTGAGCGATGAGCGACATGTCCATCACGGGTCCCACACCTGGTACAGCCGGAACGGCACCCCCGCGCGCCTCGCGGCGGGACATCGGCTTCGCCATGGGCGTGGTCGCGATCCTCGCCATCCTGTTCCTGCCCATCCCGCCGATCCTCATCGACCTCGGCCTCGCTTTGTCGATCGCACTCTCCGTGCTGATCCTGATGGTGGCGCTGTGGATCAACAAGCCGCTTGAATTCTCCGCCTTCCCCACGGTGCTGCTGATCGCCACCCTGCTGCGCCTCGCGCTCGGCATCGGCACCACCCGCCTCATCCTGTCCCACGGTTCGGACGGCGTGACGGCGGCGGGCCACATCATCCACGGCTTCTCCCAGCTCGTGATGAGCGGCGACTTCGTCATCGGCATCGTGGTGTTCCTGATCCTGGTGACGGTGAACTTCCTCGTCATCACCAAGGGCGCCACCCGCATCGCGGAAGTGGGCGCCCGCTTCACCCTCGACGCCATCCCCGGCAAGCAGATGGCCATCGACGCCGACCTGAATGCCGGTCTCATCAACGACAAGGAAGCCCAGAAGCGCCGCTCGGAGCTGGAAGAGGAAAGCGCCTTCTTCGGCTCCATGGACGGCGCCTCGAAATTCGTGCGCGGCGAGGCCATCGCCTCGCTCATCATCATCGCGGTCAACATCTTCGGCGGCATCATCATAGGCGTGACGCGCCACGGCATGCCGCTGTCGGACGCCGCCGACATCTTCACCCGCCTGTCGGTCGGCGACGGCCTGGTCTCCCAGATCCCCGCGCTCATCGTCTCCCTCGCGGCCGGCCTGCTGGTCTCCAAGGGCGGCACGCGCGGCTCGGCGGAAAAGGCGGTGCTGAGCCAGCTCGGCGCCTATCCCCGCGCGCTGTTCGTTTCCGCCGGCCTCATGATGGCGCTGTCGCTGGTGCCGGGCCTGCCCTTCCTGCCCTTCGCGTTCCTGGGCGGCGTCATGGCCTTCATCGGCTACACCATCCCGCGCCAGCTCGCGAAGAAGAAGGAAGCGGAAGAGGCGGTCGAGAAGGCCAAGCAGGAGATGGCCGCGAAGGAAGTGCGGGAATCGGTCAAGGAATCCCTGCGCACCTACGAGGTGGAGCTGGCCATCGGCAAGCAGCTCGCCAGCAGCGTGCTGCGCAACCCGCAGGACCTGCAGCTCCGCATCTCCAAGATCCGGCGCAAGTTCGCCCAGCGCTACGGCTTCGTGGTGCCGGAGATCAAGTTCGGCGAGGACCTCTCGGTCCCGGGCAAGAGCTACCAGATCAAGATTCACGGCACCGCGGTGGCCACGCAGGAGATGCGGGTCGGCGACCTTCTGGTGGTCGTCTCCGACGGCCCCAAGCCGGACGTGCCCTGCGACGAGGTGCGCGAGCCCGCCTTCGGCCTCAAGGCGGTGTGGATCTCGGAGGCCTACGCCACCGAAGTGCGCCGCGAGGGCTTCCACCCCGTGGACACGCTGTCGGTGATGCTGACCCATCTCAGCGAGGTGATCAGCAACAACCTAGCGCAGTTGCTCTCCTACAAGGACATGCGCGCGCTGCTCGACCGGCTGGACCCGGAATACAAGCGCCTCATCGAGGACATCTGCCCCTCGCAGATCTCCTATTCCGGCCTCCAGGCGGTGCTGAAGCTGCTGCTGGCCGAGCGCGTCTCCATCCGCAACCTGCACCTCATCCTGGAAGCCATCGCCGAGATCGTGCCCCATGCCCGCCGCTCCGAGCAGGTGGTGGAGCATGTGCGCATGCGCATGGCCCAGCAGATCTGCGGCGACCTTTCCGAGGGCGGCACCCTCAACGTGCTGCGGCTCGGCGCCAAGTGGGACCTCACCTTCCACGAGAGCCTCAAGCGCGACGCCAAGGGCGAGGTCATCGAGTTCGACATCGATCCGCGCCTCGTGGAGCAGTTCGGCACCGAGGCGTCCACGGCGGTCCGCGAGCGCATGAAGCAGGGCGGCAGCTTCGTCCTGGTCACGGCGCCGGATTCGCGCCCCTATGTGCGCATGATCATCGAGCGCATGTTCCCCTCCCTGCCCGTGCTGTCCCATGTGGAGATCGCACGCGGAGCACAGATCAAGTCCCTGGGCACCATTTCGTGACCGCGGAACTCCAGGTCTGGATCGTCAATGCGATGCTGGTCTTCTGCCGCATCGGCGCCTGCCTGATGCTCCTGCCTGGCGTCTCCGGGAACCGGATTCCCATGCAGGTGCGCCTGTTCCTCGGCATCGGCCTGTCGCTCGCCCTGCTGCCCCTCGTGGAGCCCGCCTTGGCCCGGCAGGGGTCGCCCGCCACGGTCGCGGACCTGTTCCGGGCCCTGGGCTCGGAGCTGGCGGCGGGCGCGTTCATCGGGCTTCTGGCGCGGATCTTCTTCCTCGCCTTCCAGACGCTGCTGGCCGCCGTCGCCCAGATCATCGGCTACTCCTCCATGTCGGGGAGCATCCTGGACGACGGGCAGCAGATGCCCGAGATCGCTACCCTGCTGTCGCTGGTGGGCACCATCCTCATCTTCGTCACGGGCCTGCACTGGCAGTTGCTGCGCGGGCTGGTGGATTCCTATGCCCAGGTGCCGCCGGGGCAATGGTTCGGCTCGGGGCGGATGCTCACCTCCATCACCGACCAGATGACCGCCACCTTCATCCTGTCGCTGCGCATCACGAGCCCGTTCTTCATCTATGGCGTGATCGTCAACTTCGCCATCGGCCTCACCAACAAGCTGGTGCCGCAGATCCCGGTCTATTTCATCTCCACGCCGTTCGTGCTCGCGGGCGGAATCGTCCTGCTTTATCTTATGGTCACGGAGATGCTCGAGGCGTTTCTCAATGCCTTCGGCACCTGGGCCGGGAACATGTGAGGCGACCATGAGCAACCGCACGCGCAAGGCCCGGCGCCTCGTCGCTCTTCAGGACCAGCTCCACCGCGCCAGCGAATGGAAGCTCGCGGGCATCCGCACCGACATCACGCAGAACGAAGAGACCCGCACCACCCTGCTGGCGACGCTCACCGACGACACGCTGGGCCCGGTCCTGGTGGACGTGGCGGCCCGCCGCCTGAAGACCGTCGCCCAGCAGCGGGCGGCGCTCACGGCGGCCGAGACCACGCAGACCTCCAGGGTCCTCCAGGAGGCCCAGCGCCTGAAGCGCGCGGAGCGGATGCTGGACAAGGTGAAGGCGGCCGACGCCGTGGCGCGCGAGAAGGACGACTTCAACACGCTGCTCGACCAGGTGGCCGCCCGGAGCGCCAAGGCCGACGATTCCGGCGCCTGACGCCCCTGCTGGGGTTGCCGAGCCCCGATCAGGGGACCCGAGAAAAGCCCCATCCGGGCAAGCCACATCCGAGATCGCATCCGCCCCATCCGCCGGCCGTGGGCCGCCGTGCGGCCGGAAATCCGGCGCCGGCTCAGTTGCGCGCGCGCCAGACGGCGAACGGCCGCCGGATGCCGCCCCACCCTGCCATTTCGGATGACCCTTTGCCTGCCAAAGCGGATCGTTTTGCCCGCCCGCCCGCTGCACCCGTCCGGCGCGTGCAAGCCTGCCGACAGCTTGAAGGCGCAAGGATGGTGACTGAACCTGGACTAAGAGCAGCAGGACAATGGGTATTCAGCCTCCTTCAGATCTGATCCTCGACGTGATCAACGCCGCCGATCCGAGCAAGGCGCAGGCGATGGCCACGCGGCTCCGGCAAGCCTCCTCCACCTCCTCGGCCACCGCCTTTTCCGGCCGCTTCGACAGCGAGATGCGGCAGGTGGGGCTGCCGGTGGAGCAATTGTCCACCCTGGGCCCGTCGGCCTCGCTCAATCTGCGCAATGCCACCGCCCTCGCCCAGAAGGGCGCGGTGCAGGGCAATTCCGACAATTACCGCCAGTTCGAGGCCATGGTCCTCTCCAGCTTCGTGCAGAGCATGATGCCCGCGAAGGCGTCCAACGTGTTCGGCTCGGGCACCGCCGGCGAGGTCTGGCGCTCCATGCTGTCCGAGAAGATCGCCAACGAGGTGTCGAAGGTGGGTGGCATCGGCATCGCCCACCGCGTCGCCGAGAGCGTCGCGCGCACGTCCGCGGCGACCGACAACCTCCCGGCGCCGCCCAAACCCGTCGAGGCGAAGTCATGACCGCTGCCGACAAAAATCCCCTCTATCCGCTGCTTCTGGAAGAAGAGCGGACCCTCCCCTCGCTCACGCCGGCTGCGCACGCATTGGAGCGTTCCATGGATGACCGCGCCCTTGAAGCCTCGTCCCCCTGCACGCTCGGAAGCGCGCTGGACCGACTGGAGGAGCTGGTCCGCGAGGAGACGCTGGCGCTGCGGGCGCACGCGGACATCGACTTCGCCGAGATCAGCCGCCGCAAGAGCCGCAGCCTGCTGGAGCTGACCCGGATCGCCCGCGCGGTGCCCCCGCGCCTGGACACCGGCACGCTGAACCGGGTGCGCGCGCTGCGTGAAGCGCTCCAGCAGAATTTCGAGCTGCTCGGCCTGCATCTGACGGCGGCGCAGGAGGTGGGCTCCATCCTCCACACCGCCATCCGCGACGCGGAATCCGACGGCACCTATTCCACCGCCATGGCCTATGGGCGGGGGATGACGTGATCCGCTTCCTCTTCATCGGCCTGTGGGTCTGCGTCGTCACGCTTCTGTCCATCTACGGCACCGCCTATTGGGCGGCAGGCGCGACGGACGTAAAGGCGGAGATGCCCTTCAGCGGCGGCCCCGAATACCGGCGGCTCGCGACCATCAACGTGCCGATGATCATCGATGGCAGCGTGCGCGGCTACGTGATCGCCAAGCTCGTGATCACCACGGATTCCGGGCAGCTCCGGCGCCTCGGGGTGGACCCGCAGGTGTTCGCCACCAGCGCCGCCTTCACCGAGATCTACAATAACGGCCGCATCGATACCGGAAAGCTTTCCAAGTACAACCTCAAGGAAATGCTGGACAACATCAAAAAAGAAGCAAACGCCAAGATGAATGGCGAGATCATCCAGGACGTCCTCGTCGACAGCATCAATTACATCGACAAAAACGACATGCGGAAGATGGCGGACATGTCGAGCCCAGCGCCGCCGTCCAAATCCGACAACGCAGAAAAGCCGGCGAAGGCCGCGCACTAGTCCCGAGGAGTGGGAACATGAAGATCATCAACAAGATCTACGGGATCGTCGCGGTGCTCGGGGTGTCCACGGTCACCCTGGCCGGCGTGTCCATGTATGCGATCAAGCAGGAATCCGCCTTCATCCAGGAACTGGACGAAGTCTCGCGCCGCCTGTTCCTGTCGGAGCACATGAACAACCTCATCACGACGGTCGTGATGGAGGCACGCGGCACCTACATGTCCGATACCAAGGAGCAGGCCAAGCCGTTCGCGGCGGGCATCCTGCGCAACCTCGACAAGCTGGACAAGGCCGCCACTCAGGCCCGCGATCTCGCCCCGCCGGAAGAGGCGGCCGTGGTGGCCCAGTTGGCCGACGACATCGTCAAGTTCCGCCAGTTCCGCGCCGAGACCGCCCGGCTCGCCGTCGAGGAAGGCCCCGACGCCGCGAACAAGCAGGGCAACAACGACGCCAACCGCGCCAATCGCAAGGCGCTGCAGGAGTCCCTCGGCAAGTACACCGCCATCCAGGAAGCCGCCATGGCGCCGCTCGCGGACCGGGCGGAGCAATTGCGGGTCCAGACCAGCACCGTCATCATCGCCACCGCAATCATCGGCCTGCTGGTGGGTATCGGCATCGCGCTCTATGTGGGCATCATCACGCTGAGCCGCCCCATCGCTCGCATCGCGGACGCGCTGAAGCGGGTGGCGTCCGGCGACCTCAACATCACGGTCGAGCAGAAGCTCGGCAATGACGAGGTGGGCGACCTCTGGCGCAGCACCGACCGGCTGCTGGTGGAACTGCGCGACGCCGAGCGGATGCGCGAGGAGCAGGCCGCCTCCGCCGGGCGCATGGAAGCGGAGAAGCGCCAGGTGATGCGCGACCTCGCCGACCGCTTCGACCAGGAAGTGTCGGGCGTGGTGCGCACCGTGGCCGCCGCCGTGTCGCAGTTGGAGAGCAGCGCCTCCACCATGAATTCGTCCGCCGACCAGACCTCCCGCCAGTCCACCGTGGTGGCCGCCGCCGCCGAGCAGGCCACCAGCAACGTGCAGATCGCCGCCTCGGCCGCGGAAGAGCTGGCCGCCTCGGTGCGCGAGATCGGCGCCCAGGTGTCCACCGCCGCCCGGATCGCCGGCGAGGCCACCGACCAGGCCACCGGCACCGTCGAAGTGGTGCGCGGCCTGTCCGCCAGCGCCGAGCGCATCGGCAAGGTGGTGAACCTCATCACCGACATCGCCGCCCAGACCAACCTGCTGGCCCTGAATGCCACCATCGAGGCGGCCCGGGCGGGCGAGGCGGGCCGCGGCTTCGCCGTGGTGGCCATGGAAGTGAAGACGCTGGCCGAGCAGACCTCGAAGGCCACGGACGAGATCTCCTCGCAGATCTCCGCCGTGCAGGGCGCCACCAACGAGGTGGTGCGGGCCATCGAGGGCATCTCCGGCACCATCCGCCGCATCGACGAGATCTCCGCCTCCATCGCCGCCGCCATCGAGGAACAGGGCGCGGCGACGGGCGAGATCGCCCAGAACGTGCACCAGGCCGCGCAGGGGACGCTGGAAGTGTCCTCCAGCATCACCACGGTCAGCACCGCCGCCGCCGACACCGGCCGGGTTTCCGGCGAGATCGTGCGGTCCGCGTCCGACCTTGCCTCGCAGGCCGACAACCTGCGCTCCCAGGTGGACAATTTCATCGAGCGCGTCCGCGCTGCGTGACGAGACGAGGCGCGCCGCCCCGGCGGCACGCCTCACGGGTTGGGTCCTTTCCGGTCGTGGTCCGCGAGCCTGCGGCACCCGGCTCCCGGGGATCCTGGTGGTACCTGCGCCACCGGCATGGCCTGCGTTCGCCCCCCGTCGGGGCGATGGCCCGCCGGAGGCGCAGGGGCACCATCGAGGGGAACTTTAGCGCCTTGGGGCCGCACCTGCCCGGGGACCGCACCGTTGGAGAAGAACAATGGATGATTTGCTGCGGGAATTCCTGACGGAGACGAGCGAGAGCCTCGACGTGGCCGACGCGGAGCTCGTCAAGTTCGAGCGGGACCCGAACAACCGCGAGATCCTGAACAACATCTTCAGGCTGGTTCACACCATCAAGGGAACCTGCGGCTTCATCGGGCTGACGCGCCTCGCGGCGCTCGCCCACGCCGCCGAGACCCTGATGGACAAGTTCCGCGAAGGCATGCCCGTCACGCCCGACGCGGTGAGCCTGGTCCTGGTGTCCATCGACCGCATCAAGCTGCTCCTGGCCGAGCTGGAGATCAACGAGGGCGCCGAGCCCGAGGGGTCCGACGCGGACCTCATCGACCAGCTTCTCGCCATGGCGGCCCTGGAGATCGCCGCCGCCCCGGCGCCCGAGCCCGCCAAGAGCGCCGCCCCGGTCGGCGCCGTGCAGCAGACCCTGGAGCGCGAGCTGCTGCCCGGCGAGATCCCGCTGGACGAGCTGGAGCGCCTGTTCCGCCAGACCGAGGTGGAGGTGCCCATGAAGGCGCCGTCCGCGAAGGCATCCACGCCGGCCCCGGCCCCGGCGAAGGCCGCCGCGGAGGAGAAGCCGAAGGCCGCGCCCGCCAAGCCGGTCCTGGTGAAGGATGGCGAACCCACCGCGAAGAAGGACGAGGACGGCGGCCACGGCACGCCGGTGGCCGCGCAGTCCATCCGCGTCAGCGTGGGCATGCTCGAACACCTCATGACCATGGTCTCGGAACTGGTGCTGACCCGCAACCAGCTCCTGGAGATCGCCCGGCGCAACGAGGACCACGACTACAAGGTGTCGCTGCAGCGCCTCTCCAACGTGACCGGAGAGCTGCAGGACGCCATCATGCGCACCCGCATGCAGCCCATCGGCAATGCCTGGCAGAAGCTGCCGCGCATCGTGCGCGACCTGGCGCAGGAACTGGGCAAGCAGGTCGAGCTGGAGATGCACGGCAGCGAGACCGAGCTCGACCGCCAGGTGCTCGACCAGATCAAGGACCCGCTCACCCACATGGTCCGCAACTCGGCGGACCACGGGCTGGAAATGCCCGAGGACCGGCGCCGCCTCGGCAAGCCGGAGAAGGGCCTGATCCGCCTGTCCGCCTATCATGAGGGCGGGTTCGTGATCGTGAAGATCTCGGACGACGGCAAGGGCCTCGACCTCGCGCGCATCAAGGCGAAGGCGCTGGAGAACGGGCTCGCCGACGAGGCCGAGCTGGCCAAGATGTCGGACGGCCAGATCTTCCGCTTCATCTTCGCCGCCGGCTTCTCCACCGCCGCCAAGGTGACGAGCGTCTCCGGCCGCGGCGTCGGCATGGACGTGGTGCGCTCCAACATCGAGGCCATCGGCGGCACGGTGGACGTCCAGTCCAAGGCCGGCACCGGCTCGACCTTCATCATCAAGATCCCGCTCACGCTCGCCATCATGCCGGCGCTGATCGTGGAAGTGTCCGGCGACCGCTTCGCCATCCCGCAGAACGCGGTGCTGGAGCTGGTGCGGGTGAAGGCGGATTCCGAGCATGCGGTGCGCCGCCTGAACGATTCCCCGGTCCTGTGCCTGCGCAACCAGCTCCTGCCGATCCTGCATCTCGGCCGCCTGCTGGGCCTCGTGGACTCCGCCCAGGAGACCACCGAGGAGGAGTTCGAGAACCGCCTCATCGCGGTCATGCACGTGGGCAACGAGAGCTTCGGCGTGGTGGTGGACAGCGTCTCCCACACCGAGGAAATCGTGGTGAAGCCCATGTCCTCGGTCCTTCGGCAGGTGTCGCTGGTCTCCGGCAGCACCATCCTCGGCGATGGTCATGTCATCATGATCATCGACCCCAACGGCCTCGCCCAGTCGGTGGCCGCCACCTCCGAGACCGCCGCCGCCAACGTGCTGGCGAGCGCCGTCCAGACCGACACGGACGCGGACCAGGTCATGTCCCTGCTGCTGTTCCGCGCCGGGTCCGAGGACATCCGCGCCGTACCGCTCTCGCTGGTCACGCGCCTCGAGGAACTGGCCCAGGAGACCATCGAGAAGGTCGATGGCCGCTCGGTCATCCAGTATCGCGGCAAGCTCATCCCGATCCTCGTGGCCACGGGCGCGCCCGCCGAGAAGGGCGTGGGCACCCGCCCCATGCTGATCTTCTCCCACGAGACCCAGGTCATGGGCCTCGCGGTGGACGAGATCGTGGACATCGTGGAGAGCCGGCTCGACCTGGAGATCGCGTCCTCCTCGCCCCAGACGCTGGGCGGCGCCATCATCCATGGCCGCGCGACGGAGGTGCTGGACGTCGGCTACTTCCTCTCCCAGGCCTTCGTGGACGACGGCGACCAGCTTCCCTCCAAGAGCGAGCAGCCGCGCCTGCTCCTGGTGGACGACAGCCCTTTTTTCCGGAACCTCCTTCAGCCGGTGCTGAAGGGGAAGGGCTACACGGTCATCGCCTGCGCCTCCGCCCATGAGGCGCTGGAGCGGCTCGCCGCCGACAACAGCTTCGCCGCCATCGTCAGCGACGTCGAGATGCCGGAGATGGACGGCTTCAGCTTCGCCGAGGCGGTGCGCGGCCGGCTCGGCATGCGCGACGTGCCGATCATCGCCATGGCGGGCTCCAACCCCTCGCTGGCGATCCAGCGCGGCCGCGCCGCCGGGTTCACCGACTGCGTCGCCAAGTTCGACCGTCCGGGCCTGATCTCGGCCCTCCAGGAATTCACCGGCTCCGCCCAGGGAGAAGCGGCATGAGCAAGGCACAAACCGACGCCGACAAGGCCACGGGCGTTATCCAGTACGTGACGGTGCGCATCGCGGGTCAGCTCTTCGGAGTCCCCATCGAGATCGTCCACGAAGTGTTCACCCCGGACCGGGTGACGCGGGTGCCGATGGCGCCCGCCGAGATCCAGGGCGTGCTGAACCTGCGCGGCCGGATCGTCACCATGGTCAACATGCGCCGCCTCCTGGGCCTCACCTCCAATGGCGAGACCCGGACCGCCGTGGGCATCGAGCGGCACGGCGAAGCCTTCGGCCTCGTCATCGACGAGGTGGGAGAGGTGCTCGTCCTGGAAGGCGCGAAGCGGGAGGCGAACCCGGCCAATCTCGACCCGCGCTGGGCCGAGCTGGTGATCGGCGTTCACCGCCTGTCGAACGAACTGATGCTCGTGCTCGATGTCGAGCGTGCCCTGGCCCGGCTCGGCGCACGCCGCAACGCCGCCTGAGCCTGAGCCCGGCGTGAGGAGGAAAACATGAAGACAGCCCTGGTGGTCGACGATTCCCGCGTCGTGCGGATGGTGGCGCGGCGCTTGCTGGAGCGGCAGTCCTTCACCGTCACCGAAGCGCAGAACGGCCAGGAAGCCCTGGCCGCCTGCTACGACGCCATGCCGGACATGATCCTCCTGGACTGGAACATGCCCGTCATGAACGGCCTGGAATTCCTGAAGAGCCTGCGCGCGAGCCCCGGCGGCACGACGCCCAAGGTGATCTTCTGCACCACCATGAACGACATCGACCACATCACGCAGGCGCTGTCGCTGGGTGCGGACGAATACATCATGAAGCCGTTCGATGCGGACATCCTGAACGAGAAGCTGGAAGTCGTCGGCCTGATCCAAGAGCTTTCCGAATGACCGCTCCGGCGCCCCAAACCCTCGAAGCGGCAGACGCTCCCCGCCCCATCCGGGTCATGGTGGTGGATGATTCCGTGATGGTTCGCGGCATCGTCTCGCGCTGGCTCTCCGAGGAGAAGGGCGTCGAGATCGTCGCGACCCATGCCAACGGCCAGCTGGCGGCGAACGACGTGCAGAAGACCCAGCCCGACGTGGTGGTGCTGGATCTGGAAATGCCCGGCATGGACGGCCTCACCGCCCTGCCGCTGATCCTGGAGCGCCGGCCCGGCGTGGCGGTTCTCGTCGCGTCCGCCCTCACCCGCCGCGGCGCGGAAGTGAGCCTGAAGGCGCTCACCCTGGGCGCCGCCGACTATCTGCCCAAGCCCGATGCCTCGCGCGGCATGGCGGCCGCCGACGATTTCCGGCGCGAGCTGACCACCAAGGTGCGCAGCCTCGGCCTGCGCATCCTCAAGCGGGCGCTGCCGCGCGAGGCATCGGGCTTGGGCAGATAGTCGGCGGCGCCCAGGGTG
>JACESF010000042.1 GCA_013911975.1 Hyphomicrobiales bacterium | reverse complement strand
CACCGGCCCCGACCGCCGCGAGCGTGTGGATCCGCTCCCCCCCGTCCATGGCCCGGACCTGGGCGAGGGCGAAGCCGCCGGTCTCCACCGCGATCCGGCACGCGCGCTCGAACAGGCCGATCCGAGAATCCCCGTGCCCGATCAGCGCGGCCATCTGGCCCAGGACGGCGCGGTCGCGCGTGAGGCCCTGGACCTGCGCCTCCAGCCGGTGACGCTCCAGGAACTGGCCCGCCTGGCCGCCGATCGCCTCGAACAGTCCGATCAGGTCATTGTCCGGCGGGCGCACGAAATCCCCGAACAGGCAAATGACGCCGCGCACCCGGCCGCGCGCCTTCACGGGGAAGGCCACCGCCGAACGCAGGCCCGCGGCGATGGCGCCGGCGGTGCGCAGGAAGCTCGGCTCCTTCTCCACGTCGGCCATCCAGACGGGCATCTCGGCCCGCCAGACGCGGCCGGGAAGGCCGACACCGGGCTGGAACGTGAGGCCCTTCGTTTCCGCCAGCAGCTTCTCGACCCCCGGCAGGTCCGTGTGCCAGGTGGCGACGTGCACCAGGCGATCCTCGCCGGGCGCCACGTCCCACAGCTCACCCAGGGCGAAGCCGCCCTTGGAGCAGATGGCCTTCAGCAATTGATGGGCGACCTCCTCCGGCGACCCCGCCTGGGCGAGGGCGGCGGTCACGGCCTTCTGCATCTCGGCGCACCATTGGCTGGCCGAGCGGCGCGCCACTTCCGTCTCGAGCTGGCGGGAGCGGTCGGACAGTTCCGACAGGAGGCAGTGATTCTCGAAGATCCGCCCGAGATAGGACGCGAAGATGGTGAGGAGGCGCTCGTCGTCGGCGGTGAACGCTTCCCCGCTGATGCGGCTGGTGGCGCAGACCCAGCCATATTGGCGGGTGGGCGACTTCACCGGCACCACCAGCATGGCGCCTACCGGCGGATAGGCCCAGGGCAGGCCGAGATCGTCCGCATCGCTCACCGGCCCGGAGCGGCGCAGCGGCCCCGTGGCCGCCAGCGGCACGGGATGGGGCATGGCATTGGTGAGCCCCGCCTCCACCGCCGCCGCCGCCTCGTCGGACAGGCCGCTCACCGCCACGTGCCCCGAAGCGGGCGCGCCCGGCTCCCACAGCCCGACCACGGCGTGGCGGGCCGCCACCAGATCCCGCGTCCAGCGGCAGAAGGTCTTCACGAGCTGGCCCGGCTCGCGCTCCGACGTGATTTGCAGGCACATCTCGATGAGCGCCATGAGGCGGCTGGTGGTCCATTCCAGCTCGTCGGCGGTCTTCACCAGCTTGTCGGCCACGAGCCGCATATATTGCCGATCGCCGGGCGGCTCCGCCTCGCCGGGCGTGGTGCCCGCGACGGGCGCGCCGGCCAGCAGCATGCGCACCACCCGCAGCACCTCCTCCGGGTCTGCGGGCTTGGTCAGCACGTATTTGACGCCGCACGCCTGGGCGAGGCTGCGGGCCTCCCGCTCGTTGAAGTGCGCGGTGTAGAAGACCACCGGGACGTCCGCCAAAGCGTGGTCGCGCCGCAGGGCCTGCACCAGTTCATAGCCGTCGCCTGACGGCATCAGGATGTCGGAAATGACGAGGTCCGGCCGCTCGGCCCGGGCGGTCTCCAGCGCGGACCAGCCGTCGAGCGCCTCGACGATGGTGAAGCCGCCATGCTTCAGCACCGTCGAGAGGAACTCGCGGTTCACCGCGTGATCGTCCACGATCAGGATTTTTTCCACTTGGCGTTCCCCCGCCTGCCCCGACCGAGCTTCCCTCGCCGGTGCAGGCGAGAAAAATGTCATCTGGAATGGGACGTTTTTTATGGCCGATCCGATCTCCGCCGGAAGCGTACGGAAGGCGGGCCGGATCGTATCCAACTTTGATGCCCCCGCAAGCGGAAAGCAGTCAGGTCAAGGCTTTTGGGCCCTTCGGAGCCCTGGTTTTCGGCCCCGCGACGCATTTATGACCGACATGACCCTACGTCATCTGATCTCCGGGCGTCTCGTTCGCGGTTCACGCGGCGATTCCCGGGGGGCGGGTTCCGCCGAAACCGGCCGCGACGCCCCGTCACCCGGCGGTGTGCCGGTCCGCTCCGTCGGGCTCCGCTTCGTCCTGAAGCGCGCGCAGCAGCGACATGAAGCGCTCGCCCTGGATCAGCACATGGCCGCGCAGCAATTCCGCCGCCGCCTCCCCGTCCCCCGCGAGAAGCGCGGCGAGAATCGCCTCGTGCTCGGCGAAGGACGCCTCCATGCGGCGCGGCGCCCGGAGCTGGAGCCGCCGATAGGGCTGGAGGCGCATCTGGTGGCGGCGCGCCTCCTCGGCCATGACGCGGTTCGCGGCGGCCGCATAGATGGCCTGATGGAAGGTCGCGTTGGCGGGATAATAGGCGGCGGCATCCCCCGCGCGCACGGCGGCCGCGCAGGCGGCGTGGGCCGCCTCCAGCGCGGCGCGGTCCCCCTCCGTCAGCCGCCGCGCCGCGAAGCGGGCGCAGACCGCTTCCAGCTCCGCCATGAACTCGAAGGAATCCACCAGGGCGCGCGGCCCCAGCAGCGTCACGAAGGCCCCCCGGCGCGGCCGGATCTCCACAAGGCCCGAGGCCGCGAGCTGGATCAGCGCCTCGCGGATGGGCGTGCGGGAGACCGCGTGCCGCTCGGCGAGCGTCGCCTCGTCCAGGCGCTGGCCCGGCCGCAACTGCCCGGAGACGATCTCCTCCTCCAGCGCCTCGCGCAGGCGCGGCGTCGCCTCCCCTCGCATGGTCCCACCTCCGCCCCGATCCCGCGAATCATATGCAACGAAGTCAATCTTGCATACTTGATGATTGACTTTTCATACTCCATCGCCTTTCATCCATGGCGATCCGGGGACTTTACGCCGTTGCCCGCGTGTTTCCAGGCGCAGCGTGCCCCCTGCGAAGGACGGCTTGCCAACCGGGGCGGAGCCCTGTCCCATATCGCAGGCGCGAACGGCACGGAGCGGAGGCCATGAACAGCAATACGAGCTTCTTCGGGGACCTGCTCACCACCATCGCCGAGCGCGGCCGCGCCTTGCTGGACCGCAATGCCCGCACCAGCGGCGCTACCCGCGCGGCCACCCTCGTGGAGCGCTGCGAACTCCTGCTCTCCGGGCGCGGCGAGGCGTCCGGCGTCGCCATGGCCACCGACATCCTGGCCCGCTACGAGCGCATGAAGATCGGCGAGCGCATCGCCTTCTTCGAGCAGCTCATGGAGACGTTCGGCCCCGATCTCGGCCGCCTGGAAAAGGCCATCGCCGCCCACGCCGCCAAGCCCACCGACGCCACGGTGACGGAGATGCACGCCGCCAGCGAGCCGCGCCGCCAGGAACTGTTCCGCCGCCTCAACCTCGCCCCCGGCGCCACGCTGAAGCTGGTGCGCATGCGCGAGGACCTGATGGACGCCATGGAGCGCCGGCGCGACCTCGCGCCCGTGGACCGCGACTTCGGCCACCTCTTCTCCTCCTGGTTCAACCGGGGCTTCCTCGTGCTGCGCCGCATCGACTGGTCCACCCCCGCCAACGTGCTGGAGAAGGTGATCCGCTACGAGGCGGTCCACGAGATCACCGACTGGAACGACCTGCGCGCCCGCGTGGATTCGCCGGACCGGCACTGCTACGCCTTCTTCCATCCGGCCCTGGTGGACGAGCCGCTGATCTTCGTGGAAGTGGCCCTCATGAAGGAGGTGCCCGGCGCCATCCGGCCCATCCTCGACCAGGAGCGGGAGACGATCGCCCCGGCCGTCGCCACCACCGCCGTCTTCTATTCCATCTCCAACTGCCAGCGCGGCCTCGCGGGGGTGTCGTTCGGCCACTTCCTCATCAAGCAGGTGGTGGAGGAGATCTCCCGCGAGATGCCCTCGCTCACCACCTTCGTCACGCTCTCGCCGGTGCCCGCCTTCCGCGCCTTCGTGGACGCGCAGCGGCAGGCCGAGCCCAACGCGCTGCTCACCCCTGCCGACCGCAAGGCGCTCGCATTGCTGGACGAGGCGGGATGGGAGGAGAAGCCGGAGGCCCTGGCGGAGCTGACGCCCGTCATCTGCGCGCTCGCCGCGCAATATTTCCTCGTGGCCAAGTCCCCCAAAGGCCGCCCGCTCGATCCCGTGGCCCGGTTCCACCTGGGCAACGGGGCGCGGCTGGAGCGGATCAACCCCATGGGCGACCTGTCCCGCAAGGGCATCGCCCAGGCCGCCGGCCTGATGGTCAATTACCGCTACGTGCTCGCCGACATCGAGAAGAACCACGAGGCCTTCGCCGGCAAGGGCGAGATCGTGTCGAGCCCGGCGGTGAAGAAACTCCTGCGCGGGGATTCCACGCGCGCACTGGTCCCGACGAAATGAGCGACACGAACCATCTCTTCTCCGCCATCCGCGCGGCCATCCCCTCCCTCGACACCCCCCTCGCCCTTCATCCCGGCGGCGGCATGGAGACCTATGGCGACGCGCTCGCCTTCTCCGGCCGCCTCGCCAACCTGATGGTGGCGCGCGGCGTGAAGCCCGGGGACCGGGTGGCCGTGCAGGTGGACAAGTCCTGGACGGCGCTCGCCGTCTATCTCGCCGCTTTGCGGGCGGGCGCGGTCTATCTGCCGCTCAACACCGCCTATACCCTGGCGGAGGTGGAATATTTCCTCTCCGACGCCGAGCCGGCCCTGTTCCTCTGCCGCCCCGAGATCGAGGCCGAGGCCCGCCCGCTGGCCGCGCGCCTCGGCGTGGGCTGCGTGGAGACGCTGGGCGCCGACGGCACAGGCTCGCTCACACAGGCCGCCGAGGGCCTGCCGGAGGCGTTCGCGGACATCCCGCGCGGGCCGGACGATCTTGCGGGCATCCTCTACACGTCGGGTACAACAGGGCGCGCCAAGGGCGCCATGATGAGCCACGACAATCTGCTCTCCAACGCCCTCGCCTTGCGGGACCATTGGCGCTTCACCCAGGACGACGTGCTGATCCACGCCTTGCCCATCTTCCACACCCACGGCCTGTTCGTAGCCACCAACATCATCCTGCTGGCGGGCGCGCGGATGATCTTCTGCCCGAAGTTCGACGCCCGCGAATGCCTCTCCCTGATGCCGCAGGCCACGAGCCTCATGGGCGTGCCCACCTTCTATACGCGCCTTCTGGACCAGCCCGGCCTCACCCGCGAGGCCACCGCCCCTATGCGCCTGTTCGTCTCCGGCTCCGCCCCGCTCCTCGCCGACACCCACCGCGCGTTCCGCGAGCGCACGGGGCAGGCGATCCTGGAGCGCTACGGCATGACCGAGACCGGCATGAACACCTCCAACCCCTATGACGGGGACCGGCGCGCCGGAACGGTGGGCTTCCCCCTGCCCGGCATCGGCCTGCGCATCACCTCGCCGGAAACCGGCGCCGTGCTCGGCACCGACGAGATCGGCATGATCGAGGTCCAGGGGCCCAACGTGTTCAAGGGCTATTGGCGCATGCCCGAGAAGACCGCCGCCGAGTTCCATGACGGCTTCTTCATCACCGGCGACCTCGGCAAGGTGGATGGCGACGGCTACGTGCACATCGTCGGGCGCGGCAAGGACCTCGTCATCACCGGCGGCTTCAACGTCTACCCCAAGGAAGTGGAGACCGAGATCGACGCCCTGCCGGGCGTGGTGGAGAGCGCGGTGATCGGCCTGCCCCACAAGGATTTCGGCGAGGGTGTGACCGCCGTGGTGGTGAAGGCGAAGGACGCCGCGCTCACCGAGGCGGATATCCATGCCGCACTCGAAGAACGACTTGCCAAGTTCAAGCTTCCCAAGAAAATTATCTTTGCGGAAGACCTGCCCCGAAACACGATGGGAAAAGTTCAGAAGAACGTCCTGCGTGAAACCTACAAAGACATCTATACTCCCGCTTCGTAAGAACGAGCGGCGCCAACCGCTCTACCCCGGCATCCACCGGGAAACAAACGGGCCGAAAAGGCCCGGAACAACCCGGGCAATCCGGGGACAAAACGCCAGAACGACCGGGGCCATCCGGTCATATGGGAGGAACATATGTTGTCGAGCTTTTCCGTGCGCGGCTTTCGCCGCGCCTTCGCCATTGCCACAACGCTTCTCTGTGCGGGCGCGCCCGCACTTGCCCAGGACATCACGCTGCGCGCTTCGCACCAGTTTCCCGGTGGCAAGGGAGACCCGCGCGACGAGATGGTGCAGATGATCGCCCGCGACGTGGAAGCCGCCAATGTCGGGCTGAAAATCCAAGTGTTTCCAGGCGCTTCGCTTTTCAAGCCGGCGGAGCAGTGGGGCGCGCTGACCAAGGGGCAGCTCGATATCTCCTCCTTCCCGCTGGACTATGCCTCCGGCCGCGTGCCGCAATTCTCCGTCACCCTGATGCCCGGCCTCGTGCGCAATTTCGACCGTGCCGAGCGCCTGAACGCCTCGCCCTTCATGGCCGATATCAAGAAGATCGTGGAAGATAACGGCGCGATCGTCATCGCCGATGCCTGGCTATCGGGCGCCTTCGGATCGAAGAAGGATTGCATCAAGGGGCCCGACTCCATCAAGGGCCAAGTCACGCGCGCCGCTGGACCTGCCTTCGAGCAGATGCTTGCGGCGGCGGGTGCGTCGATTGCCTCGATGCCCTCGTCCGAAATTTATTCGGGCATGCAGACGGGCGTGCTCGACGCAACCAATACGTCTTCGGAGAGCTTCGTCTCCTACCGACTGTTCGAGCAGGTGAAGTGCCTGACCGCCCCGGGCGCCAACGCCCTGTGGTTCATGTATGAGCCGGTCCTCATCTCCAAGCAGGTGTTCAACCGCCTGAAGCCGGATCAGCAGAAAGCCATCCTCGCCGCCGGCAAGAAGGCCGAGGCGTGGTTCGCCCAGGAAGCGCGCAAGGGCGACCAGAAGCTGGCGGACACCTTCAAGAAGGCGAACGTGGAGGTCATCGAGATGTCCGCCGCGGACTACGACGCCTGGCTCAAGGTGGCGCAGGACAGCTCCTACAAGAACTTCGCCGAGAAGGTGAAGGGCGGAGACGAGCTGATCAAGAAAGCCCTCGCGGTCCAATAACGCATCCCTAAAACCCTCCCTCTCCTCCATGGAGGGGGAGGGCTTCTCCTCGCCGATGCAATCCCGTGGAGACTGCTTGATGCTGCGCGCGTTCCTGTATTCCGTAGACACGTTGTCCAAGGCTGCGGCGATCGTCGCCGGCCTGCTCCTGGCCGCCGCCATGATCGTGACGGTGGAGATGATCTTCCTGCGCTACGCCTTCCGCGCACCCACGATCTGGCAGACGGATTTCGTGGTGTTCAGCGCCACGGCCGCGGTCTTTCTCGGCGCCCCCTATGTGCTGCTGACGCGCGGCCATGTGGGCGTGGACGTGATCGAACTGATGGTCGCCCCGCCCTTACGCCGTGCGCTGGGCCTTGCGGGCGCTCTGCTCGGGCTCGTGTTCTGCCTCGCCATGACGGTGGCAAGCCTGCTTTTCTTCCACGAAGCTTACGTGAACGAGTGGCGCACCTCCTCGGTGGCCGCGATCGTGCTCTGGGTGCCTTTGCTGCCCTTGCCGGTCGGCTTTCTTCTTCTTTCCCTTCAATATGTTGCCGAAATCGTGCGGCGGTTGAACGGCAGCCACGGAGACGTCGCATGATTGCTCTGTCCCCTGCCTTGGCCGGCTTCCTGGTGGTCGGCCTTCTGCTCCTGCTGCTCGCCACGGGCATGCCCATCGCCTTTGCGCTCGGCCTCTCGGCCATCGGCGGCCTGCTCATCGCCAATGGGATTGGCGTGTTCGAGGTGCTGGCGGAAACCATGTTCGCCGGCATCGCCAACCTGGCCTACGTCTCGATCCCCATGTTCGTCCTCATGGGCGCGGCGGTCGCCGCGACACCTGCGGGACGCGACCTCTACGAGGCCCTCGACCGCTGGCTGAACCGGGTGCCCGGAGGGCTGGTCCTGTCGAATATCGGCGCCTGCGCCATTTTCGCGGGCATGACGGGCTCCAGCCCCGCCACCTGCGCGGCGATCGGCAAAATGGGCATCCCGGAGATGCTGAAGCGCGGATACCCCGCGTCCGTCGCGACCGGGTCCATCTGCGCGGGCGGGACGCTCGGCATCCTCATCCCGCCTTCCGTCACCATGATCGTCTACGGCATCGCCACCGAGACGTCCATCGGCCGCCTGTTCCTGGCCGGCGTCGGGCCAGGGCTGATGCTGACCGCCATGTTCATGGCCTGGTCGCTGTTCGACTGTAAACGCAAGAACTTCCGCTTCGACGACAAGGGGATACGCTATTCGTTCGGGCAGAAGCTCTCCGCCCTGCCCCGCGTCCTGCCCTTCCTCATCATCATCCTCGGCACGCTCTATGTGCTTTATGGCGGCGTCGCGACCCCCTCCGAGGCGGCAGGCGCGGGCGCGTTCCTGACGCTGGGCGTCGTCATCATCATGTACCGGCTGTTCCGGCCCGGCCCGATCCTGGAGATCTTCTCCTCGACCATGCGCGAGAGCGTCATGATCATGATGATCATGGCCTCTGCGGAATTGTTCGCCTTCGCCCTGTCCTCGCTGTTCATCACGCAGAGCGTGGCCGCAAGCATCGCGGGCCTGGACGTGAACCGCTGGGTGCTGATGGGCCTCATCAACATCTTCCTGCTCGTGGCCGGCATGTTCCTGCCGCCGGTCGCCATCATCGTGATGTCGGCCCCGCTGCTCTATCCGATCATCGTCTCCTCGGGCTTCGATCCCTATTGGTTCGCGGTCATCCTCACCATCAACATGGAGATCGGCCTCATCACGCCGCCGGTGGGCCTGAACCTGTTCGTGGTCAATGCCATCGCGCCGCAGGTGCGGACGGAGGAGGTGCTATGGGGCTCCTTCCCCTATGTGATGGCCATGATCCTGGGCATCGTCATTCTCTGCCTGTTTCCCCAGATCGCGACCTGGCTGCCGGACTACGTCATGGGACCGGCATGAGCGCCCTCACGAGGCGGGTGCCTCCGCCTGGGGGCGCTCCACGGGGATCACGTCCACGCCCACCGCGAGCATGTGGTCTCCCGATGCCACGATGACGCCGTCCACGGGGGACACGTCCGCATAGTCGCGGCCCACGGCGAGGATGATGTGGTCCTCGCCGGCCGGAATGGCGTTGGTGGGATCGAGGCCGATCCAGCCGGCCTGCGCGCCGCACCACACGTCCACCCAGGCATGGGTCGCGTCGGCGCCCGAGAGGCGCGGCTGGCCCGGCGGCGGCACGGTGCGCAGATAGCCCGAGACGTAGCGGGCCGGAATGCCCATGCCCCGCAGCCCCGCGATCATCACATGGGCGAAGTCCTGGCAGACGCCCCGCTTCGCCGCGAACGCCTCCGAGGGAAGCGTCGTCACGTCGGTGGCGCCGGGCTGGTAGGTGAACTCGTCCTTGATGCGGTGCATCACCTCCAGCGCGGCGGCAAGCACCGGCCGGTCGGGCGGGCAGCTTTCCCCCACCCATTCCGTGATGACCGGGTCGAACGGCACGGAGCGGGTGGAGAACAGGCCGTGCACGGGCGAGGCCGGCGACAGGTCGAAGGAGCCGAGGGCCTCGGCCCGGACCGTGTCCACCATGGGGGTCTCCAGGGGATCCGGCAGCACGAGGGGATGCACGTCGATCCGTGCCCGCATGGAAATTTCCAGCCGCTCATGGGGCGTGTCGAAGGTCACGTAGCAGATGGCGTTGCCGAAGAAGTCCTCGGCATGCTCGATCTCGCTGGGCGCGGGCTTGGTGTCCAGCATGTGGGCGATGACATGCTGGTGGACGCCCTGGTCCACCGGCGTCATGCGCAGCACCTGCCGCGCGGCCCGCACGGGCGCGCCATAGGTGTAGGTGGTGGTCTGCCGGATGTCGTAGAGCATGGCCTAGATCTGTCCCGGCCAGACGTCGCTGGCGGATTCCTGGATGAAATAGTGCGCCGAGACCTCGTCCGACAGGAGCATGAGGTCGTTCTCCAGGGCGTCGAAGTCCGCGAGGTCGAAGCTGTCGGCGTTGGAGGCGGTCAGGTCCGCCTGCATGCGCGCCACGATCCGCTCCGAGAAGGGCGGCGGCTCGTCCGGGTCGCGGCCCGGCAGCACCTTCAGGTGCGCGCCCATGCGCGCCACCTGGAAGGCGAAGGAGCGCGGATTGTCCGGGTCCAGCAGGACGAGGTCCAGGACCGGCCCGCGCGCCTCCATCATCACATAGCGGCTGCGATAGGTGATCTGGCTGTCGGCCAACTGAAGAAGCACGTTGAGCGCGCCCTGCGGCGCGCCCGGCTCGCCGAAGGTGCGCACGAAGCGCATGAGGGAGATGGAGCGCTCGATGCGCCGCCCCATTTCCAGGAAGCGCCAGCCGGTCAGCCGGTTCATGTTCTCGCTGGCGAGGCCCGAGAAGGCCGCGACGATGCGCAGCGCCGAATCCGCCCGCTCATGGGCGTCCGCCTCGGAGGGGGACGTGGGCACGGGCGCGTCCACGCAGGCTTCCAGGTCCACCAGCGCGCGCCACGCGTCGGGCGAGAATCGGTCGCGGATCACCGAGGCCGCCGCCCGGGCGTTCTTCACCAGTTGCGGCAGGGCGCCGGGCAGGTCGTGGCGGGTGAGGGCCGCCACCGCATAGCGCCCCGGCGTCGCGCGGGCGAGGTCGCGGGGCATGGCGCCCCAGGCGGACAGCAGCGTCAGCAGGCGCGTCACAAGCGGGCTGGAGGCGGGCTCGGTCTCCGCGAGACGGCCCACCAGGGCCCGCACGAGGCGCAGCGTCGCCTCCGCCCGCTCCAGATAGCGCCCCAGCCAGAAGAGATTGTCGGCCGCGCGGCTCGGCAGCGTGCCGGAGGAGCGGCGCACCCGCACATTGTCCGGGGTCGGCAGGAGCGTGGTGCTCACCACGTCGCTGTCGGCGAGGACCCAGACGTCCGCCGAGCGATCGCCGCGCTGGATGGAGAAGGCGCGGGCGTCGAGATTCTCCGAGATGCGGCAGAAGCCGCCCGGCATCACGCTCCAGCCGTCCTCGGTGGCGGCGAGGAAGACGCGCAGCACGAAGGGGCGCGGCTCCAGGCGCGAGCCGGTCCACACGGGCATGGTGGAGAGGCGCGCCACGTCCTGGCCGACGAGGTCCGCCCCCCGCCGCGCCAAAAGGCCGTAGAGCTTGCGCCGGTCCGCCGCCCCGAGGTCCGCGCCGAGCGCCGAACTCTGGAACGGCAGGCCGGCAACCGGCGTGCCGAAGGCGGGGGCGATGACGAGGCTGTCCAGGTGGTCCGTCACCTGGGTGCGCTCCGCCTCCTGCCCGCACCACCAAGTGCCCACATGCGGCAAGGCGAGGCCGCGCCCCAGCACATGGGTGGCGAGGCGCGGCAGGAAGGCCATGAGCGCGGGCGCCTCCACGAGGCCGGAGCCGAGCGCATTGGCGAGCACCGCCCGCCCCGAGCGCACCGCATGGACGAGGCCGGGCACGCCGAGGCGCGAGCGGGCGTTCAGTTCCAGCGGGTCGGTGAAGTCGGAATCGAGGCGCCGCACCACCACGTCGAGGCGCCGCAGGCCCGCCACCGTGCGCACGAAGAGCGAATCGCCGCGCACCGTGAGGTCCTCGCCCTCCACCAGCAGGAAGCCGAGATAGCGCGCGAGCAGCGCGTGCTCGAAATAGGTCTCGTTCAGCGGGCCGGGGGTGAGCAGCCCGATGCGGCCCTCGCCGGTCCGGTCGAGTTTCAGTAGGGAGGTGCGGAACGCCTGGAAGAATCCCGCGAGGCGCTCCATGCGCATGGTGCGGGACACGTCCGGCAGGGCGCGGCTGAGCGCGAGGCGGTTCTCAAGGGCATAGCCTGCGCCCGACGGCGCCTGGGTGCGGTCCGACAGGACCCACCAGCGCCCGTCCGGCGCCCGTCCCACATCGGCGGCGTAGAACCGCAGGAAACGCCCGCCGCGCGGCTTCACATGCACCAGCGGACGCAGGAATTCGGGGCTGCCCGCCACCGCCGCCGCCGGCAGCGCGCCGTCGCGCACCACGTCCGCGGGCCCGTAGAGATCGGCCAGAAGGCGGTCGAGAAGCTCGGCCCGCTCGGCGAGGCCGCTGGCGAGGCCCTCCCAATCCGCCTTGTCGATGAGCAGCGGGATATGGCTCAGCGCCCAGGACCGCTCGCGCCCGCCCCCGTCGTCATAGACGCGGTAGAAGACGCCGGAATCCTTCAGATAGCGGTCGGCGGCCCCGAAGCGGCGGCGCAGTTCCTCCGGGCCGAGTTCGCCCAGGGCGGCGAGGAAGGGCACCCAGTGGGCGCGCGGGCGCCCCTCGGCATCCATCATCTCGTCGCGGATGCCCGGCAAGGTGGCATAGCCGCTCACGAAGCTCGCCACGGCCGCCTCCTGGAAGGCTTCGCTGCGCTGTTCCACCCCCGACACGCCCGGCTGTCCTCCTGCTGGCGTTATCACTCCCACGCGCCCCGCCCCGTGGCGCGTTGCATCACCGCGCCCGTCTGGAGGCTGATCCGATCGGGTCATCCACCCGATCGCGGCATGACGACCGGACGCCCGGACGCCGTCCTTCTCTCGCAGCCGGGATCACGGGACCCGGTCCGGCCCGAAGGCCGTTTCCGGACGGCCGCCCCCGGCGGAGCGGCGAGTGTACGCATGCCTGGTCCGGCTGGCGCCGAGGGCGCGACGGCGCGTCCACCGGAGACGCGAGCGCCGGACCCGGTGAGAGCGCGCCGCAGCGGACCGCAGGTCATTAGACCCGCGATCCTCCGGCAGGAAAAGCGACTTTTTCCAAACCAGCGGTTCGGGTTCAGATTCCCACGGGCCGGCGCAGGTCGAGCGTGGTGGGGAATTCATCCGGCGCGCGTTCCTCCGCCACATGGGGCACGCCCGGCGTGTGGCCGTGCGCCTGGAAGCGGGCGAGGCGGCGCGCCTCCGCCTCGTAGGAATTGACCGGATAGGTCTCGTAATTGCGGCCGGCCGGATGGGCGACGTGGTAGACGCAGCCCCCGCGCGAGCGCCCGCTCCAGGTGTCGATGACATCGAAGGTCAAAGGCGTATGGACCGGGATGGTGGGATGCAGGCCGTTCGGCGGCTGCCACGCCTTGTAGCGCACCCCGCCCACAAAGGTGCCGTTGCGCCCGGTGGGGGCGAGCGGAATCTTGCGGCCGTTGCAGGTGAGGATGAAGCGGGCCGGGTTGAACCCCTCCACCTTCACCTCGATCCGCTCCACCGAGCTGTCCACATAGCGCACGGTGCCGCCGATGGCGCCCTCTTCACCCAGCACGTGCCAGGGCTCCAGCGCGCCGCGCAGCTCCACATCCACCCCGGCGCGGTGCACCTTGCCATAGGCGGGGAAGCGGAACTCGAACTGCGCCTTGAACCAGAGCGGGTCGAACGCGTAGCCCGCTTCCTTCAGGTCCGCGAGCACGTCCTCGAAATCCGCCCACACATAATGGGGCAGCATGAAGCGGTCGTTGAGCGTGGTGCCCCAGCGCACGCACCCGCCGCTGAGCGGCTTGCGCCACAGGGTGAGGATGAGGGCGCGCAGCAGAAGCTGCTGGGCGAGGCTCATGCGCCAGTCCGGCGGCATCTCGAAGCAGCGGAACTCCACGAGGCCGAGGCGGCCGGTGGGGCCGTCCGGCGAGTAGAGCTTGTCGATGGAGATCTCGGTGCGGTGCGTGTTGCCCGTCACGTCGATGAGAATGTTGCGCAGCAGCCGGTCCACCAGCCAGGGCGGGGTGGGCAGGTCCGTGCCGGGCGCGGAGATCTTGGAAAGGGCGATCTCCAGCTCGTACAGGCTGTCGTGCCGCGCCTCGTCGATGCGCGGATGCTGCGAGGTCGGGCCGATGAACAGGCCCGAGAACAGGTAGGACAGCGAGGGATGGCGCTGCCAGTAGAGGATCAGGCTCTTGAGCAGGTCCGGGCGGCGCAGGAAGGGGCTGTCGGCGGGGGTCATGCCGCCCACCACCACATGGTTGCCGCCCCCGGTGCCGGAATGGCGGCCGTCGAGCTGGAACTTCTCGGTGCCCAGGCGCGAAAGCCGGGCCTCCTCATAGAGGATGCGGGTGGTCTCCACGCAGCCCCGCCACGTGGCGGAGGGGTGCACGTTCACCTCCAGCACGCCGGGGTCGGCGGCAAGGCGGATCACGTCCAGGCGCGGATCGAAGGGCGGCGGATAGCCCTCCAGGTGCACCGGCATGCGCAACTCGGCGGCCACGGCCTCCACGGCCGAGACGATGTCGAGATAGTCCTCCAGCGCCTCCACCGGCGGCATGAACACGCACAGGCGGCCGTCCCGCGGTTCCACCGCGATGGCGGTGCGCACATGCGACGGGCCGATGGGCGGCGAGTGGCGCAGATAGTCCTCGACGATCTGCCTCGCCCGGTGCGCGGCCGGCACGACACCCGTGTCCGCGTCGCGGCGATAGCCCTGGGCGATCGCATCCGGATCGGGCAGCGGCGGGCGCGGCTCCATGGGATCGGCGGGGATGGTGTGTGGATAGATGGTCGGCGCCAGGTGGGGCAGCGAATCCAGGGGAATGCGGAAGCCGATGGGGCTGTCGCCGGGCACCAGGAACAGATGCTCCCGCCGGAAGCGCCACACCTCGGAGAGCCATCCGCCGCCCGCCGCCGCGTTGAGGCGCTGGATCGGGATGACGAAGCCGCGCGGCGTGCCCAGCCCCTGGGCGAAGGCCTGGGCGATGGCCTTGCGGGCGATCGGGTCCTTGATGCGCTCGTCGCCGGGCTCGATATTTTCCGGAAGGTTCGCCTCCTTCAGGATGAAGTGGGCAATATCCTCATAGGCGGGCAGCACGTATTTCTCGGCGAGCCCGAGCCGCTCGGCCAGCAGGCGCGAGAAGCGTTCCGCCTCGGGCGCGCCCACCTTGTAATCCACGGTCTCCCCGGCGATCAGGCCCTCATCGTGCCAGATGGCCTTGCCGTCCTTGCGCCAGAACAGGCCGAAGGACCAGCGCGGCAAATCCTCGCCGGGATACCATTTTCCCTGGCCGTAATGCATCAGGCCGCCGGGCGCGAAATGGCCGCGCAGGCGGCGGATGAGGTCGTCCGCCCGGGCGCGCTTCTGCGAGCCGAGGGCGGCGGTGTTCCATTCCGCCGCCTCGTAATCGTCGATGGAGATGAAGGTGGGCTCGCCGCCCATGGTGAGGCGCACGTCATGGGCGAGCAGGTCCTCGTCCACCTTCTCGCCCAGCGCGTCCAGCGCCGCCCAGCTCTCGTCGGAGAAGGGCAGGGTCACGCGCGGCGCCTCGGCGACGCGGGTCACCTTCATGTCGAACTCGAACTCCACCTCGGCCGGCTCCACGCCGCCGGTGATGGGGGCCGCCGAGCTGTAGTGCGGGGTCGCCGCCAGGGGCAGATGGCCTTCGCCGCACAGCAGGCCGGAGGTGGCGTCGAGGCCGATCCAGCCAGCGCCGGGGAGATAGACCTCCGCCCAGGCGTGCAGGTCGGTGAAGTCCACGTCCGTGCCCGAGGGGCCGTCCAGCGACTTCACGTCGGGCTTGAGCTGGATGAGGTAGCCGGAGACGAAGCGCGCGGCGAGGCCCAGGCGGCGCAGCACCTGCACCAGCAGCCAGGCGGAATCCCGGCAGGAGCCGAGCGCGGAACCGAGCGTCTGGTCCGGGGTCTGGACGCCCGGCTCCATGCGGATGACGTAGCCGACCTTGGCCTGGATCGCGAGGTTCAGCTCCACCAGGAAGTCGACCGTGCGCCGCCTCTTCAGCGAGACGCCGGCCACGAACTTGTCCAGCAGCGGGCCGCCGTCGTCCAGCTCCAGATAGGGGGCCAGTTCACTCTTCACCTCGTCCGCATAGGCGAAGGGGAAATGCTCGGCCGCGTCCTCGATGAAGAAGTCGAACGGATTGATGACCGCGAGGCTCGCCAGCAGGTCCACCTCCACCTTGAACTCGGTGGTGCGCTCGGGGAACACCACCCGCGCCTGCCAGTTGCCGAACGGGTCCTGCTGCCAGTTGATGAAATGCTCGGCCGGGGAGATCCGCAGCGCATAGGCGGGCACCTCGGTGCGGCAGTGCGGGGCGGGGCGCAGACGGATGATCTGGGGGCCCAGCGCAACCGGCCGGTCATAGGTGTAGCTGGTAACGTGGTGCAGATTGGCAAGAATGGGCATGGCAGACACCGGTGAGGGTACGCAGGGCTTCGCCCAAGGTTAGACAAGGGGTTGCGGGCACGGAAGCATCAGTTTGCGGCGCCGTGCCATAAATGGAGGCACGCCGGCACCGCCACATGCGAAACGGCCCGCCCTTTCGGGGCGGGCCGGAACCATCACGCGGAGGCCGGAGCGGCCGGACCCGAGGGCGTCGGCCCGCCAGGGGCGGCGCCGGGGGAATCGTGCATCTTCGGCTTGCGCCCCAGCACCTTCTCCTCGAAGCGCTGGAGCACCGTGTAGAAGGACGGCACGAACAGCACCGCAAGGCAGGTGGAGGCGAGCATGCCCGACACCACCGCGATGCCGATGGACTTGCGGGAATTGGCGCCCGCGCCCGTGGCGAACACCAGCGGCAGAACGCCGAGGATGAAGGCGAAGGAGGTCATGAGGATGGGGCGGAAGCGCAGCCTTGCCGCCTCCACCGCCGCATCCATGATCTCCATGCCCTCCGATCGCTTCTCGCGGGCATATTCCACGATGAGGATGGCGTTCTTGGAGGCCAGCGCGATCAGCAGCACGAGGCCGATCTGGGTGTAGAGGTTGTTCGCCGCCCCCACCGCCATGAGCGCGCCCACGGTGCCCAGCAGCGCCAGCGGCACCGCCAGGATGACCGCCAGCGGCTGGATCCAGCTCTCATACTGGCCAGCCAGCACCATGTAGACCAAAAGGATGGCGAGGCCGAAGACGTAGTACATCTGCGAGCCGACCTGCTTCTCCTGGTAGGACATGGCCGTCCATTCGTAGCCCATGCCCGGCGGGAGCGTGGCCTTGGCGATCTGCGCCATGATGTCCAGCGCCTGGCCGGAGGAGAAGCCGGCGGAATTGACGCCCACCACGGTGGCGGACGGATAGAGGTTGTAGAGCGAGATCAGCGGCGCGCCCGGCACGACGCGCACGTCGATGAGGGTGCCCAGGGGCACCATGGTGCCCTGCGCGGTCTTCACCTTCAGGTTCTGGAGGTCGGTCGGCAGCAGGCGCGACTTGGCCTCCGCCTGGACATAGACCTGGAAGACGTTGCCGAACTTGTTGATCTGGGTGACGTAGCTCGATCCCACATAGGACGAGATGGTGGTGAACACCTGGTTCACGCTGATGCCCAGCGTCTCGGCCTTCACCCGGTTCACGTCCACCTGGAGCTGCGGCGCCGTGGCGCGGAACGAGGTGGAGAGGTGCGACAGGGCCGACTGCTCGTTGCCCTTGCGGATCATCTCGTCCGTGACGTTCTGCAGCAGGGTGTAGTCGAAATTGCCGTCCCGGATCTGCGGCTGCATGGTGAAGCCGGAGGCGTTGCCGATGCCCTGGATGGCTGGCGGGACCAGAACCGCGATCTGAGCTTCCTGGATCTTGGAGAACTCGCGGTTCATGGTCAGGTAGATGGAGAGGAGGTCCTGGCCCTTCTGCTTGCCGCGCTCGTCCCAGCTCTTGAAGGGGACGTAGACCACGCCGGAATTGGCGAGGGTGGCATTGTTGTCCAGCGCCGAGATGCCGGTGATGCCCAGCGTGGTGGCGACGCCCGGCACCTTCAGGGCGATGTCCGCCACCTGCGCCACCACCTGGGCGGTGCGCTCGGTGGACGCGGCGTCGGGAAGCTGGACCGCCAGCACCACGTAGCCCTGGTCCTCGATGGGCAGGAACGAGGTGGGCAGCCGCGCGAGGCCCCAGCCCGCCAGCATCATCAGGCCGATGGCCACCAGAACCATCATCTTGGAATGGTGCACCATCCGGCTGATGAGGCCCGCATACCAGTGCTCGCACTTGTCATAGACGGCGTTGAAGCCCCGGTAGAAGGCGTTCTTCTTGTCGTTGGGCACCGGCTTGCGCAGCCAGAGCGCGCACTGGGTGGGCTTCAGGGTGGCCGCGTTGATGGCCGAGATGAAGGCGGTGGCGGCGATCACCAGCGCGAACTGCTTGAACATCTCGCCTGTGAGGCCCGGTATGAACGAGGCCGGCAGGAACACCGACATCAGCACCAGGGTGATGCCGATGACCGGCCCGAACAGCTCGTCCATGGCCTTCTCGGCCGCGGGCTGCCCGTCCATCCCCTCCTCGATGTGCCGCGCCACGCCTTCCACGATCACGATGGCGTCGTCCACCACGATGCCGATGGCGAGGATGAGGGCGAACAGCGTGGAGAGGTTCACGGTGAAGCCCAGCGCCGCCATGGCGGCGAAGGCGCCGATGATGGTGACAGGCACCGTGGTCGCGGGCACCAGCGTCGCGCGCCAGTCCTGCAGGAACAGCATGATGACGATGAGGACGAGGATGCCCGCCTCGAACAGGGTCTTATAGACCTCGTCGATGGAGGCGGTGACGAACAGGGTCGTGTTGAAGGGGATCTGGTACTTCACGCCCTCGGGGAAGGACTTGGACAGCTCTTCCATCTTCTGCTCGACCGCGTCCGCCACGTCGAGCGCGTTCGCCTCGGGAAGCTGGAAGATGCCGATGCCGGTGGCGGCCTTGTTGTCCTGGGTGAAGAGCTTGGAATAGCTCTGGGCGCCCAGCTCCACCCGGCCGATGTCGCGGATGCGCACGATCCGGCCGCCGTCCTGGTTGTCCACCTTGACGATGATGTTCTCGTAGTCGGGCGCGTCGTTGAGGCGGCCCTGGATGTTCACGGTATATTGGAAGCCGGTGCCGTTGGGCGCGGGCGGGGCGCCCACCTGGCCGGCGGTGACTTCCTGGCTCTGGCCCTGGATGGCGTTGATGACCTCGGACGGCGTCAGGCCGAAGGCCT
The DNA here is from genome assembly GCA_013911975.1 of Hyphomicrobiales bacterium. Classification (GTDB taxonomy): domain Bacteria; phylum Pseudomonadota; class Alphaproteobacteria; order Rhizobiales; family Xanthobacteraceae; genus Aquabacter. The sequence goes on along the minus strand of JACESF010000042.1, from coordinate 18,124 downwards.
GCATCTTGTCCGCGTCCATCCAGATGCGCATGGCGTAGCTGCCGGCACCGAACACCACCACGTTGCCGACGCCGGGCAGGCGCGCCAGCTCGTTCTGGACATAGATGCCCGCGTAGTTGGACAGGAACAGGCCGTCATACCGTCCGTCGGGAGACGTGAGGGTGACGAATTCCAGGATGGAGGTGCCCTTCTGGAACACCGACACGCCCTGCACCTGCACCGCCTGGGGCAGCGAGGCCATGGCGATGGAGACGCGGTTCTGCACCAGAACCTGCGCCATGTTGGGGTCGGTGCCGATGTCGAAGGTGACCACCAGCGTGTAGGTGCCGTCGGCGGCGCTCCAGGACTGCATGTAGAGCATGCCCTGGACGCCGTTCACCTGCTCCTCGATGGGCAGGGCCACGGTGTCCACCATGGTCTTCGCGCTGGCGCCCGGATAGGAGGTCGTGACCGTCACCGTGGGCGGCACGATGTTGGGATATTGCGCCACCGGGAGGCGGATCAGGCAGACCGCGCCAATGAGGACGAACAGAAGCGCGAGCACATTCGCCAGTACCGGCCGCTCGATGAAAAAGCGCGAGATCATGGTCGTCGCCTGACGTTCGAGGGACCGGAAACTAGTTCTTCGAGCCGGAAGCGGGCGTCGTGGCCTTCTGGTCCGGCGGCGGCGTGGCGCCGATGGGCGCCTTCGGCGCCGGGGTGCTGCCCATGGTGGTGCTTTCCACCGTCACCTTCGAGCCGGGAATCGCGCGCTGGAGGCCGTTCACCACCACGTTCTGGCCCGCGGTCAGGCCGCCGGCGAGGGCGCGGAGCCCCTTGTCCTGGAGCTGGCCCATCTTCACCTGCACCTGCTGCACCGCGTTGTCGGTGCCCACCACCAGCACGTAGCTGCCGGTCTGGTTGGTGCCGATGGCGGTGTCGTTCACCACCACCGTGGGCTCGGCCGGGCCGAGCGGCAGGCGGATGCGGGCGAACAGGCCGGGCAGGAGCGAGAGATCCTTGTTCTCGAAGATGGCGCGCACCGTCAGCGTGCCGAGATTGGGATCCACCTGGGGCGAGATGTAGTCGAGGTGGCCCTTGTGGGGGAAGCCGGTCTCGGTCTGGAGGCCGATCTCCACCGGGATGGAATCCACGTTCTCGGAGACCTGCTGGAGCGTGCGGCCGCGCTGGGCGAGCGCCTGCTTGATGTTCAGAACCTGCGTCTCGGACAGGGAGAACCACACATAGATGGGGCTCACCTCCACGATGGTGGCGAGCTTGGTGGGGCTGCCATAGCCCACCAGCGCGCCCACGTCCTGAAGGTGGGCGGTCACGACGCCGTCGAACGGCGCGGCGACTTCCGTGTAGCCGAGATTGATCTTGGCGAGGTCGAGGCTCGCCTGCGCGTTCTGCACGTTGGCCACCGCCTGGTCGCGCTTGGCGCGAGCCTGGTCGAGGGTGGCCTGGGAGGCGAAGTCCTGCTTGGCGAGCTGGTTCTGGCGATTGTACTCGGCCTCGGCCTGCACCTGCAGCGCCTGGTTGGCGGCGAGCACCGCCTGCGCCTGGGCCACGTCCGCCTTGTACTGGTCCTGCTCGATGACGAAGAGGACCGTGCCCTTCTTCACCAGGGCGCCGTCCTTGTACTTGATGTCGGTGAGGAAGCCCTGCACGCGGGCATTCAGGTCCACGGTGTTGATGGACGCCGTGTTGCCGGTCAGCTCGAGATAGCGCGTCACCGGCTGCTCCAGCGCCGGGGCGACGGTCACAGTGGGCGGCGGCGGGGCGACATACGTGTTCTTTTCCTCGCAGCCCGCCAGCGCGAGAGCGCCCGCCGCGCACGCGACGGCAACGGCGCCGCGCCGTCCCCAGGATGCGAAACCGGCAACGCCACGAACCCAAATCACCCCGGTCATGCCCATCCCCCGACCGTCGAAGTCGGGCGGATACTACGCAGCGCACAACGGGCTGTCCATGACACAGACCGACCCTTTCACCCCTTTGCGCGGCCCCTCCCGCTGCGAGAGGCCCGGCGCGAACATTGACAAGGCCGGGTACCGTTCATAAGTCTCCGTCCGGCAGAGAGCGGTGTCTCCCCACCAAGCCGCCCGCGGGTCCAGGCCGGCAATGTCCCGATCGTCCAGGCGCCGACCTCGCGCTCGACCGTTTGAGACGGCTACGGAATGCCTCCGGCCCCGGATCGGACTTGCTGGCGCCGCATTATGGGCGTCTTGGGGGAGTCGGCGTCATCGGCCCGGAAGCGCGGAGGCCGTCCACGCGCCTCTCGACATCGCGACGGAACGGATAGAGACAACACACCATGCTCGGCGGACTTGCTCGTAAGCTGTTTGGTTCAGCGAATGACCGCAGGGTCAAGGGCTACCGCCCCACTGTCCAGGCCATCAATGCCCTGGAGCCCGAGCTTTCGGCCCTGAGCGACGACGCGCTGCGTGCGCGTACCGACCAGTTCCGCGCGGAGATCGCCGCCGGAAAGAGCCTCGACGACCTTCTCGTCCCCGCCTTCGCCACCGTGCGCGAAGCCTCCAGGCGCGTGCTCGGCATGCGCCATTTCGACGTCCAGCTCATCGGCGGCATGGTGCTGCATGACGGCGGCATCGCCGAGATGCGCACCGGCGAGGGCAAGACGCTGGTGGCCACCGCGCCGGTCTATCTCAACGCGCTCGCCGGCAAGGGCGTGCACGTGGTGACGGTGAACGACTACCTCGCCCGGCGCGACGCGGAATGGATGGCGCGCATCTACCGCTTCCTCGGCCTCTCCACGGGCATCATCGTCCACGGCCTCGACGACGAGCAGCGCCGCGCCGCCTACGAATGCGACGTGACCTACGCCACCAACAACGAGCTGGGCTTCGACTATCTGCGCGACAACATGAAGTATGACCGCGCCCACATGGTGCAGCGGCCGCACTTCTTCGCCATCGTGGACGAGGTGGATTCGATCCTCGTGGACGAGGCGCGCACGCCGCTCATCATCTCCGGCCCGCTGGAAGACCGCTCCGACTTCTACAACACCATCGACACCTTCATCCCGCACCTCGCCAAGAGCGACTACGAGGTGGACGAGAAGCAGCGCGCCGTGGCCCTCACCGAAGAGGGCATGGAGAAGATGGAGCGCACGCTGAGCGAGGCCGGGCTGCTGAAGTCCGCCTCCCTGTACGACATCGAGAACGTCTCGGTGGTGCACCACGTGAACCAGGCGCTGCGGGCCCACACCCTGTTCCAGCGCGACAAGGACTATATCGTCCGCAACGGCGAAGTGGTGATCATCGACGAGTTCACCGGTCGCATGATGCCCGGCCGGCGCTATTCCGAGGGCCTGCACCAGGCGCTGGAAGCCAAGGAGCACGTGGCGGTCCAGCCCGAGAACCAGACCCTCGCCTCCATCACCTTCCAGAATTATTTCCGCCTCTACCAGAAGCTCGCCGGCATGACCGGCACGGCCTCCACCGAGGCGGCGGAATTCTCCGACATCTACAAGCTCGACGTGGTGGAAATCCCCACCAACATGCCGGTCTCGCGCGTGGACGACGACGACGAGGTCTACCGCACCGCGCAGGAAAAATACGACGCCATCATCAAGCTGATCGACGAGGCGCACGGGCGCGGTCAGCCGGTCCTGGTGGGCACCACCTCCATCGAGAAGTCGGAGCTTCTGGCGGAGCGCCTGCGCGCGGCCGGGTTCAAGCAGAAGGACTTCTCGGACCCCGAGGCCTTCACCGGCCACATGGCGGGCAAGAATTTCGCGGTGCTGAACGCCCGCTACCACGAGCAGGAAGCCTACATCGTCGCCCAGGCCGGCGTACCCGGCGCGGTGACCATCGCCACCAACATGGCGGGCCGCGGCACGGACATCCAGCTCGGCGGCAATTCCGACATGCGCATCTCGCAGGAGCTGACGGCGATCGCCGAGGACGCCCCCGAGCGGGCGGCCAAGGAAGCCGCCATCCGTGAGGAAGTGGCCGCGCTGAAGAAGACCGCCCTGGAAGCCGGGGGCCTCATGGTCATCGGCACGGAGCGCCACGAGAGCCGGCGCATCGACAACCAGCTGCGCGGCCGTTCCGGCCGCCAGGGCGACCCCGGCCATTCCAAGTTCTTCCTCTCCCTCGACGACGACCTGATGCGCATCTTCGGGTCGGACCGCCTGGACGGCATGCTCCAGCGCCTCGGCCTGAAGGAAGGCGAGGCGATCATCCATCCCTGGATCAACAAGGCGCTGGAAAAGGCGCAGCAGAAGGTCGAGGCGCGCAACTACGACATCCGCAAGAACCTGCTGAAGTACGACGACGTGCTGAACGACCAGCGCAAGGTCGTGTTCGAGCAGCGCCTCGAGCTGATGAACGACGAGGACGTGGCCGAGACCGTGGAGGACATGCGCCACTCGGTCGTCACCGACCTCGTGGCCAAATACATTCCCGCCAATTCCTATCCCGAGCAGTGGGACGTGGCCGGGCTCGACTTCGCGGTGCGCGACGTGCTCACCCTCGCCCTGCCGATCGAGGACTGGGCGAAGGAAGAGGGCATCGGCTCCGAGGAAGTCACCCAGCGCGTCATCCAGCGCGCCGACGAATGGATGGCCAGCAAGAGCGCCCAGTACGGGCCCGAGCTGATGCGCTACGTGGAGAAGTCGGTCCTGCTGCAGACGCTGGACCACCTCTGGCGCGAGCACATCGCCATGCTGGACCATCTGCGCCAGGTGGTGGGCCTGCGCGGCTACGGCCAGCGTGATCCGCTGAACGAGTACAAGTCAGAGGCGTTCCAGCTCTTCGCCGCCCTGCTCGGGCGGCTGCGGGAGATCGTCACCTCGCAGCTCATGCGGGTGGAGATCGTCACCTCCCCGCCGCCCATGGAAGAGCTTCCCCCCATGGAGGCGCATCACATCGATGCCAGCACGGGCGAGGACGAGATGGCCAATGCGGGCGCCGCCATCGGCCTGCGCCCGAGCCCGGCCATCGCCGGCGACGTGGCGGTCGCGGAGCGCGACCCCAACGATGCCTCCACCTGGGGCAAGGTGGGCCGCAACGAGAACTGCCCGTGCGGCTCCGGCAAGAAATACAAGCACTGCCACGGCCGCTTCGCCTGAGGATCAGGCCGGGCGAAAGCTGAGACGCGCAAAAACCGCATCCGGCCGCGCGGCCGGGTGCGGTTTTCTTTTTGCCGGATCCCCGCGCCCGCCGTGCGGCGCCACGGAAACGAAAAGGGCGCCCCCGAGCCGGAGGCGCCCTGCGATCTTCAAAGAGAGAGCCCGAACCCGCCCGGGGGGAACCGGGACGGACGCCGGCTCAGCGCGTGGTGCCGAAGCCGGCGGAGGGCAGGATGCCGTTGGCGCCCGACAGGGTCGAGGCGGTGGCCGAGGACGAGAGGCTGGCCGTCTGCTGGCCCGGCGCGGCGGCGGGCGGGGTGGCGACCGGCGCCATGGACATCAGCGTGGCCGTGCCGGACGTGGAGGCGACGGCGCCGATGGGCGTGAAGCCGTCGTCCTGAACCCGCGGCGGACGGGTGGTCTTGGGGATCGTCCCCGGCGCGGGGGCCGCGGCGACGACCGGGCCGTCCTGGTAGGCCGGGTTCTCTTCCTTGAACTTCGCCAGGAAGATGGGGTGCATGCCGCCGTCCACGCCCGCGCGGCTCGGCGCCATGGGCGTGGAACCGATGATCTCGGCCACTTTCGCGTCGTCCGCGTGCTGCTTGTTGAACACCGCCTGCGCCACGGTGGGTTCCACCGTGTAGGACGGGCACGGCAGGTTGGCGTCGAAGCCGCGGCCGCCGTCCGGCGTCGCGTTGAACACATAGCGGCGATTGCAGACATTCACCTTCGGCTCGCGGTGCGAGACGTCGAAGGCGTCCGTGCCCTCCTTCAGGTTCTTCCAGAAGGGCATGGCGGGATTGTTGCGGTGCTTGGCGAGGTTGGTGGCCGTCATGCGGAACGGCAGCGCCTGCACCTGGAACGACTTCTGGCCGCCCTCGAACGCCTCGCGTCCCAGGGCGTACACCTCGGCGATCTGCTCGTCCGTCATGGCGTAGCAGCCGGCCGACGAGCAGTCGCCGTGCACCATGAGGAACTCGCCCGTGCGCCCGTAGGAGCGGTCATAGGCGTTTGGGAAGCCGAGATTGAAGGAGAGGTAATAGGAGGAGTTCGGGTTCATCTGACCCGGGGTGATCGTATAGAAGCCCTCGGGCGCCTGACGGTCGCCGATCTTCACCTTGGGCCCGATATCGCCCGACCAGCGGCAGATGGGATAGGTCTTGAGCAGCGCATATTCACCGTTGCGCTTCTCCTTCCAGACCTCCAGCTCCGCTTCCTGCTTGTAGATGCGCACCAGGATCGGGCTCTGGGGCGACATGCCCTTCTCGTCGATCAGCGCCAGCGTCTTCGCGGACAGAGGCTGCCGGGCCTTGGCGGAGATGTCGTTGCCGTCGCCCGTGCAGCCGGCGAGCGCAAGGGCGGCCACAGTGGCCAGGGCGGCGATGCGAAGGCGGGGGAAGCGAGGCAGCGGACGGCTCAACGCAGAACTCCAATGTCCGTTCCGGGCGCAATGAGCGACATGTTTAGGACGCCTACCCTTGATGGGCCGTTACCGCATGACGGCGAAAAAGGGAAGAAGGTCCGTCGCTTCCTGGCACAGAAGCGGCCAATTGAGGCCAAGTTGAGATGGTTCCGGCCCTCGCGGGCGGAATGACGCTGCGGTGCAACCGCCACGCAAGATTGGGGTTAATGAAGGGTTAAGAGCGCCCTTAGCCGCCTCTCAGAGCGTGCGGCCGATGGCGAGGAACTTCTCCCGGCGCGCCTTGCGCACCGCGATCCCGTCCATCCCCGCAAGGCCCGAGAGCGCGTCCGCGATGGCATCGCCGGTGGCCGCGATGGCCGCCTTCGCGTCCCGGTGCGCGCCGCCGGTGGGCTCCTTGATGATGCTGTCCACCACCCCGAAGCGCAGCAGGTCCTGCGCGGTGATCTTCATGTTGGTGGCCGCTTCCTGCGCCTTGGCGGTGTCGCGCCACAGGATGGAGGCCGCGCCTTCCGGCGAGATCACGCTGTAGACCGCGTGCTCCAGCATGAGCACCTTGTTGGCGGTGGCGATGGCGATGGCGCCGCCCGAGCCGCCCTCGCCGATGATCACCGCCACGTTGGGCACGGTCAGCCCCAGGCAGGCGTCGGTGGAGCGGGCGATGGCCTCGGCCTGTCCGCGCTCCTCGGCGCCGATGCCGGGATAGGCGCCGGCCGTATCCACCAGGGCCACCACTGGAAGCTGGAACCGGTCCGCCAGTTCCATGAGGCGCACCGCCTTGCGGTAGCCCTCGGGCCGGGCCATGCCGAAATTGTGCCGGATGCGGGATTCCGTGGTGGACCCCTTCTCGTGGCCGATCACGCACACCGCTTCGCCGCGGAACCGGGCGAAGCCGCCGATGATGGCCTCGTCCTCGCCGAACTTGCGGTCGCCGGCGAGCGGCGTGAAATCGTCGAACAGGCCCTTGGCGAAGTCCGAGAAATGCGGCCGCAGCGGATGGCGCGCCACCAGGGTCTTCTGCCAGGGGGTTAGGTTCGCATAGAGCTGGACCAGCGCCTCGCGCGCCTTGGTCTCCAGCCGCTGCACATCCTCCGCGATGGCGACGCCGTCTCCGGTGGAGAGCGCGCGCAGTTCCTCGACCTTCGCCTCCAGCTCGGCCACAGGCTTCTCGAAGTCCAAATAGCTGCGCATGGATGCTCGCGGGGTTGGAAGATGAACGACGCCTGACCGCGCCTGAAAGCGGGCGGAAGCTGCCTGCGGCCGGCGGGGGAGTCAAGCACCGCAGGCGCCTGGCGCTCTGCGGCTGGCGCAACGCAACCTTGCGCCCTCCCCCGGCGTTAAGGATCAAAAGTGGTGATTGTGAGAAATGCGATGACAGCCAAGCACACCGTCTCGACGCCCCCGGAGCGGAACGAGAAAGCCTCCGAAAAGGCCCCGGCCTCCAAACCCGCCTCCACGCCGAGCCTCAAGCCGGACACGCCTCCGGCGGCGGGGCCCCATGCCAGCCCGAAGCTGACGGACCCAGAGAAGACCCCCGGCGCGGGCAGCCTTCCCGATCCCCAGCGCCCGCACGAGGGCGACGCCACCACCGGCTGAGGGCTGCCCCTCCTGCGCGCTGTTGGGCGCGTTCGCTCTGTTCAAGTCGTGCGGCCTTGGCTATTGGTGCGGACATGAGCGGCTCGTTGCGAGCCCGCCGCCGCCCTGCCGAGGAATTCTTCGCCGATGCGCGCCATTCTCGACGTGATCCTGATCGTCCTCCAGCTCTATGTGTGGGTGCTTATCGCCTCCGCCATCCTGTCCTGGCTCGTGGCGTTCAATGTCGTGAACATGCACAACCAGTTCGTGCGCTCGGTCGGGGAGTTCCTGTACCGCATCACGGAGCCGGTGCTGGCGCCCATCCGCTCGATCCTGCCGAGCCTCGGCGGCCTCGACCTGTCGCCCATGGTGCTGATCCTCCTGATCTTCTTCATCGAGCGCGTGATCGGCCTCTACGTCTATCCCTACGTGTTCTGAGCCTTGCCCTTCTGGAGCGAGACGGCGGACGGGCTGGAGATCCGCGTGCGCGTGACGCCCAAGGGCGGGCGCGACGCGGTGGACGGCACGGCCGCCCTTTCGGACGGTCGCGAGGTGTTGAAGGTGCGGGTGCGCGTGGCGCCGGAGGATGGCGCCGCCAATGCGGCGGTGACGAAGCTGCTGGCCGCCGCCGCCGGCATTTCCCCCTCGCAGGTCACCCTGGCCTCTGGCGCCACGGCGCGGGTCAAGACCTTCCGGCTGAAGGGCGACCCGGCCGCGCTGCGCAAGACATTGAGCGCGCACAGCGCCTGAAGGCGGCCCTTACACCTTGAGGTTCATGAGCCGCACGGCATTGAGCCGCGCCACCTTCTCCCGCGTCGCCGCGTCGATGGCGGCATTGTCCAGGAAGCGGCCGGCAACGGCGGACTCCTCATAGGGATAGTCCACCGAGAACAGCACATTGTCCGTGCCCAGCGCCGACAGCGCGGCGATGAGGGGCACGTCGTCGCACTGGCCGGACGTGGTGACGAACAGGTTGCGCTTCAGATAATCCGACGGCTTCAGCGCCAGCGGCCGCTTGCCGGTGATCAGGTCCGCCCGGCTGTCCAGGCGCCACAGCACATAGGGCAAGGTCTCGCCCATGTGGCCCAGCACCACCTTGAGGCGCGGGAAGCGGTCGAACAGGCCGGAAAACACCAGGCGCAGGAAATGCGCGGACATCTCCATGTTCCATTCCCAGGTGGCCTTGCGCAGCTCCGGCGCGCCTTCCAGCACATGGGGAAGGATGTGGCAGTCCTCGGGGTGCATGTAGAAGGGCACGTCCAGGTCCTGAACCATGGCCCAGAACGGGTCGTAGCAGGGATTGTCCAGGTAGATGCCGTGGGTGTGGCCGTTCACCATGGCGCCCACGAAGCCCAGTTCCCGCACGCAGCGCTCCAGCTCCCGGGTGGCGGCGCGCACGTCCTGCATGGCGAGGTGGGCGAAGCCGCGATAGCGGTCGGGATGGCGCGCCACCCCTTCGGCCAGAAGGTCGTTGGCCTCCCGCGCGAGGTCCACGGCGCGGCTCGCATCCGGCTCCATCTGGACGCCGGGGCCGGAAATGGAGAGCACGGAAATCTCAATCCCGGCCGCATCCATGGCGGCGAGGCGCCGCTCGCCCAGGTCGGACAGCAGGTCCACCAGGGTTTTCTGGGCCTCCGGCGTCACCACCGGCATGCCCTCGATGAGGCGATCCTCCAGGCACGGGACGATGAAATGCTCTTCCAGGGCGATCTTCTTCATGGGGCGAATTCCATCCGGGCGGCAGGCGGGGAGACGCGGGCCTTCTCATGAGGCGCCATTGCCCGGCGAGACCACCACAAGCCTTGCCCGATGTCACCTAGGATAGGTGAGCCGGGACAGGTGGGCCGGGACAGGAGAAGCCCGGCACCGCCTTGCCCCTTGATCGCGCGCGGCGCGTCCGCCAGTGTCCCGGCCATGTCCAGCACCGCCCCCTCCCCGCTGCGCCTTCCCCCGGACCAGGTCGCCGCCGTCATCGCGCATCTCTCCGAGGCGCTCGGCCCCCACGGCGTGCTCACCGCCCCGGCGGACACGGCCCGCTACCTCACCGAGCCGCGCGGCCTGTTTCCCGGCACCGCGCCGGCGGTGCTGCGGCCGGCGAGCACGGCGGAGGTCTCGCTGTGCCTTTCGGCCTGCGCGGAAGCGGGGCTGCCCGTGGTGCCCCAGGGCGGCAATACCGGCCTCGTGGGCGGGCAGGTGCCGTTCGGCGCCCTCCTCCTCTCCCTGGAGCGCATGGACAAGGTCCGCGCCGTGGACGCCACCGACCTCACCCTCACCCTGGAGGCGGGCGTCACGCTCCACGGCGCGCGCGCGGCCGCCGAGGAGGCAGGGTGCCTGTTCCCCTTGTCCATCGCCTCGGAGGGCAGTTGCCGCATCGGCGGTAACCTCGCCACGAACGCGGGCGGCACGGCGGTCCTGCGCTACGGCAACATGCGCGAGCTGACGCTGGGGCTGGAAGTGGTGCTGGCGGACGGGCGGGTCTGGAACGGCCTGTCGCGCCTGCGCAAGGACAATACCGGCTACGACCTGAAGGACCTGTTCATCGGCTCCGAGGGCACGCTCGGCGTCATCACGGCGGCGGTGCTGCGCCTGTTCCCCCGTCCCCGCCACCGGACCACGGTGATGGCCGGCGTGCGCGATCCCCATGCGATCCTCTCGCTCATGCGCCGGTTGCGCGCGGTGGCGGGCGATGCCCTGACCGGGTTCGAGATGATGCCCGCCTTCGGCCTCGACCTGGTGCTGCGCCACATGCCCGGCCATCGCCGCCCGCTGGAGGGCACGCACGCCTTCCTCGCGCTGGCGGAACTCACCTCCACCCGCGCGGTGGAGGACCTGCCGGGCCTCGCGGAGGGTGTCCTCGCCGAGGCGTTCGAGGCGGGCGAGGTGGAAGATGCCGTGATCGCCGCCAGCGAAGCCCAGGCGGATGCGCTCTGGCGCCTGCGGGAGGACCTGTCCGACGCCCAGAAATGCGAAGGCGGCTCCATCAAGCACGACGTGTCGGTGCCGGTCTCGAAGGTGGCGGACTTCGTGGTGGAGGCAAGCCGCCTGTGCGAGGCGCAGATGCCCGGCGTGCGGGTCTGCGCGTTCGGCCATGTGGGCGACGGCAACATCCATTTCAACCTGAGCCAGCCCGTGGGCATGGCGAAGGCCGCCTTCCTGGAATCCTGGGAGCCCTTCAACCGGCTGGTGCACGATTACGTGGCCTCGCTCGGCGGCTCCATCTCCGCCGAGCACGGCATCGGCGTGCTGAAGCGCGAGGAACTGGGCCTCTACAAGGACAAGGTGGCCCTCGACCTCATGGCCCGGCTGAAGGGCGCGCTGGACCCCGCCGGGCTGCTCAATCCCGGGAAGGTGCTGCCGCCCGCGCCCTGACGCCCGTCACCGTCACCATGGCCAGCAGCAGCGGGAGCGCGGCGGCCACGAACACGGCATGGGTGCGGTGGTCGTCCAGCAGGGCGCCGTAGAGCACGGGCCCGGCCAGCGCCCCCACGTCGAAGCCGGAATAGACGAGGCCGAACACCTTGCCCCGCGCGGTCTCCGGCGTCGCCTGCCGCACCAGCACGTCGCGCGAGGGCGTGGTGACGCCGAGCGCGCTGCCGGTGGCCAGCAGCAGCAGGAAGGTGCCCCAGGGCGGCAGGCTGGACAGGCCGATGGCCAAGAGCGCGAGGCACGCCACCGCGAGGCCGGATATGGCGATGCGGTGATGGTGGCTGGCGCGGTCCGCCAGGTGGCCCCCCGCCATGACGCCCACGATATTGGCGCCGAGATAGCAGGTGAGCGTGAGGGCGGCGAAGCTCGCGCTCATGCCGAACCCTTCCTGGAGCGCGGTGATGCCGAAGCTCTGGAGGCCCACGAGGCATGTGGCGGTGAGGAAGAAATAGGCGAAGGCCAGCACCACCACCCGCAGGCGCAGGATGTCGGCGAAACGCAGCGGCGCCGCGCCCGCGGCCGTGCCGGGCGCGGCATGCTCGATGCGCAGCAGCGGCCGGGCCAGCAGGAAGGCGAACGCCGCCGCGAGGCAGAACAGCCCGGTGGCCGTCAGCGCCACCCGCCAGCCATAGGCCTGGCCGAGCGAGCCCACCACCAAAGGCGAGGCCGCGTAGCCGAGGCTCCCCGCCACCACATGCATGGCGAAAGCCCGCCCCAGGCGCGGGGCGCCCACGCGGTGGCTGAGGATCGACAGGTCGGCGGGGTGGTACACGCTGTTGCCGAAGCCCGCGAGCGCCGCCAGCGGCAGGAGCGAGAGCAGCGAGGGGGCAAGCCCCATGGCGGCGATGGAGGCGGATTGCAGCATCATGCCGCCGATCAGCAGCCGGTCCGCGCCGAACCGGTCCACCAGGACCCCGGCCACCACCTGCCCGCCGCCCGAGCACAGATAGAAGACCGACAGGACCACGCCCAGTTCGGTGAAGGAGACGCCGAGATCGGCGCGCATGGCGATGAACAGCGGCGCGAGCGCCAATTGCAGGAGGTGGCTGACGAAATGGCCGGCGCTGACGATGGAGACGGTGGCGATCTCGCGCCGCGTCGCCCCGAGAGGCGGGTTCAGGACGGACACGCTGCTTCCTCCTTGCCCGGACATTCGCGCGGGCCGAAGGCCCCCGCGTTCCGGCGGCCCCTCGGACCATGCCGGGGCCTATCGTTCGTGGACCAACACCGTTTCACCCTCGCGCCCGCGAGGCAAGCCGGCCTCGGTCAGAAGTTCGGCTGGTGGCTGCCGAAGAAGCGCAGGTTGAGGCAGGTGATGTCGTCGGCCTGGGGGGCGCCGCGCTCGAAGTCCCGGATGGAGGAGAGGATGCGCTGGGAGGTTTCCTGCACGCTCCAGTCCTGGGCGCCGCCGGCCAGCAATTTCTCCAGCCGCCGCTCGCCATAGAGGTCGCCGTCCACGTCGATGGCCTCGGTCACGCCGTCCGTGAACAGGACCAGCGTGTCGCCGGGATCGAGGTCGAACGACACTTCCTTGTAGACGAAGCCCTCCATGACCGCGACGGCCATGCCGGCGGTGCTGGGCACGGTGCGGATCTCCCCGGTGCGGGAAATGCGATAGGGCGGGTTGTGGCCCGCATTCACATAGCTCACGCGCCCGGTGTCCAGGTCGAGCACGCCATAGAACAGCGTGACGAACAGCATCTGCTCGTTTTCCATGGCGAGCAGGTCGTTGAGCCGCCGCACGCAGCCGGCGGGCGAGCGCTCGAACAGGGCGGTGGAGCGCAGCAGGGTGCGCGAGATGGCCATGAACAGGGCGGCGGGCACGCCCTTGCCCGAGACGTCGGCCACCACGAAGCCCAGGGTGGACTTGTCGATGAGGAAATAATCGTAGAAGTCGCCGCCCACCTCGCGGGCCGGCGTCATGTGCGCGTCCATCACCACGCGCGGATCGGGCGGGAATGCCTTGGGCAGGATGGCGAGCTGCACCTGCCGGGCGATCTCCAGCTCCTGCTGGAGGCCGGCCAGCTTGGTCTTCGTCACCAGGGCCTCGCGCAGCTCCACCACCATGGAGGACAGGCGCGTGTGCTGCTCGACGATGCGCCGCGACAAGTCGTGCAGCACCCGCGCGAGGCGCCGCAGCTCGTCCTCGGCCTCTCCGCCGGACTGCCGCGAGAGCAGCGCGAGCACCTCCTCGCGGTCCGTGGGGTCCACGGAATCCGCAAGCAGCTTCAGCTCGGTGGAGATGACGGTCTCCTGCCGGCGCCGCACCCGGTCGCGGTGGCGGCGGGTTTCCGCCAGCGCCTGGGCGTTGCGCCGCAGGCCCGCGATGGCCTGGCCGATGCGGCCGATCTCGTCATCGCCGGTATGGTCCAGCACAACGGACGTGTCGCCGCGCGACAGCGCCTCCAGCACGCCGATGGCGTTCTCCAGGGGGCGGAAGCTGTACCAGAGGAAGATGTTGAGGCCGAGGATGCCGAACACGGCGAGCCCCACGCCGGCCGCGATGGCGACCGAGCGCAGCGTGTTCTGCGCGTTCCAGGCCGCCGTATTGTCCTTCAGGCTCACCAGCGCGCCGAGCGCCCCGCCATTGATGCCGTCCACCGGAACGCTAGTGACGGAATAGATCTGCTCGCCCACGGTGACGCGGGTGTAGAGCGGCTGGCGCGGCGTGATGGCGAGGTGCGCGTTCTTCCACAGGTCGGCGTCGGTGCTGGACAGGACCCGGTCGCGCAGGGAGATCAGGGTCGCCTGCGAGCCCACGCTCGCCGCGAACCGGCCCACCGCCACCTTCACGTCGCGCCCGAGCACCAGGACCAGCGTGCCCCGGCTCGGCAGCGTGATGGTGCGCGTGGCGACGATGAGCATGCGCTGCGCCGAGACGAGGCGCGGCCCGACCGTCCGGTTGCCCGCGAAGGCCCGGTCCAGGGTGCCCGCGTCCAGGATGCCGCGCCCGGACGGCTCGCCGAAGAAGGAGGTCACGTCCCGGTCCGGCCCCACCACCTCGAAGGCGAGGGTGTCGTCCTCGTCGATGCCGAGGTCGCTCAGTGCCGCGACCACGCCCTGGCGATTGGCGAAGGTGAGGGCGATCCGCACATTGGTGTCGTCCTCCATGGCGTCGAGCTGCTTCTCCAGGTCCGAGACCTGGACCGCGACGATCTCGCGCCACAGCGCCGCCTGCCCGGAAATGGCCACTTCGGCGGTGCGGTCCGCCTCCAGGCGGTCGCGCACCAGGCTCGCGGCCCAGAAGGTCGCCATGAGAAGCAGGAAGCCGAAGGCCGCCATGAGGGTGATGCGGGTGCGAAGCAGCATCACACGTCTCTCTGGGCAGGCGCGCGCGCGTGCGTCTCGCGGCGGATTTGCTCGATCTCGGCCCGCAGGCGACCGTCAAAGTCGACCGCGAGCAATTCTTCCGCATAGCCGTCGAACGCCGCCCGGCGCTCGGCCATGCGGCGCTCCCCGCCGCCGAGGGCGCGGAAAGCGGCCGCCAGCGGGCCGCGCCCGCCGCCGGGGGGCAGGTCGCGCAGCTTTCCGGCCGCGCTCGACAGGAGCGCGGTGGCGAGACGGCGCCGGCCCGACGCGAGGCTCGCCCCGGCATAGAAGGCAGCCGCCAGACCCGCCAGAACGGCGCAGGCGAGCACCACGATCCCCGCGCGCCAGTACAATTCGCTGAGCACGGAGCTGAGCGTCGCCGGCGTGGTGGAGACCGCCACCTGTCCGAAGACCACCCCGTCGATGGTGATGGGCATGACCACCGTGTCCATGCCGGTGAGGGGGCCGATGGCGCTGCGCACCTCGCGCCCGTCCGGGCCCTGGAGCACGATCCGCGTGAGGCCGGGGGTGCGGCTCAGCGTCTCGCTGAGATAGGGCTCGACGCCCGGCAGCATCTTCAGCGGAATGCCGAAGCGCGCGGCCTTCTCGAACTGCATGGCGAGGGCGCGGGCCACGGTCTCGCCGATCAGCCGGGCATCACGGCGGGCGGTGTCCTCCACCCGCGCCTTGAAGCCCTGCATCATGATGGTGCCCGCGCCGCCGCCCACAAGCGCGACGATGAGGAAGGCGATGAGCGCGCAGACCAGCCGGTCGCGCGCGCGGGTGGCGGGATGCGCGTCAGTCCGCATCGTCGAGCGCCTCCAGCCGCGTCATGCCGCGTGCCAGCCGCGCCTCTTCCTCGCGCCACGTCTCGCGGACCTGGAGGGCGACACGCTCCAGCCCGTCGCGCGGCGCGGCGGGCGGCGGCCGGGCGGCGGCCGCATCCCTCAGGACAGCGGCCACGCGCACGAACGGACGGCCGAGCCGCCAGGCGGCGGCGAACGCCAGCAGCAGCCCGATGCCCAGCGCCGCGAAGCCGATGGCGAAGGCCCGCAGGGTCAGATCGAGGGCGAGCGCCTCGATGCGCGCCGCCCGGTTGGTGCCCGAGAGCGTGACGGCGATGCCGCCCGCGATGCCGAGGTCGTTCTCGAACCGCGTGCCGAAGATGGTCTCGCCCCGGAAGCTGGAATGCCAGGTGCCGTCGCGCGACAGGTGGGTCAGCCAGCCCGGGTCCACCGCCTCGCCCACCGAGCCCCGGTCCGTGCTGTAGATGGAGCGGCCGGCGGAATTGAAGATGTCGATCACGACGATGGACGGGTCCTGCGCCTTCTCGCGCTCGATGGTGGATTGCAGCAGCGCGATCTCATCCAGCGCGAGGCCGATGCCCAGATTCGCCTCCGTGGTCTGGCGCAAAGCCCCGAGCAGATGGGAGACGCGGGCCTGCTCGATCTCCTCGCTCACCCGCTCGCCGGCAAAGAAAGCCGCGCCGGGCAGCACCACGAGGGTGACCGCCAGGGAAAGACCGATCACGAAAATGAGCCGCCCGAAGAATGTCATGCCTGACTTTGGAAGCGCGAGAACGCGGCGGACGTTAACCGCATGGGCGGTTGCAAACCAGAGCAAACTGCGCAGACTTTCCCGGTGCGCTGTTTTCGCCTCAGCGCGGGTCGTCGCGCCCGCGCCGGAGAAAATGCGGATTCGTCAAATTGCTGAATCCTGCCATTGTTAACGTGCTGCATCATCCGGCGGGGGCGGGGCAGATGGCCCGCGTCCGGCCGCATGAAGGGGATTGTGGGGCCGTGCGTCTTTTCGGGTTCAAAGGATGATCCGCACCTCCCTGGGGCTGATCGTGCTCTTCGCCGTCATCGCCGCCGCGTGCGTGGCGTTCGGCGCCTATTTCTCCTACGTCACGCTCCAGAACGCCCACCGCAAGGCGGTGGAGACGCGATTCGGGGTCACGGCCGAGCGCATCGCGGGAAGCGCGCAGACCGCCGCCTCCCTCGGCATCGCGCTGCCGGCCCAGACCACGCTGGCCGACCTCACCCGCCGCGAGGCGCGGCTCGACGGCTCGATCCTCTCCATCGACGTCACCGACAGCCATGACCGGGTGCTGTTCTCCAGCGACCCGGCCCGCATCGACACCCGCGAGAGCGGACGCACGCCCAATGCGGTGAGCCGCCGGGTGGAGAACGACCTCGCCTCCACCATCGGCCGGGTGGTGGTGCGCTACAATCCGCAGACGCTGGCCGCCGGGGAGCATGCGCTCGCGGGCGAGCTGGAGACCATCGCGGCCCCTACCCTGATCGGCGCCGCCCTCGCCACCATCGTCATCGGCCTGCTGCTGGCCGGCGGGCTAGGCCGCGCGGCGCGCCGGGCGGCGGACCCCGCCCAATGGCCCCGCGCGGCGCGCTCCGCCCTTGCCGAGGCCGAGGCTGCGCACGCGGCGGCCCGTCCGGGAGAGCGGCCATGATCGGGCTGCGCGCCGGCATCTCCCTCGCCATCGCCATCATCCTGTGCGCGGCGCTGGCCGCCATCGCCTTCGCCTCCCGCGCGGCGGTGGAGCGCACCATCGTCCCGGCCATCGCCGCCCAGGCGGAATCGGTCGGCCGCTCGGCCGCCTCCCTGGTGGAGAACGCGGTCGCGGCGGGCGTGCCCCTCGACCGGATGGTGGGGGTGGACAGCTATCTGGAAAGCCTGCGGGCGGCCAATGTGGAACTGGCCGAGCTGAAGCTCGTGCGCCCCGACGGCAAGGTGCTGGGCATCGCTGGCACCGCCCCCGACGACGACCATGCGGAGCAGGTGGTGACCGCCGTCACCGCGCGCAACGGCGTGCCGCTCGCCAGCCTCACCATCACCATCGATCCCGGCGTCGTCTCCGACCAGGTGAACGCGCTGCTGGTGGACGTGGCCTTCATCGGCATCGTCTCGCTGCTGGTGGCGCTGGAACTGGTGGCCCTGGTGGTGGGCGCGCGCGGCACCGAGGCGCTGGCCGCGCTGGAGGCGCGGGTGCGCTCCCTCGCCCAGGGCCGCCTGTGGATGCATAGCGACGCGGCGGAGAAATCCCCGTTCGTGGCGCCCATCGACCAGCACATGGCGCTGCTGCACGAGCGCCACGCCAAGGCGCGCGCCGAAGCCACCCGGCGCGGCGATGCGGACGCCATCGTGAGCCTGGATTCCTTGAGCGCGCGCACCGGCCTCGGCACCGTCCATGCGGGCGAGAACCACGCCGCTACCATCATCCGCCCCGCTTTGTTCCTGTTCATGATGGCGGAGGAACTGGCCCGCCCCTTCCTCCCCCGCCTCGCGGGTTCCATGAC
>JACESF010000041.1 GCA_013911975.1 Hyphomicrobiales bacterium | reverse complement strand
CACTCGCCCTTGCGGAACACCGGCACCCGGCGGCCGTCGGTGTGGATGCCGTCAATGTCCACCTCGCCGGAGCCGATCATCCAGTCGATATGGATCAGGCTCTTGTTGCCGCCCTGGGCGGCGATCTGGTCGGGGGTGAGGCTCGCGCCATCCAGGAAGCACTTGGAATAGCATTGGCCGAGCGCGATGTGGCAGGCGGCATTCTCGTCGAACAGCGTGTTGTAGAAGAGCAGCCCGCTGGCCGAGATGGGCGAGGAATGGGGGACGAGCGCCACCTCGCCCAGGCGGCGCGAGCCCTCGTCCGTGTCCAGCACCTTGTTCAGCACCGCCTCGCCCTTGGCCGCCTGCGCCGCCACGATGCGCCCGCCCTCGAACCGCACGCTGATCTCGTCGATGAGCGTGCCCTGGTAGGAGAGCGGCTTGGTGGAGGAGACGCGACCCTCGATGCGCCGGGCGTGGGGGGTGGTGAACACTTCCTCGGTGGGGATGTTGGCATTGCAGACGATGCCGTTCTTCGCCTCGGAGGCGCCGCCCTGCCATTCATGGCCGTCCGCGAGGCCCACCGTCAGGTCCGTGCCCGGCCCCGTGAAGTGGAGCGCATGGAAGCGGTGGTCGTTCAGCCACGCGGTGCGCGCGCGGAGCGCGGCATTGTGGGCGTCCCAGGCGGCGATGGGGTCCGCCGCATTCACGCGGGACGCGGCGAAGATGGCCTCGGCGAGCTTGGCCACCGCCACGTCTTCCGCATCGTTCGGGAACACCAGCTTCGCCCAGGCGGGGCTGGGATAGGACACGATGGTCCAGTTGATGTCGAAGGCGGCGATCTTCTCCAGCGCCGGCTGGTAGGCGATGGAATTGGCCTTGTTGGCGCGCGCCACCTTGGCGGGGTCCTCGCCCGACAGGAGCATGGGATTGTCGCCCACGATGGCGAGGCGCGCGGTATTGCCGGAAAAGGCTTTCCCCACCCCCTCATAGAGCCAGGAGGGCGCCCGGTCGAAGCTGGCGTCGTCGGCATTCTGGAAGCGCGCCAGCGTCACCTGCTCGTCCGACAGGATGGGCGTCAGCAGCCCCGCGCCCGCCTTGTAGGCATGCACCGCGATGCGCCGCACCAGCGGCAGGGCGGAGACCGGCGCGGTGAGAAACACGTCCTGGCCGGGGCGGAGCGCGAGCCCCACCTTCACGGCCACTTCGGCGAGGCGGTCCAGCTTCACGGGATCGACGGCGGCAGGCGGAAGGGTCTGGTGGACGGTCATGGTCGGGCAACTCTGGGCACGATTGATCCTGCCTGAGAACATAGGCCGATCGCGGCAATCCGCCAGTTCCGGACCGAGGGCGGAGGCGGCCGCGGCAATGCCGCGCCTGCACTTCCGGAGCCGGAAACCCGCCGCCCGCGGGGGCGAAAGTGGGGCGGGATCGGTCGGAGACCCGCCCCGCCCCTTGCAATTGCGCCATTTCTGCCCTAAGTGAGCGCCAGTCCGAGACAGCGCCCCCAAGGCGGAAGTCATCCGGGCGGGCCGGGAGCGCGGGATACGCGATCCCGAATCTTCAGGAGGCAGCCCGCCTTAGGCTTTCGCCGGCACCGGATCCGACACACATCCCAGCTTTGTTCCGCGCGGTCTTGCGCCGGCCCATCGGCTTTGCCGATGGCGGCCCGGGTGTCATCCGGGCTTCCGCGTGGAATGAGGCGTCTTGCAACCCAAGACGCCGGCGCCGACACTTTGGAGACTGGATGTCCCCCGAAACCACACGTGAAGATTTTGCCGCCCTGCTCGACGAAAGCTTCGGCCGCGCCGATGTGAACGAAGGCGCTGTCGTGAAGGGCATCGTGGTCGCGATCGAGAAGGATCTCGCGATCATCGATATCGGCCTGAAGACCGAGGGCCGCGTGGCCCTGCGCGAGTTCGCCGGCCCCGGCCGCGAAAGCACCATCAATGTCGGCGACGAGGTCGAGGTCTATCTCGAGCGCGTCGAGAACGCGATGGGCGAAGCCGTCCTCTCGCGCGACAAGGCGCGCCGCGAAGAGAGCTGGGTGAAGCTCGAGAAGGCGTTCAACGCCGGCGAGAAGGTCACCGGCGTGATCTTCAACCAGGTGAAGGGCGGCTTCACCGTCGATCTCGACGGCGCCGTGGCCTTCCTCCCCCGCTCGCAGGTGGACATCCGTCCCATCCGCGACGTCGGCCCGCTGATGCACAATCAGCAGCCCTTCCAGATCCTCAAGATGGATCGCCGCCGCGGCAATATCGTCGTGTCGCGCCGCACCGTCCTGGAAGAGACCCGCGCCGAGCAGCGCCACGAGCTGGTCCAGAACCTCGAAGAGGGTCAGGCCATCGAGGGCGTGGTCAAGAACATCACCGATTACGGCGCGTTCGTTGACCTCGGCGGCATCGACGGCCTGCTGCACGTCACCGACATCGCGTGGCGCCGCGTGAACCACCCCACCGAAGTGCTGAACATCGGCCAGACGGTGAAGGTGAAGATCATCAAGATCAATCACGAGACGCACCGCATCTCGCTCGGCATGAAGCAGCTCCTGGGCGATCCCTGGGAAGGCATCGAGGCCAAGTATCCGGTGGAGGCCCGCTTCAAGGGTCGCGTCACGAACATCACCGACTACGGTGCGTTCGTGGAGCTGGAGCCCGGCATCGAGGGCCTCATCCACGTCTCCGAGATGTCGTGGACCAAGAAGAACGTCCATCCCGGCAAGATCGTCTCCACCTCGCAGGAAGTCGAAGTGCAGGTGCTCGAGGTGGATCCCGCCAAGCGCCGCATCTCGCTCGGTCTCAAGCAGACCCTCCAGAACCCCTGGGAGGCCTTCGCCGAGAAGTATGCCCCCGGCGCGGTCGTGGAAGGCGAGGTCAAGAACAAGACCGAGTTCGGTCTGTTCCTCGGCCTCGACGGCGATGTGGACGGCATGGTCCACCTGTCCGACCTGGACTGGAACCGCCCCGGCGAGCAGGTGATCGACGAGTTCCGCAAGAGCGACGTCATCAAGGCCGTGGTGCTCGACGTGGACGTCGAGAAGGAGCGCATCTCGCTGGGCATCAAGCAGCTCGCGGGTGACCCCTTCGCCGACGCCGGCGAAGTGAAGAAGGGCGCGATCGTCACCTGCGAAGTGACGGACGTGAAGGACGGCGGCATCGAGGTGAAGCTCACCGGTACCGACCTCTCCACCTTCATCAAGCGTTCGGAGCTCGCTCGCGACCGCAACGACCAGCGCCCCGAGCGTTTCTCCGTCGGCGAGAAGCTGGACGCCCGCGTCACCCTGTTCGACCGCAAGGCGCGCAAGGTGCAGGTGTCGGTGAAGGCCATGGAGATCGCCGAGGAGAAGGAAGCCGTGGCCCAGTACGGGTCGCAGGATTCCGGCGCCTCGCTGGGCGACATCCTGGGCGCCGCGCTCAAGCAGCGCGCCAAGGACTCGGACGAGGAGTGATCCCGGGGGGCCTCGTGCCCTCAGGTCCGACACCACGGAAAAGGCCGGCCGCGCGCCGGCCTTTTTCATTTTCAGCCCAATCACATGGGCTGACTTCATTGCGCTGTCACCGCCGCTCTCCCATTCTGCGCGCCCGGACACCCAGCCCAGGAGCGCCCCGCATGCGCCGCGTCCTCGCCCTCGGTCTCTTCCTGCTGCCCTTCGCGGCGTCCCTGTCGGATGCGCGCGCCCAGGTCCCCGCGCCCCTCGCGCCGGTGGCGGAGCTGCCGGACCTGGCGGTGAACGCGCGCGGAGCGCTGCCGAAGATCGAGGCGGAAGTGGCGCGCGGCATGGGGCTGTTCGACATTCCCGGCGTCGCCGTGGGCATCGTCCACCAGGACAAGCTGATCTACGCCAAGGGCTTCGGCACCCGCGCCAAGGGCGGCGCGCCGGTGGACCCGCGCACCGTGTTCCAGATCGGCTCCACCACCAAGGCCTTCCTCTCCACCACCCTCGCCATGGCCGTGGACAAGGACGTGCTGAACTGGGATGACCGGGTGGTGGTCCTCGACCCCTCGTTCCAGCTCGCCGATCCCGTCACCACCCGCGAGTTCCGGGTGTTCGACCTCACGGCCCAGCGCTCCGGCCTGCCGCCCTATGTGAACGACGTCATGACCATCCTCGGCTATCCCGAGGACCGGCTGGTCCACTCGCTGCGCTTCGCCGATCCGGTGGCGAGCTTCCGCAGCACCTTCACCTATACGAACATCACCCATCTGGCGGCCGGCCGCATGCTGGCGCATCTGCGCCGCGAGCCCAATTGGAACGCGCTGGTGGAGAAGGACATCCTCGTGCCCCTCGGCATGCGGGAGACCACCGCGACCGCCGAGGCGATCCGCGCCGCGCCCAATCATGCGGAGGGCCATCGCTGGACGCCGAAGGGGTCGGTGCAGATCCCCTTCGATCCCTTCTTCCCCTATGCGCTGGGCCCGGCGGGCAATCTCAACTCCACCGTGGAGGACATGTCCCGCTGGCTGCGCCTGCAGATCGCGGACGGCATGTTCGAGGGCAAGGCGCTCGTCTCCCGGGAGAATCTCGTCGCCACGCGGGTCGCCAAGGTGGGCATCACCGAGACCATCTCCTACGGCGAGGGCTGGGTTCTCAGCCAGACCCCGCGCGGGCGCGTCGTCTGGCACAATGGCGGCACCAGCGGCTTCGGCACCCATGTGGGCTTCCTGCCGGATTACGGGCTGGGCATCGTGGTGCTGAGCAATCTCCAGAACCAGGGCTTCGCCGACGCCCTGGCGATGACGGCCTATGACCTCATCCTCCAGAATCCGCCCACCGACCACCTCACGACCGCCCTCGACCGGGCCAAGGCGGACGCGGAGCGCACCTCGACCGCCTTCGACCGCCCGGAGAAGCCGAGCGCGCCGCCGGATCTCGCGCCGCTCGCCGGCACCTATGTCAGCCCCATGTTCGGCCCGGCCACGCTGTCGGTCGAAGGGGGGCGCGCCGTCCTGAGCCTCGCGGACACGGGCGCGCGGATGGCGCTGGACCCATTCGACGGGGCGGTGTTCATCGCCCGGCTGCTGCCCGACGGCCGGTTCCGGACGGTGCTGGACATGGCCGGCGACGAGCCCATGGGCTTCCTCGCCTTCATCCCGGATTCCAACGGGAAGCTGACGCGGCTCGACTGGCTCTATACCGAGGGTCAGACCTACAGCTTCCAGCGTCGGCAATAGGGCCGGGCGGCGGGGGCGGCGCGGATGCGCCATCCCGCCGCTTGCAATGACAGGGCCCCCCGTCTTTATTGGCCGGCGCGGGGAGACGGAGAGCCTGAATGTCTTTGGACGTGGACCAGATCGTCGATCGCCGCCGCCTGCGCAGCAAGCTCACCTTCTGGCGGGTCGTGGGGGTCCTGGCGCTGGTCCTCGCCGTGGGCGTCGGCGCCTATGCGGCGCTCGGGCGTCCGTTCAGCGAGGCGTCGCCCCATGTGGCCCGCATCGTCATCGGCGGGCTCATCCGCAACGACCGCGAGCGCGTGGAGCTGATCGAGAAGGTCGGCCGCTCCAATGCCGCCGCCGTGCTCCTCTCCATCGACAGCCCCGGCGGCACCGTCACCGGCTCCGAGCAGCTCTATGACGCCCTGCGCCGCCTCGCGGCCAAGAAGCCGGTGGTGGCCGTGGTGGAGGGCGTCGGCGCCTCGGGGGCCTATATCGCGGCCATGGGGGCGGACCATATCGTCGCCCGCCGCAACGCCATCGTCGGGTCCGTGGGCGTGATCTTCCAATATCCCAACGTGACCGAACTGCTGAAGACCGTGGGCGTGACCATGGAGGACATCAAGTCGAGCCCCCTGAAAGCGTCGCCCAATCCCTACACGCCCACGACTCCCGCCGCGCGGGCCGCCATCGACAGCCTCGTCATGGACAGCTACGGCTGGTTCAAGGGCCTGGTGGCCGACCGGCGGAAAATGCCGGAGGCCAAGCTCACCGCCGCCACGGACGGCCGCGTCTTCACCGGGCACCAGGCGCTGGAGCTGCAACTGGTGGACGAGGTGGGCGACGAGCGCACCGCGCGCGCCTGGCTGGCCCGCGAGAAGGGCGTGCCGGAGCGCCTGCGCACCCGCACCTGGCCGGCCCCCGGCGTCGCCAACGAGTTCGGATGGCTGCGCGGGTCCGTGGAGACCGTGCTCGGCGCGGTGGGCCTCGCCTCCCTCGCGCCCCTGTTCGCCCAGTTCGCGGACGAGGCGCTGGAGAGGGCCCAGCTTGACGGCCTGCTGGCCCTCTGGCACCCTCGTTCGGCACAATGAAAATCCCGTCAGCACAAGCTTTTCCACCGCCTTTCGGCCCCTTCGGCCAGGCGGCGCAGGACTGGACGCAGGACCAGGGCAAAGATCAGGGCGCGCGACCGGGGCAGAAGACTGGGCAAGGGTCTGGAATACGGAACGGGGCACGCCATGATCAAGTCTGAACTGGTCCAGAAGATCGCCGACGCGAACCCGCATCTCTATCAGCGGGACGTGGAGAACATCGTCAACGCCATCCTGGAGCAGATCGTGTCCGCCCTCGCCCGTGGCGACCGGGTGGAGCTGCGCGGCTTCGGCGCCTTCTCGGTGAAGAAGCGCGAGGCCCGCACCGGGCGCAACCCGCGCACCGGCAAGCAGGTGGACGTGAGCGAGAAGGCCGTCCCCTATTTCAAGACCGGCAAGGAGATGCGCGAGCGTCTCAACGGCCAAGCGTGAGTGACGACGTGAAACGTGCCCTGTCCGTCCTGATCGGCCTGCCCCTCTGCATCCTCGTGGTGGCGCTGGCCGTGGCCAACCGCCGCGCGGTGCCTGTCTCCCTGGACCCGTTCAGCCCCGACACGTCGGCCCTGACGCTCCAGGTGCCGCTGTTCGTCATCATCTTCGGGGCGCTGATCCTCGGCGTGGTGCTGGGGGGCGCTGTGTCCTGGCTGGGCCAGGGCCGCTTCCGCCGCGAGGCCCGGCGCGCCCGGAAGATCGTGCCCGCGCCCGAGGCGCGCCCACGCGCGCCCGGCCTGCCCGCCCCGGTGCGCCGCGGCTGAGGCCGTTTCCGCTTTCACCGCGTCCTGGGGATGATCGACCCGCGCCGGTGAGCGCGGGCGCCGTCCGGCTCAGTGGCCGATGCCGGGAACGGAGGTGGCCTTCTGCCGCTCCGTGTCCATGCGCTCGATGACCAGCTTCGCCACCAGCGTCAGCAGGGCCACCCCCGCGAGGATGGTGGCGGCCGCGAAGGCGGCGGCGGCCTGGGCATCCTGGTAGAGCAGTTCGATCTGCAGCGGCAGGGTCGAGGTCTTGCCCCGGATGTTGCCGGACACCACCGACACCGCGCCGAACTCGCCCATGACCCGCGCATTGCACAGCGCCGCCCCGTAGAGCAGGGCGAAGCGGATATTGGGCAGCGTCACGGTGCGCAGGATGCGCCATCCCGAGGCGCCCAGCGTCACCGCCGCCTCTTCCTCCTCGCGCCCCTGCGCCATCATGAGGGGGATGATCTCCCGCGCGACGAACGGCGCGGTGACGAACAGGCTGGCAAGCACGATGCCCGGGACGGCGAACATGATCTTGATGTCGTGGGCTTCGAGGAACGGCCCCAGCAGGCCCTGCGCGCCATAGACGAACAGATAGGCGACGCCCGCGACGATGGGCGAGATGGAGAAGGGCAGCTCGATCAGCGCCAGCAGGAGGCCGCGGCCGGGAAAGGTGAACTTGGTCACGGTCCAGGCGGCGGCGATGCCGAACATCACGTTCACGGGCACGCAGATGAGCGCCGTGAACAATGTGAGCCCCACCGCATGCAGCGTGTCGGGGCGCACGAGGCTTTCGCCATAGGCCGCGAGGCCCCGCGACATGGCCTGGGTGAAGATGATGACGAGCGGCGCGATCACCACGAAGGCGGTCACGACCAGCACCACCGCCAGCAGGGTGCGCCGCGTGGCCGCCCCGTCCCCCACCCGCCTGCGTCCGGCCTCGGCCATGCTCAATCCTCCCGGATCGCGCGGCGCTGGTGCCACGCCTGGATGAGGTTCACGGTCAGCAGCATCAGGAAGGCGAAGCCAAGCATTGTGGCCGCGATGGCTGCGGCGGCGGGGTAGTCGTATTCCTCCAGCCGGATGAAGGCGAGCAGGGCCACGATCTCGGTGCGGAACGGCTGGTTGCCGGCGATGAACACCACCGCCCCGAACTCGCCCAGGGAGCGGGCAAAGGCCAGCGAGGCGCCCGCCAGGAAGGCGGGGAAGATGGCGGGCAGGATCACGGTGCGGAACACCCGGAACTCCGAGGCCCCGAGAGTGGTCGCCGCCTCTTCCAGGTCCGCGCTCAAATCCTCCAGCACCGGCTGCACGGTGCGCACCACGAACGGGATGGAGGTGAAGGCCATGGCGCAGATGATGCCGGCGGGCGCATAGGCCACCTGGATGCCCCAGGCCTCCAGCGGCGCGCCGAACCAGCCGTTCTTCGCGAACAGGGTGACGAGGGCGAGGCCCGCGACCGCCGTGGGGAGCGCGAACGGCACGTCCACCAGCGTATCCAGCAGGCGCCGGCCGGGAAAGTCATAGCGCACCAGCACCCAGGCCAGCATGAGCCCGTACACCGCGTTGAACAGCGTGGCGGCCGCGGCGGCGCCGATGGTGATCTGGAAGGACGCCAGCGTGCGGGGCGACGTGATGATGGCGATGTAGCGCGCCAGGCCCACGTCCGCCGCCTGCAGGATCAGCGCGGCGATGGGCAGAAGGACGATGAGGCCGAGATAGGTCAGCGTGATGCCGAGCGACAGGCGGAAGCCCGGTATGACGCTGAACATGAGGCGGGCCCTCTTCGATCACGCGGCGCGGGGCCGGGCGGCGTATATGACGGCGCCCTGGCCTCTTGTCGAGCGGCCGCGCGCCCCGTCTCAGTAGCCGGGCAGGTAGAAGCGGTCGGGCAGCGGGTAGCGGCCGGGCACGAAGCCGTTCTCGCCGGCACCGTAGGTGGGGAAGAAGTAGCTGGTCGGCAGGGCATAGTCCAAATAGGACTTGGAGCCCGGCTTCACCACCGTGCCGGCATCCAGCGGCGAGCGCTTCTTGATGTCGATGACGATGCGCTTCTTCGCCTGGGTACCGGATGCGGACTGGCTGCTGGAAGCGCTCGAGGAGGTCTGAGCCTCGGCCGCGCCGACGGCCGCGAGGCTCAAGGCGGCGGCGAGGGTGAGAAGCGGCGCGAAACGCATGGAATTCTCCCAGGGAAACGTCTTAGGGAACGTCTTGGCGAAACGTCCCGATCAACGGTCCGATTCCGGTTACGTCACAAACGCAGTCTAGGCAAGGAACGGCGTGAGGTCGAGGCCGGTTCCCTACGGAGGCCGGACGCTGGCGGGCCATTGCGAGCCATGGCAAATCAACGGTTTCCGCCGGATGCCGACGCCCGGCGCGTCGCGTGCGCCGCAACGGGCCGTGCCGCACCGTGTCGGGCGCGCCACAGTGCAAGGGCGGGAAAGCCCAGCCCCACGCGCAGGCGGGTTGCGCGCGGCGCCGTTGCGCCTTTGCCCGCAAAGGCATAAAAGCTCGCTCTTCCGGCGAAAGGCCGGATTACCAGCGAAGGTCTGTCATGGGTTTCAAGATCGCCGTCGCCGGTGCCACGGGCAATGTGGGCCGGGAGATCCTGTCGATCCTCGATGAGCGGGGCTTCCCCGCCGACGAGGTTGTCGCGCTCGCGTCGCGCCGCTCCATGGGCGTCGAGGTCTCCTACGGCGACAAAACCCTGAAGGTGAAGGACCTCGCCACCTACGACTTTTCCGACACCGACATCTGCCTCATGTCGGCGGGCGGCGCCGTATCAAAGGACTATTCGCCGAAGATCGGCGCGCAGGGCTGCGTCGTCATCGACAATTCGTCCCAGTGGCGCACGGACCCCGACGTTCCGCTGATCGTGCCGGAAGTGAATGCCGATGCCATCGTCGGCTTCAAGAAGAAGAACATCATCGCCAACCCGAACTGCTCCACCGCGCAGCTCGTGGTGGCGCTGAAGCCGCTGCATGACGCGGCGACCATCACGCGGGTGGTGGTGTCCACCTATCAGTCCGTCTCCGGCGCCGGCAAGGACGCCATGGACGAACTGTTCAGCCAGACCCGCGCGGTGTTCGTCTCGGACCCCGTGGAGGCGAAGAAGTTCCCCAAGCGCATCGCCTTCAACCTGATCCCCCAGATCGATACCTTCATGGAGGACGGGTTCACGAAGGAAGAGTGGAAGATGAACGTCGAGACCAAGAAGATTCTCGACCCCAAGATCAAGCTCGTCGCCACCTGCGTGCGCGTGCCGGTCTTCGTCTCCCATTCCGAGAGCGTGAACGTGGAGTTCGAGAAGCCGCTGTCGGCGGAAGAGGCACGCAAGATCCTGCGCGCCGCCCCCGGCATCCTGCTGGTGGATACCCGCGAGCCCGGCGGCTATGCGACGCCCCACGAGGCGGCGGGCGAGGACGCGACCTATATCTCGCGCCTGCGCGACGACCCGACCGTGGACAACGGCATCGCCTTCTGGTGCGTGTCGGACAATCTGCGCAAGGGCGCGGCGCTGAACGCGGTGCAGATCGCGGAAGTGCTGGTGAACCGCAAGCTCATCACCCCGCGCCGCAAGGCGGCGTGAGGCGGGTTCGACCCCAATTGGAAACGGCGCCCCTGCGGGCGCCGTTTTCGTTTGAGGCTCCCGCAGCCAATTGCTCTGCTCCCTCCCCCGCAAGCGGGAGAGGAGACTTTCCCCTCAGGCGCTCTTGCGCGGCCCCGTCGGCCGCATGGAGCCGGTCTCCCGCGCCCGCACATGCCAGGAGAAGGCTTCCTCGATGAGGTGGGGCGTATGCCCGCCCCGCGTGAGGGCGCGCGCGTAATAATCGGCGAGTTCATCCCGGTAGGTGGGGTGGACGCAGTTTTCCAGGACGCGCTGCGCCCGCTCACGCGGCGCCAGTTCGCGCAGGTCCGCGAGGCCCACTTCCGTCACCAATATGTCCACGTCGTGCTCGTTGTGGTCCACGTGCGGCACCATGGGCACCACGCTGGAGAGCGCGCCGTCCTTGGCGATGGACTTGGTGACGAACACGGACAGATAGGCGTTGCGCGCGAAATCCCCCGAGCCGCCGATGCCGTTCATCATGTGGGTGCCGCCCACATGGGTGGAATTGACGTTGCCGTAGAGGTCGAACTCCAGCGCCGTGTTGATGGCGATGATGCCGAGGCGCCGGATGATCTCGGGATGGTTGGAGATTTCCTGCGGCCGCAGCACGAGGCGCGGCTTGTAGCGCACGATCTCCGGCATCACCGCGTCGTGCTTCGCCTTGGACAGGGTGATGGAGGAGCCGGAGGCGAAGTTCAGCTTGCCAGCGTCGAACAGGTCGAAGGTCGAATCCTGCAGCACCTCGGAATACATGGTCAGGTCATGGAACGGGCTGTCGATGAAGCCGTGCATGACCGCGTTGGCGATGGTGCCGATGCCCGCCTGGAGCGGCTGGAGCCGCGTGGTCAGCCGCCCGCGCCGCACTTCGCCCTGGAGGAAGTCCATCAGGTGCCCCGCGATGGCGGCGGTCTCCGGGTCGGGCGGCAGGACGGTGGAGGCGGAATCCAGCTTCCGCGTCACCACGATGGCGGCGATCTTCTCCGCCGGGATGGGGATGAAGGGCAGGCCCACACGGCTCTCGGGCGAGACCACGGGAATGGGCTCGCGGAACGGGCGGCGGGTCGGAATGTAGATGTCGTGCAGCCCCTCCAGTTCCGCCGGCTGGGACAGGTTGATCTCCACGATCACCTTCTCCGCCAGGATGGCGAAGGTGGCCGAATTGCCCACGGACGTGGTGGGGATGATGGCGCCCTGCGCGGTGATGGCCACCGCCTCCACCACCGCCACGTCGATGGGGCCGAGCTGGTTGGTGCGCAGGTGCTCCACCGTCTCGGACAGGTGCTGGTCCACGAACATCACCTCGCCGGCATTGATGGCCTTGCGCAGCGCGGGATCCGACTGGAACGGGATGCGGCGCGCGAGCACATGGGCCTCGGTCAATTGCTTGTCGAGGTCGTTGCCCAGCGAGGCGCCGGTGACGAGGGTGATCTTGAAGGGCTCGCGCCGCGCCCGCTCGGCCAGCGCCAGCGGCACGGCCTTCGCCTCGCCCGCGCGGGTGAAGCCGCTCATGCCCACGATCATGCCGTCGCGGATGTGGGAGGCGGCCTCCTCGGCGCTGACGACCTTTTCGTGGAGCGAGGCGAGGCGGATGCGATCGTAGGGCATGGCTGTGTCCGGTTTTACGCGGGCGACAGGACCACAGGGGCCGGTGCGGGCCAATCCGTAATTCCGCTTAAGCCGAACGACGGATGCGCGCCTCACGCATGGATGACGACCTGGGGAGTCCTGGACGCACACGCCTCCTGCACTCGTCCCTTGCACATGTCTCCTGCACCCGGCTTCAGCCATGCCGTTCACGATGCGCACGGGTCGCAGGCCCGGTGCTGCAGATTCCGTTTCCTTCGGATCGGACGGCGCTCTAGCTTGGCTCGAAACCCTGCCTGGGAGAAGCTCCGCCATGACCATCCGTCCCCGCCGCAGCGTCCTCTATATGCCGGGCTCCAATGCCCGCGCGCTGGAGAAGGCGCGGTCGCTTCCCGTCGATGCCGTGATCATCGACCTGGAAGACGCGGTGGCGCCGGACGCGAAGCTGGAGGCCCGCGCCCGGGCGGTGGAGACGGTCAAGGCGGGCGGGTTCGGCCCGCGCGAGGCGGTGATCCGCATCAACGGACTGGACACGCCGTGGGGCCTGGAAGACCTGGACGCCGCCGCGTCCGCCGCGCCGGACGCCATCCTCGTGCCCAAGGTGCAGGACCCCGACCAGCTCGTGACGGTCGGCCGCCGGCTGGAAGCGCTGGGCGTCGCCCCGACCACCCGCGTCTGGGCCATGATCGAGACGCCCATCGCCATCCTCGACATCCATGCCATCGCCGCCGCCCGCAACCCGCTCACCCGGCTGGACGTGTTCGTGCTGGGCACCAACGACCTCGCCAAGGAGACCCGCGCGGCCCTGGTGCCGGGGCGCGCGCCCATGATCAGCTGGCTCATGCAGGTTCTGGCAGGCGGCCATGCCTATGGCATCGACGTGCTGGACGGGGTGTGGAACCAGTTCCAGAACATGGACGGCTTCAAGGCCGAGTGCGCCCAGGGCGTTGAGATGGGCATGGACGGCAAGACGCTGATCCATCCCAGCCAGATCGAGCCCTGCAACACCGCCTTCAGCCCGCCGGAGGCCGAGGTGGCCAAGGCGCGCGCCATCATCGGCGCCTTCGCCCTGCCGGAGA
This sequence comes from Hyphomicrobiales bacterium, assembly GCA_013911975.1. Taxonomy (GTDB): domain Bacteria; phylum Pseudomonadota; class Alphaproteobacteria; order Rhizobiales; family Xanthobacteraceae; genus Aquabacter. Next base: position 23,908 of record JACESF010000041.1, on the reverse strand, counting down.
ACCAGAGCAAGGGCGTCATCCAGCTCGACGGGCGCATGGTGGAGCGCATGCACGCCGACATGGCGCAGCGCACCGTGGCGCTCGCGGACGCCATCGCCGCCAAGGCCTGACGCCATGGCCACCCGCATCGTCATGATGGTCTATCCGGACCTGGACCAGCTCGACCTCACGGGGCCGTTCGAGGTGCTCGCGCGGCTGCCGGGCGCGCAGGTGCAGCTCGCCTGGAAGAAGACCAAGCCGATCCGGGACACGGCCGGGCTGACCCTGGTGCCGGACGTGAAATTCTCCAAGGTCACGGGCTGCGACGTGCTCGTCGTGCCCGGCGGCCCGGGACAACTCGCCCTCATGGAGGATGCGGACACCCTCGCCTTCCTGCGCCGCATGGCGGAAGGCGCGCGCTTCGTCACCTCCGTGTGCACGGGGGCACTGCTGCTCGGCGCGGCGGGCCTCCTCATGGGCTATCGCGCCACCACCCATTGGCTGTCGCTGGAACAGCTCTCTCTCCTCGGGGCGATCCCCGTGGGCGAGCGCGTGGTGGTGGACGGCAACCGCATGACCTGCGCGGGCGTGACCTCGGGCATCGACTTCGCCCTCACCTTGGCGCGGGAACTGGCGGGCGAGAACGAGGCGCGCCGCATCGCGCTCTCCATGGAATATGACCCGCGCCCGCCCTTCCCGCCGTTCGCGGACGAGGACCCGCGCCTCGTGGAGGAGGTGCGGCTGCGCACCGAGGACTTCCAGCGCCGCCGCGTCGCCGTGGCGCGCGCGGTGGGCCAACGCCTGCTCAACCAACCGGACCCGACATGAAGCTCTACCGCTACCTCACCGGCCCCGACGACAGCGCCTTCTGCAAGCGCGTGAGCGCGGCGCTCAACAAGGGCTGGCAGCTCTACGGCGCGCCCACCCTCACCTTCGACCCGGTGAAGGGCCGCGTCATCTGCGGCCAGGCCATCGTCAAGGAAGTGGCGGGCGAATGGTCCGAGGACGTGACGCTCTCGGACTATTGAGGCGCGTCCTACCAGCGGGTGATCCGCGGCGCGATCACCGCCCCCAGGACCGCGAGCCCGCAGATGGCGATGCTGTACCAGGTGGCGACGAACAGCGGTGAATCGTCCGGGCAGTGGGCCGCGTAGAAGGCCGCCGCCAGCCCTCCGGCCAGGAGCCCGGCCGCCGCGCCGGCGAGAGCCGGGCGGGTGGTGGCGCCATGGCGCAACACCGCCAGGAACACCACGAGGGGCGCGGCGCCGATCAGCGGGATGAAGGCGAGGCAGACCCGGCTGTTGACGCCCACGAGGCGCGCGGCCCAGTCCTGCGAGGGCACGGCATAGAGTTCGAGCGCCACCGCGACGGCGAGCAGAAGCGGCGCCACGAGCAGCCAGGGCAGAAGCGCCCGCCCGTCCCCCTCGGGCCGGGACAAAGCCCGCAGCAAAGCGAGGGCGCCGAATGCCAGCGCCAGCGTCACCACGAACTTGAACACGAAGCGCGCCGTCTCCAGCGAGGCGAGCGCATCCGGGCGCGGGCCGAGGGTCAGCCAGAAGACCGCGCCCGCCAGCAGGACGGCCAGAACCGTCGCCAGCCGCCAGGCCGTGCCGAGCGGCACCGGCTTGCGGCCCGTGTCGGCCGCCAATGCCCTGATGAGATCGTCGGTCTTCATCTCAATCCCGTCCAAACCGCCGCGCGATCGCGGCCAGTCCGCGATGCAGGGCGACCCGCACCGCGGTCTCGTTCATGCCAAATCGCCGCGCGGTCTCCTCGATGGAACTGCCTTCCACCGAGATGGCGGCGACCACCGAGCGCTGCCCGGGCGCGAGCCCTTCGAGCGCGCGGGAAATGTCGCGCTCGGACACGGTCTCGGCCTCGGGCTGCGCATGGCTCTCGGCAATGTCCTCCACGTCGATCTCCACCCGCCGCCCGCGTCGGCGGAAGGCGTCGATCAGCTTGAAGCGCGCGATGGCGTAGATCCAGGGCAGGACCGCCGCGTCGGTCATCCAGGTATGGCGCTTCAGGTGGATGGCCAGCAGCGTCTCCTGCACCACGTCGTCGGGATCGACGCCCCCGTGCGAAATCTTCCGGCGGGCATAGGCGCGCACAAGCACCGAGACCCGGTCCAGGAATCGCGCATAGGCTCGCTCGTCGCCCGCCATCGCGGCCCGCAGCAGATCGGCAAGTGCGCGCTCGTCCTCGCCGTCCAATGCGTCTGTCTCCCCGTTCGCGCGCCGGCGCCCCTTTGTTACGCGCGGGCGGAAAAAGCCGCCAAGCCCCCGCGCGCGCCGATCACGAACTCGTGTCGCCCCGCACTGTAACGCGCCGCCGCCTCCCGCCGAATGGGTCTTTGCACGGTCGATGACGACCTGCGTCAAAGGTCAACAGGAGACGTTTCCATGAACCGCTCGACCCTCGCCGTCGCCCTCGCCGGCTCGCTCGCCACCGCCCTCGCCACCGCCGCGATGGCCGCGCCGCTCGCCCCGGAGAAGATGGTGGGCAACGAGAAGTGCTACGGCATCGCCCTCAAGGGCCAGAACGACTGCGCCGCCGGGGCCGGCACCACCTGCGCCGGCACGTCCACCATGGACTACCAGGGCAATGCCTGGAAGGCGGTCCCCAAGGGCACCTGCGTGACCATGAAGGGCGGCGCCCACATGGGCTCCCTCACCCCCCTCAAGGGCTGAGCCCGGCCGGGAGGCCCGCCTCGCCGGGCCTCCCTCCCGCCGTCGATCCCTGACGCTGGAGCTTGCCATGTCCCACGCCACCGCCCCCGACCGCCTGCCGTCCCGCGCGGGCCTCGGTCTCAAGCCGGACCATTACGGCCATGTGCTGGAACATCGGCCCGATGTCGGGTTCTTCGAGGTCCATGCCGAGAATTACATGGGCGCCGGCGGGCCGCCGCACCGCTATCTCGAGGCCGTACGCGCCCATTATCCCCTGTCGCTGCACGGCGTCGGCCTGTCCATCGGCGCCGCCGGTCCCCTCGACAAGGCCCATCTGCGCCGCCTCGCCCACCTCATCGAACGCTACCGGCCGCACAGCTTTTCCGAGCATCTCGCCTGGTCGACCCACGACACCGGCTTCCTCAACGACCTGCTCCCGCTGCCCTATACCGACGAGACCCTGGCCCGCGTGATCGACCATGTGGACGAGGCGCAGCAAGCCATCGGCCGGCAGATGCTGCTGGAAAATCCCTCGACCTATCTGCTGTTCAGCGAGAGTACCATCGACGAGATCGACTTCCTGGAAGCGGTCGCGGAGCGCACGGGGTGCGGGCTTCTGCTGGACGTGAACAACGTGATGGTGTCCTGCACCAACCATCGCCTTGCGCCCCAGACCTATATCGACCGCTTCCCGGTGGAGCGCGTCGGCGAGATCCACCTCGCGGGCTACGACGAGGCCAGCGACGAGGCGGGAGACCGCGTGCTGATCGACGCCCACGGCTCGGCGGTGCGGACCGACGTCATGGCGCTCTACGCCCACACGCTCGCCCGCACCGGACCGGTGCCGACGCTGATCGAGTGGGACAATGACGTACCGGACTTCGCGACTTTGCACGCCGAGGCCATGCGGGCCGACAGGCTCATGGCCTGGGAAAGCGAGCGACGGAACCGTTACGCCGAGGCGGTGTGAGCCATGATCGCCCCATCCCACGGCCTCGATGCCGACCGGTTCCGCGCCAGCCAAAGCGCATTCGCGCATGCCCTGCTGCATGCGGACCATCCCTTGCCGCCCGGCCTCACCACGGCGCGCGGGCAGGCGGATGCCACGCGCTTCGCGCTCTATCGCAACAACGTCTTCGTCGGCCTGACCCGGGCTCTGGCCCAGCGCTTCCCCGTGTGCGAGCGCCTGGTGGGGGAGGACTTCTTCCTCGGCATGGCACGCGCCTATGCCGGGGTGCATCAGCCCAATGGGCCGATCATCAGCGCCTATGGCGACGAGTTCCCGGATTTCATCGCCCAGTTCCCGCCCGCCGCAAGCGTGCCCTACCTGCCGGATGTCGCCCGGCTGGAGGCGGCCTGGACCCGGGCCTACCACGCGGCGGACCTTCCCCCGGCGGACATGGCTCACCTGGCCGCCCTGCCCGCCGACGCGCTGCCGGCGGCGCGGCTTGTCCCCCATCCCGCCGCCGCCCTCGTGCGTTCGGAGCATCCGGTGGGCTCGATCTGGGCGGCGCACCAGGGGACGGACCTCGTCGCCGTGTCGCACTGGCGGCCGGAAGGCGTGTTGGTGACGCGTCCGGACATGGCGGTCACGGTGCATGTCCTGCCCCCGGGGGATGCCCGCTTCGCGCAGGACGTGTTCGCGGGGGCGACCCTGGCCGACGCGGCACAGACCGCCCTTGCCCATGACCCCGCATTCGATTTCGGCGCGGCCCTCGTCGGCCTCCACGCGCTCGGCGCGTTCGCCTCCATCAGGAAGGACGATCCCTCATGACCACGCCCGCCACACCCCTGGCGCATGCCGCGCATGCCATCCGACACGCCGACGCGCGCCTCGCCTCCATCCCGAGGGCGCTGCCGCTGCTCGCACTGCGCCTGGCGCTCGCGGTGCCGTTCTTCTTCTCCGGGCTGACCAAGTGGGACGGCGTCCTGACCCTATCGGCCGGGGCCCATTTCCTGTTCGAGGAGGAATTCCGGCTCCACCTGTTCGGCAGCGAAATTCCCTATCCCTTCCCCACCGCCATGGCGGTCGCGGCCGGGATCGGCGAGATCGTCCTACCGGTGCTGCTGGTGCTGGGCCTTGGAACACGCTTCGCCGCACTCGGCCTGCTGGCGATGACCGCGATCATCCAGCTCACCATTCCGGAGGGGTGGGCGAACTTTCACCTGCCCTGGGCTGCGATGGCCTTCGCGCTCACGGTGTTCGGCGGAGGTGCCGTCAGCCTGGACGGGCTCCTGGCCCGTTCCGCTGCGCTCCATCCGCCGGAGAAAAGCGCACGGCCCGCCTGGGAATGATGTGTCAGGCCGCGTGGGCCTGGGCGAGGGTGTCGGCGAAAGTGCGGGGCGTGGGCGCCATCAGCACCACGGCCACGTCCACCTCGTCGCCCACCACCGCGAATTCCTCCTTCACCTTGGAGGTGAGGTCCGCCACCGCCTCGCGGGCCCGCGCCACGCTCCAGGCGGGGTCGAAGCCCAGGTGCAGTTCCACCATCATGCGCCCGCCATGGCTGCGGGTGCGGATGTCGCCCAATTCCTCGAAATCGTCGAAGCAGCGGGTGAGCGCCTTCAGGATGCGCAATTGCCCCGCCTCGTCGATGGCCCGGTCCAGCAGCGAGCCCAGGGAATTGGTCAGCATCTCATAGATGTTGAAGACCATGAACCCGATCACCACGAAGGATGCGAGGGGATCGAGATAGGGGATCCAGCTCACCGAATGCAGGTTGGACGTGATGAGCGTCACGCAGAACACCGAGCCGGACGAGCAGGCGGAGACCAGGTGCACCCGCGCCTGCGCCAGCAGCACCGGGGAGCGCGCGCTGCGGGCGAGGCGCCGGGCCTTGATATGCAGGTAGATGTTGCCGCCCGCCGCCACCGCCGTCACCAGGAGGCCGAGCCCGGCGCCGCTCACCGGCTCGGGATGCAGCAGCCCCACCACCGCGCGGGCGGTGGCGACGATGACCAGGATCACCTGGAGCACCGCGATCATCAGCTCCGCCAGATTCTCCAGCTTGCCGAGCCCGTAGGCGAAGCGGTGCGCCTTGGAGCGCTCGGCGATGCGCAGCACGAGGTAGCAGGCGGTAAGCGAAGTGAGATCGAAGCAGGTGGCGAGCATGTCCGTGAGGACCGCCGCCGAATTGGCGAGCGCCGCCGCCAGCACATAGAACGGGAACAGCACGGCCACGAAGCACATGGCCTGGAAGGACAGTTTCTGGCTGGACGATCCCGACACGCTGCTTCCCCCCTTTGCCGGCAAGAAAGAAGCAGTCGGGCGCCAGCGTCAAGCGCGTGAGTTGCGCCCGCCCGGTGTGCCCTGCAACATGGCGCGAGCTGCGCGGCAGGAGGGGCTGATGGATAAGACGAATGCAGGGAATTTCTTCGAGGACTTTTCGGTCGGCCAGGTGATTCGCCACGCGACGCCGCGCACGGTCACGGTGGGCGATGTCAGCCTCTACAGCGCGCTCTACGGCACGCGCTTCGCGGTGCAGTCGGCCGACAGCTTCGCCCAGGCGCTGGGCTATCCCCGCGCGCCGGTGGACGACCTGCTGGTGTTCCACACCGTGTTCGGCAAGACGGTGCCCGACATCTCCCTGAACGCGGTGGCGAATCTCGGCTATGCGGGCGGGCGCTTCCTCGCCCCCGTCTATCCCGGCGACACGCTCCAGGCCGTGTCCGAGGTGATCGGCCTCCGGGAGAATTCCAACGGCAAGAGCGGCGTCGTCTATGTGCGCTCCACCGGCTTCAACCAGGACGGCGTCGAGGTGCTGGACTATGTGCGCTGGGTGATGGTGCGCAAGCGCGATCCCAAGTCCCCCGCGCCCGAGCCCGTGGTGCCCACCTTGCCCGCCGCCCTCGCGCCCGACGCGCTGGGCGACGCGGTGCCCCCGCTGGACATCGAGGAATGGCGCGACGACCTCTCCGGCTCGCCCTTCCGCTTCGGCGACTATGAGGTGGGCGAGCGCATCGACCATGTGGACGGCATGACCGTGGAGGAGGCCGAGCACATGATCGCCACGCGCCTCTACCAGAACACGGCCAAGGTGCATTTCAACCAGTTCACCGAGGGCCAGGGCCGCTTCGGCCGCCGCCTCATCTATGGCGGCCACGTCATTTCCATCGCCCGCGCACTGTCCTTCAACGGGCTCGGCAACGCCTTCCATGTGGCGGCCATCAATGGCGGGCGCCATGTGGCCCCGCTGTTCGCGGGCCTCACCGTGTTCGCGTGGAGCGAGATCCTGGACGCCGCCGACCTGCCGGGCCGGGACGACGTGGGCGCGCTGCGCGTACGCACCATCGCCACCAAGGACCAGCCCTGCACCGCCTTCCCGCTGAAGGGCGAGGAGGATTACGACCCGAGCGTCATCCTCGATCTGGACTATTGGGTGCTGATCCCCCGCTGAGCGGGGGCGCGCGGCGCGCCATCGGCGCGCCGCTGCATGTTGGACTTGAGGGGAGAGGGCACCGGCATCGGCACGCCACCCAGGCTGGCGGGGGGCGGTCCGAGCTGGAACCGCGCGAAGAAGGCAAGGGATTCCTCGCCCATGTCGATGTCCCGGTTACGAAGGCCGAGGAACGGCGTCGCGAGACCCGGCTTGGTCTCCACCCGCGCCGGCGACTGGTGTCCGCCCCGGTCGATCTTGTAGAGCGCCACCTCGACCCCCTCGGCGCAGTCCGTGTAGCGGCGGACGGAGACGGTGGTGGCATCCATCCCGACGATGTCGGGAAGCGCCTGGTCGCTCGCCTGCGCGCACTGGTCGAGCTTGGCATAGAGCGCCGCGCTGTCGGGCGCGGACAGGGTCGCGCCCAGCGGCGTCCAGAAGCCGTTCCACGCGATCACGCCGTCGGCCGTGCCGTGGACGAACATGATGGGCACCGGCCGGTCGGGACGGCATTCCTCGCGGTAGTTGGCGGGCGCCGTGGCCATGGCCACCGAATAAGCGGCGAACAGGCCGGCGAACTCGCACGCCATGCGCTCCACCATGAAGCCGCCGTTGGAAATGCCCATGAGATAGAGGCGGGCCGGATCGGCGATGCCCTGCTCCACCAGCCTCTGGGCGAGCGCCACCAGGAACGGCACGTCGTCGCCCGGCGTCAGCACCGCCTTCAGGCGCATGGCGGCGGGCCGACCGTCGTTCCAGACATGGCCGATGCCCTGGGGATAGACCGTGACATAGCCTTCCCGCTGGGAGGCGGGCTCCAGACCCAGATAGTCGCGCAGCCCCTCCGCCGTCTGGCCGGCGGCATGGAGCGCGATGATGGTGGGGCGCGGCTTCGCCGGAGAGGGGCCGGCGGGCAGGCTGATGAGATAGGACCGCGTCTCGCTGCCCACCTGGATGCGCTCGACGCTGCTGCGAGCGGGCTCCATGGCCGCGGGAGGGGGAGCGGCGGGCGGACGGCTCGTCCCCTGCGCGGCGGCCTCCACGGACAGGCCGGTGGCGGCGAGCAGCGCCGCAAGGCAGAGCGGGGGGACGAGGCGGAGAAGCAGGGAAACCGGAACGCGCATCGGGGGATGGAATCGCCGTTCGGCCGCAGATGCAAGCGGTGTGCGCCGGAACCGGCGGCAGGCCCACCCCGGAGGGCCGATCCGGGCGGGACGCAGCGGCCGCAAAACGCGGGCAAATACGGATGTCACCTGAAAACCACAAGCCGGCCCCTTCCCGGTTACCCCCACAGCCGATTTGATCCAGATCAAATCCTGCCGGCACCCCGGGGACCAAGCCTTACAAAGTTTCAATTTCCGGATGGGGTGAGGGGCATGACGAAGGGCTTCTGGGGGCGCACGATCGCCGGTGCGGCGTTCGGCATCGCGATGCTGGGCAGCGCGGGCGCGATGGCGGCGGATTTGTCTCCGGTCTACAAGGCGCCCCCGGCGCCGGTGGTGTCCGAGCCGAGCCCGTGGATGATTCGCCTGCGCGCGATCGGCGTGCTGCCGTCCGGCGGCGGCTCCGTGAACGGCGTGGCGGGCTCCGACCTGTCCTATTCCGACTCGGTGGTGCCGGAACTGGACATCACCTACTTCTTCACGAAGAACATCGCCGCCGAACTCATTCTCGGCGTGACCCCGCACAACATCTACGGCGCGGGCACGCTCGGCGGCCTCAATGTGGGCAAGGTGTGGCTCCTGCCCCCCACCCTCAACCTCCAGTACCACTTCACCGATTTCGGCCCCTTCAAGCCCTATGTGGGCGTGGGCGTGAACTACACGGTGTTCTTCAACCAGAAGACCTATGACGTGCAGTCGCTGGACGTGAAGAACACCTTCGGCTGGTCCCTCCAGGCGGGCTTCGACTACATGATCGACCGCCACTGGGGCGTGAACGTCGACATCAAGAAGCTCTTCCTGGAGCCCGACTTCACCGTGGGCGTGGGCAATGCCGTGCTGTCCGGCACTGCCGACCTGAACCCCTGGATCGTCGGCGCGGGCGTCACCTACCGCTTCTGATCGCCGGGTGGGCCCTGCGCCCGACGCATAGCTGCAATGAAAGGCGCGGGCCTCCCGCGCCTTTTTGCATTTCCGTCACATCACGCGACTGGCAGCCTTTTCCCTTCAGGCGTAGCATCCCGGCCGCGTGCACACCGTGCGCATTGCGCCAATTCCGGTGCCGCATTGCGGCATTTTGGTGCATCTTGCCTGAATCACTGCTTTGGAATCGTTGCGAACTGGCAACGATTGAGATACCTGATCGGGCGATTTTCGGAGGAGCCCAATGGCCGACAGTCCGTCGCGTATCGAGCGCCCGCTCTCTCCCCACCTGTCGATCTATCGCCCGCTGTTCACAATGATGATGTCCATTGTGCACCGCATTACCGGCGGCGCGTTGTATTTCGGCACGGTGATCCTCGTGTGGTGGCTTCTGGCCGCCGCCACGTCGCCGGGAGCCTATGACCTGTTTTCCGCCATTGCCGGCTCCTGGATCGGCCGCCTCGTGCTGCTGGGCTACACCTGGGCGCTGATCCATCACGCGCTCGGCGGCATCCGGCACTTCGTGTGGGACTTCATCCACGGCTTCGGCGCGAAAGAGCGCGAGCTGATGGCGAAGCTGACGCTCGCCGGCTCCATCGCGCTCACGGTGGTCGTGTGGATCATCGGCCTGGCGCTGAAGGGCTGAGGAGGGACGTATCGTGAGCAATCCCAAGACCCATCACGCCCCCATGCGCACCCCCCTCGGGCGGGTGCGCGGCCTCGGCTCGGCCCGCTCCGGCACCGAGCACTTCTTCATGCAGCGCGTGACGGCAGCCTCCACGCTGCTGCTCTCCATCTGCTTCATCGTCATCGTCATCTCGCTGGCGGGATCGAGCTACGAGGCCGCCAAGGCGACCCTCGGCAATCCCATCGTGGCGGTGATCATCCTTCTCACCCTCCTGTCCGTCACCTCGCACATGCGCATCGGCATGCAGGTGATCATCGAGGACTATGTCCACGACGAGGGGAAGAAGGTGCTCTGCATCGTCGCCAACACCTTCTTCACGGTCGCCGTCGGCCTCGCCGGGGCGTTCGCCGTGCTCAAGATCAGCCTGGGAGGCTGACAATGGCCGCATCCAACGGAACCAACGGCTCAGCCGCTCCTGGCGTCAACGGCGCGGCCTATCCCATCATCGATCACACCTATGACGTGCTCGTGGTCGGCGCCGGCGGCGCGGGCCTGCGCGCGGTCGTGGGCTGCTCCGAGGCGGGGCTGCGCACCGCCTGCATCACCAAGGTGTTCCCCACCCGCTCCCACACGGTGGCCGCCCAGGGCGGCGTCGCCGCCTCGCTCGGCAACATGGGCGACGACAAGTGGGAATGGCACATGTACGACACCGTGAAGGGGTCGGACTGGCTGGGCGACCAGGACGCCATCGAATATCTGGTGCGCAACGCGCCGGCCGCCGTCTATGAGCTGGAGCATTGGGGCGTGCCCTTCTCCCGCACCGAGGACGGCAAGATCTACCAGCGCCCGTTCGGCGGCATGACCACCCATTTCGGCCAGGGCACCGCCCAGCGCACCTGCGCGGCGGCCGACCGCACCGGCCATGCCATGCTCCACACGCTCTACGGCGCGGCGCTGAAGCACAAGGCCGAGTTCTTCATCGAGTATTTCGCCATCGACCTGATCATGGACGAAGAAGGCCGCTGCCGCGGCGTCGTCGCCCTGAAGATGGACGACGGCACCATCCACCGCTTCCGCTCGCACCTGGTCATCCTGGCCACCGGCGGCTACGGGCGCGCCTATTTCTCCGCCACGTCCGCCCATACCTGCACGGGCGACGGCAATGCCATGGTGCTGCGTGCGGGCCTGCCGCTCCAGGACATGGAATTCGTGCAGTTCCACCCTACCGGCATCTACGGCTCGGGCTGCCTCATCACCGAGGGCTCGCGCGGCGAAGGTGGCTATCTCACCAATTCGGAGGGCGAGCGCTTCATGGAGCGCTATGCCCCCTCCGCGAAGGACCTCGCCTCCCGCGACGTGGTCTCGCGCTCCATGACCATGGAGATCCGCGAAGGCCGTGGCGTGGGCAAGGCCAAGGACCACATCTTCCTGCACCTCGACCACCTGGATCCGGCGATCCTCCACGAGCGCCTGCCCGGCATCTCGGAGAGCGCGAAGATCTTCGCCGGCGTGGACGTGACCCGCGAGCCCATCCCGGTCATCCCGACCGTGCACTACAATATGGGCGGCATCCCCACGAACTATCACGGCGAGGTGGTCAACAAGGCCTCCGGCGACCCCGACAAGGTGGTGCCCGGCCTGATGGCCATCGGCGAGGCGGCCTGCGTGTCCGTGCACGGCGCGAACCGGCTCGGCTCCAACTCGCTCATCGACCTCGTGGTGTTCGGCCGCGCCGCCGCCCTGCGGGCCGCCGAGGTGGTGCATCCGGGCGAGAAGCACCGTCCTCTGCCCGAGGACAGCGCGGACCGCGCCCTGTCGCGCCTCGACCGTTTCCGCAACGCCTCCGGCTCGACCCCCACCGCCGAACTGCGGGCGCGCATGCAGCGCGTGATGCAGAACAATTGCGCGGTGTTCCGCACCGGCGAGGTGCTGGAAGAGGGCCGCACGCTCATCCACGACGTGTTCTCGGCGACCCCGGACATCCGCGTCTCCGACCGCTCGCTGGTGTGGAACTCGGACCTCATCGAGACCCTGGAATACGACAACCTGATCTCCCAGGCGGTCGTGACCATGGAGAGCGCCGCGAACCGCAAGGAAAGCCGCGGCGCCCATGCGCGCGAGGATTTCCCGGACCGCGACGACCACAATTGGATGAAGCACACCCTGGCCTATCTCGACACCGCCACCGGCAAGGTGCGGCTCGACGACCGGCCGGTGCACACCTACACCCTCTCCAACGACATCCAGTACATCGAGCCCAAGAAGCGCGTGTACTGACGATCGCAGGAGGTTCGGGCCATGGGCAAGAAGGCGGCCGGCAAGATGAAGGTGGGTGCGCTGATCCTCGATCAGCTCGCCCGGCTCGACGACAAGCTGGACGCCCTCGCCGGGAAGATCGAGGCGCTCGAGGAGCGGCTCGATCACGTGGCCCTGGAAAAGACGCGGCGCGATCATCGCGACGCGCGCATCGAAGAGCGCCGCACCGCTTATGAGCGGCGCTACGATGTGGGTGAGGATTGAGATTCAACAGGCCGGCCCTGCCGGCGATGAGGACGGAACATGGTTGAACTGGCCCTTCCGAAGAATTCCCAGATCACCGGCGGCAAGACTTGGCCGAAGCCCCAGGGCGCGTCCAAGCTGACCGAGTTCCGCATCTATCGCTGGAACCCCGACGACGGAAAGAACCCGTCCATCGACACCTATTACGTGAACCGCGAGGATTGCGGTCCGATGGTGCTGGACGGGCTCATCTACATCAAGAACAAGATCGACCCGACGCTCACCTTCCGCCGCTCCTGCCGCGAGGGCGTGTGCGGTTCCTGCGCCATGAATATCGGCGGCACCAACACCCTGGCCTGCACCAAGGGCATGGACGAGGTGCTGGTGAAGGGCGTGGTGAATGTCTACCCGCTGCCGCACATGCCGGTGGTGAAGGACCTCGTCCCCGACCTCACCCGCTTCTACGCGCAGCACGCCTCCATCGAGCCCTGGCTCCAGACGGACACGGCCGCCCCCGAGAAGGAATGGCGCCAGTCCAAGGAGGACCGCGAGCGGCTGGACGGCCTCTATGAGTGCATCCTGTGCGCCTGCTGCTCCACCTCCTGCCCCAGCTATTGGTGGAACGGCGACCGCTATCTCGGCCCGGCCGCCCTGCTCCAGGCGAACCGCTGGCTGAAGGACAGCCGCGACGAGCGCACCGGCGACCGGCTGGACAATCTGGAAGATCCCTTCCGCCTCTATCGCTGCCACACCATCATGAACTGCGCCCAGGCCTGCCCGAAGGGCCTGAACCCGGCGAAGGCCATCGCCGAGATCAAGAAGATGATGGTGGAGCGCCAGATCTGAGGCGCCCGGCGACACCGCCGACCGGATACTGAAAAGGGCGGCCCTTCGGCCGCCCTTTTTCGTTTCTCGTCGCCAGGTGGCGGGATCGGCGGCGCCCGGGGCGCCGCCCTGCCCTGCGCCTCAGGCCTTCTTCGGGGCCGCCTTGGCCTTGGCGGCCTTCGCCACCGGAGCGGACGTCACCGTGGCGGCGGTCTTGGACGCAGCCTTGGGCGCGGCCTTCGGCTTGGCGGGCGCCTTGGGAGAGGCGGGCTTCGCAGCAGCGGGAGCCTTGACGGCCGGCTTGGACGCCTTCACCGGTGCCGGCGCGGGCTTCGCAGCGACAGGCGCCACTGGCTCCGTCTTTGCAGTCGCCGTTCCTGCGCTTTTGGACCCCTCCTTTGCTTCCGGAGCCGCCTTGGGCGCCTCGGAAGCAGGCTTGGTCACGTCGGGCTTGGCAGGTGCCGTCTTGGCGGGCGCCTTCTTGGCAGGCGCCTTCTTGGCGGCAGCCGGCTTCGCGGCCTTCGGAGCCGCGACGGGCTTGGGGGGCGCAACTTCGGCGGCCGGGGCTTCCGGCGCCTTCGGCTCGGCGGCGGGCTTCGCCGGCGCGGCGGTCACGGGCGCGGCCTTCGCCTTGGCGGCCTTGGCCGGAGCGGATTTCGCGGCGGGCTTGGTCGCTGCGGCCTTCGGAGCCGCCTTCGCCTTGGGAGCGACAGCCTTGGGAGCAGTCGCCTTGGGAGCAGCGACCTTGGGCGCCGCTTCCTTGGAGGCCGGAGCCTCGGCGGGCGCAGCCGCCTTGGGAGCCACCTTCGTGGCGGCCGGCTTGGCGGGCTTCGCGGCCGGGGCAGACTTGGCCGCCGGAGCAGACTTGGCGACCGGGGCAGACTTGGCAACCGGGGCAGACTTGGCGGCGGCCTTGGGCTTCACGGCGGCAGCCTTCGCAGGCGCCTTCGCGGCAGCGGCCTTGGGAGCCGGAGCCTTCGGGGCCGCAGCCTTGGGCGCGGGAGCCTTGGGCGCGGGTGCCTTCGGCGCGACCTGGGTGAGGGCCGAGGCGGCGAGGGCGCGGATCTCGTCGTGAGTCACGCTCGCGGGGTTACGCAGGGCCTTCGCGGCGATCTTGCTCACCTCCGCACCCGTCACTTCGCTCTTCGCCATCAATGCCTCCGAATCCTCTCGGTCCGGCCCAGCCGGATCATCAGGGCCGTCCGCGAATCGCGATCGCCCAGCCGCATCCATGGGCGGGAAGTTTTTCCATTTGGTTAACCCTGCATTCCCAATGGCGTGGACGCGCACACCTGGCTGTCATTTTGCCGTTCGCGGCCCTGGATAGGGTCCGCCCCGTGATTCGGGCGCGGCGGCCCTGGTCCCAGCGGAGGCAACATCATGAGGCGAGCACCCATCCGCCTGAGGTCGGCGGTCCTTTTCGCATGTCGCGACAATGGCGGTCTGAGCCTCCTGGCGGAGGCCCTGGCCCATGGGCGCACGCCCCACCTGCGCGCCTTCAGCGCGGGGCTGCGGCCGGGCGTCGTGGACCTCGCGGCGGTGGAATGCCTGCATGCCGCCCGGGTGCCGGCGGACGGTCTCTCCGCCAAGCCGCTGGAAGTCTTCAGCCAGCCGGGAGCGCCGCGGATCGACGTGGTGATCTCGCTGGTGGAGGGCGTCGAGGCGGAGATCGAGGGCTTCGCCCGCCGCGTGCGCTGCGCCGTGCACCAGCGCTGGCGCATCGACGACACCGCCGTCCTGCTCGATCCCCATGAGCGCCGCCTCGCCTATCGGCGCCTCCTGCCGCGCCTCGTCGCGGCCATCAGCGAACTGGGCCGCGACCACGCCTTCGCGGCCTGAGGTGCTCAGGCCGGGAGCTTCCCGCCCAGCTCGTCATCCACATAGACGCGGATGATGTCGTCGAACGTGGCCTCGGCCTTGAAGCCGAGCGCCAGCGCCCGTGCCGCATCGAACCGCCGGGGCCAGCCCGCCACGATCGTCTCGATGACCGGGTCGGGCTCCCTGCGGATGCGCGCCACCGCCGTGTCGCCCGCAACGCGCCGCAGCGCCTCGATCTGCTCGCCCACCGTCACGGCGAGGCCCGGCATGGTGAGGCTGCGGCGCGCGCCCATGGGGGCGGTGTCCAGCGTCGCGGCATGGAGCAGGAAGCCCACAGCCGCGCGGGGCGAAGCATGCCAGTGCATCACCTCCTCCGACACCGGCAGGATCGCCTCCTGGCCGTTCAGCGGCTCGCGGATGATGCCGGAGAAGAAGCCGGAGGCCGCCTTGTTGGGCTTGCCCGGTCGCACGCAGATGGTGGGCAGGCGGATGCCGATGCCGTCCAGCAGGCCGCGCCGCGAATAGTCCGCCAGCAGCAGCTCGCCGATGGCCTTCTGGGTGCCGTAGGAGGTGAGCGGGGTGGAGAAGAACTCGTCGCCGATGGCCTCCGGGAACGGCGCGCCGAACACCGCGATGGACGAGGTGAAGACGAAGCGGGGGACATAGCCGTCGATGACCCGCACCGCGTCCAGCAGGAAGCGCGTGCCGTCCAGATTGATACGATAGCCCTTGTCGAAATCCGCCTCCGCCTCGCCGGAGACGATGGCGGCGAGGTGGAAGATCACGTCCGGTCGGTCCGCCACCAAAGCCGCCGCCTCGCCGGGCACGGAGATGTCGGACACCCGCGTCGTGATGGGGAACGGCGCCTCGATGCGTGCCGGGGCCACCACGTCATGGGACGTGAGCGCGGTGATGGGCGTGCCGCCGAGGCGCCCGTCCTTCGCGAGGCGCTCGATGAGCTTGCGGCCGACCATTCCGGCGCCGCCGATGACGAGAATGCGCATGGATGCGTGTCCTGTTCCGCGCGGGCCGGTCAGAGCGACCAGCCGCCGTCGATGAGGTGGATCTGCCCGGTGGTGAAGGCGCTTTCGTCCGACGCCAGATAGAGCGCGAGGTCTGCGATCTCCTGCGCGGTGCCGAGCCGCCCCATGGGCTGGCGCCCCACGAAGTCCGCCCGCACGGCGTCCAGCGAGCGCCCGGTCTGCGCCGCCACCGCCGCGATGCGCTCGTCCAGGGAGGGAGACTGGACCGTGCCGGGGCAGATGGCGTTGGCGCGGATGCCCTTCGTGATGAAGTCCGCCGCCACCGACTTGGTGAGGCCGATGATGGCCGCCTTGGTGGTGCCGTAGGCATAGCGGTTCGGCACGCCGCGCACCGAGGAGGCCGCCGAGGCGATGTTGATGACGGAGCCCCCGCCATTGGCCAGCATCAGCGGCACGAAGGCTTTCAGCGTGCGGTGCATGGACTTCACGTTGAGGTCGAAGGAGAAGTCCCAGTCCGCCTCGGAACAGTCCAGCAGCGAGCCCTGGTGCACATAGCCCGCGCAATTGGCGAGCACGTCTACCGCGCCGATCTCCCCCGCCAGCGCCTCCACGTCCTGCGTGCTGCGCACGTCCAGCCGCCGCGCCTCGCCCGGAAAGCCGCCGAGCTTGTCGAGGTCGAGGTCCGTCGCGACGACCCGCGCGCCTTCCCGCGCGAACGTGTCGGCGATGGCCCGTCCGATGCCCTGGCCCGCCGCCGTCACGAGGCAGGTCTTCCCTTCCAAGCGTCCACCCATGGTCGTCCGTCCCTTGTGCCCGGCTGTATTCAGCCTTGAAGTCTTGTGTCAGTGCCGGAGCGTCCGGCAGCCTCACATCTCGTCGCGGATGGCCTCCAGGCGGCGCTTCTGGCGCCCCTCGGCATCGAAATTGTCTGGCGCCAGCCACGCCTCGAAGGCCGCCTTGGCGCGCGGCCATTCGGTGTCCAGCAGCGAAAACCAGGTGGTATCCCGGTTGCGCCCCTTGGTGATCATGTGCTGGCGGAACTCGCCCTCGAAGGTGAAGCCGAGCCGCAGCGCGGAGCGGCGGGAGGGCGCGTTCAGCGCGTTGCACTTCCACTCGTAGCGCCGGTAGCCCAGTTCGTCGAAGGCATGGCGGGCCATGAGATACATGGCCTCGGTGGCCGCGGGCGTGCGGGCAAGCGCGGGCGTGAACAGGATGTTGCCCACCTCCACCACCCGCTGGGCCGGCTCCATGCGCATATAGGTGGCGTGGCCGAGCGGCGCCTCAGTCTCGGGGTCCACCAGGGCGAACAGCAACGGGTCGGACTTCGCCGCCAAATCCTCATAGGTCTGCCGGAAGCTCGCCTCGTCCGCGAACGGCCCCACCGACAGATACGTCCACAGCGCCTCGCCGCCCGGCCCGTGGGAGGCGGCATAGAGGGCGGCGGCGTGGCGCTGCGGCTCGAACGGCACGACGGCGATGTGCCGCCCTTCGAGGCGCGTGCGCTCGGGCCGCCGCGCGGGCGGGCCGTCCACGATGGCGCCGACCGGCTGGGAATGAGAGGTCATGGCTGGCCTAGTGATTGTCGCGGGGAACGCCCATGGTCTGGGCCACCCGCTGGTACTTCACCGCGGGCTTCAGCACCATGCCCTCGTCGAACTGCTCCACCATGCCGCGCTGGATTTCCTGCCAGGGCGTCTGGCTCGCGGGGATGGGGAAGCCGCCCGCCGCGTCCAGGGCCGCCCGGCGCTCCGACAATTCCGCATCGGAAATGAGGATGTCCGCCGTGCCCTTGGCGAGGTCGATGCGCACCCGGTCGCCGGTGCGCAGCAGCGCGAGGCCGCCGCCCGCCGCCGCCTCGGGCGAGGCGTTGAGGATGGAGGGCGAGCCGGACGTGCCGGACTGGCGCCCGTCGCCGATGCAGGGCAGCGCCGTGATCCCCTTCTTGATGAGGGCGGCGGGCGGCTGCATGTTCACCACCTCCGCCCCGCCGGGATAGCCCAGCGGCCCGGTGCCCCGGATGAAGAGCAGGGTGCGCTCGTCGATGCCGAGGTCGGCATCGTCGATGCGGTGGTGGTAGTCCTCCGGCCCCTCGAACACCACGGCCCGGCCCTCGAAGGCCTCGGGGTCGGCGGGATTGGACAGGAAGCGCGCGCGGAAATCCTCCGAGATGACGCTGGTCTTCATGATGGCGTTGTCGAACAGGTTGCCGCGCAGGACGATGAAGCCCGCCTCCGCCTTCAGCGGCTGGTCGTAGGCGCGGATCACCTCCCGGTCCCAGGAGAACTTGCCCCGGCAATTCTCGCCGATGCCGCGCCCGTTCACGGTGAGCGCGCCCTCGTGGATCTTGCCCGCGCCGATCAGCTCGGCCACCACGGCGGGGATGCCGCCGGCCCGGTGGAATTCCTCGCCCAGATATTCACCCGCGGGCTGGAGGTTCACCAGCAGCGGGATGGCATGGCCCACCGCCTGCCAGTCATCCACGCTCAGCGGCACGCCCACATGCCGGGCGATGGCGTTGAGATGGATGGGCGCATTGGTGGAGCCGCCGATGGCGGAATTCACGCGGATGGCGTTCTCGAACGCCTCGCGGGTGAGGATGTCGGAAGGCTTCAGGTCCTCCCACACCATGTCCACGATGCGCTTGCCGGTCTCATAGGCGATCTGCCCGCGCTCGCGATAGGGCGCGGGAATGGCCGCGCAGCCCGGCAGCGACATGCCCAGCGCTTCCGCGAGCCCGTTCATGGTGGACGCGGTGCCCATGGTGTTGCAATGGCCCACGGAGGGAGCCGAGGAGGCCACCAAATCCATGAAGGTGTCGTAGTCGATCTCACCCGCCGCGTGCTCGGCACGGGCCTTCCACACCACCGTGCCCGAGCCCGTGCGCTCGCCCTTCCACCAGCCGTTCAGCATGGGGCCGCCCGAGAGCACGATGGCCGGGATGTTCACGGTCGCCGCCGCCATGATGCAGGCGGGCGTGGTCTTGTCGCAGCCGGTGGTGAGCACCACGCCGTCCAGCGGATAGCCGTAAAGCACCTCCACGAGGCCGAGATAGGCGAGGTTGCGGTCCAGCGCGGCGGTGGGGCGCTTGCCGGTCTCCTGGATGGGATGGACCGGGAATTCGAACGGAATGCCGCCCGCCGCCGCGATGCCCTCGCGCACGCGCTTCGCCAGGTCCAGGTGGTGGCGGTTGCAGGGGGAGAGGTCGGAGCCCGTCTGGGCGATGCCGATGATGGGCTTGCCGGACTGAAGCTCCGCGCGGGTGAGGCCGAAATTGAGATAGCGCTCGAGATAGAGCGCGGTCATGCCGGGATTGTCGGGATTGTCGAACCAGAGCTGGGAGCGCAGCTTGCGGCCCTCGCCGTTCTTATTGTTGCCCGCACCCGCCATGGCTGTCTCCCTGACCCGCTGCACGCGGATATCTAATCGATTTGATCCGGGGAGGATTTATGCGCCTTGGCTCACCTGAAATCAATTCCAATGAGGCGCAGGCAGCGTCTCAGGCCTCGGACCATTCGCGCAGGAGATTGTGGTAGACGCCCGTGAGCTGCACGGCCGAGGGATGGCCGGGATGGTCCTGGTTCAGGCGCATGATGGCCATGTCCATGTCGAACAGCAGGCCGCGCCGCCCGTCGTTGCGGATCAGGCTCTGGGTCCAGAAGAAGGACGAGATGCGCGCCCCCTGCGTGACCGGCGTGACATGGTGGAGCGAGGTGGCCGGATAGATGATGGCGTCTCCGGCCGGCAGCTTCACCGCGTGGGTGCCGTAGGTGTCCTCCACCACGAGCTCGCCGCCCTCGTAATCGTCCGGGTCGGAGAGGAACAGGGTGGTGGACACGTCCGTGCGCATGGTCTCGCCGGTGGTGCGGATACGGCGGATGGCATTGTCCACATGGGAGCCGAAGGTCATCCCCTCGTCATAGCGGTTGAACATGGGCGGCAAGACCCGCAGCGGCAGGACCGCCGACATGAACAGTCCGCTGCGATGGAGCGCGGCGACGATCATCTGGCCGCATTCCAGGGCTTCCGGGTCGTCATCGGGGATCTGGAGGTTGCGCTTCACGGCGCTGGTCTGCGCGCCCGCCGTCACGCGCCCGTCCACCCAGTTCGCGCGCTCGAACATGCGGCGGCAGCGCGCCACCTGATCGGGGGTCAGGACATTGGGAATGTGCAGCATCATGAGCGGAGACCTTGAAACGAAAGGACCCGCGCCGCCGGAGGTCGTGGCGGCGCGGGTCGGCCTGGGCGCGGATCAGAAGGTCGCGCGGGCCGTCAGGGTGGCGTAGCGCCCGGCGGCGGGCACGGCGTGGCCGCCATAATACTGGGCGTAGTACAGCTCGTTGGTCAGGTTGTAGACGTTGAGCTGAACCTGGAAGTTCTTGGTGAACTGGTAGCTCGCCATGGCGTCGAAGTTCCAATAGGACGGCACGTAGACGGTATTGTTCGCGTTGGCGAACGTATCGTCGTTGAAGGTGGCGCCGCCGGCGATGGTGAGCTGGGGGGTGATGTCGTAGCTGGTCCACATGGAGAAGGAGTTCGGCGGGGCGTTGGGCAGTTCCTTGCCCACGGTGGCGAGGCTCGCCAGGGTGGGCGCCGAGCCGACGCTCAGAATCTCCGTCTGCATGTAGGTGTAGCTCAGCGTCAGGTCCCACTGCTCGGTGAGCGCGCCGCCGGCGCCCAGCGAGACGCCGCGCACCCGCTGCTCGCCGCCCAGCACCTGGGGCGGGAGGCCCGCCACGGGATCGGTGGGGACGCGGGTGTTGGTCTTCATGGTCTGGAACAGGGCGCCGGTGAGGATCACCCGGCCATCAAGCACTTCCGCCTTCACGCCCGCTTCCCAGGTGTCATTGCTCTCCGGCGCCAGGGTGACGGTGTCGTTGGCCAGCACGCCATATTCCGACGAGGGGTTCGACGACGTTCCGTAGGTGACGTAGAGGTTCACCGTCTGGATGGGCGAGTAGACGACGCCGAACCGATAGTTGAACAGGCTCTCGCTGTTCTGGAGCGTGGAGACCGCGCCGTTGGCGGCCACAGACTGGTAGGTGGTGTCCGCCATATCCCAGCGGAAGCCACCCATGACCTGCCAGTGGTCGCCGATGGCAATCTGGTTGCCGCCGTAGAAGGCCACGTCGGTCATGTCCGTATTGTTGGAGGTGGGCGCGTAATTGGCGAAGCCGCCGACGCCCAGGGTAGGCGAGTAATTGTTCGGCGCCCACAGGCTGGTGCGGCACATGGCGGCCGTGGGGCTGCACAGGTTGGTGCGCTGCTGGTCGCGGGTTTCCTTGGTCAGCTCCATGCCGGCATTCAGCGTGTGCTTGAAGATGCCGGTCTCGAACTTCGCCACCATGTCGGTGATGTTCGAGAGCTGGGTGTTGTCCGTGATGGTATTGAACCGCTGCATGCCGATGGTCATGCTCTGCACGGGATAGAGGCTGGGCACGTTGGTGTTGCCCGTGGCCGTGCCGAGGCTGCGCGGCGCCGTCACGATGACATTGCGGTCGTTGGCCGTGTAGCGGGTGCCGTTGCTCAGGGTCACGAAGTCGTTCAGCTCATGCTCGATATAGAGCGTGGCCATGTTCGTGTCGGTGGTGAGCTGGTCCGCGAACGGGCCGTTGGTCACGCCGTACCAGTTGCTGCGGGGCACGGGGACCGGCGGGGTGGCCTGGCCGTTGCCGTAATAGCCGCCGGTGGGCTGGCCGAAATTGCCCGCCGAGGTGCTCAGCGAGGGCGAGGGCAGGTACGGCACGCCATAGTCCGGGGTGCCGCTCTCGTGCTGGTAATAGTAGGAGGCCGTGACCGTGGTCTTGTCGTTCAGGTTGAACGTCACCGACGGCGCGATGCCCCAGCGCTCGGAGTTCACGTTGTTGCGGTCGGCGGTATCGACATTCTGGCCCATCAAATTGATGCGGCCATAGAGGTTGTCGTTCACCTTGGCATTGGCATCGAGGGTGGCGCGCCAGCCGCCCTGCGAATAGCCGGTCACGTCGCCTTCCACGAAGGTGGCGTTCTTGGGCAGCTTCGACACCATGTTGATGACGCCGCCCGTGGAGCCGCGGCCGAAGGCGAAGGAGGACGGTCCCATGAAGACCTCCACCGCCTCGATGTTGAACATGTCGCGGGTGTACCAGCCGGTATCGCGGATGCCGTCGCGGAAGATGTCGCCGCGGGCGGAGAAGCCGCGGATGATGGGCGAGTCACCCTGGTTGCCACCCTCGCCGGCGCTGAAGGTGATGCCGGAGATATTGCGCAGCGCCTGCTCCAGCGTGGTGTCATTCTGCTGCTGCAGCACCTTCTCGGTCACCACATTGACCTGCTGCGGCATGTCGAAGATCGGCACCGGCAGGCGGGCAACGCCCGTCGTGGTGGCGACGAAGCCGCCCGTATTGTCCTGCACCTGCACGGTTGGCAGTTCCAGCTCGGACGTGGACGCGGCCTGCTGCGCGAAGGCCGGAACGCCCACCATGGCGGAGGCAAATCCGACACCCAGTTGGAGGGGGCCTTTCAGGGCGCCACGCGCGTCCGCATGCTTGAGGGATCGGATGCCCGCAGTTGAACCAGCCCGGCCCATATCGCAACTCCTTAATGTCCCGCCCGCATGAATGATCAAAGATCTGATTAGGGCGCGACTCCTAGGATGCTGGGGTCCTTTACTGCAAGATACAGATGGAAACATATGAATTAGACTGAATACAAACAGGGTCTGGAAATCCTTTGTTTAAAATCAGTCCAATTCGAAGCACTCGCCCATATGGGATGCAATTCCCTTGCGGAGCCTTGAATGATCTTGGCTTTTCCATCCCCCCGCGATCCCCGAGGGCGACAGGCGGGCGGGCCTGTGAGATAGTTGCTGGAATGACACAGGTTACGTGTTCGTAACATTTGGACGGGGAGCGTCATGTCCACCAGCCCTGATGATGCCGTGCGGGCGCCTGCCGAAGGGAGCCTCCCGCTTGGCATGCCCTTGGCCGCGCGCCTCGAATCGGCCCTCGACAAGGTGGAGCGGGCCTTGGCCGCGAGCGACGCGGTGGTGATGGTGCATGAGGCCCGCAAGGCGCTGAAGGAGTATCGCGCCCTGATGCGCCTCATTCCCGGCACCGACGCGCAGGCCGCGCGGCGCGCCGCCGCCGCCGCCGCACGGGAATTGTCGGGCGCGCGGGACAACCAGGCCTCGCGCGACGCCCTGGCCGATCTCGTCGCGGCCGGCCTCGCCCATGAGGATGCGGCCCGGGCCATCGAGGCGCTGGTGGCGGCGGTGGATGTGGACGGCAGCCCCGGCGCCCATGAACGGGTGCTGCGGCGCTGGCTGTCCGACGCGCGCCGTCGCCATGCCCGGGTGCTGGACGCGCAGGCCGCGCGGGCCGACGTGCTCGCCGGATTGCGGAAGGGCTATGCCAAGGCGCGGGACGCGCTGGACGTTTCGGACCCCGAGGCGCTGCACGATCTGCGCAAGCGGGTGGTGACCCATCGTTACCAGATGTCGTTCCTCGCCGACGTGGCCGAAGGGCGCGGCGCCGCTCGGGCGGCCCGGACACAGAAGCTGCGGGACATTCTGGGGCGCTTTCAGGACGTGGAGACGCTGCGCCATCGCCTCGAAAGCGCGCGGGGCGCCTTGCCGGACGAGCTGGTGACGCGCGTAGAGACCGCGGCGGAGGCCCTTCAGGAGACGCTGACGCGCAAGGCGCGGCGGCTCCATGCGGATTTGTTCCGGGTCAAGCCACGGGTGTTCGGGCGGAAGGCGGCGCGTCGCGTGCGGCAGAGCGGGAAGAAGCGCACGGAGCCATCGACCGCGCGGGCGTGAGCGCGGCTTTCTGCGGCGGCTCGGCTGGCGATCGTCCTGTCCATCGGACGCCTGTCCAGCAAGCGCCAACAGCCATCGCCAACAGCCATCGCCAACGGCCATCTCCAGACAGCACGAAGCCCCGCGCGGTTATTCACCGGCGCGGGGCTTTGTGTTGTGTATCGTGATGAGGGCGTTTTGTTTTTCCCGGTCATGTCCTTTGCAGGCCTGGCAGCGACCTACTCTCCCGCGTCTTGAGACGAAGTACCATTG
>JACESF010000040.1 GCA_013911975.1 Hyphomicrobiales bacterium | reverse complement strand
GTCACCAATACCGCCAGCGTCACCACGCAGGGCCGCAAGGGCACCGGCATCGAGGCCATGAGCGTAGGCGGCGGCGGCGGCTCGGGCGGCTCGGCCGACACGGTGGCCGACCTGCTCAGCCTCTATGCCAACGTGGCGGTGAATGTGGGCGTGGGCGGCTGGGGCGGAGGCGGCGGCTCCGGCGGCACCGTCACCGTCAAGAATGTGGGCACGGTCACGAGTGCGGGCACGCTGATCGGCGGCATCGTGGAAACCCACGGCAGCTTCGCCCATGCCATCGTTGCCCAGAGCACCGGCGGCGGCGGCGGCGACGGCGGCACGGCGGACGCCTCGGCGGCGGCGGGCCTCTCCTGGAAGGACAAGTCGTCCAGCAATTCCGCCTGGGTTCCCTCCGGGTTCGGCTCGGTGAAGGAAGGTGCGGCGACCATCGTCAACGGCGCGCTTCCGCTGGCGGACAGCTTCACCATCCAGTACCGGATCGGCGGCTCGGGCGGGAAGGGCGGCGCGGGCGGCGGCGTGGACGTCACCAACAGCGGGTCCCTGCTCACCACGGGTGACAATTCCAAGGGCATTTTCGCGCAGTCGGTGGGCGGCGGCGGCGGGCGCGGGGAAGGCTTCCTCTCCAGCGGCAAGGGCGGCACCGCCAGCAGCAATCTCAACATCGGCGGCATCGGCGGCGATGGCGGAGCGGGCGGCAAAGTCACCGTCACCAATACCGGCCTGGTGCGCACGGAAGGCGCGGGCGCGGTGGCGGTGTTCGCGCAGTCGGTGGGCGGCGGCGGCGGCTCGGGCGGCGCGCTCGCCACCAAGGAGAAGGCCGTCTCCAAGTCCTCGGGCGAGCCCTCCGCCGTGAAGGCGACGTCGGACACGGTGTTCAAGTTCACCGACACGTTGCTGAAATCCAACGACGTGTTGACGAAGCTGTTGGGCGACCCGGACCAGAAGCGCGCGACGGCGGGCTTCTTCGACCCCAAAAGCGCGGCCCAGGAGAAGATGGGCTATGCCAAGGACGTGCTGAAGGGCCTGAAGGCGCTCATCAACAACGACAAGTCGGCGGCCGAGTTCATCATCCAGTCCGCGCTGAACGCGGAGATCAAGTCGCTCCTCAAGTCGCTCAAGGACAGCATCAAGAGCCAATACGCGAAGGTGTCGTCCAAGAAGAAGGAGGAGTTCCTCGCCGTCACGGTCAATCAGGTCGTCGGCGGGTCCGGCGGCAAGGGGGGCGCGGGCGGCGCTGTGACCGTCGACAACGCGGCCGCCATCGAGACGCTCGGTGCCAGTAGCTGGGGCGTGTTCGCCCAGTCCGTGGGCGGCGGCGGCGGCGTCGCGGGCTCGGCCACGGCCACCGGCGACAATCTGTGGAATCTCAACCTCTCCGTGGGGGGGACGGGCGGTGACGGCGGCGCGGGTGGCGCCGTCACCGCCACCAATAGCGGCAGCATCGCCACGAGCGGCGCCGGGGCCATCGGCCTGTTCGCGCAGAGCGTGGGCGGCGGCGGCGGCGTGGGCGCGGCGGCCACCAGCGCCAATACGGTGAGCCTGTCCGCCGACGTGAAGCTGGGCGGAAGCGGGGGCAACAGCTCGGCGGGCGGCAAGGTGGATGTCACCAATTCCGGCACCATCCTCACGCAGGGGCGCGAGGCTCACGCCGTGGTGGCGCAGAGCGTGGGCGGGGGCGGCGGCGCTGTGCTGCTGACCCGGGCCGATCCCGGCGCGGCGGGCGTGCTCGCCGAGAGCGCGGACGAGAAGGAGGCGCTGGACGCCCTCTATGCCATCCTCGCCGCCGCCGGCCTCATGGAGGGCGGCAAGGTTCAGGACAACCCTTCCAACCTCGTGGCCCCGGGCGTCGGCTTCGCGCTGGGCGGCAGCGGTGTGGGCGGGGGCAATGGCGGCGCGGTAAGCGTGGCCCATTCCGGCGGGATCGAGACCCGGGGCGCGGGCGCCTTCGGCATCTTCGCCCAGTCGGTGGGCGGCGGCGGCGGGCTCGGCGGCGACGCCAGCACCGCGGGCCTCATCAATTATTCCGTGCAACTGGGCGGCAAGGGCGGTGTCGCGGGCAATGGCGGCGCGGTCGCCGTCACGTTCTCCGGCTTGGCCGACATCACCACCCATGGCGACTATGCCACCGCCGTCTTCGCCCAGTCCGTGGGCGGCGGCGGCGGCTATGGTGGGCTCGGCGTCATCGCCAATGCGCTCGGACAGAATGTGCAGCTCCTGGCCGACGACCGGGCGAGCGGCAATGGCGGGGCCATCACCATCGGCATGGACGGGACGGCGCCCGCCACGGACACGGTGAACATCTTCACCTCCGGCACCCAGGCCCACGGCATCCTCGCCCAGAGCCTCGGCGGCGGCGGCGGCCTCTTGACCGATGTGAACGGCACCGGCTTCGCCGCGCCCACCGGCGGCAAGACCCGCAGCACCGTGACGGGCGCGGGCGGCGACATTTCCATCTCCCTGCGCGGCGGGATCTGGGCCACGGGCGCCGACGCCTACGCCATCCTCGCCCAGAGCGGCGTGCAGGACACGCGCGGCGCGCTCGATCCCACCCGCAAGGGCGGCATCATCACCATCGAGACCAGCGGCACGCTGCTGGGCGGCTCCGGGGCGGGTGCCGCGATCCGGGTGGAGGGCGGCACGGCCGACCTGTCCGGGCTGAAGCCCAACGTCATTACCCTGTCCAAGGGCGCCGTCGTCAGCGCCCTGTCCGGCACCGCCATCCAGGGCACGTTCGGCAGCGAGCAGGTGACGAATGCCGGGCAGCTTTTCGGCGACGTCAATCTCGTGGCGGGCTATGCGGACCGGGGCGAGGTGAACAGCTTCGCCAATACCGGCTTCTACCAGAGCAATGCGGGCGGCCTCGTGGATGTGGGCCGGGCCGGCACGGTGGCCAATGACGGCGTGTTCGCGCTGGCGGGCCAGGGCACCATCGGCACGACGACCGTGCGCGCCGCCACCTTCCAGCAGGGCGCGGGCGGCGTGCTGGCGGTGGACGTGAATTCCACGCCGCAGGCGGGCGCCGCCAGGAGCGATGTGCTCACCATCCGGGGCAACGCGGTCCTGTCCGGCCGGGTGGACGTGAACGTGGAAGGCGGGCTCCGTCCCGAGACCTTCCGTATCCTCACCGCCACGGGAACCCTGTCCGGCGGCATGGCGGCGGGCGGCGCGGCGGGCTCGCCCTTCGTCTGGTCGGTGCAGCGCAACGGCTCCAATCTCGACCTGACGCCCGACGCGCGGTTCGAGCCAGTGCGGGGCCTTGCCGCGACCGATTCCGAACGCTCCGTCATGCGCTATCTCCAGGATGTGTGGCGCTCCGGCGCCGTGGATCCGGACTTCGCCAGCCTCTTCGGTGCGTTCGCCGGTGCCGAAAGCGCGGGCGACTACATGCAGGGCATCGACGCGCTGGTGCCGGAGGAATCCTCCAGCAGCCTCACCTCCCAGACGCTGAATGCCCGCACCTCCATGCATGCGGCCCTGAGCTGCCCGGTTTTCGAGGGCTCCGGCACGCTCATGCAGGAGAGCGACTGCGCCTGGGCGCGCATCATCGGCACCTGGACCCAGCAGACCAGTTCGCCCGACGTGTCCGGCTACGACCAGAGCGCCGTGACCTATCGCGTGGGCGCCCAGCGGGAGGTGATCGACAATTGGTTCGTCGGCGCCACCGCCGGCTTCTCGCAATCCTGGCTGAACAGCGCGGATGGGGCGTCCGCCACCGAGGGCAACGGCTTCGACGCGGCGCTCTCGCTGAAGCACCAGATCGGCCCGTGGCTGTTCGCCCTCTCGGGGCACCTGGGCTACGGCAATTACCAGACCGACCGCGTGGTGGATGCGGGCGACGGCGTCTTCACGTCCCAGGGCACCGCCAACGTCATGACGGCGGGTGGCCGGTTCCGCGCCAGCTACGAGTTCGCGCACGCGGCCTGGTACCTGAAGCCCTATGTGGATCTCGACGTCATCTACACCTACATGCCCGCCTACCAGGAGAACGGCACCGGCCCCACGCTGGACTTCGCCTCGGCCGCGCAGGTGAATTTCGCGGTGAGCCCCAACCTGGAGCTGGGCGGCCGGGTGGACCTGTCCCCGAGCCTCTGGCTGCGCCCCTACGCCTCCGTGGGCATGACCTTCTTCGCGAAGGACAGCATGCCCATCGACGTGACCTTCGTGGAGGCGAGCGATGCCATCGCGGCCTTCACCACCCAGACCACCATTCCGGGAACGCTGGTGAACCTCTCCGCCGGCCTCCAGCTGTTCGACCTGCGCGGCTACGAAGTGCGGGCCGAATACAAGGCGGATATCGGCGACAATTACCTGTCCCAGGAATTAAGTGCGCGTTTCGCAGTCCAGTTTTAAATGCCGGGCCTCATCCCCGGCAGATCTAAAGGTCGAAGTAAACCGGTTTCAGATTGGGGGATTTGAACATGGCTGTATTGGCGAATTCCACTTTTCTTGATCGCACGAGCTACCACACCACCTCCGCGACCACGGTGCGGGAGGCGTACGATATCTCGCCTTCCGACGTTACCGTTGGCGGAACGACGCAAGTGGCCATCACGCTGGGCCGCGCGAACGATCCCACCGACCTGTTGAACATGAACTGGGCCGACCGCCAGAAGGCGATCGCCGAATACAATGCCGCGGGCACCCTCTGGAGCACGTTCGGCGCGGACCAGACCGAGTTCGACACCATCGTGTCCGAAATCCGGGCGATGGGCATCCCGGTGATCGGCGATGCCGCCGGGGCCTATGGCTTCACCACATCCGCCGAATCCCGGACCATCTGGGTGTCGGTGGATTCCGCGCAGTTCCAGGCGCTGTTCGGCACGCCGCTGCTGACGGCTGGCTCCGTTCCGGGGGAGCAGCTCATCTTCTGGGACGGCTCGCTCTCGGTGCCGGACAGCTGGAACGTGGATGGCCTCTGGATGCTGTCCGGCGCCGTCCCGGCCATCTCCAACCTCGCGGGCGACGTGAGCGTCACGCTGCCGGAGGGGCCCCAGAGCATCGGCAATTCCTCGCCTCTGCCCTGGCCGGAAAAGGTCCTGACCCCGGCCCAGATTCAGGAAATGTACAATTTTCCCGTCAATGCGGGCAGCATCTCCACGGGCACCATCGCGCTGATCGAGCCGGACATCGGCGACGTTCTCCCGGCCGGCGCGACCCGGACCTTCCAGCAGGCGCTGGATGCCTACCGGGCCTCGCTGGGCATCACGACGGCGGCCGACTATTACGCGGTCGGTCCTGTCGGCGCCTATGACGAGAATGCCGCCGTCGAACGCTCCATGGACGTGGGCATCATCGCCGCCGGGGCCCCCAACAGCCGCATCGGCATCTATGGCGGCGAAAGCACCTTCATTTCGTTCCAGCTCGCCATCTGGGACATGATCAACAATCCCGACATCATCGCCTCGTCGTTCGCGGAAATTGTGAAGTCGGCGGCGGGCTCGCCCTTCCACGCCGCCTATGAACAGCTCATGATCGACGCGGTCCTGCGCAACATGACCGTGTACAACGCGCTGGGCGACGGCGGCTCGGGCGACGAACTGGCCACCGGCCTTCCCAATTCCGATCCCAATATCGGCTCGTCCTATGTCATCCAGGTGGGCGGCACCTCTGCCAGCACGGCGGACATCATCCCCACCGACGCCACCCTGGCCGACGTGGTGAGCGACCTGGAAGCCGGGAACCTCGGCACCATCTGGGCGCTCGTGGCGGGCGGCCTCAAGGACGTGAGCGCTGAAGACAACGCGCTCGTCATCGAGACGGTCTGGAACGAATACCGGGTGGAGGGGCTGATGGGCCCCGCCTATGCGGTCAACCAGGCGGGCTCGGGCGGCGTGGACACCTCCCGGCCCACGCCCTGGTACCAGACCGCCTTCGGCCTCACGCCCACCACGGACGGCCCGGACCCGCAGACCGGGCGCGGTGCGCCGGACGTGTCGGCGGTGTCCGGCGGCAACCTGTCATTCCTGGTGCCCAACGCCGACATGACCGGCTACGCGCCCGGCGGCGGCACCAGCGCCTCGTCCCCGTTCTGGGCGACGGTCTCGGCGCAGCTCAACGCCATCTTCCAGGACCAGGGCCTGCCGCAGCTCGGCTATTACAACGACCTGCTCTACCAGGTGGCCGCCATCGCGCCCGGCGCGTTCAACGACGTGACCTACGGCAGCATCTTCTCCACCTTCTACGAAGGCGGCCCCTACACCACCTATACGAATACAGGCACCCCCATCACCATCAGCGCCACCGGCTACGGCTATGAGACGGGGCCCGGCTACGACCTCGCCACCGGCCTCGGCACGCCGAACCTGACGCTGCTGGCGCGCGCCCTGACCACGGTGGGCCACACCCTGTGGGAGGACGTGGACACGGCCATGTTCGACGGCGATGCGGGCACGGGCTGGACCAGCTCGGTGTCGCAGAGCCTGCTGTTCCAGCCGATCCTGGGTTCGGACCTCGACTGGTCGCTGTCCGTCGGCGGCAGCAATGTCAGCTTCACGGGCGTCCAGTCCGGCACCTATGCGTGGTCGAGCCAGTTCGCCCAGCAGAGCCTCCAGGCGGACTTCTCCAGCGAGCTCGTCACCATGTTCGACCGCTACGGCCACGGCTCGGTCTACCAGTCGAGCGTGGCGCAGGACGCGTCGCTGGGCATCATGCTGGGGGCGGGCGCCACGGACCAGCCCCAGAGCACCTTCACGAACCCCTACGGCTTCATGGATTTCGTGAACGACGCCGCGGACAGCGCCATCCAGGTGGCCCGCCCGGTGGCCGTGGCCGTCACGGCGGGCGGCGCGGACGACCAGGACGTGGTGGTGCGCATGCGCCAGAACGGCATGAACGACGTGTCCGTCCTGTTCTACGAAGTGGACGACCTGAACGGCACGGTGAACGGCATCGCGGCCGGGCAGGCGGGCTACGAGGCGGCCTCCACGAGCCGCGCCTACCAGTCCTCCGACGGCCAGATCTGGATCGACGGGGCGGGCTACGGCGCCTACAGCCAGGCGACGCTCACCGGCGTGGACATGGGCGACCTCGTCGCCATGAAGATCACCAACGGGACGAACACCTTCTATGCCTTCGCCCAGGCGAACGAGGTGGTGGACGGCCAGTCGGTGGGCCATCTGTGGAATTACGGCCTCAACACCTGGGGCTGGGAAGACCTGTATGGCGGCGGCGACCTGGACTTCAACGACCTCGTCGTCCAGCTCGATTTCACCAGTGCCTCGGGCAGCGGCTGGCTGGTCTGACGTTCCGCGACGCGGGGCGCGGTGAAGCGGCGGGCGCGGCGAACGCGCCCGCCTTTTTCATGTCCGCGGGCCTGTGAGCCTATCCCGCAGGAACGGCGCGTGGGCGAACCCGTCCGCCTCAGACGCCTTCCAGCCGGGCCTTGCCGGCGAACACGTAGCCGATGCCGCGCGCCGACAGGAGGGGCAGGGGGCGGCCGCAATCGCGCTCCACCTTGCGCCGCAGGCGGAACACCAGCACGTCCAGCCCGCGCCCTTCCGCGTCCAGGTCGCCCTGGGCGCGGGGCGGCATCAGCGCGCCGCGCGCGGCGGGCTCGCCGGGCTGGGACATCAGGTGTTCCAGCAGGTGCTTCTCCGCCGAGGTGAGCGACATGGCGGAGCCGTCGGGCGCCCGCAGCCGCCAGTGCTTGGCGTCGAGCACCCACACATCCGGGTCGTTGGGCGCGGCGGCATCCGGGCCGCGCAGGCGGCGCACCAGATTGCGGATCACCATCTCCAGCTCCACCGGGTCGGCGGGCTTCACGAGATAATGGTCGGCCCCCGCCGCGAGGCCCTGGAGGCGGTCGGTGCGCATGGACCGGCCGGTGAGCATGATGAGCCCGGCGGGCTCGTGGGCGCGCACGATCTGGGCCGCGTCCAGCCCGTCCATGCCCGGCAGGTTCAGGTCCAGGATGACGATGTCGGGCGCCACCTCGGCCAGATCCTGCGCCAGGGTCTCGGCGCTCGCCATGGCATGGACCAGGAAGCCCACGTCGCTCAGATAGGCGTGCAGGCTGTCGCGGAGGTCGTCGTCATCCTCGACCATGAGGATCTTGATCTGCATGCTTCTAGGCCTTCACCATCTGCGGGCCGGCCCCGGTGGCGTCCTCCGGGGTCCTGTGTCGCGGCAGCCAGACCGAGAAGGTGCTGCCCTTGCCGCGCGCGCTGTCCACGTCCACCTCGCCGCCATGCATCTCCACCACCCGCCGCACGATGTTGAGGCCGATGCCCGCGCCGGGGCGCGAGGAGGCGGTGGGGGAACGGTAGTAACGCTCGAAGATGGCCTCGTGCTCCGCCGGGTCGATGCCCGGCCCGCTGTCCGCCACCCGCAGCCACACGCCGTCCTCATGGGTGCCGATGGACACGAAGATGTCCTGCTCGCTGTGCTTGAGGGCGTTGCCCACGAGGTTCTCCACCACGCTGCTCAGGAGCACCTGATCTCCCATGATGGGGGCGCTTTCGAGCCCGCTCACATGGATGGTGCGCGCGCTCTCGGCGGCCCGGTCGCGGCAGATGGCGCGGGCCACCAGCGCGAAGTCCATGGGCCCCCATTCCAGGCGCATGGTGGCCTTGTTCACCAAGTCCTCGGTGAGGAAGGTGTCGATGAGCGAGGAGAGGCGGCCCACGGCGCGCACGATCTTCTCCGCCTCCTTCTGGAGCCGCTCGTTCATGGCGCTGGAGCCGCGCTCGATGATGGCGATGGCGGCGCGCACGGTGGCGAGCGGGGTGCGGAACTCGTGGCTCACCATGACAAGGAAGTTGCGTTGCTCGCGCAGCGCCACGCGCAGCGCGGCCTCAGCCTCCTTGCGGGCCTTCACCTCCGCTTCCAGGGCGGCGGTGCGCTGGGTCACGGCCCGCTCCAGTTCGTGGGTGCTGCGCTCTGAGGCGGCCAGCAGGCGCGACTGGAGCGCCCGCCGCTCCCGCATGCCGGCCCGCAGCGCGGCGGCAAGGCCCCCGAACACCGCCGCCATGTGCAGCAGGCCCACGGTCTGGTGCCCCCAGCCCAGGGTGGAGGCGGGCGGCAGAACGCCCAGCACCACCAGGGCGAACCAGAAGGTGGCGAGGGAATAGCTGGAGAAGCCGATGAAGTACCACCACGCCGCCGGCTCGCGCCGCCGCACCCGCAGGGCGGCCAGCACCGGCAGGAGCACGGCCAGCAGCAGCACGCCGGTGATGAGCCCCGGCGCCACGACAGGATAGTAGCCGGCCGCCGACACCAGGATGGAGGCGCCCGCCAGCGTGCCGAAGATGGCGATGGCGCGGCTCAGCACGCGCAGCCGGCCGGGCGGGCAGAAGATGGACCGGATCATGAAGGCGCCGGTCGTGATGCTGAGGCATCCGATCATGCCCTGGAGGCGCAGCACCACGTCCGGCGGGATGTCCTCCAGGATCAGCGCGAGGAAGCCGCTGTTGGAGAGGAAGACCAGGGCGGTGGAGCCCACATAGGCGCCGTACCAGACGAAGGGCGCGCTGCCGAGCCACAGGCCGAAGGTGAGCGCGCCGATGCAGGTGATGGCCGCCGCGCCCACCGCGATGGAGGCCAGGAGCACGTCCAGCGTCAGGTGCCGCACGAAGGCGGGCAGGCGCCACAGGACCGGCGTCGCGCTCAGCGACCGCGCCCCGGCGAAGCGCAGGAAGATGTCGGTCTCCTCCCCCGCCTCCAGCACGATGCGCGCCATATGGGTGTTGGTGTGCAGGTCGCGGGCCGACACCGGCAGCAGGCCGCCCATGCGCTTGTGCGTCATGGGCAGGTCCTCGTCGGGCGCGTAGATGTCGATCACGTCCGCATAGGGCGCGTTGACGGCGAGATACCAGGTGCCCGCGCCCTCGGCCGTGGCCTTCAGCCGGGCCCGCAGCCACCACGCGCCGGTGGCCGAGTAGCCGACGTTGAAATCCCCCGCCAGGGGCCGGAACAGGCCCGGGTCGGCGGCGAGCGCCGCCACGGTGGCGGTGCCGGCCGCGTCGCGGAAGATGGAGAGGTGGCCTGACAGGGGTATGGGGCCGTGATCGGCGTCCAGCACCAGGGGCGCCGGTTCCGGTGCGGCGGCGGCCAGCCCGGCGAAAAGCGCCGCCAGGAGGGCCGGGATGACGAAGCCGAGGGCGACAAGGCGCGGCAGGCGCGCCGGAGCGGTCCCGGAATGCGGCCAGGCCGGCGCGCCTCGGGCGGGAGTGCGGTTGAAGAGGCGACGTATGCCGAAGCGCCCGGCGGTGAGGGAGGTCATTCCACCCGAAACAATTGTAACAAAAGTGCAATCCGTCGAAGTGTTTTTACCGCATGTCCATGTCGGTTGTCGAACAGGGAGCCTCGGCATTTGCCTGCGCGCCGGCGCCGAATCTGCGCCTCACCTGACGTCACCTGGCGATTTGCCCGAAAAGCGCCGGTGCAGACGGCGGCACCATCTTGAGCTTTGCCGTTTCGTGCCTGCGGCCGCGCGGCGCGGTCAGGCATCGTCCGATCCTCCCGCCGGGCCATGGGCCACCTCCTGCCCCCAGTCCGGAAGCGGAACGGGCGCGGCCATCGCCTCCGGCGCCGGGACCGCATGCGCGCGGGGCGCGGCGGGCGGGCCGGTCTCGTCCAGCGACAGGGACAGGTGGAAGCCGTCCGGCGCCGTCGCCGTCCAGCTGCGCCAGCGCCCCGCCGCCGGGGCCGGGAATGCGGTGACGCGCATGGGCGCGAGATCGCAGCGGATGCCGCGCGGATCCAGCGAGAAGCCCGCCCCGCACGCCTTCAGCAGGCTCTCCTTGAGGGTCCACAGGGCGTAGAAGGCGGCGGCGCGGGCCTCGGGCTCCAGCAGATGCCACTGCGCCAGCTCCGCCGCGCCGCAGAACAGGGCGGCGGTCTCGGAACGGGCATAGGCGGGATCGATGGCCTCCGCGTCCACCCCCACCGCGCCGGTGCGGCTGACGGTCACCACGGCGAGGCCGCGGGCATGGGAGAGGTTCACCGACAGGCCCGGCGCGTCCTCCGGCTCGGAGCGGCCGTGCGGGCCCGCGCGGAACCGCCAGTCTGCGGGCGCGCGGTCCGGCCGGGCGCGGGAGAGGGCGAGCCGGGCGAGGCCGTGGGCGACGCGGAAATCGCGGCGCGCCCCCGCCTGGCGCAGGCGGTCGGCGCGGGCGCGCTCCTGGGGGTCCAGCGGCTGCGCGAAGGCGGTGACGGCGGCATCGGACAGCACCTGCGTCTCCACCCAATAGAGGTCCGGACCGCAAGGCTCCGGCGCGGCGGTCACAGCACGATCTCTCCGGACAGCAGGCCCCAGATCGCCGCCAGTGCCGCCAGCACGATCACGCCAAGCGCCGCCGCCTCGCGGGCGGTGAAGAGGGCGAGGCCCTGCTCCCGGCGCACCAGCACGAACAGCAGCGTGCCGGGGGCGAACAGCAGGGAGGAGAGGAGCAGCAGCTTCAGTCCGCCCGCATAGATGAGGCCCACCGCGCAGACGGTGGCGAGGATCGCCTGCACCATGTCCCGCCGCCGTTCGCGGGGCTGGCCCTCATAGGTCTCGCCGCGACGGGCGAGCATGAGCCCGAAGGCGGCCACGAACAGATAGGGGATGAGGGCGGTGATGCTGGTGAGGTCCACGAAGAAGCGGAACGCGGATTCGGCATATTGCGTCAGCACCAGGAAGAACTGGGCCGCCAGCGTGCTCACCCAGATGGCGGGGGCAGGCGCGCCGGCCCGGTTCTCCCGCGCCAGCAGGCGCGGCATGGTCCCGTGCCGGGCGGCGCTGAACAGCACCTCGGCCGCCAGCAGCGACCAGGCGAGGAAGGCACCCAGCACCGAGACCAGCACGCCGAGGCTCACGAAGGCGGTGCCCGCATCGCCGATCACCGCCGAGAGCACGCCCGCCACGGACGGATTGTGCAACCCGGCCAGTTCCGCGCGCGGCAGCACGCCGTAGGAGAGGACCGTCACCAGCACGAACAGCGCCAGCACGCCCAGGAAGCCCAGCACCGTCGCGCGCCCCACATCCTCGCGGCGCCGCGCGAGGCGCGAATAGACACTGGCTCCCTCGATGCCGAGGAACACGAACACCACCACCAGCATGGTCTGGCGCACCTGGTCCAGGATCGCCCCCGGCGTCGCGGATTCCCCGCCGAAGAAGTTCGCCTCCAGCAGCTCGCCGCGAGCGGAAAAGGCGACGATCAGCAGGAAGGCGGCCAGCGGCAGGAGCTTGGCCACGGTGACGATGGTGTTGATGCCCGCCGCCTCCTTCACGCCCCGCAGCAGCAGCACATGGAACAGCCACAGCAGGGCGGAGGCGCCGAACAGGGCGGGCAGGGTGTCGCCGTCGCCGAACATGGGCGCGTAGGCGCCGAGGGTCGACATGACCAGCACCAGGAAGGCCACGTTGCCCAGCACCGCGCTCGCCCAGTAGCTGAGGGCGGCGATGAAGCCCGCATAGGGGCCGAAGCCCGCCTGGGCATAGCCGTAGATGCCCGCGTCGATGTCCGGCCGCCGGGAGGCGAGGGCCTGGAACACGAAGGCGAGCATGAGCATGCCCGTGCCCGCGAGGCCCCACGCGATGAGCGCGCCCAGGATGCCCGTGGCCGCGCCGAAGGACTGGGGCAGGGAGAAGATGCCCCCGCCCACCATGGAGCCCACCACCAGGCAGACCAGGGCGGCCAGCGACAGGGTGCCGCCGGGCGGGCCGCCTGCGGAGGAGCCCGCGGATTTGGCGTCGGTCATGGTGCGGGTCCGGTGGGTGCGGGTCTGGTCTTGTTGCAGGCCGGCCCTTGGGGGGCGAACCCGAATTCAGCGTGGGACCGGCGCGCGCGGACGCGCGCCGGCACCCCTCAGTGGTTCATGGGCTGGGCCGGTGCGCCCGCCCAGCGGGTGTTGCCCGGGATCGCCTCGCCCTTCATGACGATGGTCAGCACGCCCAGCTCGGCATAGTCGCCCACCTTCGTGTCGTAGAGCACGGTGGTGAGCGCGCCGATGGAGACGCCCTTGCCGATGGCGATATGGCCGATCTTCATGACCCGGTCCTCGAACAGGTGGGTCTGGAGATTGGAAGTGGCGTTGATGGCGGCATAGTCGCCGATGGACACGCAGTCGAATTCGGTGATGTCCGTGCTGTCCATGAACACGCCCTCGCCGATCTTCGCGCCGAACAGGCGCAGGGCCCAGGGCAGCATGGGCGTGCCCCGGAACGCATCCAGCAGGATGCGCCCCGCCGTGCCCCAATACAGGGTCGTCATGGCCTCGGTGCGCAGCGCCCGCCACGACCAGAGGCCGTAATTGCCCGCCTTGTAGGTGCCCATGAGCAGCCATTTGATGGCCAGCACCACCCCCGCCAGGATGAACGAGCAGGCGACGCAGGCGGCGATGAAGGTGGGCAGGAACTCACCCCAGCTTTCCGCCGCGTCGAGCGCCGGGAACAGCACGTAGTCCGCCGTCACGGTGCCCACGAGGATGAACAGCATGGTGGGGAGCGAGGCCGCGAACAGCTCGAACACCGCGCGCAGCGCGCGCCGCCAGACCGGCGGGCGGAAGGTCTGGTTCACGTCCGCATTGTCGAACCGCTGGCGGCCCGGCAGGCGGATGGGCGGGCTGCCGAAGCGGATTTCACCCGGCAGCATCGGCTCGTCGGCCGGCGGCTTCGACTTGATGCCGATGAGCGATCCGTCGGGAACCACCGCGCCGGGCGGCAGCACGGAATCGTTGCCGATGAAGGCCTGGTTGCCCACGCGCACCATCTTGGTGGTCATCCAGCCGCGCCGCACATCCTCGTCGCCCAGCGTCACCTCGTCCGCCACGAAGCACTTCTCGCCCACCTCGATGGTGTCGTAGCGGCCGGCGAAGTTGGAGGCGATCTCCGTGTCGCG
The DNA here is from genome assembly GCA_013911975.1 of Hyphomicrobiales bacterium. GTDB lineage: Bacteria > Pseudomonadota > Alphaproteobacteria > Rhizobiales > Xanthobacteraceae > Aquabacter. The sequence continues at coordinate 23,401 of JACESF010000040.1, read as the reverse complement.
GCCGATCTTCGCGCCCATCAGGCGATACCAGGAGCGCATGTAGATGGTGGAGAACAGCGAGGAGAGGCTCTCCAGCATCACCTCGGCGGCCAGCGCCACGGTCCATTTGCGCATGTAGAAGGCGGAATGGATCGAGATGGTGCCCGCCGGGGAGGAGGGCAGTACGATCCAGCGGATGGCCGTCACCAGCATCACCGTGCCGAGCATCATGATCATGGCGGTGGGCCAGGCCAGGATGGGCAGGTACCACTGGAAGCCGGTGAGCTGCTGGAACACCGCGTCGTAGCGGTCGAAGATGTAGAAGGCCGGGAAGATGGGCAGCAGGCTGATGGCCGGCATGGCGAACAGCAGCACCGTGTAATAGAGCGACTGGCCCGCCCGCACGGAGGCGGACGGCTCGGGCGCGTAGTCCGGCCACTTGGACGGGTCCACCATGCCGACCTTGGTGCCGGGCGAGCCGTCCCAATGCTCGAAGGCGCCGACCCGGTCGCCGGGCAGCAGCGCGGTCAGGTCCGCCAGTTCCGCCCCTTCGCCGATCTCGGTGTCGTGGGCGAGGGCGCAGGAGGTGCCGATATAGGCGTCCTTGCCGATCACCACCTTGCCGATGACCAGCTCGTTGCCGATCACCTCGGCATTGCCGATGCTGACCTTGGCGCCGATGGTCACGTCGTCGCCGATCTCCATCAGGTCGATGGCGCCGGCATGCAGGCCGCTGATGCACACCCGCTTGCCCACCTTGGCGCCCAGCAGGCGCATGGTGGCGGGAGCGAGCGGGGTGCCCTGCATGAGGCCGAGATGGGTGAATTCCACCAGTTGGCGGGCCAGCCACCAGCGGAAGAAGTAGAAGCCCCAGAGCGGATAGCGCCCCGGCGTCGCGCGCCACAGCACGAGGCGCTTGCCCACGATGCCGATGATGCTGATGCCGAACGTGACGAACATGTACACGCCCATGAGCTGGATCACCTCGTACCAGTGAATGGTCTGGTCGATGGAGATCATCTCGTAGGTAACGTAGATGGTGAGCCACGGGCCGGTGAGCGCCAGCAGCAGCAGCGGCGTGCAGCAGAGCTGCGCGATGCCGCAGATCACGCGCCGCGCCAGGGGCGGGGGCGTGAAGGAGAGGTCCAGCTTCTTGCGCGGGCCGCTCGCCTTCTCGCGCTCGTCCAGCTTGGCCCCAATGGCCCGCAGGGTGCGCAGGCTGTAGAGGTCCTCGAGCGTGATGGGCGGCAGGTCCGGGTTCGCGCGCACCGCCGCCAGGAAGGTGGCGGCGAGCAGCGAGTGGCCGCCGAGGTCGGCGAAGAAGTCGGCGTCGAACGGGATGGACTGGCCGGGGAAGAGCGGCTTGGCGGCCACCAGCAGCGCGGCCTCGGTGTCCGAGAGCGGCTCCTCCTGGGCCTCGGCCTCGGCGGGCGCGCTGAGGGGCGCGATCTTCAGTGTCTTGCGGTCCGCCTTGCCGGAGGTGAGGCGCGGCAGGACCGCCATCTCCTCGAAGTGCGAGGGCACCATATAGGGCGGCAGCGTGGCCTTCAGCCCGGAGCGGATGGCGCCGCGGTCGAGGGCGATGCCCGTGTCCATCACCACGAAGGCCACGAGGCGGTCGATGCCGTCGTCCTTGCGCAGCACCACGGTCGCCTGGTTGATGCCCGGCAGGTCCGACATGCGGGCTTCGATCTCGCCCAGCTCCATGCGGAAGCCGCGCAGCTTCACCTGGTCGTCGATGCGGCCGTGGAACAGGATGCGCCCGTCCTCGGTCACGCTCACGGCATCACCGGAGCGGTAGAGCACGGGGTCGCCGTGCACGTCGCCGAACGGGTTGGGGATGAACTTCTCGGCGGAAAGTTCCGGCCGCTTGAGATAGCCGCGCGCCACGCCCGGCCCGCCGATCAGAAGCTCGCCCTCGGCGCCCGGGCCGACGAGCTGCATCTGCTCGTCCACCACGTAGCAGGTATAATTGGGGATGGGCCGCCCGATGGTGACGGGGCCGTCCACCGTCACCTCGTCCACGGTGGCCACCACGGTCGCCTCGGTGGGGCCGTAGGAATTGAACACCTTGCGGCCCGGCTTGCACCAGCGCGCCTTCACGGAGGGCGGGCACGCCTCGCCGCCCAGGATGATGATGCGCAGGGACGGGATGTCCTGGGGCATCATGGCGAGCAGGGTGGGAACGGTGTCCAGCACGGTCACGCCCGCGTCCGCCATGAGCGCCGGCAGCTTCTCCACCTCGCCCAGCACCCGCGAGGAGGCGACGAACAGGGTGGAGCCCGCCAGATACGGGACGAAGATCTCTTCCAGCGACAGGTCGAAGGCGATGGAGGCGCCCTGGAAGACGATGTCGGTCTCGTCGAAGCCATAGACCGCGTTCACCGACCGCAGCAGGTGGCAGATGTTGCGGTGCTCGATGACGATGCCCTTGGGCTTGCCCGTGGAGCCCGAGGTGTAGATGGCATAGGCCGGATCGTTGCGGGTCAGCCCGTCCGCCCGCAGGTCGAGGGGCGTCGGGTCGTCGCTCTGGGCCAGCAGGTCGAGGCAGGGTTCGGCGGGGGCGGGCAGGCTGCGGTCCAGCTTGCCCTGCGTGACCGCGTCGATGATCAGGAGCTTCGCCTCGCAATCCTCGAGGCATTCGCCGATGCGGTCCGGCGGGGCGTCCATGTCGAACGGGATATAGGCCGCGCCGCACTTGAGGATCCCCAGCAGGGCCACGTGCAGGTCCAGCGAGCGGGACATCCAGATGCCCACGAAATGGCCGGGGCCGATGCCGCGCCCGCGCAGGGTGCGCGCCACGCGGTTTGCCCGCGCGTCCAGCTCCGCATAGGTGACGCGCTCGCTTCCGAAGATGATGGCCGGCTTGTCGGGGACGCGGCGCACCGTGTCGGCGAAGATTTCGGAGAGGAGTTCGTCGCGGATCAGCGAGGGATCGCGGTCGCCGATGAGAATGCCAGGGCGGTCCGCGTGCGTGGCAATATTCATGGGCAACAATGCCTTCCCGCTGCTCGCGGCGCGTGTATCCGCGCCGTGGTGATGAACGCAGTCACTCGAAAAACACGCCGCAGCCGAACGCTGCGCTGCGCCAAACAGATAAACAGCGAAGTTGAGCGCGGCAATACGAAAAACATTCGGGCGATAGTTACAGATTCTTACAGAGAATGCTTGGCAATCCAGGTCCTTCCCCGAGGCTGAATGGCCGGGCTGAAGGATGTTGCATGGGCGGCGCGGGCCTGCGGATGCCGCACCTGCGTCCTAACCATGGGGGCAGCGCCGCCTTCTGTTCCGCTCCGGGATCGGCTAAGGACGATGGAGGGACGATAGGAGACGGGCGGGACATGCGCGGTGCGCGCCTCATCATGGCGGTGGCGGCCCTTGCGGGGCTGGTGGCGTGCGCGCCCCGGGAAGGCGTCCTCATTCCGGTGGCGGACCTGCCGCCCAGCGTGCCCACCGTGGACATCCTCGCCGCCACCACCCGCGCGCCCAGCGACGCGCCGGGCGTGGTGTTCACCGGCGAGCGGGGCGACAGCCTGTCCTTCGCCAACGTGGTGGTCTCCATTCCGCCGGACCGGACGCCGGGATCCCTGCAATGGCCCTCCGGCCCCCAGGCCAACCCGCAGCGCGAGTTCGCCGTGGCGGAAATCGCTCCCGTGCCCCGCGCCGACGTGGGCGCCTGGCTCGCCCGCTCGGGCAAGCGGCGGGTTCTGGTGTTCGTGCACGGCTTCAACACCCGCTTCGACGCCTCGGTGTTCCGCTTCGCCCAGATCGTCCACGACATGGATGCGGGCCTTGCCCCGGTCCTGTTCTCCTGGCCCTCGCGCGGGCGGATCGTGGATTATGTCTATGACCGGGAGAGCGCCAATTTCTCCCGCTCCGACCTCGCCTATGTGCTGACCGCGGCGGCCCGCAGCCCCAAGGTGGACGAGGTGATCGTCATGGCCCATTCCATGGGGGCGTGGCTCACCGTGGAGGCGCTGCGCCAGATGGCGCTGCGGGACGGGCGCATCCCCTCCAAGATCTCCAGCGTGGTGCTCGCCTCGCCCGACCTCGACGTGGACGTGTTCCGCCGTCAGGTGGAGGAGATGGGCACCCAGCGCCCGGCGATCACCATCTTCGTCTCGCGCACCGACCATGCGCTCAGCGTTTCTTCGCTCATCAGCGGCGGCATCACGCGGGTGGGTGCCATCGATCTGGCGCAAGAGCCCTATCGCTCGCAACTGGAGGCGGCGAAGGGCATCACGGTGGTGGACCTCACCGCCGTGCAGAACGGCGACAGCCTCAACCACAGCAAGTTCGCCACCTCGCCCGAGATCGTCCAGGCGCTGGGCACGCGGGTCATGTCGGGCCAGAATTTCGTGGAGCCGGGCGAGAGCCTCATCGGCGAGGTGATCACCGCCCCCATCCGCGTGGTGACGGGCGGCATGCGCAACTGAAGCGCAGCCGTTTCCCGCTGTTTTACGGGCGGTTAGCCGCCTTCCCCAGGGTCGGCGGCCCTTGTGTCCTATTGTCAGGTGTGCGAACCCGGAAAGGTCCGGCCGGCGGGGCGCGCCCCGCGCGGGCGGCATTTCGGGCGCCGGGGCGGGGATGCGCCGCGACCGGGCGAGGGATGGCGGCCATGCGCGCCGCAAGGGAGGGATGATGTCCAGTTCGACCGTGCGTACCGTCACCCACGATCTTCTCCGCCAGTTGGGCCTCACCACCTTCTTCGGCAATCCCGGCTCCACCGAGGAGACCTTCCTCAAGGATTTCCCGGCGGACTTCACCTATCACCTCGCCCTCCAGGAAGCCTCCGCCATCGCCATCGCGGACGGCTATGCCCAGGCCACCGGCAAGCCCGCCATCGTCAACGTCCACACGGCCGCCGGCCTCGGCAATGCCATGGGCAACCTCATCACGGCGAGCCTCAACAAGACCCCGCTCATCGTCACCGCCGGCCAGCAGACGCGCGAGATGCTGCTCATGGAGCCGTGGCTGACGAACGTGGATTCCACCATGCTCCCGCGCCCCTGGGTGAAGTGGGCCTACGAGCCGACCCGCGCCGAGGACGTGCCCGCCGCCTTCATGCGGGCCTACGCGACCGCCGTGCAGGCGCCCGCCGGGCCGGTCTTCCTCTCCCTGCCGCTGGACGACTGGGACAAGCCCTGCACCGGCCCGGCGGTGGTGCGCACCCTCGGCCATCGCGTGGCCCCCGACCTCGACCGGCTGAAGGCATTCGCCGACATCCTCTCCGGCGCGAAGTCACCCGCCTTGATCTTCGGCGCGGCCATCGACCGGGGCGACGGCTGGAAGGACGCGGTGGCGCTGGCGGAGAAGCTGAACGCCGCCGTGTTCGCCGCCCCCGCCAGCGAGCGCACGCCGTTCCCCGAGGATCATCCGCTCTATGTGGGCGGCCTGCCGTTCGCCACCGGACCGCTCTCCGACCGTCTGAAGGGCCATGACGTGGCCATCGTCATCGGCGCCCCGGTGTTCCGCTATTATCCCTATGTCCCCGGCCCGTATCTGCCGGAGGGCATGCGCCTGCTCCACATCTCGGACGATCCGGGCGAGACCGCCCGCGCGCCCGTGGGCGACAGCCTGGTCTCCGACGCCGTGCTCGCCACCCGCGCCCTGGTGGAGCTGGTGAAGCCCGCCGCGGCCCGCGCGACGCCCGCGGCGCTCCCCCACCGCATGGCGCCCCATCCGGCCTGCCACCCGGAAGCGGCGCCCGGCGGCAAGGACGGCGTGCACACCGCCGCCGACGTGTTCGCGGCGCTGGCCGAGGTGCGGCCCGACCATTGCGTGCTGGTGGAGGAATCCCCCTCCAACCTCGCGGACCTGCACCGCTGGTGGCCCATCACCGAGCCGCAGACCTTCTTCACCTTCGCCAGCGGCGGCCTCGGCTGGAACCTGCCCGCCTCCGTGGGCATCGCGCTCGGCGAGCGGGACACAGGGCGCAACCGCCCGGTGATCATGATCGTGGGCGACGGCTCGTTCCAATATTCGCTCCAGGCCCTCTACACGGCGGCCCAGAGCAAGCTGCCCATCGTCTATATCGTGCTGCGCAACGGCCAGTACGGCATCCTGAAGTCGTTCGCGGTGCTGGAGGAGACCCCCGGCGTTCCGGGCCTCGACATTCCCGGCCTCGACATTGTGAGCCTCGCCAAGGGCTTCGGCTGCGCCGCCGAGCGCATCAGCGACCTTGAGGAGCTGAAGGCCAAGGTGAAGGCGGGCTTCAGCGGCCCGGGCCCGCTGGTCATCGAGGTGCCCATCACCGACGACGTGCCCCCGCTCATCTGAGCCGGGCGGCCATTGCGGCGCCAAAGTCTGGTAGGAGTTTCGCGGCCGGCGGGGGTCCCCGCCGGCCGCGTCCCGTTCCGGGGCGCCACTCCTTGGGGAATCCTGCCATGGACTATGTGAAGCTCGGCCGCACCGGCCTCGACGTGTCCCGCCTGTGCCTCGGCTGCATGAGCTTCGGCGAGCCCCAGCGCGGCACCCATGCCTGGACCCTGCCGGAGACCGAGAGCCGCCCGCTGATCCGCATGGCGCTGGACCTCGGCATCAATTTCTTCGACACCGCGAACATGTATTCCGACGGCTCCAGCGAGGAGATCGTGGGCCGCGCGCTGAAGGACTTCGCCCGGCGCGAGGACATCGTCATCGCCACCAAGGTCTATTACCGCATGCGGCCGGGCCCCAACGGGGCCGGGCTTTCGCGCAAGGCCATCCTGACCGAGGTGGACGGCAGCCTGCGGCGCCTCGGCACCGACTATATCGACCTCTACCAGATCCACCGGCTCGACCCCGCCACCCCCATCGAGGAGACGCTGGAGGCGCTCAACGACGTGGTCCGGGCGGGCAAGGTCCGCTATATCGGCGCCTCCTCCATGGCCGCGTGGCAATTCATGAAGGCGCTGGCCGTGTCCGAGCGCAACGGCTGGGCGCGCTTCGTCTCCATGCAGAATTACGTCAACCTCCTCTATCGCGAGGAGGAGCGCGAGATGCTGCCGCTGTGCCGCGCGGAGGGCATCGGCGTCATCCCCTGGAGCCCGCTGGCGCGCGGCCGCCTGACCCGCGACTGGGACGAGAGCACGGCCCGCTCCGAGACCGACGAGGTGGCCCGCAAGCTCTATGCCGTCACCGAGGCGGCGGACCGCAAGGTGGTGGAGGCGGTGGCCGCCGTCGCCGCCGCGCGGGGCCTGCCGCGCGCGCAGGTGGCGCTGGCCTGGGTGCTGCGCACGCCGGGCATCACCGGCCCCATCGTGGGCGCCACCCGGCCGGGGCACCTGGAGGACGCGGTCGCCGCGCTCTCCATCACGCTCACCGACGCGGAGGTGGCGGCGCTGGAAGCGCCCTATGTGCCGCACCCCGTGCTCGGCTTCGCCTGAGGACATGCCCATGGCCCTGTCCCGGCGCATCCTTCTCGCCCTCCCGGCTCTCGCGTTTATTCCACGCCTCGCAGGCGCGCAGGAGGGGGGCTATGCCGCCATCGAGGCGCGCACCGGCGGGCGGCTGGGCGTCGCGGTGCTGGACGCGTCCGGCGTGCCGCGCGGCCTCTACCGGGCGGAGGAGCGCTTCGCCCTGTGCAGCACCTTCAAGGCCCTGCTGGCGGGCGCGGTGCTGGTCCGGGTGGACGAGGGGCGCGAGCAGCTCGACCGGCGCCTCTATTACGGGAAGGCCGACCTCGTCGCCTATTCGCCGGTCACGGAAAAGCAGGTGGACGCGGGCATGACGGTGGCGGATCTGTGCGCCGCCGCCGTCACCCTCAGCGACAACACGGCGGCCAATCTCCTGCTCGGCACGCTGGGCGGCCCGGAAGGGCTCACCGCCATCCTGCGGGCCACGGGCGACCCCGTCACGCGGTTGGACCGCTGGGAGACCGCGCTCAACAGCGCCATTCCCGGCGATCCGCGCGACACCACCACCCCGCTCGCCATGGCGCGGGATATCCGCGCGCTGGTGGCGGGGGATGTGCTCTCGCCCGCCTCCCGCGCGGTGCTCGCGGACTGGCTCCTGGGCTGCAAGACCGGCGATGCCCGGCTGCGCGCGGGGCTTCCCGGCTGGCAGGTGGGGGACAAGACCGGAACCGGCGACACCGGCACGTTCAACGACGTGGGCTTCGCCACCCCGCCCGGCGCGGCCCCGAATGCGGCGCCGGTGGTGCTGGCCGTCTATCTCACCCAGTCCCGGCTTGACCTTGCGGGCTCCAACGCTGCCATCGCCGCCGTGGCGGCGCAGGCGGCCCGGGAACTGGCGCGCTAGGTCCGATCGACATCCGGATCGATGGATGGACACCAGCCCCTCGGGGCCGTCATGCCCGGGCGCGTTCCGGGCATGACGGCCCGGCCATGACGCCGCTTTCTGAAAAGAACAGTCTCGCCTGCTTGAAGGTCGATCCGCCCTAAGGGGCGTGAATTTCGTCACGCCGTGTGGCGAACGCGTGGAACCCAGGGCTTCACCGGGTGTTTACCTTCCCGAAAGCGCGCCACGCGCCTGCAACGAGAAGGAAGAGACTGCAATGGGCTCGATCTCCAGGAAAGTTGCCGCCGCCTCCGTCCGCATGGTCATCGGCACCGACGAGCGGGAGGTGCGTTCGCTGAAGGAGGCCAAGGGCTTCCTGCGCGAGCACCGGGCCACCGCGCTGGCGGACTTCATCCTGGCGGACATCGATCCCCAGTCGCCGGGTGCCCTGGTGGCGTTCCGCAACAAGCTGGAAATGATGCGCGCGGCGCTCTGACGGCACACAGCAGGTTTCCAGAGCACAGGTTTCGAGAGGTGGAAGGCCGGGCGGCATGCCCGGCCTTTTTCTTTGCCGTGCGTTCGACCCACCCGTCCCGTCATGGCCGGGCTTGTCCCGGCCATCCACGCGGCTCCGCGTTGGGGTGACGAACGCAGGGCCGTGGATGCCCGGGACAAGCCCGGGCATGACGGTTGTTTTGGATGCAGGGGACGCGGGTGAAGGGGATCGGACCGGACGGGCGTCCGGCCGCCGATCGATCCTAGAGCGCGATGGCGAGCTGGGCGCCCGCGAGCGCGGCGAGGAACAGGGCGCCGTCGTGCAACGCGAGGCCGAGCCGCCCCTGGGCGCCGCCTTCCCGCAGCCACGCGGTGGCCCCCACGGTGGCCGCCGACCAGCCCGCGCCGGACAGGACGAGTGCCACCGCCACGCCCTCGGGCCGCAGGGTGGACATCCCGATGCCAAGAGCGAGGGCGGAGAGCGCGACGCCGCCCGCCGCCAGAAGCCGGGGCTGCACCCGCGCGCCCAGCCAGACCAAAGGCACGGCAGGCGCATACATGGCGAACACATGGAGCGCGATGAAGCCGAACACGGCGCCCTCGCCGATGCCGCAATCCACCAGCTTCAGCGGCGCGCCGCCCATGAGCAGCGTCATGGAGAACCACACCGTCGCCGCCGCCAGAGTGGGCGCGGCCAGCGCGCGCAGCGGGGCCGGGGCGCCCGGAGGGGCGAGGCTCACCGGATCGGGCGCGAGGCGCACCGCCACGGCGAGCGAAGCGGTGTGGGCGAAAGCGGCCAGCAGCGCCGCCCCCACCAAAAAATAGGGCGCGAGCAGCCGCTCCGCACCCGACATGAGGGCGGGCCCGGCCAGGGCCGCCAGCAGGCCGCCCGCCAGCACCCCCGCCGCCGCCGCGCCGGGCTTGGAGGACGCCGCCGCCGCCTCGTGGCGGTAGAAGAAGGAGAAGCCCTGCGCCATGCCGAGCCACAGCCCGCCGATGCAGGCGAAGGCGAACTGCCGCTGGAGCAGCGCCATGGCCAGGAGCAGGCCGCCCGCGATTCCCAGCGAGGCGCCGAGCGCGAAGCCCGCCCGACGCCCGAAGGCATCCCGCAGGAAGGAGGCGGGGAAGGAGGCGAGCGCCGCTCCCAACATGAGCGCGGCGAACGGCCAGGTGACGAGTTCGGCGCGCGGCGCCAGCATCGCCCCGGCGAGCGGCAAGGCGGCGGAGGCCACCGTCTGGCCGAGGACCGCGAAGGCGAAGCCCGCCGTGAGCCCGAGCGCGCCCGGCTGCGGCCCCAGATTGTCGTTGGCGGGAGGCCCGGCAATGCCGTCGCAGATGCAGGAGAGCAGGCCCGCGCGGACCGTCATCCCCGACCGGCTGGGCGCTCCGAGCCTCATTTGCGCACGTCCTCGTCCGACAGGATGCGCCGGGCGGCGCCGTCCATGTCCTCATACTGGCCCGCCTTGAGGCACCACAGGAAGGCGAACAGCCCGCCCAGCCCCAGCGCCAGCGCCATGGGCACCAGATAGACCAGCACGTTCATGGGCGCACCTCCCGCGCGGCCCGGGCGCGGGGCACGCCCGCGCGCATGGCATTCACCGTGACCAGGATGGACGAGCCCGACATGGCGAGCGCGGCCACCAGCGGCGTCACATATCCCCCGACCGCCAGCGGCACCGCAATGAGATTATAGAGCAGCGCGATCCACAGATTCTCGCGGATGCGCTTCAGGGCGCTGCGCGCGCAGGCCAGCGCGTCGCGCACCGGGCCGAGTTTCGTGCCCAGGAATTCCGCGTCCGCCTGCGCCTTGGTGAGGGCCGCGCCCTCCACGGGGGAGAGGGAGGCATCCGCCGCCGCCAGGGCCGGGGCGTCGTTGAGGCCGTCGCCCACCATGAGCACGCGATGCCCGTCCGCCTTCAGGGCTTCGATGGCGGCGATCTTGGCGGCGGGCTTGAGGGCGGGGCGCGCATCGGGGATGGCGAGCGCCGCCGCCACCGGCGCCACCGCTTCCGGCCGGTCGCCGGAGAGGATGGCGAGGGAGAGGCCCATGCCCTTGAGCGCATGCGCCACCTCGGCGGCGTCGGCGCGCAGCGCCTGGTCGATGCCGGCGACGAAGCCGGTCTCGCCCAGGCGGAAGGCGATGAGGGAGGCGGAGGCGGGCAGGCCGGCGGGGGCCGGCAGGCCGCAGAAGGCGAGGCTACCGAGGCGCGCCTCGCGCCCGTCGATGAGGGCGCGCACGCCCGATCCCGGCTCCTCCACCGCGTCGGCGAACGGCGCCCCGTCCGCCTGCCGCGCCAGCACCGCCGCCAGCGGGTGGTGGCTCGACACGGCGAGGCGCGCGGCGAGCGCGGGCAAGGCGGGGTCCGTCCCCTCGGGCAGGCGCAGCACCGGGTCGGGCAAGGTAAGGGTGCCGGTCTTGTCGAACACCACCGTGTCCACCTGGGCGAGGCGCTCGATCATATCGGCGGAGCGCAGCAGGATGCCGGCGCGGAACAGGGCGCCGGTGGCCACCACCTGCACGGCGGGCACCGCCAGCGCGAGCGCGCAGGGGCAGGTGATGATGAGCACCGCCACGGCGATCATCACTGCGTCGTGCAGGCTCGCGCCCATGGCGAGCCAGAACAGGGCCGAGGCGAGCGCGGTGACATGCACCACCGGCGCATAGGCCCGCGCCACCCGGTCCGCGAGGCGCACATAGGCGGTGCGCGAGGTCATGGCGCCGTCCAGCAGCCGCTGCACCTCGTCCACCAGGGTCTGGTCGCCGCCCGCCGTCACGCGCAGGGTCAGCGCGCCCTCGCCGTTGAGGCTGCCCGCATGGACCGCGTCGCCCGCCGCCACGGGGCGGGGCAAGGTCTCGCCCGTCACCAGGGCCTCGCCTACGCTGGAGCGGCCCTCCACCACCACGCCGTCCGCGCCCACGCGCTCGCCGGCGGGCACGAGCACGCGGTCGCCCGCCTGGAGCGCCTGGACCGGCACCAGGACGGGACGTCCCTCCGGATCGAGGCGGTGGGCGAATTCACCCCTGAGCGCGGCCACGTTGGCGGCGACGGCGCGGGTGCGCTGGCGCGCGGCATGGTCCAGGTAGCGCCCTGCCAGCAGGAAGAAGAGCAGCATGAGCGCGCTGTCGAAATAGGCGTGCTCCTGGTGGAGCGCGGTCTCCACCACCGACATGCCGAGCGCCAGCAGCACGCCCAGCGAGATGGGCACGTCCATGTTGAGCTTGCCCGCCTTCAGGCCCGCCAGCGCGGAGCGGAAGAAGGGCTGGCCGGCATAGGCGGCGGCGGGCAGGGCGATGAGCGCGGAGATCCAGTGGAACAGGTCACGGGTCTCGGGGGTGATGTCGCTGACATTGCCGGCCCAGACCGAGACCGAGAGCAGCATGACGTTCATGGCGGCGAAGCCGGCGACGCCCAGGCAGCGCAGCAGCCATTTGGAGCGCTCCGCCTCCTCGTCCGCCGCGGGCGGCGCGAAGGGATGGGCGCGGTAGCCGAGGTCCGACAGGCGCGCCACCACCGCATCGGCGGAGGTGGCCTCGCTCCAGGCCACCGAGAGGCGGTGATTGGTGTAGTTGAGCCGCGCCCGCACCACGCCCGGAAGCGCGCCGAGGCCGCGCTCGATCTCCTCGATGCATCCGTCGTCGGAGATGCCCTCGACCACGAGGTTCATCTGGGCATGGCCCGCCGCGTCGTGGTCCACGAACACGGAATAGTCGACGGCCTCTGCTGCCACGGTCCGTACCCTCCGGCCCGCCGGGCCCGGCGGGGTCAGTGCAATTGCATCCTGTTCTTTGACCGGAACAGGCGCTCGTCGCCTTGCGAAAGATCAATCACCAGATCCCATTGCCCGGCCGGGGCATCGAGGGAGACGCCGTATCGCCCGGTGCCCAAATCCCGCAGCTCGGTGGCGACGTCGCGCCGCGCGTCGGTGGGATGGGCGAGGCGCGCCGTGGCCGAAAGGCCGGTGAGCGGGTTGCCCGCGCCGTCGCGGACCACGACGGCGAGGACGCGGCCCTCGCCGCCCAGGTCCTGGAACTCGGCCACCACCTTCCAGTGGCGCTCCGCCTGCCGCTCCGCCGCCTGCTCCTCGCCCTTGAAGGCGAGGCCGGCCTTGTAGGAGCTGGCCGTTTCCACGCCGCCGAACGTCGTCACCGCGAACCGCGCCATCACCACGTTCACCGCGATGATGGTGGCGAAGAAGGACAGCAGGCACACCAGCACTAAGCGGCCGGTGATCTCGCGGGGCTGTCCGCTCTTGAGGGTTCCGGGCATGGTCTCTGCCTTCTTCGTTCAGGGGCCGATGAAGTGGTCGGACGCCTTGGCCTCGGTGCCGGTGGCCTTGTCGCGGATGACGAAGGTGACCGGCAGCGAGACGCTGGATTCCAGCGGCGCGTGGGTGGTGACGAACACCCGCAGTTCGCGGGTCTGGTCCGGCCCCACCACGACCTCGGTGGCGCCGCCCGCGCCCACCACGTCCAGCGCGGCGCCGGGCACGCCCGACACCGAGAGCAGGAAGGTGCGGTCGGCGCGCTCCTTGTTGGCGATGCGCAGCGTATAGGCGTTGCGCACCGCCCCGTCCGCCATCCGCACGAACAGCGGGTTGCGGTCATGGATGGCGGAAAGCCCCTCCGTATCGCGCATGGCGAGGCTCGCCAGCATGGTGATGCCGGTCACGGCGATCAGCGCCACATAGAGCAGGGTGCGCGGGCGCACGAGGTGGCGCACCGGCGGCTTGCCCTCGGCGCGGGCCTTGAAATTGGCCTCGCTGTCATAGGCGATGAGGTTCCGCGGGCGGCTGATCTTGTCCATCACCGTGTTGCAGGCGTCGATGCACAGGCCGCACTGGATGCAGTCGAGCTGCGAGCCCTTGCGGATGTCCACGCCGGTGGGGCAGACGGCCACGCACTGGTCGCAATCGATGCAGTCGCCCGCCGGCTTGCCAGCCTCGCGCAACTGGACCGCCTTCTTCAGCGAGCCGCGCGGCTCGCCCCGGTCGTAGCGATAGGCGACGTTGAGCGCGTATTCGTCCGTCAGCGCCGCCTGGATGCGCGGCCAGGGGCACATATAGGTGCACACCTGCTCGCGCAGGTGGCCGGCCAGCAGATAGGTGGTGCAGGTGAGCACGAAGATGGAGCCGTAGGCGATGGTGGACGCCTGGAGGGTGGCCAGTTCCACCACGAGCGTCGGCGCATCGGCGAAATAGAGCACCCAGGCGCCGCCGGTCCACCACGCGATGAGCAGCCACACGGCATGCTTCAGGGTCTTGTGGGTGAATTTCTCCAGCGTCATGGGCCCGGCATCGGACTTCATGCGCTCGCGCCGGTCGCCCTCGATGAGGCGCTCGATGGCGAGGAAGAGGTCGGTCCACACGGTCTGCGGGCACAGATAGCCGCACCAGACCCGGCCGGCGACCGCGTTCATCAGGAACAGGATCATCGCGGCGAGGATCAGCAGGCCGGCGACGTAGTAGAATTCCTGCGGCCAGATCTCCAGGAAGAAGAAGTAGAAGCGCCGCGCGGGGAAGTCGATGAGCACCGCCTGGCTGGGGGCGTCCGGGCCGCGGTCCCAGCGCACGAAGGGCAGCAGGTAGTAGATGCCCAGCGTGATGGCGAGGACGATCCACTTGATGCGCCGGAAGGTGCCGTGGACGCTCTGGGGATAGATCTGCCGCCGTGCGACGTAGAGCGGCTCTTCCGCCCCCTCCGCGAGGGAGGGGGCGGCGACGTCAGGCTTGCGAACGGGGACGCTCATGATGGGAACCGGCCTGCGGCCTCCTATTGCCCGCCGCCCAGGGTATGGACGTAGACGGTGAGCGCCTTGATGGTGGACGGCGAGAGGCGGGTGCCCCAGGTAGGCATCACGCCGCCGCGGCCGAGCGCGATGGTCTGCATGATGGTCGCCTTGTCGCCGCCATAGAGCCAGATGTCGTCGGTGAGGTTCTTGGACCCCAGCTCCTGGTTCCCCTTGCCGTTCTCGCCGTGGCAGACGGCGCAATTGGCCTTGAACACCACCGAGCCGCGCTGCGCGCCCGGGTCGGTGGCGGGGACCAGCCCGGCGAGCGAGCGCACATAGTCCGCCGCGTCCGAGATCTGGGCGCGGGTGAGCACGCCCGCGAACGGCGTCATGTTGCCCTGGTGGCCCTCGTCGTCGCCGGCGCGGATGCCGTGGGTGATGGTGGCCTGGATCTGGGCCAGCGTGCCGCCCCACAGCCAGTCGTCGTCATTGAGGTTGGGATAGCCCTTGGCCCCGCCGCCGCCGGCGCCGTGGCACGGCGCGCAATTGTCGGCGAAGGCCACCCGGCCTTCCGCGCGGCTGAACTCGGCGTCGCTGGAGGAGATCGAGCGCTCGCCCGACCTGCTGGCTCTGGCCCGCGCGGAGGAGGCCGCGCGCAGCTCCGCGAGGTCGGTCAACTGCACCTGCACGGCAGCGCGGGAATTCCAGCCCAGAAGGCCGGGAGTCGATCCGGAGATCAGCGGCCAGGCGGGATAGAGGATCCAGTAGCCGATCGCCCAGACGATGCAGGCATAGAAGCTCCACAGCCACCAGCGCGGCAGCGGATTGTTGAGTTCGCGGATGCCGTCCCACTCGTGGCCGGTGGTGGACTTCCCGCTCTTTGCATCCACGTGCGTGTCGTGGCTTTCGTGCGCGGTGCTCACGGGATCAATCCTCTTTCAGCGGAATCTGGGCGGCTTCGTCGAAGTCCTTCTTCTTCTTCTTGGACGGCCAGTAGGCGTAGGCGATGACGCCCACGAAGCCGAAGAAGAACAGCAGCAGGCCCCAGGTCTGCGCGATGGACGCCAGCGTCATATAGAGGTCGCTCATGGCTCACCTCACATTGGCTTTGTTGTCGTAGAGCTTGAAGTCCACGAGGGTGCCGAGCATCTGCAGATAGGCGATGAGCGCGTCGGCTTCGCTCACCATCCCGGGATTGCCGTCGAAGTCCCGCACCTGGGCCTTGGGATAGCGCTTCAGCAGCGCATCCGTGTCGCCGTCGGGATTGATCTGGGCGGCAAGGTCGTCCTGCGCGCTGGCGATCATCTCGTCGGTATAGGGCACGCCCTCCAGGCGCAGCACCTTCATGTCCTGCGCGATGTGCTTGGCATCGAGCCGGTTCTGCGCCAGCCAGGGATAGCCGGGCATGATGGAGGCGGGGACCACGGCGCGCGGATTGGCGAGGTGTTCGGCCTGCCAGAGGTCCGAATACTTGCCGCCCACGCGGGCGAGGTCCGGGCCGGTGCGCTTGGAGCCCCACTGGAAGGGGTGGTCGTACATGCTCTCGGCGGCGAGCGAATAATGGCCGTAGCGTTCCACTTCGTCGCGCAGGGGCCGGATCATCTGGCTATGGCAATTATAGCAGCCTTCGCGCTGGTAGATCTTGCGGCCCGCGAGCTCCAGCGGCGAGTAGGGGCGGATGCCCTCTACCTTCTCGATGGTGCTCTTCAGGTAGAAGAGGGGAACGATCTCGACCAGGCCGCCGATGGAGATCACCAGCAGCACACCCAGCAGCAGGATCGACGAGTGCCTCTCGAAGATCGCGTGCTTGGCCCAGAGCGAGGCGGATTTGGTGGACATGGGTTTCTCCGTCATTCCGCGGGGGCGAGGGTGAGGCCGGCCGGGGTCTCGGCGGCGGCCACGGGCTCAGCCTTGCGGATGGTCATCACGACGTTCCAGGCCATGATCAGCGCGCCGATGAGGAACAGGATTCCACCGAGCGCCCGGATCACATAGAGCGGGTGCATGGCTTCCACCGTCTCGATGAACGAGTATTCGAGGAAGCCGAGCGCGGTATAGGCGCGCCACATGAGGCCCTGGAGGATGCCCGCAACCCACATGGAGGAGATGTAGAGCACGATCCCGAGCGTGGAGATCCAGAAGTGCCAGTTGATGGCCTTCATGGAATACATCTCCTTCTTGTGCCACAGCCAGGGAACCAGGCAGTAGATGGCGCCGAACGAGATGTAGGCGACCCAGCCGAGCGCGCCGGAATGCACGTGGCCGATGCCCCATTCCGTATAGTGGCTGAGCGAGTTCACCGCCTTCACCGACATGAGCGGGCCCTCGAAGGTGGCCATGCCGTAGAAGGCGACCGACACCACCATCATGCGGATGACCGGGTCGGTGCGCAGCTTGTCCCAGGCGCCCGACAGGGTCATGAGGCCGTTGATCATGCCGCCCCAGGAGGGCATCCACAGCATGATGGAGAAGGTCATGCCCAGGGTCTGCGCCCAGTCGGGCAGGGCGGTGTAGTGCAGGTGGTGCGGGCCGGCCCAGATGTAGAGGAAGATCAGCGCCCAGAAGTGCACGATGGACAGGCGGTAGGAATAGACCGGCCGCTCCGCGCGCTTGGGGATGAAGTAGTACATCAGCGCCAGGAAGCCGGCGGTGAGGAAGAAGCCCACCGCGTTGTGGCCGTACCACCACTGCACCATGGCATCCTGCACGCCCGACCAGACGATGTAGGAATGGGGCGAGAACAGCGACACGGGCACCGAGGCGTTGTTGCCCAGGTGGAGCACCGCGATGGTCACGATGAAGGCGAGGTAGAACCAGTTCGCCACATAGATGTGGGGTTCCTTGCGCTTCAGGATCGTCACCAGGAAGACCAGGAAGTACGTCACCCACACCACGGTCAGGAACAGGTCGGAATACCATTCCGGCTCGGCATATTCCTTGCCCTGGGTGATGCCCAGCAGGTAGCCGGTGCCCGCGATGACGATGAAGAAATTGTAGCCCAGGATCACGAACCAGGGCGCGAGGTCGCCGGCGAGGCGGGCGCGGCAGGTGCGCTGGACCACGTAGAAGGAGGTGGCGATCAGCACGTTGCCGCCGAAGGCGAAGATCACCGCCGAGGTGTGCAGCGGCCGCAGGCGGCCGAACGCGGTCCAGGGCAGGTCGAAATTCAGCACCGGGAAGGCGAGCTGAAGGGCGATGATCACCCCCACCAGGAAGCCCGCGATGCCCCAGAACACGGCGAGCAGCGTGCCCACCTTCACCGGGGCCATGTTGTAGTTGGGAAGCCCGTCGATGGTCTGGGGCGGCAGCGCCGCCGGCCGGTCCATATACCTGTTGCCGATGGCGAAGACCGACGCGACGGAAGCGGCGGCGAACAGGAAGGCGTGGAAGGCATAGGCGCCGGTATGCGCCTTCGCCATCACGGCGATGGAGAGGAGCGCCAGCAGGGCGAACACCACGAGGAGAAGCATCTCTCCGTTGGTCATCGTCTTGCGGGGCAAGGAGGTGGGGGCTGGTGCGGTCGGCATCGTCGGTTCCCTGCTCCGGAGACGGAGGTCCCCGAAGCTTCTGGATGCACCATGCGTGTGGGGCTGCTTTCGCTCCTTGATACAAGTCAAAGGTACGGGGGCGCGGACAGCCCGGCGCAAGTCTGCCCGGTCTCGATCAACTTATTGAAATTATGTGAGAAAATGGCCGGTTCAGCGTCGTCCGCCCGGCCCGCGCGGCCTGCGCCAAAAGGTCCTTTGCGGCGCTTCGGGGGCGGGCCGTCCGGTTCAGGCCACCTTCACGATGCGATTCCGCCCCATGCGCTTGGCCTGGTAGAGGCCCTTGTCCGCCAGTTCCAGCAGGCGCGGGAGGGAGGCGAGGGGGGTGCCCTTCGCGTCCGCCGCCTCGATCACCGCGCCGGACGCGGTCATGCGGAAGCGGCCTTCGCTCACCGCGAAGTCCCGGTTGGCCACTTCCCGGCGGAACCGGTCCATGGCCTCGGTGGCGCGGTCGCCGTCGGCGCCGATGAGGATGGCGGCGAATTCCTCCCCGCCGATGCGGAACAGCCAGTCCTCCGCCCGCATCACCTCGCGGAAGGTGGCGGCGAAGCCGTAGAGCGCGTCGTTCCCGGCCTCGTGGCCGAACCGGTCGTTGACGCGCTTGAAATGGTCGATGTCGAGCACGGCGATGGAGAAGGGATGCTTCACCCGCTCGGCGCGATGGAACTCGTTGGTGGCGACGATCTCCAGCATGCGCCGGTTCCAGGCGCCCGTGAGCGCATCGGTGGAGGCGATGCGGCGCAGCTCCATCTCATGGGCGGCCATGGCGGCGAGGTCGCGCAGGATCTGGCGATGGGCCTCGGTGAGATGGCGGGGCTCCCGGCCGAGCACGCAGAGCGTGCCGATCCGCACGCCCTCCACGGAATTGAGCGGCACCCCGGCATAGAAGCGGATGCGCTCGGGGCCGTCCACGAAGGGATTGCCCTTCAGGCGCGGGTCCAGCGCCGTGTCGGGGATTTCAAACGCGCCGATGGCCGCCATGGAATATTGGCACAAGGACTGCTCGACCGACGTTTCGCAATGGTTGAAGCCCTGCACGGACTTGAACCAGTATCGGTCGTCGTCTTGCAGGCTGACGATGGCGATGGGAACATCAAGGGCGGCGCAGGCGATGCGTGTAATACGGTCGAACATCTCCTCGGGCAGCGTGTCCAGGATGTTCATGGACCGCAGGATCTGGCCCCGTGACAAAGCATCCGGAAGCGACGACATGATGATTGCGCAACCTTGTTTGGTGCTCCGCGGCGTCCCCCATCGCGTGCGGCAGACCTGTCTTGCGGTAATGAGCATAGCTCAAGCCGCAATTCGCGTCACGAAGTGTCATTATTCCTGGGCCTGACACGCCCTTTTGCGGTCGCGCGTCCATCACCACATGCGCCGTGAGGGGCAATTCGGCCAGAGCGGAGGCTTTGATGAGCAGTGTCGGAAGCTTGAATGCCCGCATCGGCGAGGTCACCGAGCGCATCGTGCGCCGCAGCGCCGTCGGCCGGGGCCGCTATCTCGAGCGCATCGAGGCCGCCCGCCAGAGCGCGCCGCCGCGCCAGCGGCTGGGCTGCGCCAACCAGGCCCACGGCTTCGCCGCCTGCGGCCCGGTGGACAAGGAGCGGCTGCGCGACGAGGCGACGCCGAACCTCGCCATCGTCACCGCCTATAACGACATGCTCTCGGCCCACCAGCCCTATGAGCGCTTCCCGGACCTGATCCGCGCCGCCGCGCGCGAGGCGGGGGGAACGGCGCAGGTGGCGGGCGGCGTGCCCGCCATGTGCGACGGCGTCACCCAGGGCGAGGCGGGCATGGAGCTGAGCCTGTTCTCCCGCGAGGTCATCGCCCTCTCCACCGCGGTCGCGCTCTCCCACCAGACCTTCGACGCGGCCGTCTTCCTCGGCATCTGCGACAAGATCGTCCCCGGCCTCGTCATCGGCGCGCTGTCCTTCGGGCATCTTCCGGCGGTGTTCATTCCCGCCGGTCCCATGACCTCGGGCCTGCCCAACGACGAGAAATCCCGCATCCGCCAGCTCTATGCGGAGGGCAAGGTGGACCGGGCGGCCCTGCTGGAGGCGGAATCGCTCTCCTATCACGGGCCGGGCACCTGCACCTTCTACGGCACCGCCAACACCAACCAGATGATGATGGAGATCATGGGCCTTCACCTGCCCGGCGCCTCCTTCGTCAATCCCAACACGCCGCTGCGCGACGCGCTGACCCGCGAGGCGGCGCGCCGGGCGCTGGCCATCACCGCGCTGGGCAACCATTACACGCCCGTGGGCCGGCTGCTGGACGAGAAGGCGTTCGTGAATGCCGTGGTGGGCCTGCACGCCACCGGCGGCTCCACGAACCACACGCTGCACCTCGTCGCCATGGCGGCGGCGGCGGGCATCCGCCTCACCTGGGACGATTTCTCGGACCTCGCGGAGAAGGTGCCGCTGCTCGCCCGCGTCTATCCCAACGGCAAGGCGGACGTGAACCATTTCCACGCCGCCGGCGGCATGGCCTTCGTGATCCGCGAACTGCTGGGCGCCGGGCTCCTGCACAATGACGTGCAGACCGTGTGGGGCACCGGCCTCGACGGCTATCTCCGGGAACCGGGCGTGGAGGCGGACGACCGCCTCGTCTGGCGCGAGGGGGCGGCGCAGAGCGGCGACACCGCCATCCTGCGCGGCGCGGCGGAGCCGTTCCAGCCCACCGGCGGCCTCAAGGTGATGGGCGGCAATCTCGGCCGGGCGGTGGTGAAGAGTTCCGCCGTCGCCCCCGAGCGCCACGTCATCGTCGCCCCCGCCCGGGTGTTCAATTCCCAGGAGGAGGTGCAGGCCGCCTTCAAGGCGAAGGAGCTGGACGGCGACTTCATCTGCGTGGTGCGCTTCCAGGGTCCGGCCGCCAACGGCATGCCGGAGCTGCACAAGCTCATGCCGCCCCTCGGCGTGCTCCAGGACCGGGGGCAGAAGGTGGCGCTGGTGACGGACGGGCGCCTGTCGGGCGCCTCGGGCAAGGTGCTGTCCGCCATCCATGTGACGCCCGAGGCGGCGCGGGGCGGGGCCATCGCCAAGGTGCGCGACGGCGACATGATCCGCGTGGACGCGGTCACCGGCGACCTGGAGGTGCTGGTGGACGCCCACGAATGGGCCCGCCGCACGCCCGCCGAGGCCGACCTTTCCGCCAATCACCACGGCGTGGGGCGCGAATTGTTCGCGCCGTTCCGCGCGGCGGTGGGCACGGCGGACGCGGGCGGCTCCATCTTCGCCGAGGTTTAGGGAGTTCCGGCGAATTCCAGTTCGCCGGAGAGTCTGGAAAGCTCTGCGAACCCTGCCTTTGGCACACGGAGGGTGAACTCCCGCTCTTGTCGATGTTGCTCATTTGAGCTACATAAGGCTCAAGAATGGAGGCGCATCATGGTATCGACTGCTTTTGTCCGCGCCCGGATCGACGAGGACGTGAAGGACGAAGCCGAGGCTGTCTTGAGCTATTTCGGCTTGACCGTTTCGGATGCGATTCGGATTACCTTGACGCGCGTCGCACGCGACAAGGCGCTGCCGCTGGAATTGAAGGTTCCGAACGCTGAAACGCAGGCGGCCATGGCGGAGTCTCGCGCCATGATGGCCGCGCGACAGGCGCGGTTTGCCGAGGGGCGGGATCTGATCGATGCCCTCGACAAAAAAGCCCGCTGAGAAGAAGCGGGCGAAACTTCCGAGGTCGTCCGATTTCACCAGGCAGTTCGAGAAGGATTGGGAGCGTCTTTCCCGTTCCGGACGTTACGACATGGCGCGTCTGAAAGAGGTCATGTTGTTGTTGATTGCAAACGACGCACCCCTGGGAGCGGAATGGCTGGATCATCCTCTGAAAGGGGAGTGGGCCGACCATCGCGAATGCCATGTCGGGGGCGACTTTCTCCTGATTTATCAATGTGATGTCGCTCAGGTGAATTTCGTGCGGGCCGGGACCCATGCTGACCTTTTCGAGTGATATTCCGTAAGGTCATGTCGTCTGCCTTGGTCGCCTGCCTTGAATGTCCTTTCAGCAATCCGGCGCCCGGACGGTGGCGCAACGGTCCGTCCCGGATTATAGCGGGACAGATCGTAAGGAAGGCTTAGATGATGGCGGACAGCGTGGAGAACGCGCCCCGGCTCACGCAGGTGGTGCCGGGCCTGCTTCGGATCAGGATCGCGCTGCCGTTCCCGCCCTCGGAAGTGAATTGCTGGCTGCTGCGGGATGGGGAGGGCTGGACCCTCATTGATTGCGGCGTGGACGATGCCGAGACCCGCGCGCTGTTCGAGGCGGTCCTGGCCGACCCACTGCTGGAGGGGCGGCCGGTGACGCGTCTGCTCGTCACCCATTTCCATCCCGACCATGTGGGCCTCGCGGGCTGGTTCGCGGCGCGCGTCGGCGTGCCCATCCACATGAGCCGCGTGGAGTGGCTCCAGGCCCGCCTGATCCTCGCCGACCCGCCCGAGCGGGCGCTCGGCGCCTATCTGGAGCAATATGCCCGTTCCGGTGCGCCGGAGAGCTTCCTCGCCTTCCTGCACGGGCGCGGGCTGCTCTACCGCAAATGGGTGGGGCCGCTGCCCTACGGCTACGCCGCCATCCGCGAGGGCGACACCTTCACCCTGGCCGACACGTCCTGGCGGGTCATCATGGGCGAGGGGCACGCGCCGGAAATGGTGTGCCTCTACAGCGCCGAGCGCGGCATCCTGATCGCGGCGGACCAGATCCTGCCGCGCATCACGCCCCATATCGGCGTCCATCCCGCCGATGCGGAGGACGATCCGCTGGGCGCCTATCTCTCCTGCCTCGGCAAGTTCGCGGACCTGCCGGAGGACACGCTGGTCCTGCCCTCCCACGGCGAGCCTTTCACCGGGCCGGGCGCGCGCATCACGGCGCTGCGCGACCATCACGAGGAGCGGCTCGGGCGGCTCACGGATTTCTGCACCGTGCCGCGCACGGTGATGGAGACCACGCAGGTCCTGTTCCGCAGCCTGCCGCCCGAGCAGATCGGCTTCGGCCTCAGCGAGGCGCTGGCCCATCTGCGCCACCTCACGCGCCGGGGCGAGCTGGCCGAGGTGGCGGACGGAGACCTCTGGCGCTTCGTGCGCTGATGGTCCGGCGGCGGAATTGGCTTGCCTTGGCGGGGCGCCTGTGCTCCCCACCGGGGCGAGACGCTTTCATCCGCGAACGGCCAGCCGCGTGACCATCTACCTGCCCATCGCCGAGATCCCGGTCGCGATCTTCACCATCTTCGCCATGGGCCTCGCCGTGGGCTTCATCTCCGGCATGTTCGGCGTGGGCGGCGGCTTCCTCATGACCCCGCTGCTCATCTTCACCGGCGTCCCGG
Source organism: Hyphomicrobiales bacterium (assembly GCA_013911975.1). Taxonomy (GTDB): domain Bacteria; phylum Pseudomonadota; class Alphaproteobacteria; order Rhizobiales; family Xanthobacteraceae; genus Aquabacter. The sequence goes on along the minus strand of JACESF010000040.1, from coordinate 110 downwards.
CGGCGGTGGCGGTGGCGAGCGTGTCTGCCCACATGGCGGCCTCGTCCTTCTCCGGCGCGCTCTCCTACCTGCGCAAGGGGCTCATCGACCTGCCCTTGTCGGGCTTCCTG